>NZ_QOLD01000035.1 GCF_003333305.1 Candidatus Colwellia aromaticivorans | reverse complement strand
AAACAGGCGTTCTCGCTTCTTATTACTGATCAAAGTGATGAGAAATAGTAAATTGCATGAGCCGTATACGAGGTCCGTACGTACGGTTCTGTGAGAGGGATGAGGCATGAGCCTCACCCTACTCGATCGTTTGGTTGCTAGTTAATTTCATGAACGATTAAAAGACAGTCATTTTTGTGAACCTGATGTCGTATAAAACAAAACTTGTCCAATAAAATTCTTTATGCGACAATGCCGTATAAATTGATAGTTGTCCGATAAAAGTTCTTATGCGACAAAATAATATTGAAAAAGAACTAGTGTTAAATTACATAAGTTCTGCCAAAAAATCTGTGACTATCAGTGATATTAAAACTGCAATAGACTTCCAAGTTGATAATCGTACAGTACAACGGTGGCTGAATAGTGCTGCTAAAAAGGGGTTAGTTTTAATAACGGGCGAACGAAAGGCTCGTAAATACGTAAATATACCCCAAAAGAGTAAACCGACCTTTAAATTCTTAGAGGACTTACCTAGCTCAAAACAGCAAGAGCTACTGAGCATGTTGCGTACTATGTGGACGCACAATTCAACAGCACTTGAGGGTAATACGCTAAATTTAGGTGAAACTCAGTTTATATTAAACGAAGGCTTAACCGTATCGGGTAAGCCTTTAAAAGATCATAAAGAAGTAATGGGACATGCGACAGCTATCGACTTGCTTTACGATATGATCAGTAGTGAGCTGACTGTAAATAAAATCAAGCAACTACATAAAGCCGTTCAGACTGATGTTATATTCGATATAGATAAACCTTATGGAAACTTCAAAGTCGTACCTAATGGAACCTACTTATTGCTTGAAAATAACTCAAGAGTATACCACGCGTACTCACGACCCTTTGATGTGCCAAAACTTATAGTTGCTTTAGTCGAGTACATTGAGTCATGTCATCCTCACGGCATTGATGAAGCGATCACTATGTATGCTACAGCTCATTTAATCTTTGGTCAGATACACCCTTTTTGGGATGGAAATGGGCGTATTGCACGTTTAATAGCGAACCTTATTTTACTGAGAGCAGGTTTTGCTCCTCTTGTGATACCTGCCACACGTAGGCTAGATTATATCGCCATCCTTTCTAGATACAGTGCTAAACATGAAGCACCTACTGTTGGAGTACCGTTATATCACGTTGGAAACGAGCTCAAAGCTTTTACTAGTTTTTGCAAAGAATGCTACCAAGATACGATAAACCTTATCGAGGGTATTAAGTAAGATAAGCTAAAGTTAACAAATAAAAATACTTTAATGATAAGCAAAGCTATTGAATATTTTGGTTGCTAATTCAGATGTAAGTTATTGATCTCAAATGATTGGTACTGCTTGCTTTTTTAAATGAGCAAGTTGTGGTTTGTGTGCTAAGTGTTTGTATTTGCGTGGTTTACCTTTTATTTGCAAACCCTCTTGAGGGGCTGGTGACTTAGGTTGTGGGGGGGGGCAAGTCCCCCCAAGCCACTAAACTTATATAAATAGATATTTAAAGGCCGATTCGTAATGAATCGGCCTTTTTGCGTTTTACATCTGCAACAATCGTTTATTGATTTTTAGTTTTAAGACGCAAAAGAAAATAATATAAAATCAATAACGCTGCATGCAAGCCTTTTAATTTTCGCTGCGGGGGAAGAAACATATTTGAATTGGTATAAATTAACAGCAAGTGTAAACAGAACAATGAAAATTAAGGTTTAGTTCATAAAACCAAGATAAAGTGCTTTGTATTTGTGCTACATATGAGTGATACATTGGTCAGGAATGTTTTTTCCATAGTATATCACTTGTTTTGGTAAACTAAATGGAAGCTCTACCATACTAACCAAACCCTACCTCAGCTTTGTCTCAGATATCAGCCAATCGTTACCTAAAGAGCGTATTATAACAAACTACGCAAAGCGGCTTATGGCGTAGATGCCAGTTTTTATCGTTTGATTCCCAAGGTTGTTTTATTAATTGATAATGAAGACGAACTCATTTCAATAATGATGTTGGCGCGAGTTGCTAATTTTGCCATTACCTTTAGGGCTGCAGGAACAAGTCTCTCTGGACAAGCACAATCTGGTTCTATCTTGGTTATGCTAACCAATAGCTGGCGTCATCATGAAATTCTGTATTTAGGACTTAAAATTAAATTAGGGCCTGCGGTTATCGGCGCCGATGCTAATAAATACTTGTTCCCTTAGGGACGTAAAATTGGTCCTGAACCCGCTTCTATAGATGCCTGTAAAATTGCGGGCATAGCAGCAAATAATGCCAGTGATATGTGTTGTGGCATGCCTTTTAAAAGTAAGGGCATGTTTATACAGGCGGATGAAAAACAACATGATTTGCTTACTGAGCTTAAGTCTTTAAGTAACCATGGTCAGTATCCGATTATATTTGATACTAGCCCTTGTAAATCTAGGCTATGTGAAGAAAATGAAAACATTTCGACCCTTAAAATGTATGAGCCAGTCGCTTTTATCAGCGATATTTTGAGTGACTATTTGTCATTTGAGCGACTTGATGAAACGGAAATGTTGCATGTTACCTGTAGTAGTCGCCGTATGGGTTTAAATGAAAAAATGATAGCCTTAGCTAAACGCTGCGTTAACGAGGTCATAGTACCTTAGCATATCTATTGCTGTGGTTTTGCCGGTGATAAAGGTTTTACCACTCCTGAACTTAATGCTAATGCGCTTTCGACATTAGCCTCGAAAGTCCCTAACAACAGTCAAAATGGTTATAGCAATAGCCGAACCTGTGAAATTGATTTGGCGCAGCATGCCGGTATTGATTATCGCTCTATTCTTTATTTGGTTGATAAGGCAAGTGTTGCCTTAGATATAGCGCGATACCAGCCATTGCTGCATCAACATGTCTTGAATTGCATTCGCTCACCTCGCTCTGAAACCTGCACCTTGAAGTGAGATGGCTATATAAGGGTTAAAAAAGTACCAATGTCGGCTAAATACAACTTAGCTTCAAGATTGTCTTCAACCTATGCTGAACGTGCTTGAAATGTATAACCAGCATAATTGAATATTTACTGGCAATAATAAATGAAGAATCTGTGCTCATTGCTCATTGCTTATGATTATTGGTGGACGTTAACGTAAATCTGTAACGATAAAGTAACCTAGCTACCATTCAGGTTTGTTTAATAAATAGCCTGTAGTGTTTGTGATTAGAACAGTTCTATTAAATAAAATGCCTCTTTCAAGAGATCGGAATACTTTACTAAATTATGATTTGAGCAATAAAACTCAAATTAACATTGTGCTAAATAGCAACAAAGCTAAATAGCATTATAATAGAATTCATAGGGGAAGTAGACATGAAACTTAACTCAATAACCAAGGCAGTTCTTTTAGCCTCACTAACTAGCATAACTTCACATGTTTTTGCTCAGCAAGACACGGCAAGCGAAGCAACAGTAAAAGATGAACTTAAAATCGAAAAAATTACTGTTACTGCACGTAAGTTTAAAGAAAGCTCGCAAGAAGTGCCTGTATCAATGAGCGTAATTACTTCAGAAGCGCTAGATAGTATTGCCGCTTTTGACTTTCAAGATTTATCAAAACTTGCACCGGGTTTAGAAATAACCGGTGATGATGCGATAAGTGGTACCATAAAAATGCGTGGTGTTGGCCGTGATGCGTTTGCCGGTAATATGGATGACTCGGTGGTTGTCTTTATCGATGGCGTTGCCCAAACCTCTGTTGGCGCG
Organism: Candidatus Colwellia aromaticivorans; assembly: GCF_003333305.1. Lineage (GTDB taxonomy): Bacteria > Pseudomonadota > Gammaproteobacteria > Enterobacterales > Alteromonadaceae > Colwellia > Colwellia aromaticivorans. Next base: position 52,092 of record NZ_QOLD01000035.1, on the reverse strand, counting down.
GCTTTTGGTTCTTTGTCTGATATCGCCAGGGTTGAAGTATTGCGAGGCCCACAAGGTACGCTTTATGGTAAAAATGCCCCCGCAGGTGCGATAAATATTACCACCAAAAGTATCGATATGTACGAGATAGGCGGTGGTTTCTCTAGCAGTCATTTTTATACAGATGAAACTTCCACTTATGGTACTTCAAATAAAGCACATGTGAATATTCCTTTAATTGAAGGTGAATTAGGCATGCGTATTTCTGCTTTTTATGACGATGATGATGGTTATATTCATAATGATTTTTTAGATAAACCCGCCAATGATAGTAAACGTGAAGGTGCGCGAGTAAAAATACAATACATTCCAAATGATAATTTAGATATTACCTTTATTGGAAATTACAGTGATAGTTATAATGGTCGTGTTTTTTCGTACATTCCAGGTTTTGGTCCTGATTATATCAATAAAAAAGACGGTGCAGCTCAAGGAACTATAGCTTCAGCTGATACTTTTGAATCAACTTTAGGTTCTGATATTCCACTGGGTAGCCCTGATGATTTCAGAATTTTTTCAGATATAGCAGATTTTAGTAAAACGCGTTTAAAAGATGCCCAATTGAACTTTAACTATGACACTGAAAGCCATTCATTAACCTCGATTACTTATTATCAAGAAGTTAAAACTCAATTTGTTAGTGATCAAAATGGTACGCCAATTACCGATGGCTTGTTGGAAATTGAATCAAATCAAAACTTATTTTCGCAAGAATTACGTTTAAGTAATATAGACAACGATACCTTTGATTACTTACTGGGCTTTTATTATTCAAAATTAGAAGGTGAAGGGCCAAAAGATGGTAGTGCTTCAAGCACCTTTTCACAATATGGAGCAACTCAATTTTTACCCGGTTTAGGTTTCACATCGGTAGATCGTACCTCTCTTATAAGTGCTGAAGCTGAAACAGAATCATTTGGTTATTTCGCCCATTTAAATTACCACTTAAATGATGAATGGACTGTTAGTGGTGGTTTACGCTATAACGATGAAACTAAAACTAATAAAGCTGATTTTTCTGTTTTGATGAATGCCGCTCTTTTCCCTGGATTTGAAATGGAATTTGATCCTGTCTCTCTTCCTGGTATTCCAAAGAGCAGTGAAACCTATACCAATGTATCAGGTAGCTTTAAGCTTCAATATAAGCAAAACGAAGATGTGATGTATTACTTGGCACTAGATACCGCATATCGCTCAGGTGGCTTTAATATGAGCACGGTTGCCCCTATGGAGTCTATTCGCACCTTTGAACCGGAAGATAGTCGCGCCATTGAAATAGGTATGAAAGGTCAATTTTTCGACCAACGTTTACAATGGAATATTGATGTTTATTACCAAGTATTTGAAGACTATCAATTTGGTGATTTACCTCGCCAAGATAATTACTTCCCTGGTACTTTTACTGATATAGGCTCTACCGACCCTGTAAACGCTATAACACTTGCACAAACTCATGTGCTAAATGCGGAAGAAGCCGTTAGCCAAGGTATTGAAACCGACTTTATTTACTTAATCTCTAGTAACTTTGTTCTTAGTGGTGCGTTAACTTATATTGATACTGAATATAAAGAGTTTATGGGTTTTTGTGATACGGGCGAAGGTCCTACTACACAAATGTTTTGTGATTTCAGTGGTCGAGGCATAGGTTCTAACTTTGGTGTAGAGCCGGCCTCTTGGTCTACAAATTTACATCCGCTTTATCATACCGATGTTAATGCTTGGGGGGTAAAACTGTCTAACTCTTTGCAAATAAACTATGACGATGTGAAAAAGTTTCGTGCTGATTATCACTTAGGTTTTGAGCCGCTTGATGGTGATTGGAGCGTGAAGTTTTTTGTTAAAAACTTATTTGATCGTGAATCAGGTAATGTTCGCAAAATGTTAGTCGGTGGCAGTACAGATACTTATTCTTATGATTCTGTTCGACCTCGTCAAATTGGTTTAACCTTTGGTTATAACTTCTAAACTAACTTGTTAACTACTTAAGGCCATTACTTATTATTAAGTAATGGCCTTTTTGTTTGCCCAGCGAAGCTGGCAAACCCGATAGGCTGAAAGAAGCCTTATCACCCTGACTAAGGGGAAGATGATCTGAATGGCAAGGGCGTCACTGGCTAACGGTGGGGTCTGAAGGAAGCCATAGGAAGTTAGAGGTACACAACTAACCGTAACCTGTTTCGGCGGTATTGGTGGGTAAGCGTCCAAAATAGCGCGAAGCCCTATACTTAGTCAGACTAATACTGTGTTTGAGGGTGGAATTTCTAACAGGGAGCTAGTGCAGTAACTGGGGAAGCCTGGCATTGTATCCAATCAAAATGACTTGATCAAAAATGGTTGGACGTATTATTCAAGAGGTGACTCAAGAGTATTGCGAGTGTGAGGTGGCAGATGAACCCGTAGTAGTGAGTAAGGCTAGGCCGATGAAAGCCAGTAATGGTGTGGAGGGGAAAACCAAGCCGACTATCAGCATTGTGTTTGATGGGGTTAATTTTAGTCAAAAGCTTTAATTGATTGCGAAGGGGGGAAGCATGCTTTAAGACTGTAATGAGTAATTTATTTATCTCATGGATACACAAGCTGTCTGATCAACAGGAGACGTAGATTTGGTGCGCTAGGAATAGTGTTAACTGATGAAAATGCTCGTATACGGGAAGTATTTGTAGATAACTTTGGTAGATTGCCTTTGAGCTAGAACGCCAAAACCTACATTGAATGTTACCACCATGTTAGATTTGAGTTATCCCCATATAGCGCACAATATTAGTTGTCATGATAATATTGGGTCACAAATACTAGTGATATGAAGTATGCAGGAGCCGTATACGAGGTCCGTACGTACGGTTCTGTGAGAGGGATGAGGCAGCAATGCCTCACCCTACTCGATATATTCAGGATTTAAATGTTTAAAATCGTCAGACAGTTGTGGAATTTTTGACTTTAGTTATACTTAAACATCAATGGCTTAGCTTATTTATATTTTAAGAGGTTTATCATGAGAGTTTTATTAGTTGAAGATGACTACCAATTAGGCGAATCTCTTAAGTCTGCCTTGAGTATTGAAAACTACGCCGTAGATTTAGAAACTGATGGCGCCAAAGTTATTCCCATGCTTAAAGCTGGTGAATATGACATGATGGTGTTAGATCTGGGTTTACCTAATATTTCTGGCGATGAAATTTTAAAAAAATTAAGATCTGCCGATGATCCTATACCAGTATTGGTCTTGACGGCGCGAAATACCACCGAAGATAAAATAGAGAGTCTTGATCTAGGTGCCGATGATTATTTAACTAAACCCTTTGATATAGATGAACTTTTTGCAAGGTTACGTTCATTATTAAGACGTAGCTCTGGACGTGCTAGGCCGGTGTTAATTTCTGGTGATGTAGAGTTAGAGCCAAAAGATAAAGTTGTCACTCACGCAGGTAAAACGGTGATTCTTACCGCAAAAGAGCTTTCAATACTTGAAGCACTCATGTCTAGAGCTGGACGTTTTGTTTCCAAATCACGTTTAGAAGAGGGCATGTATGCTTGGGGAGATGAAATTGAAAGCAATACTGTTGAAGTTTACATTTCTCGTTTACGAAAGTATTTTGGTCGTGATTTTATTGAAACACTAAGAAGTGTTGGTTATCGAGTTAAAAAAGGATGAGATATTCCTTAAAAACCAGAATGATATTTTTTGGTTTAATGCTGCATGGCGCTATATGGTTACTGGCCGCTTCGGCGTCTTCTTATACTGCTGCCAACGTTATATTTGAAACCTTAGATAACGACTTAAAAGAGCAAGCTCAGTTTATCCGTTTCTCATCTCGTCTATTTCAAAACTTTTATAGTCAATTTTCCGTAAATGAGGGTTATGACCCGTTAACAGATAGTTTAGCTATTACTGAGAGTATTGGTTGGGATAATGTTCATGTTGTTGTGTGGGATACAAAAGGACAATTAATTTATCGTTCTTCAAGTGCGCCTGGTTTTGATTTTCCCAATGTTAATGGTTTTGTTGATGATACCTACATGAAGAAAGGAAAAGAAAACCGCTGGCGCATATATAATGAAAATATTGATAGTATATTTTGGGTCTCGGTTGGCATGAATACCAAACATGCCCGTCAAAATGCAATAGATTTTGGCTTAAAAGCGTTATACCCAATGATTTTGATTATTCCTTTTACTATTTTTGGTGTTTACTTTGGTAGTAAAAAAGGGTTGAGCGCCATTAATAAAATTACCGCTGAGGTAGCAAACCGGCAACCAAATTCATTAGTGCCAATTTCTGAACAAAATATCCCTGAAGAAATATTCCCCTTGGTTAATTCTCTTAATGGTCTACTGATCCGTCTTAAAAATGCCATAGATAATGAGCATCGTTTTACTGCCAATGCGGCACATGAGTTACAAACGCCGTTAGCTGCTATTAAAACTGAATTACAACTGTGCCAACGCAGTTCAGATAACCCTGAAGTTATTGATGTTTTAGACAGAATGGCTTCCAGAGTAGACCGGGCTGTTTATACCGTACAACAAGTACTAACGTTAGCCAGAATTGAATCGCAAGACTCACAACTTAAAATGGGCACTGTTGATTTAAGAAGCGTTGTTATTGAAGATTTGGCTGATTTAGCTCATTTAGCCGTTGATAGAGGTTTGGCCATCGATTTTCCAGAAAGTGAACCGTGGCAAATAAAGGGTAATAAAGAAGTGCTCAGTATTTTGATCCGAAATCTACTCACCAATGCTTTTCGTTATGCTACCTCAGGAAGTCAAATAGAAGTATCAGCAAATATCTCTGACCAGCATATTGAGTTTTATGTCGCTAACGACAGTAAATTTATTACCGAACAAGAAAGAGAAAAAATGATTGATAGCTTTTATCGGTTACCGGGAAACGAAATGCCCGGCGCAGGTCTTGGTTTATCTATTGTGCAGCGTATAGTTACCGTTCATCAGGCCAAACTTGATATCGATTCATGGAAAAATGACCATGGCGTTAAGGTTACCGTAACGTTTTCTAGAGTGAGCTAATACCAATCCGTATAAGTTTACTTCTCCTTTCAGATCCATTTCAGTTCCATCTCATATCATTCCCTTACATTAGATAAATAGTAAGGGAAGCCTCATGTCAAAAATTGCCGTAATTACCGGTGGCGAATCAGGTATTGGACTGGCAACAGCCAAACTATTAACTGAACAGCATTATAACGTTATTGTCTTGGGCTTAAAAGAAAGCGCTGAGCTAAAAACTGCTGAGATAGCTTTTCTTAGTTGTGATGTCAGCAACGCAAAAATGATTGAACAGGCCATTAAGCAAGTAGTTGAAACTTATGGTGCTATTGATTGTTTAATTAACAATGCTGGCGTACTTTCTTATGGCACCGCCGTTGATTTGAGTGAAAGTGAATGGGATCACGTGATGGCGGTTAACGTCAAAGGTCCATTCTTATGCGCTAAATATACCATCCCTCATATGAATGATAATGCGCTAATAGTCAATGTTGCCAGTGTGCAATCATTTGTAGCCCAGCCTTATGTAGCCGCTTATGCAACCAGTAAAGCGGCAATATTAGGGTTAACCCGCTCTATTGCTATTGATTTCTCTCCTAAAGTTCGTTGCGTTGCTGTCTGTCCGGGTACTATTGATACGCCAATGCTACGTGGTGCTATGGAGCAAGCAACTGATCCCGAGGCGATGATGGATGAATTAAATGCCAGTCACCTCACTGGTCGTATTGGTCAACCTGAAGAAGTGGCAGAGCTTATCGCCTTTCTTTGCAGCAACAAATGTAGCTTTATTAATGGTCAAGCAATCCGCGTAGATGGTGGTCTTGGCGTTAATATTGGTGGCAGTAAAAACTAATTCATCCTGAGTATAAATTGACGAGTTTGACAATGAAAATTACTAAAATAGAAACAATACGGTTAACCGAATTTGGCAACTTATGTTGGGTGCAAATTTATACAGATGAAGGTTATATTGGTTTGGGTGAAACCTTTATGGGGCCAGCGGCGGTTGAAGCCTATATTCATGAAACTGTAGCGCCTTACTTATTAGGTAAAGATCCGCTGCAAATAGATAAACATTGGCGCGAGTTATATGGTTATTTGGGTTTTCGAAGCAGTGGCGTTGAAATGCGCGGTAATTCCGCCATCGATATCGCTTTATATGATTTGTGGGGCAAAAAAACTGAGCAACCTATATATCAACTACTTGGTGGAAAAACTCGAGAGACTATTCGTACTTATAATACCTGTGCAGGTTATTCCTATATCCGATCATCAGAAGGACAAACTTCAGATAATTGGGGTTTAACAACCGATGAGCCTGAAGGACCGTATGAAGATTTAGATGCCTTTTTGCATCGCGCTGATGAACTGGCGATTAGTTTGTTAGACCAAGGCATAACGGCAATGAAAATCTGGCCGTTTGATTCTGCAGCAGAAGCAAATGATGGTCAATACATTACCAATGAACAACTTGAACAAGCACTTGAGCCATTTAAAAAAATCCGTGCTGCAGTGGGTAATAAAATGGACATCATGGTGGAGTGCCATTCCCTTTGGAATTTACCTACCGCCATTAAAATATCTAAAGCGTTAGAGCCTTATGCGCCAATGTGGATTGAAGATCCGGTGAAAATGGACAGTTTATCGGTTATTAAAGAATTCAGAAACCGTACTACTATTCCAGTAACGGCTAGTGAAACTATTGCTACTCGCTGGGGCTTTAAGGATTTACTAGAAAATAATGCCACTGATTTTGTCATGCTTGATATTGGTTGGGTCGGCGGTATTTCAGAAGCAAAAAAAATAGCGACTATGGCTGAAGCTTATCAACTACCTGTTGCCCCTCATGACTGTACCGGCCCTGTGGTACTTGCTGCTTCATGTCATTTATCCCTTAATGCGCCTAATGCAGTCATACAAGAGTCTGTTCGAGCGCTATACACAGGATGGTACACCCAAGTAATGGATAATTTACCTGAAGTGAAAGATGGCTATATCACCCCGCCTAAAGGACACGGTTTAGGGATGACTTTTAAGAAAGAAATTTTTGATAGAGATGACTTAGTAATAAAAACTAGTCAGCTGTAAAATATCTAACCTAAGTAGAGGAAAATAAATGAAATTATTACGCGTTGGACCAGTAGGCGAAGAAAAACCAGCAGCAATTGATCAAAACGGCGATATCCGTGATTTATCGCACCTGATTGATGATATATCGGGTGAGCAATTATCAGAAGAAGCATTGAGTAAATTAGCTCTGCATGATTTAACAACCTTGCCTTTGATTGATGAAAACACTCGTATTGGCGCTTGTGTAAACAATGTTGGTAAGTTTGTTTGTATCGGCCTAAATTACGCAGATCACGCAGAAGAGTCAGGTATGCCAATTCCAGAGCAACCAGTGGTTTTTAATAAATGGACCAGTGCCATTTGTGGGCCAAATGACGATATTGTAAAGCCTGCAGAAAGTACCAAACTTGACTGGGAAGTAGAGCTAGGCATTGTTATAGGTAAAGAAACAAAAAATATTAGTGAAGCACAGGCCAGCGAACATATCGCCGGATTCTGCCTTATTAATGATGTTTCTGAACGCGCTTTTCAGCTTGATATTAGCGGTGGTCAATGGGACAAAGGCAAGGGTTGTGATACGTTCGGTCCAATAGGTCCTTGGCTCGCAACTAAAGATGAAATTGACGATGTTCATAACCTTGCCATGACCTTATCTGTTAATGGAAAAACTTTCCAAAATGGTAATACTAAAACCATGATCTTCAAGCCTGACTTTATTGTTAGTTATTTAAGTCAGTTTATGAGTTTACAAGCTGGTGATGTTATCTCTACTGGTACTCCTCCGGGTGTTGGTTTAGGTCAAAATCCGCCTGTGTATTTAAACGTTGGCGATAAAATTAAGTTATCAATTGAAGGGCTAGGAGAGCAAACACAAACAGTAATTGCAGAGGATTAGTTAAGTTTTGTGCATATTTAAAAGTAAGAAGCTAATCACTTAGTTTACTTACTTTTGAGTTCAAGCACTGAAAATATTCATTAACTCACACTGTTTAGATATAGCCAAGTATTTGTAGTAAAGCCATAACACGATCTATACCCATACCACCTCAAGATGCGAGTTTCAGGACTACAGAGAAACTATTGATCAAGGCGCATCTTTTATTAATGGTTGTTCCCTTAATAATAGATGCAACAATGAGCATTATTTTCTCTGTAGCCCCCGCAGGGCGAGTTTAAAAGGCGTATATGCCGCGTTATTGATTTTGACAATAGAATAACTATTCTCTTCAATAAATGCCTTGCCTATAAGCCTTTTAATTCTCGCTGAATCCTGCATCTTGAAGTGGCATGGGTATAAGTATTTATGCCGCCGATATAAATTTGATTACAGCTTAAGTTTTAAGTCTTGAAAGTGCGCAATATAGTTGACGTTATATAACGAAAAGCTTAATGTCAGCATAACACTACACAGTAGTCATCTCTGTTTTAAGCACGATACAAAGATTATATCATTATGAATAGCCCCTCCTTTAACAACCTGAGAATTTTTAACTTCCTCAACGAAGGTAAAACACTTTTGTTAGATGGAGGTATGTCTAATCAATTAGAAGATCAGGGATTTGATCTTAATAATGAGCTGTGGTCGGCTTATTTGTTATTATCTCAACCAAGAGCTATTGTTGATGCTCATTTACATTATTTGAACGCTGGCGCACAATGCTTGATCACAGCAAGTTATCAAGCAACGGTTTCAGGTCTTATTCAATCAGGATTAAACGAGCAACAAGCGGGTGAGTTAATCATCAGCTCGGTTTTATTAGCGCAACAAGCAATTGATGAATTTTTGTTGAAAACCCCAAATACTGAACGCCCTTTTGTGGCTGCGAGTATTGGTCCTTATGGTGCTAGTTTGGCCGACGGTTCAGAGTATCACGGTAATTATGGTGTTAATGATGAAGTATTGAGGAATCATCACCAAGCGCAAATAACATTGTTGGCTCAAACCAATGCCGATTTATTTGCATGTGAAACCATTCCAAGTTTGCAAGAAGCTCGTATATTGAAAGAGCTACTTGAAAAACAAATAAAACCAGCCTGGCTTAGCTTCTCTTGTAAAAATGGACAACAATTAAACGATGGCACACCAATTGAAGAGTGTGTCAAAGAGTTTAATTACAATGTTAACCCAATTGCGTTAGGTGTAAACTGTACAAACCCTAAATATATTGTTGAGTTAATTAAAAGAATTAAATCTGCATGTCCTGAAAAATTTATTGTTGTTTACCCTAACTCTGGTGAAGATTATGATCCAAATAGTAAAGCATGGTATGGAACAACTTCTCCTAGCGAATGTGGTCATGCATCAGTATCTTGGATAAATGCCGGAGCGAATATTATTGGGGGGTGCTGTCGCATGGGACCACAACATATCTCTTCAATAAAACAGGCGATGAACAGAAAATAGAAGAACTGTCTAACCGCCTCCTACCGTTTAAGCTTAACCGAAATAAGACAATGGTCGCTGATATAATAACCATAAATTCTCATTTTTCTTATTTGATCCTGCAAGAGCAACATAGCGTAGTAAACGTGATTATCCTTATCAAGTTGACCACATTGTAGAATTTGATTTATCTACTAGTGATTAGCCTTATGTAAATTACAGTTATCAAGCGGTTAAACAGGGCATTATCGATATAAAATTCTAATAAATATTTTCTGTTTAATAAGTATTCTTAATACACTGTTAGCTTGTTCACTCGCCAACATGAAATTCAGCAGCGGTAATATCTTGATCTTTCCAACCACGAAGAAAACCCGACCATATATTGCCTCTTAAATTAGAGCTGTCAGTGAATCTACTTGCTCTCCATGATTTATTGCATGAAGAGCCATCTTGATAATGAATGATTACTTTAGCTTCGCATCCATTAACCAAACTTAATCTAAATTCATCTTCGTTAGGGATAAATGACAAGACTGGCTTGGGCTTCTCACTTGGCTCTTTCTTCGGAGAGTTTGGTATACCTTCATATGCATTCAAGATCCGTTCTATAACTTGCGCTGGAGAGTCAAAACCTTTCGCATGTGCTTCTAACCGTTTGTACAGCTCAGGAGATATTCTTAAGACAGCCATATTATTCACCTTATGATTAATTTGGTATATGGTAACCATAGATCAAATAGATTCATAAAGCAAATTTTTAGCGATTAGTCACTTACATCTTAGTACTATTACATTAAACTTGGCGAGCAACTTATATGTAGTAATAAGGAAATTATATGGCACTAACACAAATGCAAATCATCCAGTCATTGGGTGAAGCTATGTCATGGCTAGAGCGCGAACTAGACTGGGGTGTACCTGCTACTGAATTACGTCATTTAAGCGGTCGTATTGGCGAGCTATACGCCGCAATGATCACCAATGGTCAAATGGTTACTGAGGTTAATCAGCGCGGCTATGACGTTGTAAGCGATCTAGGTGAGCGTATCTCAGTTAAAACTACAGCGCGAATGGGTAGTGTAGGTCATATTCGATTTAACAATAATACGCTAGAGCTTGTCGATAAGATCATTATCTTGCGGATCAATACCGAAGAAATGCAGGTAGAAATATTATTCAATGGTTGTGTTGAAAAAGCTAAAGAACTTATGATTAATAGCGATGGCAGTAAAAGTAATATTGCAATGTCAAAACTCATTAAAACAGCTAAAACCGATAGTGATATACCAGCAATAAAAACAGCTAAATATGGTGGTTATATTATTGAAGAGCTTGAGAGTGGTACGATCCAAATTAAGAAAAATGATAAATTAGTATCGCCAGTTAAACCAATACTACGGGGTATTGCTGAGGATAGAAATATCAGTATATTGAATGGTAACGGTAAACCTTTTAATACTAGGCAATTGGGTAGCATTGTTATTCGGGCTATTAATGAGCTTGATGGTAAATGACAAGTAGGTGCGCTTTATAGTCCTTTTAGTCTGAATAACACCATAATTAGGATGTTCAGATCATGTGCCTATTTCATACGAATATTGTGCGCTAATTATTTGATTTTATAATGTAAGCTCTTATATATGATGGTGTTACATTTTAAAAGTGGTACGCGGTCAGGTTTTGGTGACTTAATTAGCATAAACATAAGAAAATTACAAAAGTGTGCTTTAAGAGGCCTTTAGACTTCTTATGCTATTAAAATTGACCTTGATTAAAATTTCTTCAGGCAGTAGACACATTTTTTTATTACATACTTGCAGGTTAAGTTTCAATATTTCAAATGTTGCGGGCTTTTTATTTAAGTACTGTCCCTTGATCGCTATTTTTCCGGTATAAAGCGACAATTTGTTTTGACTAAAATCCAGTGATAGCATGCTTCCTTCTGGATAGTTAACTTTTAAATTTGCATTTCCATTTTCTGCCACTAGCTTGGTTGCAATTAACTGTTCTTGTAATGGCTTATAACTATTAACATGCCACCCCTCTTTGATATTAATCCTTATTTCAAATTTCCCTGTATTTTTAGACGTTTGATTATCAATGGTACGACCTTCAATTCGAACATTACCAAGTCCTGCATAATTAATGGGTTTTGCACTAACGTGACCAAATTCTACTACGGCATTTAACATCGCACTCATATCTTGCGGGCGTTCATTTAGTGTATTGGCAAAGTAATTAATCAGCTGTTTTATGCGTTTGTTGAGTATTGGGTTTCCTGCTCTTTGCTGCAACATGACCATTGCCTCCAGTGCTGAAGAATTGCCAGCGGGCATAATAGTATCGTCAACATACTGGCTTCTATAAGGCACAACAATATCTGAACGAGCAAGGTTATTAAAAAATGCACCGCTATTGGGGTCAAAATAATGCCTATTCATCACATCGTACAGTTGTTGTGCACGACTTAACCAGTGTGTTTTTTGGCTAACATCATAAAGGATCAGTGTGGCTTTTATCAGTTGCGCATAATCGACTAATAAAGCGGGGCTAGCCGTGCTTTTTTGATTAATAATACGCGCTAATTTACCGTCATTTTTATTTACCTTACGCCAGATCGAGGTGGCACATTTTTCGGCTGACGCGATGATGTCGGGCATATTAAATGCCCGCCCAGCGACAACGAGGGCTGAAATGGTCATCGCGTTCCATTGTGTTATCTGAGATCTATCCACAAAGGGCAGCGAGCGTAACTTGCGCTTTGAGAGTAATTTTTCTCGTATTTTATTTATATTTTTAGTTAATTCCGTATGATTTATCGCTAACTCAGTATGAGACGATTTGAGATAAATAGGCCCAGCGTCTTGGTCGAATGCCCGTGGTGCTATCGCATAAACTTTATTGAATAAATTTTGCTGCTGTCTATCGAGAATGTGATTGATTTCATTAGGCGACCACAGATAATAGTCATCATTGCCATTGATACTATCAGCATCAATTGCCGAATAAAAACAGCCGTTATTTGCTTGCATTTCTTTAAAAAGAAAGGCGATGGTTTCCGTGCTAATGCGCTGATAGTCAGGATTGCCAAAGTCGAGCCAGCCTTGGGTATAGAGTGAAATTAATTGGGCTTGATCGTAGAGCATTTTTTCAAAATGAGGTTTACGCCATGCCTTATCTGCTGTATATCGATGGAAACCACCCGCCAATTGGTCGTAAATCCCCCCCTGTAACATGCCGTTTAAACTGCGACTAATAAAATTTGTTAACTTATTATTTTTTTTATTGATCAGTATTGTTGATTGATTCATCAACAAAGTTAACAGCTGAGCCAATGGAAATTTTGGCTCTTGGTCAATTCCTCCCCAGCTTTTATCCTCGTATTGCAGTGTTCTAGTGATAACTTCATTGATAAGTGATGGTTTCACTGTAACCGGTAGGTAATTATTTTGCAGGGTTTCTTCAACGTAGCCTTGGAGTTCATCTGCAATGCTCTCAAGAGAGGATTGTTCTTGAAGCCATCGTTCTTGCACCAGCTTTAGTTGTGACATCAATGCCTTAGACGAGAAATAGGTACCAACAAAAAAAGGTTTAGATAGCGGGGTTAGAAAACTGGTGATTGGCCAACCACCTTGACCTGAAAATATCTGTAATGCGGTTAAGTAAAATTCGTCTAAATCAGGACGTTGTTCACGGTCAACTTTGATACTAATAAAGTGCTCGTTTAGATAGGAGGCGATGGCTTCATTGTCGAAACTTTCTCGCTCCATCACATGACACCAATGGCATGTGGCATAGCCTATAGATAAAAATATCGGTTTATTTTCTTTTTTAGCTTTGGCAAAAGCCTCTTTCCCCCAGGGATACCAATCCACAGGATTATGCGCATGTTGCAATAAATAGGCGGAATATTCACGAATCAGTTCATTGGTATAAAGTGGTTCCCTCTGGTTATTAAGATATTGAGTTTTTATCGGATACTGGCCTTGCCTCTTAAGTCGTATTTCAGCGAGCTTCTCTGTTGATAACGCGTAAGCATGTACTGTATTGAAGTGGGCTAGTGAGGAAATGTTTAAGCAGAAAAGCAAAAAACTTAAGTTGAAAAGTCGGGTGATTACAAAAGGTGAACTGTTCATGAAATAATAATTCGATGCCAATTCTGAATTGTCAATAAATAAACCACCAAACATTGATCTACATCAAGTAAATGTCATTTTAACCTAAATTACTCTCTGTATAAGCAGTAATTATTTTTATTAACGTAAATAACCTTCTATATAGTATTAGTGCATTGACTGCGTGCGTATAAAAAAACAAACAGCGAAGTGAAAATATTATCAATCGAGTAACAAAAAATACTGTCAATCTCACAAGTTGTCCTATTGCCGAAAGCTATTCGCTTGATTTTTAAATTGTCACTTTAATCGTTAGATAGATGACTAAGCGCCAAAACTAAAATTTAAACCATAACTAAAACTAAAATACGGGATAAAATATGATAAGAGTGAGAAAGGTATCTAGTTTATTTGCAATACTATTTCTCTATATTGCCAATGGCTCATTTGCTTATGCCAATGATCCACAGCAAATTGAGCAAGGGAAAACATTTTACGCACAAAATTGTGTGTTTTGTCACCAGGCAGACGCCATCGGTAAAACCGGTTTTGCCCCGTCACTTTCCAATCCTGAGTTACTTTCAATATCTACAGATAAATATTTAATGGCAACCATTCGCGATGGTCGTCAAGGTACCGCGATGGCGCCTTACGCACACCTTGGTAAAGATAAGATCGTCGCCATCGTCGCCTATTTGCGTAGTATGGAAACCTTGCCTAATCGCTCTGCTGAAGTTGAAAAACAACGAAGTGCGCAAGGTGATGCCCGTAAAGGTGAACTTTGGTATAAAGATATTTGTTCAACTTGTCATGGCCCACAAGGGGATGGTTATCTTGCCGGTTCTTCAGGTACTGCCATTGGAAAGCCGGGATTTTTGAATAAAGCCTCTGATGGCTTTATTCGTGAAACGATTAAATATGGTCGTTCAAATACCCGTATGTTGCCATTTTATGGCTCAACTGGCTTAGCCAATTTAGATGAGCAAGAAATTGAAGATATCATTAGTTATCTGCGCACATTAAATAAATAAGGAAAAGAATATGAAACGAAGTAAAGATAATAATGTATCTCGCCGTAATTTTCTTAAAGGCAGTACCTTTATTGCCAGTACTGCCGCTGGCGCTGGTTTATTTGTGGCGAGCAACCCTGAACTTGAAGCGGCCCCCAATACGGTAACGCCTAAGAAAATAACAACGGCATTAGCACAGTGCCCATATTGTGGTGTGGGTTGTGGCACCATCATTCAAGTGGAAGATGGTAAAATTGTTTCGATGCGCCCAGATAAAGACCATCCAACTAATTATGGCTTGCAGTGCATCAAAGGCTTAACGGCAGCAGAGCCTATGTATGTTGATCGCATGGAAGGCGACCCCTATGTACGTAAAGATGTTTGGGCTGAATGGCAAAAACCTAATCATGGTGATATGGAATATATCAGTAAGACCAAAGGATCATTTGATGAAGAGCACTTTATTCGTGTGCCTTATCATGATGCTTCAGATATGGTTGCCCGTAAAGTGGCTCATTTTGCCAAAAAATATTCGGGTAACTCAATCTCATTGTATGGTTCAGGCCAGTTAACAATGGAAGGACAGTACCTAGAAAACTTATTTATGAAAGGGGTCTTAGGCTCTAATACCATTGAAGCCAATGCTCGTATGTGTATGACCTCTGCGGTAACGGGTTACTTTGCGACTTTAGGATCAGATACTCCACCATTGGCTTATGACGATATTGAAATTGCTGATATGGTGATGCATTTTGGTCATAATGCTCGTGAATCGCATCCTATTATTTATTGGCGTATCGCCGATCATAAAAAGAAAAATGATATTCCAACCGTTGTGGTTGATCCTCGTGATACAGGTACCAGTAAAGGTTACGAAGATATTAATCCGAAAAATCATGTTCATGTGCCTATTCTGAACGGTGATATCAGTTTCTTAAACTCTATTGCCCATGTACTTTTAAAAGATCATCCTGATGTTATTGACTGGGATTTCCTTAAAGCGCATGTCAGTGGTTGGCAAGAATATGTTGAAGGGGTGCAAAATGACTACAGCCCTGAACAAATTCAAGATCGCATGGGCGGTGTTAACCACGATGTAAATCCAGATAAAATTCGTCGGGTTGCACAAATGTTTGCTGACGCCACTCGTAAACGTTTAGCGCGTGGTAAAGGTAAACAAGACGGTAAAGGTATTGGTGGCGTTATTATTATGTGGGGTATTGGTTATAACCAGCATATTCACGGTCAATATAACGTTATTTCAATTATTAACCTATTAACGCTTACGGGTAATTTAGCAAAACCTGGTTGTGGTCCATTCTCGATGACAGGTCAACCTAATGCCATGGGTGAACGTTTCACTGGTGGTTTAACGGGTCGTTTACCCTTTAACGAAGGGCTAGGTAACTTAAAACACCGTAAACATATGGCCAAAATGTGGCGTATCCCATTGAAAAACCTAGACAACGCGGCAAGCTCTCCAAACCCAGGTTACGCTGTAGGTATGATGGAACGTGCACTCAAAGATGACTTAAAAGCGATGTTTTTGGTTTATGCCACTCATATTGATTTACCCGATCAGTTCAATTTGGTTCGTCCTGCGTTGTTGAAAACGTTTAATGTTGTGCAAGAAATTTACCGTCATGCGCCTAATAACTTATATGCCGATGTTATTTTCCCTGCTTGTACTTGGGGTGAAGTGAACGGTGTTTATATTAGTTCAGAACGTCGTATCAATATTACTGAAAAAGCGGCACAAGGTCCTAAAGGCTGTCGTCCAGATATGGATATGGTTATAGATAAAGGCAAGGAAATTGCCGATTTATTAGGCATGGATGGTGATAAAATCTTCCCATACAAAAAAGGACCGGATGGCGAATATGATGCAGAAGAAGTTTTCCGTGATGTTTGTCGTGCTTCAGTGGGTACAGATGCTGATTTAACCGGTATTTTAGAGCGTGAAAAACTTGATGGCATTAGCCCATACGAGCAACTTAAAGCTATACGTGGTATTCAGTGGCCGGCACCTAACTATGATTCAGCCAAAAATGGCGGCACTAAGCGTCGTTATATGATGCAAGAAGGCCAATGGGAAAACCGGCCTTATGGTTACTTCCGCACCAAAGACGGTAAAGTAAACATGAAACTGTGTAAGCAGGATTATAGCCAGCGTAAAGAGATCACCGCAAAGCTGATGGAATTTGGTGTTAAGAAAGATCACTACGTGATTGATAATATGGATTTGATTATCAAAGCGCGTGATATGGCGTTAACGCCTGATTTACCTGATGAAGAGTTTAGAGGTATGCCTTGGAAAGAAGTGCCTAAAGATAAATTCCCCTACTGGATGGGCTTAGGAGTGGTGTATGAGCATTTTCATACCGCTAAATCTAACCGTAGTCCAACAACACGTCGCTTAGTGCCTGAAATGTATATTGAAATGCATTCAGATGATGCAAAAGACTTAGGCATTAAAGATGGTGAATGGGTTCGCGTGGTAACCCGCCGAGGTTCACTTGAAGCGCGTGCACAAGTGGGTGGCACCGACAGCATTGTTAAACCTGCCCGTAACAATGTGCCACGGGGTTATATGTTCGGACCTTGGAATTTATCTGTTGCTGACAGCGCAGATCCGAAGAAAAATAAATGGCTTGCTAACGGTATTACTAACCGAGTTTTTGACCCTGTGTCAGGTCAGGTTGACTTTAAGAAACAAGCCGCTCGTATTGAAAAAATCTAATACGCTGGTGTGAGTGAGGAAAAGATTAGCACTGCGGTGCTGATCTTTTTGTGTTTCAAATATATAAATTAATTCAGTTATAAGGGGGTAGTAACTTGACTAGAAGACGATTTTTAAAACAATTGAGTGTTTTGGCATCCGCAGGTGTTTTCTTTAAAACATCATTTGCCAAGGCGGCTTATAAAGTAAAACAATTTACCCAACGTTATCTTCGCCCACCTGGAGCACTAAAAGAAGATGACTTTATTAGTCGTTGTATTCGTTGCAATCAGTGTGCGGAAATTTGCCCTAATAACTGTATCAAATTTTTTGGTAGTGAAAATGGCATCGCATCCCAAGGCACCCCCTATATCAGCCCGAGAGAAAAAGCCTGCATTTTGTGCATGAAATGTGGCGATGTCTGTCCTACTGGCGCAATTAAACCGGTAAAGCGGGAATTAAAACCTATAGTACAAGAAGTGAATATGGGCATTGCTCGTGTAGATAGGCAGCTTTGTTTGTCGTGGCAGGGTAAATCTTGTGGTGTTTGTTATCGTGCGTGTCCATTGGCCGATACGGCATTAAAAGTTGGTTTTATGGAGCAACCCGAAGTACTTGATGCCTGTGTTGGTTGTGGTTTATGTGAAAATAGTTGTATTCAAATTCCGCAAGCAATAAAAATTATTCCTCGCCATACCATAGCCGCGCTTGGGAAATAGTAATGAATGAGCCCTTAAATTCGATAAACGCTAAACCCTTTTTTTTATGGAAGCATTTAAATAAACTACGTTGGCTAACGCTGTCTGTTGTTTTTTTAATGTTGATATTAATACCATTACTGAGTATCTATCAGCATTATGTGGCGGCACAAGGCTATAATCATTTATCACCATCAGAAACACTGCTTTATGACTCGATGGAGTTTATTAGTGCACCGTTTGTTGATGATGCGGAACATGATCTTGATGCAATAAAAGGCACTACATGGTCAGGGCAATTATTTGGAGTAAAACTTACCGATCCGCTTGCTGTTATTGGACAAGTTTCAGCCGGTTTTGAGGTTTATTGGCCCTTTGCTTTGACGGCATTACTGCCAGTTATTGCCACTGTTATTTTTGGACGATTTTTTTGTGGCTGGATTTGTCCGGCGACTTTTTTATATGAACTTAACTCTAATGCCTCGGTTTGGTTAAATAAATTTGGACTTAAAAGTGGTAGTCGCCGCTTTAATCGAAAATTTAAATATTTGGTACTTGCTGTTGGTATTGGCTTGTCGGCATTTACCGGCACGGTGTTATTCGCTAGTGTCTATCCTCCTGCGGTATTAGGACGAGAGTTATACTTTTCTATTGCCTTGTCGGGTTTTGGCTCAGGGACATTATTTTTTGTTTTAACATTACTATTCGATTCTTTAGTGAGTAAACGTGGATTTTGTCGTTATCTTTGTCCTGGCGGAGCGCTTTATTCATTGTTAGGTCGTTATCGAGTTTTTAGGATAAAACGACTTGTTGAGCAATGTAATGACTGTTCAAAATGTAATGCGGTGTGTGAGTTTGGCTTAAATCCAATGCAAGATGATTTTGGCGGTGAATGCAATAGCTGCTCTGCCTGTATCGCAGTTTGCCCGAAAGATGCAATGACTTTCACCTTAGCGATTGCTGATAGTAAAAATCAAGGGCCTGGTCATCAAAGTAGAACCTATCGTAAAAATGAAAAGCACCCAAAAAGTCCAACCGCAAAAGACCCTTGCATTAACATACAGAATATAGATTAAAGTTGAGTTTTGATGATGAAAAATACCGCCCTTGCATTCATATTTGTCTATATTGCACTAGTTAGTACATTAAGTAATGCGCACCATGTTTTAGGACGTCCTTCTTATAGTTTAAATGAAGACTCTAATACGCCACCGAGTATGGCGATTGAAACTCAAATTGGTGAGTATTTCATCACTTATATGGTTTTTCCTGCGTTCCCAAAGCCGAATGAGCCCGGCCGGGTAAATTTATATGCAACCCGAATTGATAACGGTGAAGTGTTAGCCCAACCGATTACCTTTTCCGTTCGTGATGATAGTTTTTTCACCGAAACACTAGGGTTTGGTCAGGCAGAATCAAGTGAACAAATTGGCGTGCAAACTATTGATGATGGGGTTTATCGTCAGGGGTTTTTATTTAGAAAAAAAGGCAATTATATTGTCAGGGCTTACTTTGAAGATGGCGGCGAACCTTATGAAATAGACTTTCCACTGCAAGTTGGCGAAAGTAGCCCCATTGGGCCAATTGGTGCGACCATAGGTTTTATCTTTTTTCTTTTACTGAGCATTAATATTGCCCAACGCAAACGCATTGCCCGTTCAAAAGTGCAACAGGGACAGTCAGTAAGATGATTATGACTCACTCAGGCTTACCTTTGGGGTGGGCTATTGTTATTGGTATTAGCATGTTGCTCTTAAGTGTTTGGGCAATCGCTGCACAAAGCCCTAATGCCGGTATTAACAGCAAAAAAATATCGTTAACCTCAACCCCCTTAGTGGGAGGGATATTTCGTTACTTAAGTGGTACGACTTGGCTGTTGTTATTGCTTAAAATTGTTTTTGCTAGTATTTTCATATTAATTATCACTGCCGGTTTGTGGGGCACCGCCATTGTTGAACGTAATCTGGCGACGACACTCACTTGGAATTTATGGTGGACAGGGCTCATTATCGCCGTTTTATTCAGTGGCTCAGCTTGGTGCGCAGTATGCCCTTGGGATAACATTGCCACTTGGTTAGTTAATCATAAACTTTGGCAGCGCTCTAACTCTAACAGTCGATTACAGCTTAAAGTGCCTCACAGTTTACGTAACGTGTGGCCAGCAAGTTTGTTATTTATTGGTTTTACCTGGTTAGAGCTGGGGATCGGTATTGTATCGAGCCCCTATGCAACCGCCTTATTAGCATTGGTAATGGTTATTTTAGCCACCACGGCACTCGCGTTATTTGAAGGGAAAGCCTTTTGTCGTTATATGTGCCCTGTTGGACGAACGGTGGGGGCCTATTCACAATTGTCTCCAATAGCTTTACGACCCATTGATAATGACATTTGTAAAAACTGCAAAACGTTAGAATGTTTTCATGGCTCTGAAAAAATAGCGCCGTGCCCAACGAAATTAATTATGGGCCGCCTTCAAGAAAACACCTATTGTACCTCATGTGGTAATTGCACGCTGAGCTGTCCAAGTAAGAATATTAGTTGGCAATTACGCTCACCCAGTAGTGAGGCTATTAAAGACGCACGTCCTCATTTGGATGAAGCCTTTTTTATGCTGATTTTATTAGCGCTGACTATGTTTCATGGCTTAACCATGCTCGATGGTTGGCAAAGTTATATGACCTTAATGGCACAACTCGTGAACGATAATAGCCAGCTTATTATTAGTTTTTCAGTTGGTTTAGTGGCAAGCTTATTAATACCTAGCTTATTCTATTTATTGTCTATTGGTATGACGCTGAAGTTATGTGTGAATAAAAAAGGCATCAGCCGCGATAAAGTTGATTTTAACAAGCTCTTCTCGGGATTTGCTTTTACCGCCTTACCCTTAGCCTTTGCTTATCATATTGCCCATAACCTTACCCACTTTGTTCGTGAAAGCAGTGACTGGTTAGCCTTATTGAGCAACCCTTTAGGCAAGGGCACTGAGCCGTTAAGTATGATGGAAAAGCACATGCGTCATATGGATATCATGATTTCAGAGAATGTTTTATTTACGCTACAAGGCTTAATAATGCTAGCGGGGTTTGCTATTTCGGTGTTAGTTATTCGCCATCGCGGTTATCGACTATTTGCGGCGAAAGGCATACAACTACTGCCGATTCTGATATTTGCAATGATAATTACCAGCTTTAATCTTTTCATGCTAGTACAGCCTATGACGATGAGAATGTAGAAATATGAGTAAAGATAATGTTATGAATCGTCGAGGTTTTTTTAAACACAGTTTTAGCAAAGTGGCCAATGTCAGTTCTGAATATATTGAGCATAAAATTGAAGAGAAAGCAAAAGGTTGGATACGACCGCCATTTGCTCAAGCGGAGTTAGATTTTTTACTGAATTGCAGTCGGTGTGGCGATTGTATTGAAGCTTGTCCTCATCAGGTTATTTTTTCATTGCCTATTCAGCGAGGAGCTAGCGTTGCGGGGACACCAGCAATGGATATTCCTAATAATGCTTGTCAATTATGTACGGATTGGCCCTGTGTTACCAGCTGCAAAGATAAAGCTTTATCTTTTAGTGTCAATCAAATAATGGCACAAGACAATGCTGAAGAAAAAATAGTAGATGAAACAAAGGTGACTATTGAGCAGACGGAAGAAAATATTGTAGAAACAGACCAGACTGAACCAGTCGAAATGCCTCAAGCAAAAGACTGTCCACCTATGGCGAGTGCGCACATTAATGAAAGCCTGTGCATGCCTTATTCAGGGCCTGAATGTGGTGCTTGCATGGGCAGTTGTCCCATCCCCAACACCCTTGTTTGGCATAACGAAAAGCCCAGTATAATACTTGAAAACTGTATTGGCTGTGGGCTATGCGTGCAAACATGTATTACCAGTCCTAAGGCCATTAATATAACTCATTATCAATTGCCGATTGAGCAAGCTAAAACAACATGATGATTATTTGACAATAATTAAAAGGTTTCATTTATGAGTGCATTAACAAAAACTATCAATATGTTTTTATTATCTGTGGTGATCATGGCATTACTTGTGGTGGTGATCTTAGGTTTCATGCTGGGTATAGGTCATCCATTACCATGGGTTATCATTGTGGTACTGATCATCATTCCTGTTATTCATGACAAATTGATTAAAAAGAGATGCTTAGTTTGGCACTCATCTATGGCAACAGGTATTGAGTTAGTTGATAACGATCATAAACAATTAATTAATTTAATTAATAAATTTCAAGAAGCAACCGAGTTTAATATTAGCGAGCAAAAAATACACCAAGCATTAGATGAAGTGGTCAATTACACCAAATATCATTTTCACCGTGAAGAAGCGTTAATGCGGATTAACCATTACCCTGCGTTTGAAGCTCATCAACAACAACATCAACAAATGATAGATAAAATCAGCCATTATATTGGAGAATATAAAACAGATAAGTCGCTAGCTATTGACCATGTACTGCACTTTTTACAAACATGGTTGATCAAGCACATTAAGGGCAGCGATCAAGAGTATGTCCCTTATTTAACAATAACTAGTCTGCCAGCTGAAATGATGCAAGGTGAAGAAGATGTTTGATCTTTATAAAAGAATCTTACGCCGTAAAATTACTTTTGGTAGTACAGTTGGCGTGGCAATATTTTTTATGTTCATTGGTGTTATTTATTGGGGGGCATTTAATACCGTAATGGAGCAGACAAACGATATGGGATTTTGTATTGGCTGTCATGAGATGGAAAGTACCGTCTATCAGGAATACCAAGAAACCGTTCATTATAAAAATCGCTCGGGTGTTAGAGCAACGTGTCCCGATTGTCATGTGCCTAAAGAATGGGAGCATATGATGGTAAGAAAAATAAATGCCTCACAAGAGTTATTTCATAAACTTATTGGCTCGATTAATACCCGAGAAAAATTTGAAGCAAAACGTCACCAATTGGCAAAGTATGTCTGGCAAAGTATGTCGGAAACTGATTCAAGAGAGTGCCGTAATTGTCATAAATTCGAAGCAATGGACATTGACATACAAAAAAGTCGCAGTGGATTAGTTCATCAACATGCACTACTTAGAGACAAAACCTGCATTGACTGCCACAAAGGAATTGCTCATCAACTGCCTGAGGGAGTAACACCATACATCGGCGGTAGTGATGAGGATCATGTTTATTATGAGCAACAACAATTACAATGCTATAAATGTCATACCGATATGCCAAAGAAAGTTGAAGAAGATTGGGGCTTTTAACGCATATTTATGCACCCTTTAGATTTGTTTATACAATTAAAGCTTTCAACAATTTACATCGTATGTCTATGGCGCTGAGAGCGGTTACTAGTGCAATCTAAAATAACAGGCGTTAAATCAAATGATTAACGGATTATTTGGAGTTAACTTATCGGTCAGCTCATTAATTTTAGTAATCACTTGTTTCGTCGAGCGGTTTTCTAAAATCCCTTCATACCAAATCAATTCAATCAAAAAAATGGTACACGGAGCTATTCAATGCTCAACTAAACTATATATGATTGACAATATAAGTCATTTTAATTAGCGATTTAATGTATTCATTGTTAAATTGCATCAAGATTTGATCCAGCAATTGCATTGATACCTGCTCCGTCAGTACCTTGAATCTTTCTAAATATCAGAAAATTAGACTTAATTACAAGGGTCAAGTTTCAATGCGAATTATCACTTAAAGTGGATTACTTTTAAGTACAAATCAACACGTGTTATCTTTAAGTAAATAAGCACATGATCTGAACACCCTAATTATGGTGTTATTCAGATTAAAAGGACTATATTGCACGGGAAAGTCTTAGCGGCAATCTGTTTTTCATTGAAAATTTATTACGATCTAAGGCTCACAGTTGCCACAGGCTGTGAAAACTCTCAGCGTCAGTTTTATTTGCGACGCTATGTAAATAAGTACAAAACTCACTCTAGAATTTAATCTCCGGCCGACTTTTTAGTTGATATTAGCCATTGATTCCAATTCAAAATAGTTTTCACACAGCCTAGCCACTTTGCGGACGTTTTTTATGAACCAAAATCATCCAATATAACGATCACTTTGTGATACAAAAGCTGACCTTAATAAAAATTCTATTTTAATACTTAATTTGTTCTGGAGGCATAAATAATTAGATGCAACGAGGGTCAACTTTCCGGTCATATAGCGGACATAAATTTAATAGTTCTATGGCGCTAAGTGCCCCATAGTGAGATAGAGCTATTAAATATTTAATGCACAAAAAATCATGTAAATCGATATTCATCGAATGTACGCTTTCGGTATTTTCAATCAAATTTGAGTTTTGATTCTTTAAGTTTCAAGATAAAATTTGGAACAACTTCATTATCTAATGAAGGGCATTTGTGGCAATAGTGACAATTTAACCCTTAATAAAAAAGCAGCTATTTCTAGCTGCTTTTTTAATAAAAGAATATAAATCTAATGGCTGATCATAGTGCCTTGTTTATGCGTATTCGTTTTTAATTAGGCAGCATCATGATGATAGTTATTATTTACCTGACGCAATATTTGTAAACTATTGTTGTCTTGAAGTTCTACCGGTAATAATGTTTGTGGCATATCTTGATAAGCAATAAATCGCGTAAAGCGGCTAATAGCATCACTGCCAACACTCGTTGTTGCCGCTGATGAACAAGCAGGGTACGGGCCACTATGTTGCTGTGAAGCACAAACTTCTACGCCAGTTGGGTAGCCATTTACGATGAGTCGACCAACATGATCTTCAAGTGATAGAGCGAGTGGTATCGCTAATTCATCATCGCTTTGGCAATGAATAGTTGCGGTTAAATTGCCATGAATCGCATCAGCTACAGCAACTAACTCTGTTTCATTTTGACAATTTACTAATAAGCTTATAGGACCAAAGGCTTCAGCATGTAAAGTATCATCGGTTAAAAAAGCTTGAGCACTGGTTGCCACTAAACTATTTGGCGTTTTCAAGCTATCAGCTGCTAAAGTGGTGCCAGCAAGAACTTCTACATTGTCATTATTTACTAAACTATCAACACTCGCCTTTAAACCCGCAGCAATACTTGGATGTAACAAATACCCTTGATTAGCGCTGTTAACTGCGTCGATTAACTGAGCTTGGAATTGCTCATTTTTAAGTGTGACAATAACACCGGGCGAGGTACAAAACTGACCCGTTCCCATTGCTATTGAAGCAGCTAAGCCGTTAGCAATGTCATTACCACGTGCTGCTAATGCTGCTGGAGTGATAAATACCGGGTTAGTGCTACCCATTTCAGCATAAACAGGAATTGGCTTAGCACGGGTTGCCGCAAGATCCATTATAGAGCGTCCAGTTTTTAGTGAACCGGTAAAACCAATCGCCTGTATGTCTTCATTAACCACTAAGCTTTGTGCTAATTCAAGCGTGTTACCTTGTACCATCGCAATGGTATTAGTGGCGATACCACATTTATCTAATGCACGCTCTGCTGCAATCATGCATAGTTCAGAGGTTGCCGGGTGGGCAGGGTGTGCTTTAATCACCACTGGGTTTCCTGCTGCTAGCGCTGAGGCGGTATCTCCACCTAAAACACCAAAAGCTAATGGAAAGTTAGAGGCTGGAAAGACTAACACCGGGCCAATAGGTCGTAACATGCGTCGAAGATCAGGTTTTGGCGGCGTTCTTTGCGCATCAGCGGTATCAATACTGGCTTTAACCCATGAGCCTTCTTTGAGCATAGTGGCAAAAGCACGAATTTGATTACAAGTGCGACCTCGCTCACCGGTTAAACGTACTAAGCCTAAACCTGTTTCGTCGTTGGCGGTATTAAGTAAATCATCACCTAAGGCTTCAATTTCAATCGCTATCTGTTCTAAAAATACAGCACGTTGTATTCCTGATAGTTTTTTTAAAGCGGCAAAACTGGTCTTAGCGCCTGATACCGCACTGGCACCATCTGCTACTGTGGCAGATGGATATTGCTCAATAGTTTGGTTTGTTACCGGGTTGTGGCTATTAAAATTTTCGCCTTGTGTTGCTTGCCACTGGCCATTAATAAAGCTTTTTTTCGTTAAATTCATAATATTTCCAAGTAAATTGTTAAGGGGCATGGTATTAGCGACATTGACGCAAATACTGAATAAATTTATTTACGCCATAGTTCCACGGAGGAATAGCATCACAATAATTTACCCAGTTCACTAATGTTCCCAACTTCGGCGTTGAAATTTCAACACGATCGCCCGGCAAATGAGTAAAACCGTTACCGTCATTGTGACGATCTTCAGTAGGTGCAAACATGGTGCCCATATAAAGCATCATGCCGTCAGGATATTGATGTTGGTCGTTTAAGGTTTGATCAACTAAATCTTGCGGTGAACGGCTAATTTCCGCCATCAAGTTTTTGCCTGTGGTAACAAAGCCATCAGTGCCAGAAATAGTTAAACTGACTTCGCATTGCTCTACATCAGTTAGAGTAAAAGTATCATCAAATAAACGAATTAATGGCCCAATAGATGACGCGGCATTATTGTCTTTTGCTTTGCCTAGTAACAAGGCACTACGACCTTCATAATCGCGTAAGTTAACATCGTTTCCTAAGGTTGCGCCAATAATTACACCTTCGCTTGATACCGCTAAAACAATTTCAGGCTCGGGATTATTCCAAATAGACTGACGACGTACGCCAATTTGAGCACCACTAGTTACCGATGCTAAAGGTTGAGCTTTTGAGAAAACTTCAGCGTCTGGTCCTATACCTACTTCTAAGTATTGTGACCAAATCCCTTGGGCAATTAACTTTTGTTTTAACTCTTGTGCTTCTTCGCTACCCGGCGTTAAATCGCCTAAGTTGGAGCCGATAACCTGTAAAATATTTTCACGAATGGTTGATGCTTTTTGCGCATCACCACGGGCTTGTTCTTCAATTACTCGCTCTAAAAGACTTTGAGCAAAGGTGACACCACAGGCTTTAGTTGCTTGAATATCATTAGGCGCTAGAAATACTATTTCAGTGTTTTCTTCCAAGCTTACTGTTTGCTTGGTGAATAAACTATTAGCTAAAATGTCATTTAATGAGCCTAAGGTATTTGTTTTACTGGTGCTAATGGTAGACAGTTTATCTTTATCCGCAAATAAATCAGACATAGTCAGGTAGATTTCAGACAGATCATAAACCTTGCCTTGACTAACACTGACCACACGAGGGCCTGCTATATTGTTACAGGCATGTTGACTAGGTAACCAAACACGACCTACCCAAGTTCCTTCATTACATTGATCTGGCAAGGTATTCGTTATATTAAATCCGTTAACGGTATTCGCTGTCGTTATATTCATAATTTTTCCTATTAAACTTTTCTCTAAAATCATACTTATTAATTTAATTGCCTATGTACTTGGCTCAGGAGTTTACTGATAGTCGTCATCCTCGAAGTATCTTGTCGAGGATCCAGTTGTTTTTGGTTTGGATTCCACCCTAAAACACCACTGGAATGACGTTTTCGATCAATTTTGACTGGCTCCTGATTGATCTACATAGGCATGTAAGTTAAAGACTCATGCCGCCATCAATGATAATGTTTTCGCCACTCATAAAACTGGCATCATCGCTAGCCAATAAGCTAGCAATGGCGGCTATTTCACTTGGTTGGCCTAATCTGCCCATAGGTTGACGGTCAATAAAAGCAGCTAGTGCAGCTTTATAATCACCCGTATCGCTAAGCCTTTGATCTAGTGAAGGTGAGTGGATAGTGCCAGGACTAATTGAATTGCAACGAATACCTTGAGCAATAAAGTCTGCGGCAACGGCTTTTGTTAAACCAATAATTGCCGCTTTACTGGTGCCATAAGCAAAGCGGTTAGCAACGCCTTTAACACTTGAAACTACAGAAGCTATATTAATTATGGCGCCACTTTTTTGTGCCAGCATCCCCGGTAACACTGCTTTAATTAACTGATAGGCAGAGGTAACATTAACCGCAAGTGTGGTTTGCCACTGTTCGTCAGTACAAGTTAGCGCAGAGCCGCTAAAGACCACACCAGCACAGTTCATCAATACATTAATGTTTGGGTTTTCATTAATACATGAGCTGATTTGATTTTGATTAGTAATATCTAAAACACAGGTTTTTATATTAGCTATACCTTCGAAAGTTTTTAAGGCTTGCTCGTTTACATCGGTAGCGATGACTTGCGCGCCTTGTTTGGCAAAGAGTAAGGCGGTTTCTTTACCGATACCTTGGCCAGCACCTGTAATTAAGGCAATTTTGTTGATAAGTTTCATTGTTGTATTTCCTTACTTTCTTTACCTTGCTTAGCTTGTTTTGCTTCGCTAGTTTTCATGGAAACATCGGGATAGACAAAGCCTTGCTGTTCTAGCTCAATCGCAAATAAGCCACCTGCGAGTGGTGTTTCTTGTAACTGTGCTTCGCTTAAACCTGTAGCTGCTGTGGTGATATAAAGTGTATTGAGGTTGGGGCCGCCAAAGCAGCATTTAGTGACATTTGGCACCGGTAATTTAATTGCACTCACTAAGTTACCTTTGCTATCAAAACGGCTAACTCGCGCGCCGCCCCAGTGACATACCCAAAGGTGGCCTTGGGTATCGCAACACATACCATCAGGATGACCCTGATCTTGTGTGAAATGAATGTGTAGTTCTTTTTTGCCAATAGCGCCATCATCACCTAGCCGTGCTCTAAAAATTTTTCCTGCCATGGTATCGGTGAAATACAACCAATGGCCATCTTGGCTAAAAGTTGGTCCGTTGGTGATACAAATTTCACCTAATTGTGTGAGTTTTTCTACTTGTTTATTGGTATCAGTATCGTTATCGGCATTGTCATTGGAGTGGGCATTAAAACGATAGAAAGCACCACTCGCATCAGTTTGCTTGTCGTCCATACTGCCAAACCAATAGTTACCACGGGTATCGGCACAACCATCATTAAAGCGATTATCTACTAACTCTTTTTCCAGTTCGCACAGTGGTATTACTTGGCTATTTTTAAGATTAATATGAGCGACACCGTCTCTGAAGGTGGCTAGTAAGCCGCCTTCAGCGCAGGGCACTACGCTACTAATATTGTTGCTAAACGCCCAAGTTTTATGAACCTCGATTCTTTGTTTATCAACTTTATAGCGATGTAGTTTAGAGTTGATAATATCAACCCAAAAAAGCGCTTGTTCGCCTTCATGCCAAACAGCCCCTTCGCCTAATTGTGCTTTAGCATCCCAAATGCAAGTTACTTTATTCATAACATGTCCTCAAAATTTTCTATATTTTCTTAACTATTTAAAAACGGCTAATGTGAGTTACGTGGAATACCGTGCGTTTTAGCTATACGAGTAAATTTACCTTCGGTTTCTAAGGTACCACCTTCACTTAATTGATTA
This sequence comes from Candidatus Colwellia aromaticivorans, assembly GCF_003333305.1. Classification (GTDB taxonomy): domain Bacteria; phylum Pseudomonadota; class Gammaproteobacteria; order Enterobacterales; family Alteromonadaceae; genus Colwellia; species Colwellia aromaticivorans. Next base: position 22,646 of record NZ_QOLD01000035.1, on the reverse strand, counting down.
ACACGGCTGCGATAAATCTCTTGCCAAGGGGTTTGATTAACCACCGTAATAAGCTGAACATTTTCTTTACGGCGAGCAAATTCAGCCTCATCAATTAATAAATTCACTTGGTTAGTGTTTAAATCAATGCAGATTAAATCGTCATCTTTTATATGCGCTAAACCACCACCAACGGCTGCTTCTGGTGAAATGTTAAGTATTGAAGGGCTAGCGGAGGTACCGCTTTGACGTCCATCCCCCATGGTGGGTAAACAAGTAATTCCTTGTTTCACTAGACGGTCTGGTGGCAACATATTGACGACTTCTGCTGAGCCGGGGTAGCCAACAGGTCCACAATTTCTAATAATTAAAATACAATCTTTATCTATGTCTAAGCTCGGATCGTTGATGCGGTGATGATAATCTTCAGGGCCATCAAATACTTTAGCGCGTACGGTAAAACAGTTTGGCGATTCAGGGTTGCTTAAATATTCTTTTCTAAAGTTTTCATCAATAACAGATTTTTTCATTAATGCAGAATCAAATAGATTACCACTCATGATGGCAAAACCAGCATTTTCCATTAACGGTTCATCACAGGTTTTAATCACTTTATGATCTTTACTGGTGCTGCTAGTGTATATTTCACCAACGCTTTTGCCTGTTACCGTTAAGACGTCGGTATCAATAACACCCGCTTTGATTAACTCACCCATAACGGCTGGCACACCACCAGCTCGATGGAATTCTTCACCTAAGTACTCACCAGCAGGTTGACAGTTAACAATAAGCGGTGTTTTTTCACCGTGAGTTTGCCAATCAAAAATATTGATTTCTACCTCATGCAAATGATTAGCAATCGCTTGAATATGTGGTGGCGCATTTGTTGAGCCGCCAATGGCAGTACAAACACGCATGGCATTATAGAAAGACGCTTTGGTCATAATGTCAGATGGTTTTAAGTCTTCCCACACCATTTCAACAATACGACGGCCAGTGTAATATCCCATTTGTGCGCGCTCTCTGTATGGTCCAGGAATTGCTGCGCAGCCAGGTAATGACATGCCTAACGCTTCTGCCAACGAGTTCATGGTTAAAGCGGTACCCATGGTATTACAGTGACCAGCGCTCGGTGCAGAGGAGGAGACTTGATCCATGAAATTTTCATAATCAATTTCACCGGCGGCATATTTTTCACGACATTCCCAAATAATACTGCCAGAGCCAACACGTTTGTCACCTGACCAGCCATTTAGCATAGGGCCACCAGAATAAACTATGGTCGGAATATCTACTGCTGCCGCTGCCATTAACGTTGCTGGTGTGGTTTTATCACAACCAGTAGTTAAAATAACACCATCAAGCGGGTAGCCATAAAGCACTTCAATTAAACCAAGGGTGGCTAAATTTCTATCAAGGGCGGCGGTCGGACGCTTACCCATTTCATGAATGGGGTGTACGGGAAACTCTAACGGGATACCGCCAGCATCACGAATACCTTCTTTAAGACGTTGCGCTAACGCTAAATGATGGCGGTTACAAGGCGCTAAATCACTGCCGGTTTGCGCGATACCAATAATCGGTCTACCAGATTGTAGCTCTTCACGGGTTAAACCATAATTTAAGTAACGCTCAAGGTAGATAGCGGTTTGGTCAGGACTACCTGGCTCATTCATCCAAGCTTCACTTCTTAATGGCTTTCTGCTGGGCTTATTATTGCTGCTCATAGGGTTCTCTCTACTAATTTACATATTAGTTCGAGTATAGATCTAGGGGGTAGAGAAGCACTACGCTTGCTCGATAGTAGTGATAATACTTTTTTAACCATTTATAGCGATTGAAATTGAAAGGCTGATGTCGAAGCAAGGCTTAGCCTTGCTTCGAGTTGAATTTAGCAGTAACGGTAAACAAGATAATAATTGGAGACTTTATAGTACTCCGTATTTTTTTAGTGCATCAGTAGAAGACATACCAGCTTCGATGGCTTTTCGCACTACATTTTCTTTCGCTGCTTTTTCTAACGCTTTCTCAATGACTTGCTTCTCTAGTTTTTTTGGAACAATTAATACGCCGTCTTGGTCACCAAACACTAAATCTCCAGGCTCAATCCAAACCCCTTCAATTTCAATAGGGCAACGAAAATTTTGTACGGAAGTTCGCACCCTTGAGTCTTGAGCGTAACCCCCCGTGCTGAACACTGGCCAGTTTTGTGCCAAAACCTGTGGGGTATCACGGTGAGGACCGTTGACTACGGCACCGACGCCACCGCGAGTACGAGCTGTTGCGGTAAGCAGCTCGCCCCATAATGCTGAGCTATTACTGCCAGCAGAAATGTAAACTTCGCCAGGTTCTATTTGATCTAATGCTTCGGTCAGTAAACCAAAGGGTTTTTCTTGTTCGCCGTAAACATCGCAGGTTAATACAGGCATGGCGCGGCCAGCAACTATCATATTTGTGGTCATGGCCTGCACATCACGGGGTAGAAACTGGTGATAATGACCCAGTTCATCAAGGATATCACCAACTACTGGGGTATATAATTTTTCGCGCATTAAGGCGAATAGTTCACTGTCATTTTTCCACATAATTTGGTTTCCTAATCTTTTAGATAAAAATAAATTGAATTAATAGTTATTGTTTAAACCAAAGCCTTAAAATAAAGAGCTGAAAGCTTTAAAAGTTAAAATAGTTTTTTGCGTTGTGGTAACTGATGTTACCGACAATTTCTCCTAACAAAGGCAGATCTTTGGGTAATAAGCCCTGTTCAACGTCATGGGCTAGGTAGTTACATAAGATGCGACGGAAGTATTCATGACGTGAAAAAGATAAGAAGCTGCGCGAGTCGGTTAACATACCAACAAAACAACTTAACAATCCTAATGAACTGATCGAACGAAAGTGACTTTCAATACCTTCTTTTTGATCAAGAAACCACCAAGCTGCGCCATGTTGAACTTTGCCTCGAATATCGCCTTCATTAAAAGTACCAGCCATGGTTGAAAATATTTCGTTATCAGCAGGATTCAAATTATATAAAATCGTTTTTGCCAATTGCTGATTACCCGCTAAGTGATCAAGATAATTGCGCAACGCTAAAGTATTGTTATAACCACCAATGGTATCAAAGCCTTTACCATGCCCTAGAGCAGCAACTTTTTTACTATTAGCATCACGTAGTGCGCCAATATGGAGTTGTTGCACCCAACCTTTTTTAGCATTAAGTTGAGAAACAAAGATTAAGATATCTGACGAAAGTGCGATTGCTTGTTCTGCTGTTAATGCTAGCCCTGAGCGAATTAAGGCAAAGGCGTCATCAACCTTCTTTGGTTTAGCAAGCGAAAATTGAAATTGACTCAGTCCGATATCTGATAATCGACAACCAAGATCATGAAAATGTTGATGCCTACTCTCGATCACACAAAGGAAGTCTTGGTAGGTACTGATAACTTGATCGGATGACTGCATCAATCTATCGAGACTTTTATTAAACTGAGCAACATTGTCTGTTGCCAATAAACTGTCTAATCTGAAGGTCGGCAACATGGTTAAGCTATTATCTTTTATATAAGTATTTTGGCAACCATGAGCTTGCTGCTGAGCAAAGGCTTGATGATGCTGCAATGAATCGGCTGGGTCATCGGTAGTACAAATCACTTCCACTTTGCGCTGCTTAAGTAAACCTTGGCTTGAAAATTTATCCTGAGCTAATAGTTCATTAGTTTGTTGATATATGGCATCCGCAGATTGTGCGTTCAGCATTTCCTTTATGCCAAAAGGTTGTTGCAATTCCATGTGGGTCCAATGATACAAAGGATTTCCAATGGTATAGGGCACTATTTTTGCCCACTGCATGAATTTTTCTTTTGCGCTAGCATTACCCGTACAATATTTTTCATTGATACCCATGGCGCGCATGGCACGCCATTTGTAATGATCATCTTCTAACCAAGCTTCAGAGATATTGGCAAACTGTCGATTATTAGCAACGTCTTGTGCAGGTAAATGATTATGGTAATCAATAATAGGCAGGTCAGCAGCATAATTAAAATAAAGCTGCTTGGCCGTATCTGATTGTAATAAAAAATCTTCACCAATGAACGTTTTCATAATTTACCTACTTCCCCATCACTTGTTGAAATGCCGCTTTCATAAATCCCATGGCAAATGCCATACCTGCATGCCAAGGGGCATCACAAGTCATCAGTGGCGTATGATCAGGGATAAGAATGCCGTCATAGTTATTTGCTTTAAGTATTTCTAATACTTTCACCATGTCGATATCGCCATCGTCGATAAAGGTCTCATCGTAGTGTGGAACCTTGCCACGAACATTACGAAAATGAATATAACTAATCGCTTCACGTTGGCTAAAAGTATCCACGGCTTCATAGACATTACCTTCAGTCATTTCAGCAATGGTACCTAAACAGAACTCTAGGCTGTTGCTGCGACTAGGCTGCATATCAAGTAACTTATGATACATATCAGATTGATAAACTAGGCGAGGAGATTTACGCACAATGGGCATAGGTGGATCATCAGGATGTGCAGCTAAACGCACACCCGCTTCTTCGGCTACTGGTACTAAGTTCTTTAAGAACCATTGCAGACGTTGCCAAAGTACGTCATGAGGAATAAAGTCTTGATCACCTGTTGGCGTAATACCTTTATTATCCGTTGGTAATTGCATGTTCCAAACCATGCCATTTGGAATGGGGGTTTCATCTACTTCGCGCATGTAAACACTGTTAGCATTACCTCGGGCAACAGGACCTACTTGGCGGCTACAAACACCGGCTAAAGAGAAGTTATAGCCAAAAACAGGAATACCAACTTCGCCAACATTACGAATAATGTCTTGTAAGCCTTGCATTTGTTGCTCTTTTTTAGGACCGTCTAATAAAATATCACTCCACATGGCGGGATCGAAATTTTCAATAGCCCAAATTTTTAAGCCGTGTGACTCTACTTCGGCTTTTAGTTTTGTTAAACCTTCAAGCGTCCAAATAGGATCAGCTGCGCCTTTAGCAACACCCCAGCCGCCACTTCCACCAACGGGTTGGTTAGAATCTTGCTGTTCTTTCTCTGTTGAGTTTTCTTTATTAAAATAATCACATAAATGTACTACCAAGTGCGTTGCACCACACTGTTTAGCAAAGTCATAATGTTCGGCATTTAATTGATGCCTATATAGGCCAAATCCTAATTTCATAATATACACCTTAAATAAAAGTTAACGATTGTTTGTCGTGTTTGTTGGCAAAGCCCGGCTTATAGCTTACTTAAATCTGCAATTAACCCTTGTACTGCTAGGCTGCTCATGTAGAGCGAAAACATTAAAATGCCAGTAAGAATGATATAGTCTTTTTTTGTGTTGATATGTTGGCCCATAATTTTCTTTTTACTGGTTAGATAAATCAGACCACCAAGTACAATAGGTAATACCATGGCAATACAGGCTTGCGACATTAGCATTAAAAAGATTGGTTTCACGCCAACGATGACACCAAATAAGCTGGTTAATGAAAGCACTAGCAATAATATGCGGTTACGTTTGGTTTTTACGTTGCGATCAAGGCCTTGGTAATCACTGATGATCCAAGGTATAACCAGTAGGTTGGGTAGATGAGAAGAAATGCCAGCAGCAATAACCCCTATAACAAAAATGCTTAAAGCAAATTTTCCAAATAAAGGCTCTAGCATGGGGATCATTTCTGAAATACGGTTAAGATGCAGACCTTGTTTATGCAATGTCGTAGCGGCTGTGATCATCACAGCTGCACTGACAATAAACATTAAACTTGCGCTGACGCGGGCATCACGCTTTTCAATGGCAGTATCTTCTATTTTCCAGCCTAATTCTTTTACTAAGCCAGTACGGATCACCAATACAAAAACCGATACGGTAGTACCCACCATACCGGCCATCACAACAAAAGAGTTATTATCACTGCCGTCAGCCTTTTCCGGAATTTTAGGGATTAGCCCTTGGCCTATCTCCGCTAAACTAGGTAACTCTATAAACATGGTGGTGATAAAGGCTAGTGCCATGATGGCAACGAGCACAGCAAGAATTTTCTCAAAGCTTTTAGTGTCGCCTGAAAAGACTAAACCGTAAACAATGGTTGCGGTAATAAGTGCACACCATGTGGTTGAAATTCCCTCGCTAATCCAAGTTGCTGTCCATACATTCAGCACATCGGCAACAATACCCAATACACCCATTAGTGCGCTGACAATGATTGTAGATAAGATCACAAGCGTAAATAAGGCAAAAGGCTTATTTATCTGACGACGAAAACCTTCAAGCAACGTCATGCCGGTAACCATGGTATAACGGCTTGCCAACGACATTAGGTAATAGGTCATAAAACAACTAAGCAATAAGGCCCAAAGTAAATCTAAGCCAAAAATTGCCCCTGCTTTTGACATGGAGGTAATACTTCCGGTACCAACGTTATAGCCGATTAAAAATATACCCGGTAATAACGATGCCAATAATTGTTTGAAGGCACTAGGTTTAGTCTCATTAGCTTTAGCGCTTGATTGAGCCGTATTTTCCAAATTGCTTTCTACATTGTTTGCTGAATCATTCATCTTAAGCCCTCGTTTTAATTTTAAAATCCGACTGAATTGCCACCATCTACAGGTAAACAGATACCTGTTATAAAAGATGCGGCTTCTGAGGCTAAAAAGGTAGCCGCGTGGCCAATGTCAGTAGGGGATCCAAAACGTTTCATTGGTGTTCGTTGCAATATACGCTCTTCTCTTTGCGGATCTTTTGCCATGATGTCTAAAAACATTTTTGACTCGATAAAGCCTGGCGCGATAGCATTGATACGTACACCTGTCCCAGAGTATTCAGAAGCTAGCGTTCGGGTTAATCCTAATAAACCACTTTTTGAACTGCTGTAGGCGGCAACTTGCGGTAAACCAAAAAGGGCGGACATAGAGCTGATATTGATAATTGAACCAATGCCCCGAGGGATCATATATTCTAAACAGAGCTTACTTAAGGAAAACACCCCAATTAAGTTGGTTTCTAATACCGCAGCAAATTCGGCGTCACTGGTTTCTAATGCTGGCTTTTTACAATGTTGTCCGGCGTTATTAACTAGAATATCTATATGATTAAAAGTCGCTTCTAATTCATCAACGAGTTGTTGGCGTTGTGAAGAGTCGTCAATGTCATTAACGCGATAATGAGCATTATCACCCAATTGCTGACAGGCTACTTTTAAAGTACTTTCATTACGACCTGTGATAATAACGGTTGCTCCAGCTAATATAAATTGCTCAGCAATACCATAGCCAATACCACGACTACCACCGGTAATTAGCGCTACTTTCGAGTTTAATGATTGTGGAGGGTAAGACATGAATGTGCTCTTGTTGTTAATTGTTAATTGTTACTTAAGCATAAGCCCATTGAGTAAAAATTCCCCATGCTTGATAAACCAGTACCAATACTTTTTTAACTGATATTTTTTGCTGCGTTTGGATCTAACTAAAAGAAGCGACGTTAAAAAAGTACTGGTATTGCTACATGGGCGGCTTGGTTTTTTGGTTAGCATTAACGATATAGTGATTAGTAAATTTACACTCATCAAAGCTATTTATTATGACTAACTCTAACCATTCTCAATCAAACGACCTTGATACAAAACTTGCTATTGTTACTGGCGGTAGTTCTGGTATTGGAGCTGAATTGGCGGTTTCACTTGCTAAAGCTGGTTGGGATGTTGCCATTACTTATGCGGGTAATGAACAGGGAGCCATCGAGGTTACTCAAGCAATAAATGAAACAGGCCAGCGTAGTTTTTATCAACGTTGTGATGTTGGTTATAGTGAGCAAGTTAATGACTTTGTTGCCCAAGTTGTGCAACATTTTTCTATAGCACCCACTTTGTTAGTGAATAATGCAGGTTGTCAAACGTGGGCGCCTTTTCTTGAATTAAAAGAAGAAGACTGGGACAAAGTTATTCGTACCAACCTTAAAGGCTGTTTTCTTTTTTCCCAAGCCGTTGCGCGTGTCATGGTTGAACATAAAAGCGGTGGTGCTATCGTTAATATCGGCTCTGGATGTAATAAAGCACCGTTTCCAAATTTAGTTGATTACACTGCATCAAAAGGTGGCATGGAAATGTTAACCCGCTCAGCAGCAATAGAGTTGGGAAAATATGGCATTCGGGTCAATTGTGTAGCTCCTGGTGGCATTGAAATTGCGCGTACTCGTGAAGAAGCGCCTGATTATGCACAAACGTGGGGAAAAGTTGCGCCGTTGGGTCGAGTAGGTTTTCCTGATGATATCTTTAATGCGGTAGAGTTTTTAGCCACACCAGCATCAAGCTTTGTTACCGGACAAACCATATGGGTTGATGGTGGCGTGTTTACCGCACCTAACTGGCCTTACGAGCAAAGTTATGTTGTTGAAAATTAAATTGTCGAAGACAAACATTTATTCATTTTAAATTCAGATTGTTTTAAGCCTTGGGCGGTAATATCAATGAGTTAACTCTTAAACTTATTGGAAGGTTTTATGTTCACTCAAAAAGCACGCTCTTGTTATAAATTTCCGCTAACGCTATTTTTTTCGCTGATATTGGTTTCAGGTTGTAGTGAGGTTGTTGAAATAAAAAGCTTACCTGAACCAATAAAAGCGATCAAATACATTCAAATCAACCCTGAAATATCTTTTCTTGAACGTAAACTTTCCGGTTACATCAAAGCGGTAAAACGCTCTGATCTTTCGTTTCAAATTTCTGGCCAATTACTCACCTTAAATGTTGAAGAGGGTGATCATGTTGAACTAAATCAACCGCTCGCAGCGCTAGACCCAACACCTTATAAATTCCGCGTTCAACAAGCGCAAGCAGAACTGGCCAGTGCCAATGCGCAACTTAAAAAGAGTAAAGAAAACTATTCTCGTCAAAAATCAGTTTATGAAAAAAAAATAATTAATAAAAATACTATGGCTAGTGCTTTAGCTGAATATGAACAGGCTGAGAGTGCGGTTTTATTATCAGAATCAAAGCTGTCAATGGCACAGCGAGATTTAACCAATACCGTTTTAAAAGCGCCGTTTTCCGGCATGATCACCAGACGTGATTATCAATCGTTTGAAGAAATATCAGCGCGCCAACCTGTGCTAGAAATTCAAGGGCAACAAGATTTTGAAGTTGCCTTTTTGGTGCCTAGTAACTTAATCGGAAGAATTACTCAGGGTAGTAATATCAATGTTCGTATTCCAGTACTAGGTGAGTCTAAACAGCAAGCATTGGTTACCAAACTTGGCTTTAAAGCTGATGTTAGAGGCGCTTTTCCGGTTAGTGCCACTATTGTTTCACCAGATAAAAACATAAAACCAGGCATGGTCGCCGATGTTTTTATTGATGTTAGCCATAAAAACAAAGTTATTTTAGTGCCCGAGTCAGCGGTGATTATTGCGGCCAATAATGAAGAACAGATATTTGTTTTTGATAGTAACAGTAAACAGGTTCATGCCAAAACAGTTAAAACTGAGGTTGTTGATATCAATACCTTGAAAGTGATTGCAGGCTTATCAGCGGGCGACATTATATGTGTTGCGGGCGCTGAGTTTTTACGTAATGGCCAAGTGGTGAGTTTATATCTATCACCTCAGGACCGTCACTAAGTTTAGTGCCTAGCAGAAGGAAGTTTTTATGAATATTACAAAAATCGCACTAGATAATAGCCGTATGACTTGGGTATTGCTTGCGCTCGTTATTTTTCTCGGCTTGTCTGTTTATAGTGATTTTCCCAGCAGGGAAGATCCGTCCATACGTATTAATCGTTCACTAATAATCACCCAATTTCCGGGCTTGCCACCAGAGCAAGTGGAAAACTTGATATCTAAAAAAATAGAAGAACGTTTACGTGAAATAGGTGAAATTGAGTTTATTAACTCTACCTCAACCACGGGTCAATCTATTGTTACTATTTCAGCTTATGAACACTTGCCCGATTTTGACAAAATTTGGGATAAAGTGCGTCGAAAGTTAGCCGATACTAAAGGGGCTTTACCACAAGGCGTGCAAGGTCCGTTTATGAATGATGACTTTGGTGATGTTGCTATAGTTACCGCAGCTTTAACAGGCGACGGTTGGGCAATGGACGAATTACGTGAACATGCCCGTGATATTAGAGATAAACTTTACACCGTTGACGGTATTCGTCGCGTGTCATTATATGGCGTGCAAGAAGAGAAGGTATATTTAGAGGCCTTGCCAAGCTTAGCCGAAACACAAAGCATTGATATTGCGTCTGCCATGCGAGCAATACAAGATCAAAATACCATCATTCCTGCCGGTAAAATATATACCCCGTACCGAGAAATTACCGTAGAAACGAGTGGCAAATTATCCTCTATTAACGATTTACGTGATGTTGAAGTTAATGCCAATCAAAATGGTGGCATTCTTGCCTTAAAAGATTATGTGTCAATTAGGCAAAGTTTTAGCGAGCCGCCGAGTGATTTAGCTTTTTATAATGGTAAGCCAGCGATAGTTATTGCTGCCTCGATGCAACAAGGTCGTAATATTTTAGAAGTAGGGCCGCGCCTTAAAAAACTATTAGTGGCAGCTGACGCTAATCTACCCATTGGCATGAAATTATCGTTAGCCACTTTTCAGCCTGATGTTGTTGGTAAATCGATTAATGATGTTAAAACTAGCTTATATCAAACGCTAGCGATTGTACTTTTAGTTGTGGTTATTTCCTTAGGGTTGATCGAGGGATTAATTGTTGGCGTAACTGTGCCAATAACAATATTAGCGACGTTATTAGTGATGTTTTTTATGAAAATTGACTTGCAGTTTATTTCATTGGCGAGTTTAATTATTGGCTTAGGTATGTTGGTTGATAATGGTATTGTTATTACCGAAAATATTCATTTACGTTTACACCAAGGGGCTAAACGCTATGATGCCGCTATTGATGCCTGTAGAGAATTAGCCTTACCGCTGTTAACTTCAACGTTAACTACCGTGTTAGCTTTTGCGCCAATATTAATAGCCGATGGCACTACCGGTGAATATACCCGTTCACTGGCACAAGTTGTCTCAATATCATTACTGATTTCTTGGGCTTTATCGTTAACGATAGTACCGCTATTAGCGGTTCGTTTTATCTCGAATAAACGAAAAGAAAAACCTTTTATTTTATTACCTTACTATCAAAAATTTGTTACTAGGGTATTGGGATTTCCTAAAATATTTTTAGCGATGATTTCAGGTGTTTTTGTTTTTTCACTTGTTATTGTCTCACTAGTACCAGTAGAAATGTTTGCGACTTCTTCACGCTCTGAGGTCTTGGTCTATTTAGACGTTCCAGCCAGTTATAACGTGCATCAAACCAAAAATGCTAGCCAAAAGTTAACCCACTGGTTAATGGATGAAGCGCAAAACCCAGAAGTTGACTATGTATCTTCTTACATTGGCTCAGGTGGGCCAAGGTTTTTCTTGTCTATTTCACCGTCAAATCCTGCCCCTAATCGTAGTTTTATTATTGTTAATACTGGCTCTGCTAAAGAGGCTAAAAACATGCTCAGTAAAATTAAACAATTTAGTGCGCAAAATATTCCTACTGCTAGAGTAAAACCGCAACTTATCGCACGAGGAACAGTGCCGCCAGGTGTTGTGCAGTTACGTTTTAGTGGCCCGGATGCAAACGTGCTGTATGACTTAGCGTTACAAGCAGAAAATGCTTTAGCCTCTATTCCTGGTGCGGTAGATGTCTCTAATAATTGGCAAAATAAAACTAAGCGTTTTCGCGTTGAAATTGACCAAGCTAAGGTACGCCGAGCGGGTATCAGCTATCAGTCAATTTCAAATTCGTTAAATGGCGTATTTAGTGGTGCTAAAGTCACAGAAATTAGACGAGGAGATACCTTAGTTCCGGTGATTGTTAAACTTAAAAATGAAGCTGTAAATGCTAAAGAGGCAAGTAACTTGCTCGATAACGTTAAAATTTTCACCTCAAGTACCAAGAGTGAATATGTATTACTATCCCAAGTTGCCACTATCAAAATGGTGCCTCAATTTGGCAGTATTGCTAGGCGAAATATGGAAAAAAACATTACCGTGGGTGGTCGGCATAATGTTATGAAAGCGCCAGAGTTACAGGCAGCATGGGATGATAAAATTCAACAACTCTATAATGATTTACCCCAAGGATACCGTATAGAGTTAGGTGGCGAATTAGAAGGTTTTGAAGACAGTGCCGGGACGCTATTCTTAACTCTGCCGTTATTTTTTGGTCTGATTTTCTGTCTTTTAGTAGCCCAATTTTCATCATTTCGTAAAACAGGCATTGTTGTATTGACTATTCCTCTCGCTTTTTCTGGTGGTTTTTTGGGGCTTTATATCACGGGTGCCAATTTTGATTTTATCGGTGCTCTCGGCTTTTTATCATTAGCCGGTATTATTATTAATAATGCGATTGTTTTAATTGATAAAATAACTGCCGAGCAAAATGCTGGTTTACGTAAAGTTGAGGCCATATCATCAGCCAGTTTAAATCGTTTAAGACCTATACTCATCACCACAGTAACCACTATTTTGGCGTTAATCCCCTTGATGTTAATGGAAGAAACTCTCTTTTATTCAATGGCGAGTGTTATTATCTTTGGTCTAGCCATAGGTACCATGATGACTTTAGGGGCAGTGCCTGCTTTATGTTTATTGTTGTTAAAAGAAACAGAAAGTACTGAGGTTATTGAGCAAACCGCAGTGAGTATTTCAGGTTGATTTCATCAAGACAAATTATTCTTTTCTCAAGATGAATATTAAACGTAGGAATACAGATGAAGCTTACTGATAAGGTTATCGTAGTTACAGGGGCAGGATCAGGCATTGGTCGTGAGTTAGCATTACAATTAATCGCCAAAGGCGCCATTGTTGCAGGCGCTGATTATAACGAACAAGCCTTGCTTGAAACTCAGCAGTTACTTGTCCAACAAAGTAGTGACAATAACGCTCGCTTTAGTTGCCATGTAGTTGATATCTCCAACAATGAACAAGTAATAGCAACGGCGAAAGACGTTGTTGACCAGCATGGACAAGTTGACGGTGTTATTAACAATGCAGGGATTATTCAGCCCTTTAGCCATGTAGAAAACTTAGCCGTTGAACATATGCAGCGCATTTTTAATGTTAATTGGTGGGGCGTTGTTTATATGACGCAAGCGTTTTTACCGGCGTTGAAACAAAGTACACAAGCTCGTATCGTTAACATTTCCAGTATGGGCGGTTACATGCCTTTTCCTGGGCAAGTGATCTATGGTGCTAGTAAAGCTGCGGTTAAGTTGATGACCGAAGGTTTAATGGTTGAGTTAGCTGATACTAATGTCGGTGTTAGTGTGGTTTATCCGGGAGCCGTGCAAACCAATATTACCAATAATGCGCCAGATATGAGTGCAAAGGCCAAACAAGCAGCCACTGAGCAAGAAGATAAAAAAGTTGGGGTAACGGCACAGGCGGCAGCTCAGGCTATTATTAAAGGTATTGAAAAAGATAAGTCACGTATTCTTGTTGGCTCAGATTGCAAAGTTATTGATAAGTTATATCGCTTAATGCCTGTTAAAACAGCCCATTTAATGAGTTGGTTAATGAAAAAATTTGCAGGTATAGATATGACCGAAGCCGTAGAAAAATAAAACCCTTATAAGAAATAAATAGAGATAGAAAGGATATGATGACAACTAAACACCCCTTACGTTGCGCTTCTATTGGCGAGTGCATGTTAGAACTTTCAAGTGAACAAGGCAGCGTTTTTGGCGCACAAACCCTGCGTTTTGGTGGTGATACCTTAAACACCGCCATTTATATGGCAAGACAGGGGGGTAATGTGGATTATATTACCGCTTTAGGAGATGACAAGTGGAGCGATGAAATGCTTGCATCTTGGCAATCTGAGCAGCTTGGTACGCAATTAATTGCTCAAGTTCCTGGTCGTGTTCCTGGTTTATATGCTATTCAAACCTTTGCTGATGGTGAGCGAGAGTTTTCTTATTGGCGCAAAGAGTCACCAGCCCGTGAATTATTTGAACTTAAGCAAAACGATGACTTATTAGCTCAATTAATGACCTTCGATTATATTTACTTAAGCGGCATTACCTTGTCTTTATATTCACAAGAGGTACTTGAGCGTTTATGGCTGTTTTTTGCCGAATATAAAGCGCAAGGAGGTAAGTTAGTTTTTGACAGTAACTACCGACCGCGCAATTGGCCAAATGCAAAAATAGCTCGTCAATGTTTCGATAAAATAGCGAGCTATTGCGAAATAGTGCTACCGACCCTTGATGATGAGCAGCTTTTTGATGCAAGCTTAACGCTTGAGCAATGCCAATCTTATTATCAACGCTTAGGCGTTAAAGAACTTGTCATTAAAATGGGGCCAGAAGGTTGTTTAGTTTGTACTGAAGATAAAGCGGTACTAGTACCCACTACGCCAGTGGAAGCTGTAGATACCACTGCAGCGGGAGATTCATTTAATGGCACTTATTTGGCTGCTCGGATGAAAGGCCATTGTGCACAAGTAGCCGCTCAGTATGCCCATCAGGTGGCTGGTGCTGTGGTGCAATATCCTGGCGCCATTATCGATAAAGCTGCTCAACCTATTTTTAAGTAATCGTTTTATATCTCCTACGCTTTAAGTAAGTGTCTTAGATACCGTATCTATGGCACTTAATACCTGTTCAAGCTTCCCATTTAACCAAATCACATAGTGTTATCAAAAAGTACTCGTGATTCAGATCTAATTCAGAAAACTTTTTTACACTACTTCCTGTACAAATCAAATTATAAGTTAGAGTTTCGGTTTTTGTAGGAGTATTCAATGCGGATTTTGTTGAAGTGTGTTAAATGGTTTTTTATCACGATATTTTCTTTGCTGTTATTAATTATTATATCATGGCCATTATGGTCACCATTAATGGTAGATGGCAAGTACGATAATTTCGCTAAATCTCATGTACCTGCGAATAAAGAAAACACGTTAGCTGAAATACTAGGCGCGCAGCCTAAAATCGCTTGTGGGGGAACAGCGGGGCAATATAATTGGGGTGAAAAAGCACGTCAATATGTTTCCCTTAATGGCAGATGGCAAGTAGAGCAGGGCGCTTTAACTAACGAGCAGCCAACAGAATTTACTCACACCGCCGCTGTTCCGGGGCTACTAGCAGATGCCCAGCCAGCATTTAATGGTTTAGGGCAACCGAGTAAAAAGCGTGATGCTTTTTGGTATAAACGTAGTTTTGACGCGCCAGAATCAGTCAAAGACACGGCTTTACTGTGTATTGCCAAAGTTAAATATGGCGCAAAAGTTTGGCTTAACGGTGAAGAAATAGGCAATCATTATGGCGCTTTTACCCAAGCAGAGTTTGATCTTAAAGGGGCGATAAAGTGGGGCGAAAGTAACGAATTAGTTATTAGAGTCGGCGCTGAGCGTAGTCAAGTTCCAGCCTTTATTCCTACGGGGCAAGATAATGAAAAAGAGTATTGGATGCCCGGTATTTGGGATGACGTCAATTTATTATTCACTGGTGCTCAAACACTGGTTCGTACTAAGGTTGAAACGGATATTACTACGGGTATTGCCACCATTAAAAATACCATTAAAAACAACAGTAACAGCAAGATAACTCTTGAAGTTGTTAACAGCTTACGAGAGTGGCATGCCAACACCAGCGCATCAACCCAAAGTTCTACAAGCTTAAATTTGGCTGCCGGTGAAACTAAAACGATAGAGCAAAAAGTTGCTGTAATTGATATGCAATTATGGACACTAGACGTGCCGTTTCTTTATGTTGCTGATACAACGATAAAACTAGCTGACGCTGTGATTGATGATCAAGCAACACGTTTTGGCTTTCGCAGTGTTAAGTGGCGAGGTGGTGATAAACGTGGTTTCTATTTAAATGGTGAAAAGACTTACCTTCGCGGCTCTAACTTTTCGTTAGGACGTTTTTTTGAAGATCCAAAAGCAGGTTCGCTTGCTTGGAATGAAGCTTGGGTACGTAAGCTATATACTTCTTACCCTAAAGAATATCATTGGAATTTATTTAGAACCAGCATAGGTCGTTTGCCTAATTTTTGGTATGACATTGCTGATGAAGAAGGCTTTTTAATAGACGATGAATTTGCCTATTGGAGCTTAATGAACAAAATGAAAGATACCGCCGCCCATAAATTCGATCAACCGAATTCTGAATGGTCAATGGTTGAATTAGAAAAAGAGTTTACCAGTTGGATTCAAGAAAATTGGAATCATCCATCCATTGCATGGTGGAGTGCCTCCAATGAAACAACGGATCTGAAATCTTTCGATACTATTACAAACGTTCGTCATTTAGACCCAACCCGTCAGTGGGAGAATGGCGGCTGGCAAAAACCACACCACAAGGATGATCCAATTGAAGATCACCCTTACATTTTTTCAGCAAATTTTAATGCTATGCTCGCTTTCTTTGGGGGCAATCAAGGCGAAGGCATTGAATCTTTAGATGGAAATCCGGGTCAACATAAAGGGCCGTTAAATCCTGCTAGCCTTGTTCAAGTAACCTACCCGTCTGATCACAACCCTTATATTATTAATGAATTTGGTTGGTTATGGCTAAACCGTGATGGCAGTGCCACAAGATTGACGGATGAAATATATCCACGTTTATTAGGTGATGACAATACCACCGATACTCGCAGAGAAGCTTGGGCCTATTTACAAGCAGGGTTAACAGGTTTTTGGCGGGCAAAGCGCGGTTATCAAGGCGTACAACACTTTACCTATTTAGGTCATTCTAAACCGGGACGTTCCTTTACCAGCGACAACTTCATTGATCTAGAAAACCTAGTGATGGAGCCGCGTTGGCATGAATACAGTAAAAATGTTTGGTCACCCGCTATCGTTTATATCAATAAATGGACTGATGATTATCAACGTGGCGATCTAGCTGAAATCCCACTTATTGTGATTAATGATAATCATCAAATGGTTAACGGTGAAGTACAACTATTTGCCACAGATGAAGCAGGAAATATTCTTGAAAAATCAGCACGTGTTAAAGTAAGTATTGATAAAAATGGTGAGCAGTCGTTTGAATTGGAACTTACTATTCCTGCCCGGAAAAAGTTCGTGTTATTTGCGCAACTAACTTATCAAAATGGCGAAAGTTTTGATGTAGTAGATAAACGAAAAGTTGGTTTTAAACATCATGGTGTAGAGGTTGCACCGAGACCTAAATTTACACAGTAGCAAATGATATAGTTTTCCAACAGTCTATTTGGCTGCTTTTTTTGCCGAACTTCGCAATTTGCAGGTTCGGTTTTTTTTGCTCAAGTTTAAAGAAATTTTTGTTATTTATTTAGTAATTAACTCAGTCATTCATATTGTTTTCAGGTTAGTTTTTTATAGTTTCTTTAAAGAAAGTCAATTTTTGCGGCTTGGGTTTATTTATTTGCAAGGAAATAACATGAAAATAAGAAAGGTTATCAAATGGTTAGGTTATTCATTACTAACGTTATTTGCTGTAATAAGCTTTTTGATATATCGGGCATATGACTATACTGTTTACCCTGTTGCGTTTGATAAAGAAAAGTTTCCTCAAATTAATACCAAGCAAGACTTAGATAAGTTAACTCATGATCTGATCAGCCAAATGAGCCTAGATGAAAAAATTGACCAAATGTATGGGCAAACAATGGGCGAGGGCATAGCTACGCTTGGTATTAATCATATGTTATTTGATCGCCTACCTCATTTTTATGTTGCTGGTAACGAGCGCCTTAATATTCCTCGTTTTGCCTTTTCTGATGGTCCTCGTGGCGTTAAATCAAATAAAGAACGAACCATGGGCGATAAAAAAGGCGTGACCTCATTTCCTATCTCTATGTCGCGTGGTGCCAGTTGGGACTTAGCAATGGAAAGCCGCATATATGAAGTTATCGCTAAAGAAATGCGTGCTAGCGGAGTTAATTATACTGGTACGCCTACGGTTAACTTATTGCGTCATCCTGCTTGGGGTCGTGCGCAAGAAGTTTACTCTGAAGATCCCTGGTTAATGGGTGAAATGGGTCTACAAGCGACTCTATCTCTGCAAAAGCACAATGTGATGTCGTGTGTTAAACATTTTGCTTTAAATAGTATTGAAAACTCTCGCTTTGTTGTTGATGTTGAAGTTGACGAAAGAACTCTACGAGAAGTATATTTACCCCATTTCAAGAAGGTTATACAGCAAGGAAATGTTGCTTCAGTGATGTCTTCATATAATAAAGTGAATGGTATTTATGCGGGTAATCACAAATATTTACTAACCGATATTCTTCGAGATGAATGGGGCTTTGAAGGCTTTGTTATCAATGACTTTATGTATGGTACTCATGACGCTGTTGCTAGCATTAATGCTGGCCTTAATGTTGAAATGCCATTTCAACAACATTATCAACACGACACCATAAAACAAGCAATAGCGGATGGTGAATTTACCGAAGCTAGAATTGATGAGTTAGTTTTTGATACCCTAAGAACGCAGCTTAAATATGGTTTTGCACAAGATCCAATGGAATATCCGGATTCTATCATCGCCACAGCTGCATCAATTGCCTTAACCAAAGAAGCAGCGGAAAAGGGGATGGTGTTACTTAAGAATAGTTATGTTAAAAATGGCCATACAGCAAAGAATAAAGTCCTACCATTTTCTAAACAATCAAACCAAACCGTTGCTGTTATTGGTCGTTTGGCCGATGTAGAAAATACCGGCGATAAAGGCAGTAGCGGTACGTTTGAACCGTATGTTATTACGCCTTATCAAGGTATAGCGGCTTATAATGAAAAACTGGGTAATAAGGTTGTGCTAGATAACGCATCTGATCTTAATGCTAGTAAAGCGTTAGCGAAAAAAGCTGATCAAGTCATTGTTGTAGTAGGTTATACCTATGTTGATGAAGGTGAATTTTTACTGGCCTCAGATGACGCTAACGAAGCCGCACGACTTGGTAAAAGAATTGGGGCTAAGTCAGAGGGGGGCGATCGAGAAAGTTTAAAGCTGTTACCAGAAGATGAGGCGTTAATTCAAGCGTTAGCCAATACCAATGACAACTTAGTGGTGGTTTATGTTGGCGGCAGTGGCATTGATATGTCGGCTTGGGATGACAAAGTACCGGCAATTTTATTTTCATGGTATAGCGGCATGGAAGGCGGTAATGCTTTAGCTAATATTCTGTATGGTGAGGTAAATCCCAGCGGAAAATTACCTTTTAGTATTGCCAAGCAAGCCAGCGATTATCCTTATTTTACCCCGTACACCGATAAAATCACTTATGGTTATTATCACGGTTATACCCTGTTTGATAAAAAAGACATTGAGCCTGCTTACCCGTTTGGTTTTGGCTTAAGTTACACCGATTATAATTACAGTGACTTAGAAGTTATTACGCCTGAATTGACTGATAATGGCACGCTGAAAGTCCAAGTAACGGTAACTAATAGTGGCAAAGTAGCCGGTGATGAAATTGTGCAACTCTATATCGGTTTTGCCAAATCGCACGTTGATCGCCCAGTTAAGTTATTAAGAGACTTTGATCGACTCTCCCTGCAAGCTGGTGAAAGCAAAGTGGTTGAATTGGAAGTAGCGGCTAAAGACATGGCTTGGTACAACCCCGAAGCGAAAGCATGGCAGGTAGAACACATGGACTATGAAGTTTATGTCGGTAGTTCTTCAGCCAAGCAAGATCTACTTAAATCATACTTTAGCGTGCAATAGGGCTTGTTTGTGAAAAAAGCAATTAAAACAATCGGTTGTGTGCTTACCGTATTGCTTTTCTTCGTTGGAGTGATGGTCTATAAAATATACGATTATCCGGTGCATTCTGTTAAGTTTGATAAAAGTAAATTTCCAAAAATCACATCAGAACAACAATTGGATCAGTTAACTCGAGGGTTAATTGAACAAATGGAGCTTGATGAAAAGATCGACCAATTATATGGTCGAAAAATGTCTACGGCTCTAACACTTGTTGGCAATGGTATATTATTTGGCCGTACTCCTAATATATATGCCGGTGGTAATGAACGGCTAAATTTACCCCCTTATTCCTTTTCTGACGGCCCTCGTGGTGTTAGAGCAAACAAAATGCGTACTTCAGGCGATAAACTCGGTGTAACTTCTTTCCCTGTTTCGATGGCGCGTGGCGCTAGTTGGGATGTTGAGTTAGAAAGTAAGATCTATGATGTCATCGCTAAAGAAATGCGCGCTAGTGGCGTTAATTATACGGGCACGCCAACCATTAATTTGTTACGACATCCTGCTTGGGGCCGTGCACAAGAAACCTATTCTGAAGATCCTTGGTTAATGGGCGAATTGGGTTTAGCTGCAGTTAACGCATTGCAGCATCATAATGTCATGTCATGTGCGAAACATTTTGCTTTAAATAGTATTGAAAACTCACGTTTCGTCGTTGATGTTGAAGTTGATGAGCGTACCTTGCGTGAAGTCTATTTACCGCATTTTAAAAAGGTGGTGCAAGAAGGGAATGTCGCTTCACTGATGTCTTCCTATAATAAAGTCTTAGGGGAGTATGCCGGTAATAACAAATATTTGCTGACCGACATTCTAAGAGATGAATGGGGATTTAAAGGCTTTGTTAGCTCAGACTGGTTTTATGGAACTCACGACGGCATTGCTAGTATCAAAGCAGGTCTAAATGTTGAAATGCCTTATCAGAAGGTTTATCAGCTTGATACTATTAAACAAGGCATTAAAAATGGGGAGATTAGTGAGCAAGATATTGATGAATTAATATTCTATACCTTAAGAACCCAGTTAAAATACGGGCTGTCTGAAGATCCTATGGAATACCCAGATGCCATTATTGCCACGCCTGAATCTATTGCATTAACGCGACTAACGGCTGAAAAAAGCATGGTGCTTTTGAAAAACAGTAAAGTGACAAATAGCAAAGTGAACAATAAGCCTGTATTGCCATTTAGCAAGTCAGCTAATCAAACCGTTGCGGTTATTGGCCGCTTAGCTGACATGGAGAATTTAGGCGATACGGGTAGCAGTAAAACCACTGAACCTTATGTTATTACCCCCTACGAAGGCATTGTTGCATATAATAAAAAACTGGGTAATAAAGTCATATTAGATAACGCAGTAGATATTAATGCCAGCATGGCATTGGCGAAAAAAGCCGATCAAATCATCGTTGTGGTTGGCTACACCCATGTTGATGAAGGTGAGTTTTTATTAGCATCAGAAAAAGCTAATAAATCAGCAAAGGCGGGCAAAAGAATTGGTGAAAAAACCAATGGTGGCGACCGTGAAAGCTTAAAATTATTACCTGAAGATGAAGCGCTTATTCAAGCATTAGCCAAAACTAATAACAACTTAGTGGTGGTTTATGTTGGCGGCAGCGCTATTGATTTATCCGCTTGGGATAGACAAGTGCCGGCCATTTTATTTTCTTGGTACAGCGGCATGGAAGGCGGTAATGCTTTAGCTAACATTCTTTATGGTGAGGCTAATCCCAGCGGGAAATTACCTTTTAGCATTGCCAAGCAAGAAAGCGATTATCCTTATTTTACCCCTTACACTGAAAAAATCACTTACGGTTATTATCACGGTTACACCTTGTTTGATAAAAAAGGCATTGAACCAGCGTACCCGTTTGGTTTTGGCTTAAGTTACACCGATTATACCTACAGTGCCTTAACGGTTATTACGCCAGAATTAACTGAAGATGGCACACTGAAAATACAAGTCACAGTGACCAATACAGGCAAAGTTGCCGGTGAAGAAATTGTGCAACTTTATATCGGTTTTGATAATTCAAGCGTGGACCGTCCGGTAAAATTACTCAGAGACTTTGATAAAATCATGCTACAACCAGGGGAAAGTAGAGTGGTGGCATTGGCAGTAGCAGCGAAAGACATGGCTTGGTACAACCCCGATGCTAAAGCATGGCAAATCGAAAAAATGACTTATCAAGTTTATGTCGGTAGTTCTTCAGCTAAAACTGATCTACTAACGGGAAATTTTACTATTCACTAGTTAACCTTAACTGTGATTTTGTCATTCCCGAGGGGGTGTCGGGAATCTAGTCACGTAAACTATGGGTTAATTCTAAAGGCCATTTGCTGTGTTAATTCGTTAGCAATGGCCTTTTTTGTTTGCCCAGCGAAGCTGGCAAACCCGATAGGCTGAAAGAAGCCTTATCACCCCGACTAAGGGGAAGATAATCTGAATGGCAAGGGCGTCACTGGCTAACGGTGGGGTCTGAAGGAAGCCATAAGAAGTTAGAGGTACACAACTAACCGTAACCTGCTTCGGCGGTATTGGTGGGTAAGCGTCCAAAATAGCGCGAAGCCCAATACTTAGTCAGACCAATGCTGTGTTTGAGGGTGGAATTTCTAACAGGGAACTAGTGCAGTAACTGGGGAAGCCTGGCATTGTATCCAATCAAAATGATTTGATCAAAAATGGTTGGACGTATTATTCAAGAGGTGACTCAAGAGTATTACGAGTGTGAGGTGGCAGATGAACCCGTAGTAGTGAGTAAGGCTAGGCCGATGAAAGCCAGTAATGGTGTGGAGGATAAAACCAAGCCGACTGTCAACACTGTGTTTGACAGAGTCAATTTAAGCCACAAGCTTTC
>NZ_QOLD01000023.1 GCF_003333305.1 Candidatus Colwellia aromaticivorans | reverse complement strand
AAGTGGAACGGGTATTACTTGTAAAGAGAATGTAAATGAAACAAAAACAAACGGCTTTACACTGCGGAGTTGGCTTATTAGCGCGACGAGAACATTCTGAATTTGAATTAAGACAAAAGCTTAGTGTTCGCGAATTTGAAGAAGCTGACATAGATGCGGCTATTGAACGATTCCTAGATAAAGGTTACTTATCAGACACACGTTTTGCCATAAGTACCTGTCGGTATCGAGCAAATAGAGGTTACGGTTGGCGTTATATTGAGAATGAACTTAAGCAGAAACGCGTTTGCTCAATAATCATTCAACAATTGCGGAATAATTGCGAAATTGATTGGTATCTTCAAGCAGAGCTTGCGTATAATAAGCGCTTTGGTGAAAGGTGGATAAAAGATCCTAAGCAGGCTCAAAAAGAGCAAGCCAAAAAAATACGATTTTTACAATATCGTGGATTTTCACATGATGAAATTTTTGCGGTAGTAAGTATTTTCACTAGTAACTAACAGTTGAACAAACAGATTGATTAAGGCTCCCATGATTAAAAGCACCGCTGAAGTACGTCAGGCATTTTTAGATTATTTTGCCACTAAGCAACATCAAATAGTAAAAAGTAGTTCATTAGTTCCGGGCAATGATGCCACTTTACTTTTTACTAATGCCGGCATGGTGCCTTTTAAAGATGTTTTTTTAGGCGCTGAAAAGCGTAGTTATACTCGTGCTACTTCAGCACAACGTTGTGTTCGCGCTGGTGGTAAACATAATGATTTAGAAAATGTTGGTTACACAGCGCGCCATCATACGTTCTTTGAAATGCTTGGAAACTTTAGTTTTGGAGATTATTTCAAAGACGATGCGATACGTTTTGCATGGGAATTCTTAACGGTTACTTTAGGTCTGCCAAAAGAAAAATTATTAGTTACCGTTTATGAAGACGATGAAGAAGCTTTTTCTTTCTGGAATAATGAAATTGGTATACCGGTAGAGAAAATCATTCGAATTGGTGATAAGTCTCCTGATAAAAAGTTTGACTCAGATAATTTCTGGTCAATGGGCGATACTGGCCCTTGTGGACCTTGTTCTGAAATATTTTACGATCACGGTGCTGATATTTGGGGTGGTCCTCCAGGGTCTCCTGATGAAGATGGCGACCGCTTTATTGAAATTTGGAATATCGTTTTCATGCAGTTTAATCGCCAAGCTAATGGTGACATGCAGCCACTACCTAATCCGTCTATTGATACAGGTATGGGTTTAGAGCGTATTTCCGCTATTATGCAGAACGTACACAGCAACTACGAAATCGATCTTTTCCAAGCGTTAATCAAAGATACGGCGCATTTATTAGAGTGTAATGATTTAGATAATAAATCACTTCGCGTGATTAGTGATCATATTCGTTCTTGTAGCTTCTTAATTGTTGATGGGGTTGTACCATCAAATGAAGGTCGTGGTTATGTATTACGTCGTATTATCAGGCGTGCTATTCGCCATGGTCATAAACTTGAAGCTAAAGGGCATTTCTTTCATAAATTAGTGAGTTCATTAGTTGAACAAATGGGTGATGCTTACCCTGAACTAGCTCAACAACAAGCAATTATCGAAAAGTTGTTAAGAATTGAAGAAGAACAATTTGGTCGTACCTTAGATCGTGGCATGATCTTACTTGAAGATATGTTATCGAACTTAGATGGCGATACTATTAGTGGCGACGATGTTTTCAAATTGTATGATACTTATGGTTTTCCAGCAGATTTAACTGCAGATATTGCCCGTGAACGGCAATTGAATATAGATCACAATGGTTTTGATATTGCGATGGGCTTACAACGTGAACGTGCTCAACAAGCGAGCCAATTTGGCACAGATTACAATCAGCAATTAAAGTCTGATCACAAAACTGACTTTAAAGGCTATACCCGTCATTCTTATTCAGCAACCATTGTTGAGCTATTTAATTGTCATGATCAAGAAGCGGTAAGTCAGTTAAATGAAGGTGAACAAGGTTTGGTTATTTTAGACCATACCCCTTTTTATGCTGAATCGGGCGGTCAAGTTGGTGACTCTGGATTATTACATCTTGATGGTGGTGTTTTTGAAGTAGAAGACACTATTAAATTAGGTAATGCCTTTGCTCATCGTGGTGTTGCTAAAACCGATATGGGCTTGAATCGACGTGTTAAAGCAGAAATTGATATAGAGCGTCGTGCGGCTATCGTTAAAAACCATACCGCAACCCACCTTTTACATGCGGCATTACGTAAGGTGTTAGGCGAGCATGTTACCCAAAAAGGTTCATTATGTGATAGTGACAAGCTTCGCTTTGACTTCTCTCATTTTGAAGGCTTGACTGAACAAGAATTACAATCAGTAGAACAAATTGTTAACAATGAAATACGTCATAATCATGCCGGTGAAACCGAATTAATGTACATAGAAGATGCCAAAGAAAAAGGTGCGATGGCACTGTTTGGTGAAAAATATGATGATGAGGTGCGTGTAGTTTCTTTAGGTGAATTCTCTACCGAGCTTTGTGGTGGTGTTCATGTTGAGCGCACGGGTGATATAGGCATATTGAAAATAGTATCTGAGTCAGGTATTGCAGCAGGTGTTCGCCGTATTGAAGCCGTAACTGCAACGGGCGCATTAGCCTACATTAATGAGCAGAGCTTAACGTTGAGTAAAGTGGCCAGTTTAGTAAAAACTGATGTTGCCAGTGTTGGTGTTAAAGTAGAACAATTAATTACCCGTTCTAAGCAATTAGAAAAAGAAATTAGTATACTTAAGCAAGAGCTTGCAGCACATGCCGGTTCAGACTTAATAAGTTCAGCCATTGAAATCAACGGCATAAAAGTATTAATTGCCGATTTAAATGGTGTTGAAAGTAAATCATTGCGCGGTATGGTTGATGAACTTAAAAACAAAATGCAATCGGGCATTATTATGTTGGCTACCGCTAATGATGGCAAAGTTGGTTTAATTGCAGGTGTAACCAAAGACTTAACAGGAAAGGTTAAAGCTGGTGAGCTGGTTAATCTGGTTGCACAGCAAGTAGGTGGCAAAGGTGGTGGACGACCTGATATGGCACAAGCAGGCGGTAGTCAACCTGAAAACATAGCAACTGCGCTAGCCTCAGTACAACCATGGTTAGTTGAAAAATTAATTTAACAAAGTTTATTAAAATACGTATTTTTAAAAAGCCACTTGAATAATAACCAGGTGGCTTTTTTTTGAGGTCTATTTTGTGACAAAGACTAGGGTCTTTTGAGTAGTAAAGAGTGAGTGCGTATATTAAAGCTAAAATTGTGGAGTGCTGTCTTTGTATTAATTATATACAGCTACTTTGTTTAAATGTAACAAAACGGCAATAAATAACACAAATTAACTTAAAAACAACTTTAAAGCCTATTCAAAGTTAAGATAAGCTTGTTAGAATACTAAACACTTTGATGAAGTAAAAGCATTGGAGCTTTATCCTCATCTAAAGGTGGATTTTTTCGTAATCTCTACTATTACTTAAAAGGTATTATGGAAAATCAGACTAACTTTATATATTACTAGCTTATGTATATTTATTTAGTGGATCTCAATTTAAGAAAAGGAAGATGTAAATGTTAATATTAACACGACGCGTTGGTGAGACATTAATGATTGGTGACGAAGTCACTGTGACAGTATTAGGTGTTAAAGGGAATCAAGTAAGAATCGGTGTTAATGCACCAAAAGAAATCTCAGTGCACCGTGAAGAAATTTACATGCGTATTCAAGCAGAGAAAGATGATACTGAGTCCTCAGGCAACGTATAGATTATTTGTTGTAAAATTATCACGTTCTTAAAAACACCACATTTGATGGTGTTTTTTTTTGACTATCTTTTTAATGGTCGAAAATTATCATTATTGTTTGAATTGTCAGCAAACAGTTAAAAAACAAAAATAAATGCACAAAAAGGTTTGACTTATTTTTGAGATCTATTAATATGCGCACCACTGGAGAGGTGGCCGAGTGGCCGAAGGCGCTCCCCTGCTAAGGGAGTATCTGGTTTATAGCCGGATCGAGGGTTCGAATCCCTCCCTCTCCGCCATTATTTTATTTTGTGAATTTAATGGTTGTGTATCTTCATACTAAGATGTAAAACATAGTTTATTACGGGCGCGTAGCTCAGCTGGATAGAGTACCTGGCTACGAACCAGGCGGTCGCAGGTTCGACTCCTGCCGCGCCCACCACTTTTATTCGAGTGTTAAAATAAAGAATAATGGATGGTTCAAAGAAAACGAACCAGGCACTGTATAACCGAAAGGTTCGACATTTGCCAGTCCAACACTTTTCTTTAAGTGATAAAACAATGAAGATAAGCTAGTATTAAAGCTGAAAAATAAATACACTCCGGGCGCGTAGCTCAGCTGGATAGAGTACCTGGCTACGAACCAGGCGGTCGCAGGTTCGACTCCTGCCGCGCCCACCACTTTTATTCGAGTGTTAAAATAAAGAATAATGGATGGTTCAAAGAAAACGAACCAGGCACTGTATAACCGAAAGGTTCGACTCCTGCCGCGCCCACCACTTTTATTCGAGTGTTAAAATAAAGAATAATGGATGGTTCAAAGAAAACGAACCAGGCACTGTATAACCGAAAGGTTCGACATTTGCCAGTCCAACACTTTTCTTTAAGTGATAAAACAATGAAGATAAGCTAGTATTAAAGCTGAAAAATAAATACACTCCGGGCGCGTAGCTCAGCTGGATAGAGTACCTGGCTACGAACCAGGCGGTCGCAGGTTCGACTCCTGCCGCGCCCACCACATTTCTCACTCTTATTTGAGAGCAGAGAGTAAATAAACCTAGCCTTGGCTAGGTTTTTTTATGTCTGAAATAATCTGAAACCTATACCCATGATACTTCAAGATGTGCGTTTCAGGGCGCTGAACGATTCACGATTATTTTAGGCTGACGTGGCATGGATGCCACTTATTAGCAAAACAGCGGCTACGCCCCAACCATCTACTAGTAACATTGCTATAAGCATACACCAAAAATTTACGTCGTCATCCTCGTGGTGTTTTTGCCTACAGGACGTAGGTACTTAGCTTTGGTCTGGAACCACAAAGCTGAATCGAGGTTCCTGTTTTTAAACACTATGGATTTCCGATCAGAGACTTCGGAAATGACGGTGTTCCAGTTTTATGTTTACTTAAAAATCAATCTCTTAACTTTATGTTACTTAGAAGACTATGCATGGAGCACATAGTCCTGAATCTAAACTAAAAGACAATGGATCTTCGACAAAAGACTTCGAAGATGACGTATACAGTTACATCCTGAGTAAAGTACATAGGCAAGTTCTTTATAGAGAGTATTATTACTCACGAATTAACCGATCATATTAAAGTAGACTAAACTAAACCCTCCTGCACGCTGAGCTTCAATTTATTTGATCTTCGTTGATGAATAAGCGCTATGGCCAGAAGTACTTTTTCTGCGACTAACGTAATCTCAAACTAATGAATCTGTGATTAATTAATCGAGTGTATCGGACTTGAATTGATTGGAAGGCATTTAATCAATTCAATGACTATTATGAACGAATTCTAAACTAATTTAGTTGGAGTCAGTTAGTTTTAAGGTTCAAAATTAATTATTCTTAAAAAGAAATAAACCAATTAACTATTTATGTATATTGTATAAAATACTACTTATATATGCTGTAAAGCCTACATTTATTGTTATTATATTGTATACAATATCTCTTTTATGCAATTATTATTTCAATAACTGATGAAAATCACTAAATACCTCCCACTTTATGGCTTGACGTTTAGTTATTTTTCTGAAACATCAAAATAATGTTTGTTTTTAGTCAGTAGAGTGATTATTCTAATTTCATAAATTTTCGAATGAGAAGAAATAATGAACAGTATGGAACAACAGTTTTTAGAAGCTGGCACTCTTATGTTAGCCGGAATGGTGGTCGTATTCGCTTTCTTAAGCTTATTAATACTTTTTATTACTACAGTGCTAGCTAAATTAGCGATTAAATTCCCTGATCCTATCGCACCAACAACTAATCGTTCGAATAAAAACAACAAAAAAGCTGCCAGCGGTGAGATATCTCCCGCAATTGTTGCAGCGATAAGCGGAGCTGTTACTCGTTATCGCCAACAGCACTCTCAACAACCTTCTTCTTCACAGAAAGCAAAAATATAAGGGCATAATCATGAGCAAACCATTAGGTATTACCGAAGTTGTCTTAAGAGATGGTCATCAATCCATATTAGCAACAAGACTTCGCTTAGAAGACATGTTGCCAAT
>NZ_QOLD01000002.1 GCF_003333305.1 Candidatus Colwellia aromaticivorans | reverse complement strand
TCCAGATCGTGCTGACTTATCTGCCGAAATTAATGAACAGTTGATTGTTGAACTTTACTCTAAATAGTAAAGTTGCACTTTAAGAGAGGACATATATGCAGGGTTCTGTAACCGAATTCCTTAGACCACGCATGGTTGGTATTGAAAATATCAATCCTCGTCGTGCTAAGGTAACTTTAGAGCCATTAGAACGTGGTTTTGGTCACACTTTAGGTAATGCGTTACGCCGTATCCTTTTATCTTCAATGCCAGGTTGTGCTGTAACTGAAGTAGAAATTGATGGTGTATTACATGAGTACAGTAGTAAAGAAGGTGTTCAAGAAGACATCATCGAAATATTGTTAAACCTTAAAGGGCTTGCTGTTTTACTAGAAGGCAAAAATGAAGCCGTTCTGACTTTAACTAAGTCTGGTGAAGGCCCTGTAACGGCAGCTGATATTCAACATGATGGTGATGTAACTATTGCAAACCCAGAACATGTTATCTGCACCCTAACAGGTGAAGGTTCTATCAGTATGCGCATTAAAATTGAAATGGGTCGTGGTTACGTACCTGCTTCAGCGCGCCGTGATGCCGAAGAAGAAGATCGTGCTATTGGTCGTTTGTTGGTAGATGCCTCATTCAGCCCAGTAGTAAGAATTGCTTATGATGTTGACTCTGCACGTGTTGAACAACGTACAGATTTAGACAAATTAATTTTAGATATGGAAACCAATGGTACATTGGATCCGGAAGAAGCTATCCGTCGTGCTTCAACAATTTTAGCTGAACAGCTAGATGCGTTTGTAGAACTTCGTGATATTAAAGAAGTTGAACAAGTGGAAGAAAAACCATTATTCGACCCAATTTTACTTCGTCCTGTTGATGATCTAGAACTAACTGTCCGTAGCGCAAACTGCTTAAAAGCAGAAGCAATTCAATATATTGGTGATTTAGTACAACGTGCTGAAGTTGAGCTTCTTAAAACGCCTAATTTAGGTAAGAAGTCTCTAACTGAAATCAAAGACGTGTTAGCGTCGCGTGGTTTGTCTCTGGGCATGCGCCTAGAAAACTGGCCACCTGAAAGCATCGTTGACAACGACTAGTTCGATCATCGTTTTTTTATTAATAGTTTGAGAGAAGGATTAACTTATGCGTCATCGTCAAAGCGGTCGCCAGTTA
>NZ_QOLD01000041.1 GCF_003333305.1 Candidatus Colwellia aromaticivorans | reverse complement strand
CAACTCGACTCCATGAAGTCGGAATCGCTAGTAATCGTAGATCAGAATGCTACGGTGAATACGTTCCCGGGCCTTGTACACACCGCCCGTCACACCATGGGAGTGGGATGCAAAAGAAGTGGCTAGTCTAACCTTCGGGAGGACGGTCACCACTTTGTGTTTCATGACTGGGGTGAAGTCGTAACAAGGTAACCCTAGGGGAACCTGGGGTTGGATCACCTCCTTATCTTGAAGTAAAAACAACTAATGAGAATTCTCTTTTAAGAGCGTTCTACGAGTATTCACACAAATTGTATGATAATGAAATGAAGAAGAAAGCCTCTGGGCTTACAAAATAGGTCTGTAGCTCAGCTGGTTAGAGCGCACCCCTGATAAGGGTGAGGTCGGCAGTTCAAGTCTGCCCAGACCTACCAATTTTGATTTTTACCGCGTTACTTGAATACTCGCATAAGAGACACTATGCGTCGCATTCAAAAGCCTTGTAAAAACACAAAATGACATTTCTTCTTCAACTAAAGAAAGAAACCAAATTTAAGGTATCCCTCTCTACAATAGAAAGTGATAATTTAAATTTGGTTTTTAACCAAATTATTCACCGAATGTGTGTGATTAATTAGTTCTTTAACAATCTGGAAAGCTGATATAAAAATCGGTATTTATAAGGTAGTCACGGTGTCGCGCTGTTGATTATATGATTATAAATACCACCGAGTAAATTCTTTCCCAAGGATTTACTCAACAAAAGAATCGAATATAACGCTTCGGCCTTATATTCAACATTCAATTATTATCTACTCGATAGTAATTGTCTTATCAAGTAACTCACTTCATGTCTTTGGATATGATGAGTACGTGAAAATGTCAGACTTTACAATTAACTCGGATTAGTCTCCGAGTATTCCATGATTAATGTTTTATCTTTTCTCTTAAAATTAAAGATTATTCATTTTTCAAAGTTATTTGCGCTTTAGACAAGGCGTTTATTTGTGAAGTGTAGTTTTTTCTACACGAACACGTAAACAACGACGTATAAATGCAAAGAACGATGAAACAATTTGGGGTTGTATGGTTAAGTGACTAAGCGTATGTGGTGGATGCCTTGGCAGTTAGAGGCGATGAAGGACGTGTTAATCTGCGAAAAGCTTTGGTGAGGTGATAAAAACCGTTATAGCCAAAGATGTCCGA
>NZ_QOLD01000027.1 GCF_003333305.1 Candidatus Colwellia aromaticivorans | reverse complement strand
AAATATTTTTGGGGCGGGAAGTTGTGGACGCAAAGTTATTTTGTAGAAACGATTGGGAATGCCAACGAAGAAACAATTAGAAAATATGTTCAAGACCAGCTTACTGAACTCGATCAGAAAGAAATACCTTCAGATCAGCTGAACTTGTTTTAAAACTCGGTCGCTTGCGGCCGAGATTTTTATAGGTTCTCTGTCTTACAAACTCAAGCATACCGCTATCTTTGTTATCGACTATTTTTGATTGATATACATCTGTTCGTATTGCTATACCACTGGATATATCTTCCCATTTTTGTACGTTATTCATATATTGTTCCTTAACTCGTTAGAGTTTATTTGATTTGAGGCTGATTAGGCCCGTTTGGATTTTTTCAAACGCAAAAAAATACAACAATAAAATTGCTGCATTTAATGGGATTGAATGAGTTTGGTAACAAGTACCATTTTATAGATAGCCTAAAGACTATTTTTGAAATGTGAGCAGTTTTAATTGACTTTATAGCTCTGTCAAACAAATGCTGAGAACAGCAGATTTAAGAAAGCAATGTGAATTTACTTTCTTAAATCAACTGTAATAGCAATGACTTGGATAAATATTAACGAGGATATTATTTGAAGTGTTGGGTATTAAATCACAGCCGCTAACCCATAAACTGTAAAAGTAATATAAAGTAAATAAGTCTTTTTTTCAAGTAACCGTTCATCGAGACATAAGCTGCTCTCAAATAAACAATTCACTATCCAAACATCTAATCTACTTTTTTATTTCGTTTGAATTGTACAAATGCGATTACAGCAATTAGCACTACAGATAATAATATACCGGCTAGAGGTGGTGTCATTTATTATCTCCATCTTTACTGGAAAATCTCTACCATCAGTGCCACCTAATTGCATTTACCTTTGCCAGCCAATGTGCCAATAATATTTCGACTTTATTAGATCTGTCATCTTTGGATATATTGAACACTGCTAATGCACACTTCTGCCACAAAAAGACGATCTCCTAATGACAAAAATGCCACATTACTGACCTAAATTAGTTATCAAAATTAGGCAAGTTTATGTTCACTTAGTTAAGGTTTTTAGATATCAGCCAGTACACAAAATCTATCATCAGCCCATTATAGGAAGGCTGATGTCTAAAAGGCTCACAATGAAGAAACCGCGGGAATCGAACTCGGTGCTATGGGGATTGCTTG
>NZ_QOLD01000065.1 GCF_003333305.1 Candidatus Colwellia aromaticivorans | reverse complement strand
CTGCTAACTCAAGTTCTGCAGTCATTTGTGTCCAAGCAATTGAGCCGCCAACTTCCATACCTGAACCAACATTATTCAAGCCTGCCATAGGCTTGCCAGTTTCTTGGGTAATTAAAGCCATCAATTCGGGCATATTGGCTTCTAATACCCCCGCTAGCGCTAACATTTTCGCTTTTCTTTGAGCTGAGCTGGTTTGACTCCACGAACTAAAAGCACTTTTTGCTGACGCGACAGCTTGATTTAAATCATCAACACCGCCCTGCTGATACTGAGCAAAAGCTCGCCCTGTGGCCGGATTAATCACATCACAATACAGCGTAGACTGACTTTGTTGACCATTTATAGTCATTGTAAACTTATTCATAAAACACCTATTAAAATTTAATATCTAACAAAAATCCATTTGTATTTAATACCCAAGCTACTTAAAGGAGTAGTATTCAAGTAGCTTAGATTTAAATATTTAACAGCCCTATTCAAAAGTATAATTTACCGTTACGCCAACCCAACGAGGGGCAGCATAAAAGTTTTGGTTGTAACCAGCAGCACCAGTAAAGTCAAAGCTGTATACGCGGTATTCTTCATCGGTTAAGTTTTTAACAAACGCTGAAATAGATAAGTTTTCATTGATGTCATAACCAATTCGGGCGTTAAAAACCGTATAAGCATCTTCGTTTGATACTTCACTGTTGGTGATATCAAAAAACTGCTCATCTTGGTGGTTAAAATCAACTTGTACTGACAACTCTTCTGTCGCTTGATAACGCACTAAACCATTAACACTGTACTTTGGTGCCAATACCATCTCATTATTTTTAAACTTATCTCCAAGTACCGTAATTTCTTTGACGTCTGAGTTAATAATACTAGCACCTAAACTAATATCCCAATTATCGCCCGGTAACCAAATTAGCTCTAAATCAGCACCATTAATTGTCGCGTCAGAGTTATCAATAAATTGGCTTAAACCAGAAAATGTCAATGCTTGATAGTTTTCATAGTCGTAATAAAACGCCGTCGCATTAAAGCGAACATCGCCATCAGCTAAGGTTGATTTAAAACCAAGCTCATAACTCAGTAACTCTTCAGATTCAAATGGCACATCTTCAACAGTAACGCCGTCAGTAAAATCTAAAAACCCGCCATTAAAGCCACCACTTTTAAAACCTGTTGCGATATTAAAGAACACCAATAAATCTTCTGTTGGGGTGTAATCTAAACTAATACGGCCAGAGATATTGTCATCGTCAATTTTTCCTAAGCTACCAAGGTCTGCATTGCTGCTAGTAAAATTAAGGTAGTGATCTGTGCCCGGAAAGTCTGGTCCAAAGCCAAAATCACAGACATCACCCGCTGGGATTATGCATGAATTCACCACAGCATCTGGATTACCTGTGGCTTTGTTTTGATAAGTCATGGTGCGCTCTTCAGTGGTATAGCGCAGACCAACGGTTAAATTAAACTGTTCGTTTAATGGCACTTCAACTTGACCAAAAATTGCAGACGATTCAGTCTCTTGCACATAATCAACGTCATAATCAACAAAATTGACCATGTCTGGGCCAAACGAGCCTTCAGGTGCGCCAGTAATTACATCAACTAACGGCCCAGGAAAATTAAGGGCTAAGTCTAATGCGCCAGTTACTTCATTTTCAAAATAATAGGCGCCAAACATCCAATCTAATGAGCCAGTGGAAAAGGCAACTCTAAACTCTTGGCTGAACTGTTGGTTCTCTGAAATGAACTGCGGAGTAATACCGTCAAATGGCCCTACATCAGTATCTTCTTGATGAATTTTCTCAACATCTTCAACCGCTGTAATTGAGGTTAAAGTGTAATCACCCGCATCATAATCAAGGTGGATTGATGCGCCCTTAGAATCAATTTTTAATAAACCTTCACGGTCATATTCACCAGCCCATACGTCACCGTCAGTATCTTTATAACCATAGAAATCACTCACTCCAGCAGTGCCTGAGCCATCATCAGTTGCTTGATGTTGATATTGGGGCGCAATCGTATCTGATTTAGCGCCATGAACATTCACTAACGCAGTAAAGTTATCAGACAAATCAAAATTGACTTGCAAACGATAAGCTTGGTTATCCGCTTCATTTGCATCCTTGCCGATACGGTTAGTCACATAACCATCATGGTTATTGGTCGCTAGTGATAAACGCGCTTGAATGTTGTCGGTTAACCCGCCGGATATCGCCGCTTCTGTTTTGATTTGGTTATGCTCAGCAAAAGTAACACTAGCAAAGCCTTCTAGCTCGTCAGTTGGTTTTTTAGAAATAAATGGACTAAGCCGCCCGTCGCATTTCGCCCGTAAAGTGTCCCTTGTGGCCCTCTAAGTACTTCAACACGTTCTAAATCAAATAACTGAAAAGTTAACCCCGGCATGGCCGATTGGTAAACCTCATCACGATAAACGGCAATAGGCCCTTCATTATTATCATTAAAATCATTAAGACCAACACCCCGTAAACTAATTGAAGGGTTATTCCCTTCTCCAACAGGCGTACCTATATTCAAACCTGGGGTTTGACTAGCAATATCAGTGCTATCAGTCAAATTTAGTTCCCGTAACATATCACCAGAAAATGCCGTTACCGCAACGTTACTGGCTTGAATTGATTCTTGCTTTTTTGAAGCAGTGATCATGATTTTTTCGATAACATTTTCGGCTTGTACAACAGCAGAACTACAAATTGTTAACGCCGCACTGATAGCCATTGCTAATTTAGCTTTATTCATTCTCATTTCTTTCCCCGTATTTCAAAGTGATCTTTTAGTTGTAAGTTATGTTTATTTTTTATGTTTATATTTAATTATTTACTTAATAAGTTAACAACAGATTTACTATAAATGATCGAAACACCTTTGAATTATCATTAATCTATAATATTGTTAACACATTAACAATATTATTAAAGCAATATAAATGCTTAATATCTTGGTCTAAAGAGAACAAGAAAATAGGCTAAAAGTGCAACGAATGAAAGTAAAAACACAATTGATACTTGTTTACGATAACTGTAACCAGCTGTTTTATAATACGATATTTTAGGAGTTGAACAATGACAACGTTAATCACTAGTTTGGATTCATTCAACAATGAAATATCAAATAGTTTTTGTCCGATGAGTTGTAGTGCATTACCTTCACCTAATAATACTGACTTTAATGCATCAATAAGTAGTAAGCGATTGAACCGTTTTAGTCTTGCTCAAGTCTCTAGCAGCCCAATTATTGCGCAAAGATCAAAGGTTGATATTGCTAGGGTTACTGATGCCTATTACTTAATAAAGTTTCAATTAACAGGCAATTGCAGTACCAAACACTATGGGAGAGAAGCAAGATTAGCCCCGGGTGACTTTATAATTTGCAGCACTAGTGAACCCTATCAATTAGAATTTCAAGCCAGTCATCAACAAGCGATATTTGCCATGCCACAAATAGCGTTGCAAGAAATGTTTCAAACACCTGATGATTATTTAGGTTTAAGAATGGGTAATGAAGAGCCAACCAACGGCATGTTAGCGCAGTTTGTTTACTCACTGTCACAACGTATGAATCAGCTAAACCCTGAAGCGCTGCAAAGCATGGAAGCGAACCTACTTGATCTACTTATCACCTCGCTTAAAAACCAAAAAGGTAGTGATAAAAAAGCGATAGAAAGCTCACCTGAACAACATTTACAAAGAATTAAACGTATGATTAATATGCATATAAAAGACTTTAGACTTGGCGTGGACTTTATCGCACAAACAGAAAACATTAGTAAACGCTATTTACATATGTTGTTTAAAAGCCAAAATGTTTCTGTTTCTAAGTATATTCAACAATTACGGTTAGAGGGGTGTTATAAAAATTTAACCAATAATGAGTTTGACAATATTTCTATTAGCAATATTGCCTTAGAGTGGGGCTTTGGAGATTTATCGCATTTTAACCGGTGCTTTAAAGCGCAATATTCACACACCCCGAGACAAATTCGCCTACGGGGGGTGTAACACCAACCTCACTAAATATGTGATCATTTCTACTGGTTAAAACAATCAACCTCTTCGTTATTTATTTAACATCCCTATGTAGTTAACTCAGGAGCTTACTGTAAACGTCATCTTCGAGGTATTTTTTCCTACAGGATGTAGGGTCTAGCTTTGGTCTGGACACCAAAGCTGAATCGAAGATCTGAGTACTGTAGACTAAGATTCCCGTTTAAGACAATACGGGAATGACGTCCCTGAGCTATGTGCATAGGCATGTTCATTAATCTATTTAGAGTATAGATTATTTGCGATTATCAATAACTCGCTGGGCTTTACCTTCTGAACGAGGTAGTTCATGAGGCTGTTTCAATTCAATAGCGCATGATATACCAATGAACGTTTTAATTTTATGATTCAGTTTTCTTACTAGCTCATCATAATTTTCATTAACTGCTTCAGGTGCAAGTTCAACCTGCACTTTAATGGTGTCCATATTACCTTTTTTACCTACTTCAATTTGGTAATGAGGCGTTAATCCTTGAATCGCTAAAATTTGTGTTTCAATTTGCGTTGGAAAAACGTTTACACCACGAATAATTAACATGTCATCACTACGACCGGTTATTTTATCCATACGACGCATCGTTCTAGCAGATCCCGGTAACAAACGTGTTAAATCACGGGTGCGATAGCGTATCATTGGCATTGCTTCTTTGGTTAAACTAGTGAAAACTAATTCACCTTCTTCACCATCTGCCACCACTTCACCTGTTACAGGGTTAATGATTTCAGGATAGAAATGATCTTCCCAAATCGTTGGTCCGTCC
The DNA here is from genome assembly GCF_003333305.1 of Candidatus Colwellia aromaticivorans. GTDB lineage: Bacteria > Pseudomonadota > Gammaproteobacteria > Enterobacterales > Alteromonadaceae > Colwellia > Colwellia aromaticivorans. Next base: position 54,922 of record NZ_QOLD01000065.1, on the reverse strand, counting down.
ATCGTTTCAATACATTCTTGTGCCACACCTGGGCCCATCATCTCTGATAAACCATAGATATCTACCGCATCCATTGACATACGTGCTTGTAAATCTGTACGCATACCCTCTGTCCAAGGCTCTGCACCAAAAATACCTGTGCGAAGTGCCATTTTTTCAGGATCGATACCTTGGCGAATTATTTCATCAGCAATATTAAGCATATAAGAAGGTGTAACCATAATTATATCGGGATCAAAATCTTGTAGAAGCTGTACTTGCTTTTCGGTTTGACCACCGCCCATAGGGATAACCGTACAACCTAATCGTTCAGCACCATAATGAGCACCAAAACCACCGGTAAATAAACCGTAACCATAAGCAACATGTACTTTATCTTTTGGTCTACCACCCGCAGCATAGATTGAACGTGCAACAACGTTAGCCCAAGTATCAATATCATTTTGACTATAACCAACTACCGTTGGTTTACCCGTAGTACCACTTGACGCATGTACACGCACTATTTTTTCCATCGGCAAAGCAAACATGCCAAAAGGATAGTTATCACGCATATCAGCCTTGGTAGTAAAAGGAAATTTACTTAAATCTTCAAGACAAGTTAAGTCATCTGGATGAACACCATGATCATCAAATTTCTTTGTATATACCGGTGAATTATTGTAAGCATTAATCAGTGTCGTTTTGAGACGATTAAACTGTAAATCCCGTAATTCATCCACACTTGCTGTTTCAATTGCTTCATAACCAAGCTGTTTTGATGACATTTTATTCTCCTAAAAAAAGTACTTTCGATATTAAGTAATTGCTGATAATATAAAACACTTCTTTGATACAAATCAATAAAAATGTATCACTTTTTAAATTTAGATTTAATGATTATTTAATAGAAGAAGTTAAAAAAACAAAAACCGACAAACGGTTAACGAGGATTAGTCAATGATATCAAAAAGTTATTGTTATGGAACTTGGTTTGAAGGCCAAGGGCAAGGGGTTAAGGTTTACGATGCACTTAATGGTAGTGAAGTCTGCGAAGTCAGTAGTAATGGTGTAGATTTTAACAAAATGCTAGAGCATGGCCGTAACGTTGGCGGTAAAGCACTACGCGAAATGACTATTCACGACAGAGCTAATGCCATTAAAAATGTTGCTAAGCATTTAATGTCAAAGAAAGAGCAGTTGTATGCAGTATCAGCTAGAACTGGTGCTACTAAAGTTGATAGCTGGGTTGATATTGAAGGTGGTTTAGCCACAATGTTTAGCTACTCTGGTATAGCGCGTAGAGAATTTGCTAATGAAAAATTTATTGTTGAAGGTGCTCCCGAAGTTCTTTCAGCAAAAGGCACCTTTGTTGCTCGTCATATATTAACGTCGAAGCCCGGTGTTGCCGTACATATAAATGCCTTTAACTTTCCATGTTGGGGAATGCTAGAAAAAATAGCCCCTAGTTTAATTGCTGGTATGCCCGTTATTGTAAAACCTGGCACTGCTTCCGCTTATTTAACCCAAGCCATGGTAGAAGAAATTATTGCTTGCGGCATATTACCTGAAGGCTCTATTCAATTAATTTGTGGTGGCGTTGGTGATTTACTTGCCCGCTTAAATGAACAAGATGTGGTTACATTTACTGGCTCTGCAAGCACAGGTCAAAAATTACGTTGTCACGAAAATATCGTTGCCAATAGCATTCCATTCACCATGGAAGCAGACTCATTAAACAGCTGTATTTTAGGTGAAAGCGTTAGCGTTGAAGATGAAGAATTTCAGTTATTCATTAAAGAAGTTACCAACGAAATGACGGTAAAAGCAGGACAAAAATGTACTGCCATTCGTCGTATTATTGTGCCGCAAAGTAAAGTATCTGCAGTACAAGAAGCCTTAATTGCTCGCTTGAGTAAAGTGACCTTAGGTGATCCAAGTATTAAAGGTGTTCGCATGGGACCTTTAGTGGGTAAAAGCCAACGTAATGATGTTGAAAACAAAGTTGCACAACTGAGTGATTTCTGTGAAATCGTTTACGGCGGTGATTTAAGCAAGCTTGAACTCACTGGCGAGAACCTTAAACCTGATGCTTTTTATCCTCCAACGTTACTTTATTGTGACAAGCCGCTAGAAACTGATGCGCCTCATAGCATCGAAGCTTTTGGCCCAGTCAGTACACTTATGCCTTATAACTCTATCGATGAAGCGATTGAAATTGCGCGTTTAGGCAAAGGTAGCTTAGTTGCCTCAGTCGTAACTTACGATAATGAAGAAGCTACTAAAATAGTGCTTTCTGCTGCTGCTTATCATGGTCGTATGTTAGTACTCAATAGAGATTGTGCTAAAGAATCAACGGGTCACGGCTCTCCATTGCCAACACTTGTTCACGGTGGACCAGGTCGTGCTGGTGGCGGTGAAGAATTGGGTGGTGGACGCGCAGTAAAACATTACATGCAACGTACTGCCATTCAAGGCTCGCCAACAACGTTAATGGCGATCACTAAAGAATATATGGCTGGTGCTGCGACTACGGGTAACGATAAACACCCGTTTAGAAAGTATTTTGAAGAGTTACAAGTGGGTGAAAGTTTAACAACCCACAGACGTACTGTTACTGAAGCTGATATTGTTAACTTTGGCGCATTATCAGGTGATCATTTTTATGCTCACTTTGATGAAATAGCTGCTAAAGACTCTATGTTCGGCCAACGTGTTGCTCACGGATATTTTGTTATTTCGGCTGCTGCGGGTATGTTTGTTGACCCAGCTCCTGGACCAGTATTAGCAAACTACGGATTAGAAAACTTACGTTTTGTTGAACCGGTTCCAATTGGCGATACCATTCAAGTAAAAATTACTGTTAAAAAGAAAATCAAAAAAGACAAACGCCCAGAAGAAGAAAGAGCCACAGGTGTTGTGGTATGGGATGTTGAAGTAACTAATCAAGATCAAGTAATTGTTGCGTTATACGACATTATGACGCTAGTTGAAAGACAAGAAGCTTAATTAGCTTTTGATAAACATCCTCATGTATTGAGGATGTTTATCTAATTAGTTTACATGGCTATATAGTTAACTCAGGATGTAATGGTAAACGTCATCTTCGAAGTATCTGATCGAAGATCTATTGCGCTTAATACATAAGATCCCCGACTAAAAAAATACGGTGATGACGATCCTGAACCATATACCATATACATAGGCACGTTAGTTTATTAGCCTTCATGCTTAGGTTTATAGGCACTGTCAGTAAAACGTGGTCGATTACTTTGAACTTCTGTTAAGGGTTCAACTTGATGCAAACTGTTTAGGCAACGTTCAGTTAGGTGATGATATTGCTTGGTGCCACTGGTTTTCCAAGCAACTTCTTTATCGCTCAACGAGCGTTTAACTGTCGCAGGACTGCCCGCTAATAAACTTCTTGGTGGGCATTCAAAAGCAGATTTAACAAAGGCTGTTGCAGCAACTAAAGATTCAGCACCAATAACAGCATCGTCCATGATAACCGCGTTCATGCCGACCAAAGCATTTTCGCCAATATGACAACCATGAAGAATAGCGCCATGACCTATATGGCCATTTTCTTCAATAATGCAGTCTTTCCCAGGAAAGCTATGAACAACGCAGGTGTCTTGTACGTTTGCCCCTTGTTTAACAACAATACGGCCAAAATCGCCGCGTAATACCGCATTAGGGCCAATATAACAGTGTTTATCAATAATAACGTCACCAATTAGTACAGCCGTTGGATGAACATAAGCAAGCGGATCAACAACAGGAACAAGGTTTTCAATAGCATAACTTGGCATAAAAGAGTCCTTAAATAGTTACAGAATAAATAGTACTTAATAGATTAAGTAGTGTTACTGATCTACAACACAGTGTCTACTGAAATAAGATTAAGCAGCCATAAATGAATACCAAAATAATATAACAACGACATAAAAAGCGGAGAGTAAAATGAGTTTTTCTACCATCACATATCAACTAGATCAAGGTGTAGCTGTTTTAACCTTGAACCGCCCTGCTTCACTCAATAGTTTTAATGCCCTAATGCATGATGAAGTGCGCGAAGCAATGAAAGATGCTCGCGACAACAGTGAAGTTCGTTGCTTAGTTATCACTGCCGCAGGTCGTGGCTTTTGTGCAGGACAAGACTTAAGCGATCGTTCGGTAAAAGTTTCTGATGAAGCACCAGATTTAGGTGAATCAGTTGAAAAGAATTACAACCCACTTATCCGCAATATCATGACAATGGAAAAGCCTGTACTTTGTGCTGTTAATGGCGTTGCTGCGGGTGCAGGTGCCAGTATTGCACTAGCTTGCGATATTGTTCTAGCGGCTAAAAGCGCTAAATTTATTCAAGCATTTTGTAAAATAGGTTTAGTACCTGATTCAGGCGGCACCTTTAATTTAGTACGCGCATTAGGCTTACCAAGAGCCAAAGCGTTAGCATTATTAGGCGATAAACTCTCTGCTGAACAAGCGCAAAATTGGGGCATGATTTGGCAATGCGTTGAAGATGAGAGCCTAATGGATGAGACCATGACATTAGCCCTTCATTTAGCAACGCAGCCAACCAAAGGCTTAGCAAAGATAAAAGAGCTTATGAATAATTCTTTCTCTACGCCTATGCACCAACAATTAGAATTAGAAAAATATGCAATGCGTGAACTAGGACGCACCAGTGATTACCGAGAAGGCGTAAGTGCCTTTATGGAAAAACGTCAACCAACGTTCACCGGAGAATAATTGTGACAAATGATAACTCAAACCTTAGTGAAGCCGATCTGCTAGCTCAAGAATGTGCCAAACACATGTATGAGAATGATGCAGCCTCTCAAGCGCTAGGTATTAAATTATTACAAGTTCACTGCGGTAGTGCTATTGCTGAAATGGTTGTAAAAGATTTTATGCTAAATGGCCATAAAACTTGTCATGGCGGGCAAATATTTACCTTAGCTGATTCCGCTTTTGCCTTTGCCTGTAATTCACAGAATCAAGCCGCAGTTGCGCTAAGCTGCACCATTGATTTTGTCAGTCCAGCCTTTGAGGGCGATACACTTACTGCAACAGCTGAAGAACTACATCAAGGCGGTCGTAGCGGTGTTTATCAAATAAAAATTACTAACCAGAACCAACAACTTATTGCACTTTTTAAAGGTAACTCTGCGCGTATAAAGCAAAGTGTATTACCTGAAGAAAGTATATTACCTAAAGAAAAGTAGCCAAGGAAATTATTATGAACAGTACATACATTTGTGACGCAATCAGAACCCCATTTGGCCGCTATGGTGGCGCACTATCTAGCGTAAGAGCTGATGATTTAGGTGCTATTCCGATCAGAGAATTAATCAAACGTAACCCACAAGTAGATTGGGCCAGTGTTGATGATATTTTCTACGGTTGTGCTAACCAAGCTGGTGAAGATAACCGTAATGTTGCTCGCATGAGTGGCTTACTTGCCGGCCTACCTATAGATGTACCTGGCGTAACACTGAACCGTTTATGTGGCTCAGGTATTGATGCCATTGGTACTGGCGCACGTGCGATAGCCAGTGGTGAAACCGATTTGATTATTGCTGGTGGCGTTGAATCTATGTCAAGAGCCCCATTTGTTATGCCTAAAGCCACTAGTGCTTTTAGCCGTCAAGCTGAAGTTTTTGATACCACCATCGGCTGGCGCTTTGTTAATAAACTTATGGCAAAAGAATACGGTGTAGATTCTATGCCTGAAACGGCAGAAAATGTTGCAGAACAATTTAACATCAGCCGTGAAGATCAAGATCTTTTTGCCTTTAATAGTCAAACAAAAGCCTTAGCAGCACAAAAAGCCGGACTTTTTAGCCCTGAAATTGTGCCTGTTCATATTAAACAACGTAAAGGTGACGATATTGTTGTCGCTGATGACGAACATTTACGCCTAAGCCCTATCGCAACGTTAGCAAAATTAGCCACCCCTTTTAAAGAAAATGGCTCAGTTACTGCCGGTAATGCTTCTGGCGTTAATGATGGTGCTTGTGCTTTGTTACTTGCTTCAGAAGAAGCAATTAAAGCCAATAACTTAACACCAAGAGCGCGCATAGTTGCCATGGCAACTGCTGGTTTAGCACCGCGTATTATGGGCTATGGACCACTTGCCGCTACTAATAAAGTATTAGCTAAAGCAGGTTTAACTTTAGATCAAATGGACGTTATAGAATTAAACGAAGCCTTTGCAGCACAAGGATTAGCTGTATTACGAGGACTAGGCTTACCTGACGATGCAGCCCACGTAAACCCAAATGGTGGTGCTATTGCTTTAGGTCATCCTTTAGGTGCCAGTGGCGCGAGATTAGTCATTACTGCCATGCATCAACTTGAGCGCACACAAGGTCGTTATGCGTTATGCACCATGTGTATTGGCGTTGGTCAAGGCATTGCCATCATCATTGAAAGGGTTTAACTATCACGTAACTCTCTAAAATTTATAGTGATTAAAAATAACGTAACTTAATATGATACACAGTGTTGACTTATACTCAAAAAATCGTATCATTAAAGTAGTTAACATATTAACGACAGGGGAAGAAATGACTAAATATAATAAAAGCGAAGCAGAGCTAGAAGCTATTTTCCAACAAAAAATAGATAGCGAGCAAAAAATCGAACCGAAAGATTGGATGCCAGAAGCCTATCGTAAAAATTTAATCCGCCAAATGTCACAACATGCCCATTCAGAAATAATTGGTATGCAACCTGAAGGCAACTTTATAACACGCGCACCTTCTTTACGCCGTAAAACAGTATTGTTGTCTAAAGTTCAAGATGAAGGTGGTCACGGTTTATATTTATATAGTGCGACTGAAACCTTAGGTATTGAGCGCAGTGAATTAATTTCTGCCTTACAAAGTGGTCAAGCCAAGTATGCCTCTATTTTCAACTACCCTGCACAAACATGGGGTGATATGGGCGCTATTGGTTGGTTAGTTGATGGCGCTGCTATCGTTAATCAAGTATCACTACAACGTACCTCTTATGGTCCTTATGCACGTGGCATGATCCGTATTTGTAAGGAAGAGAGTTTTCATCAGCGTCAAGGTTACGTGATCATGATGGAACTTGCTAAAGGTACGCCAGCACAAAAACAAATGGCGCAAGACTCGCTAAATCGTTTTTACTGGCCTTCATTAATGATGTTTGGTCCACATGACTCCGAGTCAGCACATAGCGCCAAGTCAATGAAATGGAAAATCAAACGCGAAACTAATGATGATTTACGTCAAAAGTTTATTGACCAAACAGCGCCACAAATTGCTTATTTAGGGTTAGAACACCCTGATAAAGACTTAGTGTGGAATGAAGAAAAAGGTCAACATGACAGTGGTGAAATTGATTGGGAAGAATTCTACGCGGTAATTAATGGCAACGGCCATAGTAATCGTCAGCGCATTCAACACCATGTAAAAGCACATGAAGAAGGTGCTTGGGTTCGTGATGCTATGTCAGAGTACAAACAAAAAAAATTACAACGAAAAATTAACGCTGAAACAGCAGCCTAACAGCTATAACCAGTAAACCTGGTAGTAAAGTTGTTAGTACAGTTAGTCTTGAGGAGAAATAAGATGAGTTTAGAAAAATTAGAGTTATTTGAAGTATTCCTTCGTTCAAAACGTGGATTAGATCATAAACATGCCGGTAGCCTACATGCCGAAGATAAAGAACAAGCCTTAGAATATGCTCGCGATGTTTATACTCGCCGTAGTGAGGGTGTTAGCATTTGGGTTGTAAGATCAAATGATATTTGTGCATCACAAGAAGATGACAGTGATAGCTTTTTTGATCCTTCTGATGATAAACCTTATCGTCATGCAACTTATTATGATATTCCCAAAGAAGTTGGCACAATGTAATCAGGAGTGAAAAATGACTAGTTCTACAGAAACTGTGAGCAAACAAGATATTATTGATTACTCTGCGCGTCTTGGTGACGATGCTATTGTTATCGGTCACCGTCTTTCAGAATGGGTATCAAGAGCGCCTTTTATTGAAGAAGATGTCGCTTTAGGCAATGTTGCACTCGACTTTTTTGGTCATGCACGCATGTATTACACCCATGCAGCACAACTTAGCAATGAACAAAATGGCACTGACGATATTACAGAAGATGATTTTGCTTACTTGCGTGATGAAAGACAATTTCAAAACCATTTATTGCATGAATTACACAAAGGTGATTTCGCCTATACAACTGCACGCCAATTATTAATTGATGTTTATAACAAGTACTTTCTTGAGCAATTAGAAAAGTCGAATGATGAAACGCTTGCCGCGATTGCAGTAAAAGCCTCTAAAGAAACAAAATATCATTGTCGTCGTTCAAAAGATTGGACCTTACGCTTAGGCGATGGTAGCAGTGAAAGCCACAAAAGAATGCAACTTGCTTTAAATGATATATGGGGTTATAGCCATGAATTATTTGAACTTGATGATTTAGAGCAGCGTCTTGTTGATGCAGGTATTGCCGTTGATTGCACACTTTTAAAAGCTGATTGGCTAAAAGAAGTAACCGCTATTATTGAAGAAGCAACATTAACGGTACCAGATCAAGAGTGGGCCGTTCGCGGTGGCCGACAAGGTTATCACACTGAACATTTAGGGCATTTATTAACTGAAATGCAATTTGTTCACCGTTCATTCCCTGGTGCCAAGTGGTAGTTATATGGAGACTATGATGCACGTAATCCCGACAAAAAACCCGATACAATTTGAGCGAGAACAATTTCGTCGTAATTCAGAGTTTCCTGAGTTATGGGATTGTTTAGATCAAGTTAAAGATCCAGAAATTCCTGCGTTATCTTTATGGGATATTGGTATTTTAAAAGATATCAAACGTCTGGGTGATCAAGCATCAGTAACCATTACTCCTACTTATTCAGGCTGTCCCGCTATGGATGCTATTGCTGAAGATATCACAATAGCTTTTAAAGAACATGGCATTGAAAAAACGGTGATAATTACCGAATTATCACCTGCTTGGACAACTGACTGGATGACAGATAAAGGTCGAAATCAGCTAAGAGACTATGGTATTGCTCCGCCTAATGATTTGGTAGGTGATCACGAGCAACCCCTTAATAGTGACAGCCGAGTACTTTGTCCGCAATGCGGCAGTGCTGACACTAAGTTACTCAGCGAATATGGTTCAACTGCGTGTAAAGCCTTGTTTCAGTGCAACAGCTGCCTTGAATCATTCGATCTTTTTAAACATATTTAATCGCAACAATACCAACAGAGTAATGAAGTAATGAATGATTCAATTCATTACTTCAATTGGTATAAATAACAAGAAGGTGCGACATGACAAAATTTTATTCTCTTAACATCGCCAATATTAGGCCAGAAACCGACTCTGCAATTTGCTTGAGTTTTAACATCCCAGAGGAGTTAAAGGAAACTTTTACTTTTACTCCCGGACAATTTTTAACACTACAAGTCTCTATTGATGGAGAAGACGTTCGTCGTTGTTACTCTATTTGTTCTGGTATAGACGAAGCGCAACTATCAGTAGCGATAAAACGAGTAGAAGAAGGTGTTTTCTCTAACTTTGCTAATGATAACTTCAAGGTAGGTGATAATATTGAAGTGATGGCTCCTCAAGGTGACTTTACTTTAAAGACCTTAGATAGCCAAAACAATAAAAACTACATGCTATTAGCTGCCGGTAGTGGTATTACACCAATTTTATCATTAACCAAATCGATTTTAGCTCGTGAGCCAAACTCACAAATCACCTTGGTTTATGGTAACCAAAAAACTCTTACTATGATGTTCAAAGAAGAGTTGAGCTTTATTAAAAACCGTTATTTAACGCGCTTTAATTGGGTCAACATCATGAGCCAAGAAGATCAAGGCGCTGACTTACTCAACGGTAGAATTGATAACAAGAAAGGTTACCAATTACAAAAACAAAAAGTTATTGATATAAATACCACCGATGAAGCCTTCATTTGTGGGCCTGAATCAATGATTTCTGAAGTATCTCGCGGTTTTAGAATTGAAGGATTAGCCGAAGATCAAATTCATTATGAATTATTTGCTAGCTCGTCTGAAGATGCGCAACTGGTATTAAAGAAAGCTAAAAATCGTGTTCATGAATATGGCGAAAAGCGTACCAGTAAAGTAACAGTAATCGCTGATGGTCGTAGTAATAATTTTGATTTAGCCACAGTAGGCGCTAATATTTTAGATGCTGGCATGGCCAATGGCGTAGAGCTACCTTATTCATGCAAAGCGGGGGTATGTTCAACATGTAAAGCTAAGTTGGTCAAAGGGCAAGTTGACATGGATATTAGCCATGGCCTTGAACAACATGAAATCGATGCTGGTTACATTCTTACCTGTCAATCACATCCTATTACAGATGAAGTTGTTGTCAGTTTTGATGATAGATAAATTTTTGCTAAACCTATCATTGCTTTATTAAATATCATGGCTGGATGTAACTCTAAACGTCATCTTCGAAGTATTTGATCGAAGATCTATTGCGCTTAATACACTAGATCCCCGATTAAGAAACTACGGGGATGACGATGCTGAGCCATCTACATAGGCACGTTAAATATTGACTATAAATATATTCCCTACTTGCTACCCGCTTAGTAAATTGATTACAATTTACTAAGCGGCAATACAAAATCAGTGTTAATGAAGGTAGGAAAAAGCATGACAAAAACCAGCAAAATTAATCTTACTGTTAAAAAACATATAAAACAAAGTAGTATTACTTGTACCTCGATGATAGTCACTATTTTTGGTGATATCGTTTCTCAACATGGTAGTTGGCTTTGGCTTTCAAGTTTAATAAAAGTGCTTGAGCCATTGGGCTTTAATGAACGTCAAGTACGAACCTCTGTCTATCGTCTAGTACAAAATAACTGGTTGCAAGGAAATAAAGTTGGTCGATGTAGTTATTACTGCTTTACCGATTTTGCCATGGCGCATTACGAAAAAGCAGCAAGAAGAATTTATGCCGCTGATCAAGCTGACTGGAGTGGAAACTGGATTTTAGTTTTACCTATTTCAATACCAGACGATAAAAAAGAAGAGTTTAGGAAAAGTTTACTTTGGCAAGGGTTTAACACCTTAGTCTCTGGACTTTACGCACATCCTTCTTGCGATGCCTCATCATTGGATGAAGCTATACATGAACTAGGCCTAGCGGGCAATGTCATAGTACTCAACGGTAGTGTTGCTGATTTAAATTCACAAAGCGTAATGAAAGCACTGATAAAAGATCGTTGGGAATTATCAGAATTAGAAACAAGTTATCGTGATTTTCTTAATTTTTATCGACCTCTTTGCCAACAACTTTTAAACAAACATTCTAAGCCAGAGCAACTGAGTACGACAGAATACTTTTTACTTAGAGTAATATTAATTCATGATTATCGCCGGGTTTTATTACGAGATCCTGATTTCCCACAAGCCATGTTAAAACAAGGTTGGGTAGGATATGAGGCACATGATTTAGTAAAGAAGATGTATAAAGTGCTAGGAGAATCTTCTGCGACATATATTGAAGAAAATATGAAAAATGCTCAGGGAAAACTACCTGAAGCCAGTAATAAATTTTATCAGCGATTTGTGTCTTAATCCTTCGACCCTTCGACAAGCTCAGGGCAAGCGGCTCAGGGCAAGCGAAATGGCGCTAGGTGAATAGTTACAACTATAAAAACCTAAATAATCAAATTAATAACAGCAAAGGCTTCACCGCTTTAGGATAAAACAAGAATATGACTAACCCTGTATTACTAATACCAACAACACCACATGCCGATAACATTACTATCATCAATATTGATAACCCACCAGTGAATGCGCTATCACATGCAGTTCGCCAAGGGGTAGTAGATGCTATTACTCAAGCAGAACAAAATGAAAGTATCGAGGCTATTGTTATATATTGCCAAGGTAAAACTTTTATTGCAGGAGCTGATATTAAAGAATTTGGTAAAACGCCAAAAGAGCCTCATTTACCTGATGTTTTACAACGTATAAACCAATGTAAAAAACCTATCATTGCTGCTCTATTCGGTTCAGTACTAGGCGGCGGATTTGAATTAGCGCTTGCCTGTCATTATCGCGTTGCCGTTAAAGGCACAAAAATTGGCTTACCTGAAGTTAATCTAGGGCTAATTCCTGGTGCTGGCGGCACACAACTATTACCTAGAATTGCCGGCGTTGAATTGGCATTAACGATGATCACATCAGGAAAACCTCAAAAGGTAGACCAACTTGATGAATATGGCATTATCGACTTACTAATCAGCGCGGATAGTAGTAATAAAGATCATTTACTTCACGAAACAATTACCTTTACCAAAGAATTACTTGAACAAAACCAAACAAGTAAAATAATAACTCAACAACCAATGACACTTAATAGTGAGAAAAAACAGGCTGCGCTAGCGTTATGTCAGCAATTTAGAGATAAGCTGGCGAAAAAATCACGTGGTCAACAAGCACCACAAAGCGCCGTTAACTCAATAGAAAATTCATTTACTTTACCTTTAAATGAAGCCATGGCGAAAGAACGTGAATACTTTTTAGAATGTCGGGGCTCTGCTCAATCACGCGCAATGCGCCACGCATTTTTTGCCGAAAAAACAGCTTCTAAACTCATGATTTCCTCTGAGACAAAGCCAACACCTACCGATATAAAATCAGTTGCCGTTATTGGTGCTGGCACTATGGGAGGCGGTATTGCCATGTGTTTTGCTAATGCAGGCATTAATGTAACACTGCTAGAAATGAGTGAAAGTAACTTAGCCAAAGGCATTAATGCCATTGCCAAACGTTATCAGCAAGCACAAACTCGTGGCATTATTAGCAAAGAAAAAGTTAATCAATGTATGGCATTAATCACTGGCACTTGTGAGTATCAAGATTTAGCGCAAGTTGACCTAGTCGTAGAAGCCGCCTTTGAAACCATGGAGGTCAAACAACAAATATTTTCTCAACTAGATAATGTCTGTAAGCCTGATGCAATTCTGGCGAGTAATACCTCTTACTTAGATATTGATGAAATAGCCAAAGCAACCACACGACCAGAAAAAGTCGTTGGCATGCACTTTTTTAGCCCTGCCAATATAATGAAATTATTGGAAGTAGTTGCCACTAAATATACTGACGCCCAAACACTTACTACGGCAATGACCTTAGGCAAAAAAATGGGCAAGATAAGCGTCGCAGTAAAAGTTTGCTACGGTTTTGTCGGAAATCGCATGTATGCTTGTTATGGTCGCGAAGCCAATATGTTATTACTTGAAGGTGCTACGCCACAGCAAGTAGACAATGCCATGGTACAGTGGGGAATGGCCATGGGGCCATTAGCCGTTAACGATATGTCAGGCATAGATATCGGTTATAAAGCTCGACAAGCAAATACTGATCGCTCTGATGATCCTTGTTATTTCGCTCCCGCAGATATGTTAGTGGAAGCCGGCCGATTAGGACAAAAAACTCACGCGGGTTTTTATCAATATGATGAAAAAACTAACAAGCGTAGTCCAGACGATACTGCTGTTAACCTTATTAGAACTCATGCTGCAAAGTTAGGTATTAAACAACGCAGTGATATCAGTGATGAAGAAGTTCAACAACGACTGATTTTTGCTTTGATCAATGAAGGTGCCTATATACTAGAGCAAGGCATAGCTAGTCGCGCCAGTGATATTGATGCCATTTGGCTTAACGGTTATGGATTTCCACGCTACTTAGGTGGCCCCATGTGTTATGCCGATGAAATTGGTTTAGAAACAGTTGTCACTACAATCAAAAAATTCCAACAACAAGCTGGAAATACTTATTGGCAAGTAGCCCCATTATTAGAAAAATTAGTTGCAGAAGGGGAAAAGCTTACAAGCTAGCTTTTGACTAACTTAGATTTAACTCAAGGCGATTATGTTCAACATAGTCGCCTTTTCTTTTTGTTGTGCTTCAACAAAATTCGGTTATATCATTGTAATGATGAACTAAAACTGAAAAATCTAAAGCCACTTTTTATAGGTATTTATCTGTGATAGCACACATAAACTTAATAAAGGGCATAAAAAAGTGCAACTCTAAGAGCTGCACTTTATAACTAGCTTATGTGCATCCTGCACTTTTATTTAGTGTTCTCATTTCATCCGTGAATACTTTCCTTAGTATATCCTTTAAGTAATACCTACTTATTGTCCTTTAGCAATACAGCCTTGTATTTCCTTGCTATCATCCTTAAAAAATCCTTTATATAAATTCCATTTACAACAAAAATTTCCTCCTAGACATCGTCTTCCTGACATCAAAATCCTTATTGATTCACATCCTTGTTATTTTCATCCTTTAGTAACTTCTTAATTACTAGACTTTATCCTTAAGCCTTATTCAAATACCTTAGTACTTCATACTTTAGTACTCTTTACCTTAATAACCATTACAGCGAATAAAGTATATTAAAGAGCTTCCTGCTCTGTGTCTTCCTGACATGATTAATAATACACTTAAAACTTAAGTTTAGAAGGATGAAAATAAAACATTTCATTAGTAAATTTTTTGTAATGAATTAACTTTATTAATATCAATAAAATTCAAGTACTTAAATAAAACCAGTGAATAAAACTAGTATTAAAAACAATATATCTCACACCCATGTAAGACATGTCTTACAAAAATTACAGCCGATATCTATACGGTAGATTTATACGTGTGGGAATTTACCTTGGTTTCTGGAATTTCGATACCCTTCTGGATTTTTTTAGCTATTGAAATCGCGTAAATGGTTCTTTAAACACTGTCAGTATACTCAGGTTGTATGTGACCTACCTATCAGTTCAAGTATAAGCTAAGCATTTGTGTGGGTTCCAGTTTATTTCTAAATTTTGTCCAGCAAGATTAAACTCTACAAAAGGGCTATTTATTAAATAATGATAAAGATAACTCTAGGTTATAGAGTTAATTTAATAAGAAGAGTAATCACACATAAGTAGGCTTAGATGTGCAAATTACGTCTATTTTTGGCCACTTTATAGACCTTAGTAATGCCTAATTATTGGTGCTGTTTTCAGTCGCTTTGTGCCAAAAGTAGTCTATCAGACTTAAGGGGGTTTATTGCAATTACAAAGTAAAGAACTCTACTTAGGAAAAGCTAACACTCAATATTAACTTCGGTATTTTACCTTCATATTAAAATTCTCTCTGGCTAAGTGATTCTTATGGTTGTTTCAACTTATGGAATTGCCGGGATAGGAGATAGTTCTCCACTAGATTTCATCTTTTTTATTTTCTCTCGCTCTAACTTAAGGCGAAATTGCATATTCTGTACTAGTTGTTGAAATATTGGCTCACTATGAAGCTCGAGATAGTCAGGATCATTGATCAGTTTCTCTGAGTGCCAGCCTTGTTCAACAACCTCAGAAAAAGCTTTCAATGCGGCCTTTTTGTCCCCCAACGCTAAATAAATTTGAGCCTGCCAGTTGTTATGTTCATCCGCCCAGCCGCCATGAATTTCAACCTGAGCCGCTTTAAGGCTACCAGTTAACAGTTTAGTCGCCTGCGCTATTTTGCCTTGTTGCTTTAACAATCGGCCAAGCCCTAGCGCGACGACAAAATTGGTGGCATCTACCTTGACATCGGCCTCAAAAAGTTCAGGATAAATTTTTTGATAATGCGCAATCACTTCCGTTGAACGCTGTGTTTGCAAACCGGCTTTCATCAGGTTGTACATAGACTCGTTAACTAGCATGAAGCTTTTTGATACCTTAAGGTAGGAATCGATAGCGGCATTATAGTCGCCGCGAAGTTGATGAATAAATCCTTGAGCATGATTTGCCCCACTAAATTCTGGTGCAAGCGCGATAGCATGACTAAGCCATGCTATCGCTTGTTGATTATCGCCTAAGTGAATGTATATCAAGCCCATTAACATTGAATTAAAAGGCACATTTGGGTCTAGTTGAATGGCTATAGAAAGTGAGCGCAGAGCTTCGGCAATGTTATGTTCACCGAAAAATTCAATACTAGTTAATACTCTATAGGCTTTGGCAAAAGTGGGTTTGCGGATAAAAACATCTTCCACTTTTTCCCTTGCGTCATTGAAACGACCGGCCTTAATATATGCTTGAGCCAGAGTTGCGGCCAAATTATCATCGTTGGGATTGAGCGTGTAGGCTGTTGATAACAAGCTAACTGCCTGAGGAATATTATTTAAGTACCTCAAATTTAATTGAGCATATGACATATAAACAGCTGTATTATTAGGGTTGATATTGATTGCTCTTTTAAAAGCTGTGTCAGCAGCCTGATAGTTTTGTTCATAACTTCTCAGCCTGCCAATGGCTCGATATAATTCACTGCTATTATTATCAAGTTTCATGGAGGTTGCGATTAAAGATTCAGCTTTCACTAACTGCTCTTTTGCCGGTAGTCCGGTCCAATAAATTTGCCCTACATGTAAAATAGCTAACAATGCATAAGCCGTGGAAAAACTTGGGTCGAGTGTTATCGCATTCTCTAAATGGGCAATGGCTTGCTTATTTCCATCATGAGTGTTTTTCCGACCACTTTCTTTTGCCCTAAAATATGCCTCTAAAGCAGCCATATTTTGGGTTGGCAGCCTTTCAAGATCAGCTATTTCTTTGGGTGAAAGCACCGTTTCAAGTGTTGTGGCAATGGTTTTTGCGATTTCTTCTTGAATAGCAAAAACATTTTTAGCGGTGAGTTTTCTGGTATAGCTTTCTGCCCAAATATTTTCATTGGTTAAGGCATTAATTAAATGAACATTGATCCGGATATTCTCGGTTGCCCGTTGCACACTGCCTTGCAGTATGGTCGCCACGCCCAGTTCTTTGCCGATAGTTTGCACATCCTTACCACTGTTAAGGTAAGTCATCACAGAAGGCCTAGATATTGATTTAACCGCGCTGATTTTTGAAATTTGTACTAGCAGGTCATCATGTACCCCTCGGGTAAAGAACACATCCTTTTCTAATTCACTGTGATTATTAAATGGCAACACGGCAATGGATTTAAGGTTGTGACTATTAGCCGCATTGTTCACGTTTTTTTCGCTAACCGGTGTCAAAATGTTGTAGCTAATAATCAAAAAGAGCAGCAAGGTGACTGCCAGTAATGGCCATAAATAACCTTTGTTGTTAAATGCAGGGAAAATAATCGGGTTGGTAGCGTTAATACTCGCTTCAGGCATGTTTGAGCTGTTAGCCTCACAAGGAATTGCGTTTATTTCGGCAATAAATTGATATCCACGCCCTCGAGTAGTTTTTATAATGGCTTGTCGTTCACCGTCATCTCCTAATACAGCGCGTGCGCATTTTATATTATTGCTTAAAGCGGCATCGCAAACTTCACGTCCCGCCCAAAGGTTTTCAAATAACTCATCACGCGATACCAACCTGTTTCTATGGTTAATCAGGTATAAAATCAAATCAAAAACATGGGGTTCAACCAATTGCAACGCGCCATTGACCTGCAAAGTGAAATTTTCGGTATTTAGCTCACAGCAATTGAACCTGAATATCATTGGCTTTGTGTTCCCTTAATCGGCTTTTTCAATATCGCATCATAATATTATTTTTAACAATAACAACAAGGTACGAAGTGGTTAGCTGATCCATAACTAATGAATGGCTAATCAATAGATGGTCCTTAGGTTAAGTAAGTACGCATTGATTATAGTAAAAGTGTAGTCTAGCTTTCGCGACAATGCGTACAGAATACGTTGTTGCGAATCATTAAATTGTTTTAACTAACGATACTCAATAATGACAACTTCATTTTGTGGTCATGAGTAATGATAGGAGTACGAAATTATGAAACCAATTAAATTATTACTGATTATAGTGGCGATTTTCGTGATGAATAGCGCATATGCCGTACAATATAAATTTGTTGCCATGGATAAGTCGATATACACGAGAATGTGTGTGCTTGCTGGTAACAATGAACAAAAAGCATTAAAAACAACCTTGAGACGCCAAAAGGATAACGTTAGGGGTCTTGCTAATAGCACTCTGTGTAATGGTATGCACATAGCAAATTTTGCTAAAAATTATAATGCTAATATGACTTTTGATTACTTAAAGAAATATACCTATAAACATAACTTAGATAAAGCAACCAACATAACGATTAAGGATAATGTGACTCGTACAACTGAGAATAAATCAGCTGAAGAAATTATTTTAGTTTTTGTTGGGCGTTAGTTCTTAAGTAACTATTACTCAGATAAAGGGAGGTTAAGTAGAAGCATCTATTTCGGTAAGCTTTTATCTACAAAGTTAACCTTAGTGGATGTTTTCTATATGTGTTATGCCTCATTTAATTTAACCACTCCTTAACGGCCGTTAATCGCTCATTGACATGAAAGCCCAGGGCATTAAGTACCAACTTGTGATATTGGGTTAACCGTCACTAATGCCACAGACTGTGTGAAAACCTTTTGATCACCTTTTCGTATAACTAGCTGATAGTTATGATCAATCAGTCTTAAAGAACACTACAAATAAAGTATGCATTTACTATACTTATCAGTAAGTTAATCTTTATTGGTAAGTGTAATGTCAGGCTTTATTAAAGGTGTTAACCGTTTCCAATCTACACTCTTTCCTGAATCTCTCAATGACTTTGTTAATGCTGAAAATACCGTCAGAGTCATTGATGTGTTTATTGAAGCATTGGATTTAGCTGATTTAGGTTTCACCGGTGTGATAACCAAATCTACTGGCCGCCCTAAGTATCATCCTGCGGTCATGTTAAAGCTCTATCTCTATGGATATCTTAATCGAGTCCAATCCTCTAGAAGATTAGAAATTGAAGCGAATCGAAATATTGAATTAATGTGGTTACTTGAGCGACTTGCGCCAGATTTTAAAACCATTGCTGATTTTAGAAAAAATAACGCTAAGGGTATTAAACATGTTTGCCGGACATTCGTTGAACTATGCCGACAACTTAATATGTTTGATGAAGGTGAGATTGCCATTGATGGCAGTAAATTTAAAGCCAGTAACAACAAAGATAATAATTACACCCCAAAGAAAATGGCATTTCATATCGAGCGTGTTGAAAAACATATTAGCAACTATTTAGAAAAACTAGACCGTGCTGATGAAGAGCAACATAGCCCCCAAACGGTCAAGGCAACACAAGATACAATTAACAATTTAAAACAGAAATTAGCTGAGTTAAAAACATTAGAAAAAGAAGTTAAAGACCACCCAGAAAAACAAATATCCACCACTGATCCAGATTCAAGACTGATGAAAACTCAAGGTATGACGAGAGTTGTCAGTTATAACATACAGAGTGCTGTTGATACCAAGCATCACCTAATCGTTGCACATGAAGTGACTAATACGACTGACCGAGGGCAACTCTGCCCTACAGCTATTTTGGCTCAACACGCGCTAAAAAGAAAAAACCTAACGGTTATCGCTGATAAAGGCTACTTCAGCGGCAAATATATCAAAGACACTCAAGATGCAGGTATGACACCATTGGTACCAAAAGGTGATACCTCCGGTAGCGATAAGAAAGGAATAATTAACCGTTTGAAGTTTAAATATGATAAAGAAATGGATGTATTTATTTGCCCCAATAACAAAGTGTTAACGCCCGGAAAAACAATGACAAAAAATGGCGATATGTATCAAATTAATTACCGAGCAAGACTTAAAACCTGTCGAGCCTGCTCATTGAGATCTAAGTGTACGAAAGGTGCGAACCCTAGAAAATTAACTCGGTGGGAGCATCAAGACTGTATTGATAAAATGGATAAGTTAATGAAACAACGGCCTGACCTCATGCTAATAAGAAAGCAGACCGTTGAACACCCATTCGGCACTATTAAGTGTTGGATGGGGATGACACATTTACTCACTCGTCGATTTAAAAATGTCAGAACCGAAATGAATCTCCATGTTCTGGCTTATAACTTCAAACGAATGTTAAGCATAATGGGTAATCAAGGCTTAATAAATGCGATAAAGGCCACAATATAAGGCTCTAGCCTTGTCTTTTTATTTTAAATTCTACTCTCATCAAAAATAAACAAACTCAGCGGTAGAACATATTTTTAAATTTATACAAACCATAATGAGTTTTTACACTGGCTGGCCACATTATGCCCCTTAGATTTAGTACCATAACGACAACTGTAAGGCTCACAGCTGTCTTTAGCTTAGGTAAATTTTGATGGCAGTTTTGGGTCACAGTGATACGGATAGATTTGGCTGCCAGAGAAGAGGCGCTGTTCTCCAATTTTAGTCACTAGTTATTTTGGTTTTTTAGCTGAAATCATTAACTGTTCAATCTCATTGAAGACAAAATAATTTACAAGGGGGCTAAGTCAACTTTATAATCATACAACGGAAATGACTCACTATCGTTATTTGAAGTATATAGCTTAAAATATCCGTCTATTAACCCAGCATAACAAATTTAAATTGGCACTGTTGATAATGAAAAACACCGTTATTTTGAACGTACTTACAAAGATGTTTTACGATTTAATTTGTAATGTTTTATCAACTGATTTGAACTTAGTTTGCATGTTAAATATAAAAATAATCTGGATATACCAATAAGATAAACTCCAGCAAACCAACTACACCTTCATCATTAATAAGTGTCAGTTTTATTTACATATTTAAAAAAAACAAACGACCATTTTATATATGCCATTGAATTATAAGTAGTAAAAATCATGGTGTGATTTATGCTTTAGTCTCTAGGATAAACAATAATATCAACTTAGGAGATAAAAATGAGGTTCCAACAGCCAGTCTGGAAAATAATTAAAAGTCTTTTGTTTGCAGCCACATATTCAATTTGTTCTATATCTTCAGCTTATGCGGGTGCCATCGCTTCTGATATAAATATTGTTGATGCTTCAATAGCGTTTGATGCGGACGCAGTATTGGATGATTCATTTAGTTATGGGCCAACCACAGGAGATTTCAGCGTAATTGAAGGAGGTTCTGCTACCACAAGCGAATACGCTGGAAATCTTGTCACTTCAGGTGTTAATCCGTTAGACGGCACATATGCTGTACCTAATGTTAGCGGAGACGGCGTTGGTTTTTCTGGTGCTGTCAATACTCAAGATGACGATTTTTCAATCGGTTTCGATTCTTTTCTCAGTGTTGAAAACTCTTCATTAATAGATGTTTATAAGGTGATTTTCAAATTAACTTACAGTAATCTCGTTAACGCCACTGGAGCTGATTCCTTCGCTGATTCCGAATTTATTTTATTTGCCGGTGGCATTGAAATATTTTTCACAGACCTTTTGTCGGATACATTATTTGGTGATGAAATTGGTGGAGTTCTTACAGGAAATTCTGGGGAAGAATTAAGTGAAAGTAATACTCTGTCTTTTGATTTTATGATAAACCCAGGTGAAACTCTTGACTTTGAGTTAACTTGGACGCTAGAAGGTGGTAATTTTGAAACAGGAAGCAGCATTGCAGACTTTTCTCAGTTTTTATCAATAGAAGATACAATCCTTCAGTCACCCCCTCCCCAAGACGTACCTGAGCCAGCAAGTTTACTATTGTTCGCGATCGGGATGTTTGGGCTACTCAGAAAGAACAGGTTCTTTAAGATAAAATAATTTAATGTCATCAGTTGAATTAAGCTGTATTACTGATTAATTTTTACAAGAAGAAGGAAATTTATCATGTTCAAAAAATCATTAAGACCTATAGGTACTATTGCAAGTTCACTGGCACTTGTGGCGGGCTTAAGTGTTAGTCAATCAGCAATAGCGTCAGAGCCATTCGTTGGTCAAATTATGCTAGTAGGCTTTACCTTTACGCCAAGAGGATTTGCAAATTGTGACGGGCAATTACTCGCGATATCTACAAATACTGCACTATTTTCTTTATTAGGTACAACATATGGTGGCGATGGTCGCACTACGTTTGGCTTACCCGATTTACGCGGCCGAGTTGCGATACACACAGGTAATGGTCCTGGATTATCTCAACGTAATCAGGGGAGTCGAGGGGGAACTGAAACCGAAACGTTATCAGTGGGTCAGATGCCGAGCCATAATCATGATGTAAAATTAAGAGGAAAGGATGCTAGGGGTGATTCTGCTACACCAGATGGAAACAGTTTAGCCAGTAAAAGTCGTACTAAGATCTATAGTTCGGCTGCACCCGATGTAGACATGAGTGCGGGCTCTATTGTTCAAAATGATAAAGGCAATAATCAGTCTCATAATAACATGATGCCTTATTTAACCTTGAGATATGTAATCGCCTTAGTAGGCATATATCCATCACGTAACTAGTATGGATATATAAGCTCAATAAAAATCGCTAGTATTAAACTAGCGATTTTTTATATATCCGCTAATTTTAGGTTTACTTTTAGGTTTTATTTTATGTCTTTTACTCGTGCAACTTCTTTTACTCTCTTAATTTTCTTTACTCTTTTTATTATCGTTTTTACGTTTTCCAATATAGCTAGAGCAACTGAAAGCCGAGATATCCGTCATGCTGAAAAATTACTGGCCGCGGGAGATTATGATAACGCCTTTGAAAAATATCAGCGTTTAGCTAAGGAAAAGAACAACTCTTTGGCAAAGTTAACCATGGCGATGTTTTATGATTATGGTTGGGGGCGAGTACAAGATAGAAAAAATGCCTGTTTATGGTATGAACAGGCCGCTAAGCATGAAGTTCCTGTGGCTGCTGACGCCTTAGGAAGTTGTTTTGAAAATGGTGTACATCAAAAAATAGATTATGCTCAGGCAGCTATATGGTATCAGAAGGCTGCTGATCTAGGATATCATTTGTCATTTTGTCATCTTGGTGCGCTTTATGTTAAAGGATTCGGAGTAGTGCAGGATGCTAAAAAAGGTGCAAATTTATGTAAAAAATCTGCAGAACAAGGCTCAGTTCCGGCTATGTTACAACTTGGACAATTCAACTTATTACAAAACACAGATTTAACAAATAAAAGGGCTCTAGATTGGTACGCTAAGGCGGCTAGTTATCATTCAGATAAAGCGCAATATCAGCTAGGTGTAATGCTACGTGATGGCATAGGCATAGATGCCAATAACCGAGTAGCCCTTGAGTGGTTTGAACAATCTGCTGCACAAGGTTATGTGCCCGCTTATTATCAAACTGCACTCTTGTACTACCATTCACCTAAAAACCCTGAGAATAATTTGTGGGATGAAAAAGAGCTTGCCAAGGCATTTTTATGGCTTTCAGCCAGTATTCAACGAACAGAAAATATTGAAGAAATTGAAAAGTCAAAACAAATGCTGAGTGAAGTTATCAATGTTATGCCCGCTACTTGGACAGAAACCTTAGATAACAAACTTCAAATACATCTTAATAAATATCCTTTAACAACAATAACTAAGGCTAAGTAGTTGCTCTTTTTTTATGCACAAACTTTATCATCGGTCGCTCAATGAGGTAATAAGAGATAGTCGCGGCAAGAAGGGTAATTGTGAGTGAAAATAGGGCCAAATAGCACCAATGTTGTTGGGCATCCAACCCTAATTTTGCCATTTGACGATAAACTAACGTCAATACTGGAAAATGATAGAGATATACACCATAAGAAATTGCGCCTAGCTGCTTAAGCGCTTTACTGTCTAATACCTTTACACTGTACTTTGTCAGCGGTGTACTTATCAATAATCCGGCAATTAACAACGGGGTCAATGGCAAGCCATATCTGCCATAGGGTACTTGTATGCTTTCACTGAATGGGGTTGATAGTAGTAGCAAACAGAGGCTGAGACAAACCCCAAAGATAATATCATAGCGCCAATTTCCACTCCCCTCGTACCCATGCATTTTTTCTGTAATTATAACTAAGACGCCTCCAGAGATAATACCAATAATAAAAAGGGGTAAATGTGCTAATAATGAGTGACTAACGACCGCGCCGTAAGGCCGGATCCAAACAAGTTGCTGATCTCCAGGCCAAGTTATATTTGTGCTAATAGATGAAGATATTAAGTAATGTAAAATATATGCAGTTATCGAAAGCATAGCTAATAAGATGAATACTCTCGTTATTTTTGCACTACGAATGATGCGAAATAGAAAGGGCAGTAAGCAGTAAAATTGCATTTCGATAGCCAAAGTCCAAAAAGGAGGGTTGAGGCTAAAAATGGAGAACTCTGCATAATTAAACAGCAAGCTGTAATGTAATAATATATCGGGCCAGGCTTGCGGAAATTTCCAATAATCAGTTGTCACGATAATAAGCGTTAGTGCCAGATAAAATGTGGGTAAAATTCTTACGATACGATGGGTGAAATAAGTTTTTGTATTAGGCCACGCTTGCTGATGTAACAATGATTGCCAAAATGGTTGCGATAACAGTAGACCACTTAGTATAAAAAACAGGGCCACGCCGTATTCGCCATTGGCAAATAAAAGGAAAAAATCAAAAATACCGACTTGTATGTCAATATCAACTATCTGGTTATAATGCACAGCAAACACGGCAAGTGCAGCTAACCCTCGCAGACCATCTAACCCTCTATAGCGAGTCATTTATTATAAACCTAACGAGGTTGCAGCACGTTGGCGAACAGTAGCATCTAGATCATGGTTCATTGTAAAAGTTAAAAAATATTCAACAAAAGGCATATCAAAATTATTTTCCAATATTTTAATAGCTTCTAGGCGGTTTTTTATAGAAGGATCTGAAAATAGCGTTTGTGCAACCATACGTATGGAGTTTTCGGTATTGATAATACCTAATCCAATGAATGTTTTTTGACGAACAAGTGCTGAAGTATCCCCCAAGCCAATCGCTAACGCTTCAGTTGCATCATCACTAACAAGATTACTAATAGCTGCTAGCTTTAAATCCAAATCATCTGATTCATAAAGTACCCGTTGCCAATCATTATCTTGCTGTGATGAACCCTCAATAAATATAAATCTAAAACGTTCGTTTGAAGGTTGAACTAAGCCGGCACTATTATCTGAATGTTGGTAATCATTCTTCTTTACAATATCGCCTAAGTCCTTTGAAAGTAGTGTGTTTTGTACAATATCCTCCACGGTATTTTCTGCATTGGCAACATCATTTGTGGTTGTAAAAACATCTACTGACATTCGACCTGTTAGAACACCAATAGTAAAAATCATTACCAGATATACATATTTTGAATACATAGTAAATTTACCCCTTTAATTTTATTTCAAGCTTAAACTTGCCTTGTATTAAAATAGCTGCGTATCGTGATTATTTAAAACTATACTTTTTGGCCCTGTTCGATAATAATGTTGTTCAACTATGAAATATCCATTATTAAAGAGCTATAGATAAATTTAGCATTTAAACCCAAATTCTTCCCGTAATCTTAAAAAAATGGCTGACATTCTGTAATAGTTGTCGTTATCTTGACCAATGCTATAGTAAAAGTTTGGCCTGTAAAGTGGCGTGACTTGCCACCAATATATCCATTGTTTTTTGACTCCAAAACTCTAGATAAATTTATTTATATTAATGTCAGCTACATAGCGATCAAAAGTCATACGGTAGTCAGTGAAGATAACGACCGCTTTCTCTGGGAGCTGCCGTTGGTGAAGCCAGCTCTAACGTCAACGCGCACTAAGCAGCCCTTAACCATTTATATGTAATAGTATATTTTGATTAGATTTTGTATCGATTACGCCGTAGTAAACGGCTGCGATTTTCGCATGCAAATTTAACTACCTTGTTAAATATTTTCGACATAAAAGCCCTTAATGTTCTTTCTTATTTTTCTCAACGACCTCGCCGTCAGAGTCTTTCCAAGCGTTAAAACCACCATCAATGTGGCAGACCGCTGTAAGTCCCATATTTTGTAAGGTTGCGGTAGCCAGTGCTGACCTCCAACCAGACTGACAATAGAGGATAAACTGTTTATCTTCACCAAATACTGGTCTGAAATAAGGGCTCTCAGGGTCAACCCAAAACTCCAGCATACCCCTTGGCGCATGAATAGCATTAGGAATAGCACCTTCACGCTCTTGCTCTCGAATATCTCTGATATCGACAAAAACGACATTCGAGTCGGCTAGCCTTCCTTTTGCGCCTTCAACAGACAGTGTCTTGATTTTCGCATTTGCCTCTTCGACCAACTGCTTACTACTTTTTAATAAGGACATAATAAATTTACCTTGATGGTTGAGTGATATTAACGCCTCACTAAGAAGCAAATAATAGTTGGTTAAAATAAGCGACGAAGGAGCAAAAACCAACTGTTATTTGTCCTTTTGAGTGACTTGTTGGCACTTTAGCCTTTTAGACATCAGCCTTCAGATGATGAACTGTTGATAGGTTTTGTGCTCTGGCTAATATCTAAAAACCTTAACTTTGAAGTCATGCCCATGCAATTATGTGAACGGCAGCAATGGCTCAAACCTGACATTAATCAATGATTAGCTGATGACTTATTCTTGCTAAAAGCAGACTATTTTTCTGCGTTGGAGCGCAGAAAAAAATCTATATTATTCTTATTCAAATTTGAGGGACTTAACTTGTTCTGGAATATCTAACGTTAAAAAGTGGCTAGAATTGTTACTTTCAATAACAGTAATATTATTTTCACTTCTATTGGCAACCTTTAACATTAAGTCACGGCTTAATACCGCATCTTGACTGCCAATTAAAATATAACCTTTATTAATTCCATCAAATAAATCAACCCTATTTACCAGTGTCCAAGTATTTATATTCTCGAAGTTATTTAACAAGACCTTAATATTTTTATGATTATTAAACATACCTAGCATCAAATGTTTTTTACGTGCATTCATGGGCCTAACATTTTTAAATGCAAAATCAGGTATGCCAAACCTCGATAGCCAAGCCACAATAAATGGAAACGGATACATAATGATATAAGAAATTACCTCATTAAATGCTTTAAAGCGTTTATTGGCTTTAATAAGAGGAGCCTCAGGTAAAACGGGGGCTTCTAATATCACCGTTGCATTTTTAAATAATGCTTGATTTTGTTTAATGGCTTCAAGTACAACTGCCCCACCACGAGAATGCCCATGTAATAATAACTCATCAGTACTTGCCAAATTTTTAACTGCTTGAATGAGCACAGCAGCATCATGTTCAATAGTATCGCGATCATAGGAATTTTCTATTTGCCAAGTCGCTTTTATGGGCGAGATATTTTTATTAGCCGCATGATAGTCACAACTATTAATTAAAATTAATTCACCATCATTAGCGGTATAAAGCTGAGTAAAGTAGCGATAGTCAAATAACCAGCCATGCATACAAATAATGGTTTTATCACTTGGGCCAGTATTTTTCACATGGGCCACAATACTATGACCTACTTGATACAAGTCACCATTAAAATCTTCGTGATTTTGAACGCTGGTTTCTTTTAATAAAAGATGTTTCCGCCAAAAATGAATACAAATAACGAAAATTACTATACTGACAATAACCATAAGTTCACTCGATGAAGAATATATTTATGGTGTCGAATATAAAGTGCGCTGCATGCTTATGCAATGTATTGCTACGATTTGGCTTAATTTAAAAATGGATATAAAAAATCTCGATCATAAGTGGGTACTATGGTCTGTTTACTATATTACGTTTTTAGCTAAAAACAGTCGTTATTGTTTATAATGGTTATACTAACAACTATAACTCCCTCACAAGATAAGCCCTAAAGTAAATCAGACATTGAGCAGAAGATGTTTATCTAATTTGATTTAGCTGTAGGTCAATAGAAACAAGGCTCTACTATATTAACATCTGAAAAGTTCAGTGTTTTTAATTTTAACAATTTAGTGATTTTAGAATTATGGAAAACTAAACCCCTTATTTTTAATGGGCTGTAGGGAAATCAAATGAAAATTTTGATGTTTACTCTGATCTATATCTGTTTCATGGTCTATAATCGTCTGATATAGCGGACTGTTTAACAAACTTTTTTTGTTTATTAAACGGGCGTTATGTACGTAAGCAATAATTCTATCAATAGCGGCTAAAAAACCACTTGACCCAAGTCACTATAAACAGTTAGTACAACAACAGTTGAAATGTTCGATAAGTGTTGGCTTCTGTTTGGTCATTTTACTTTGCTTAAAGCGAAGTAATAGATTAAATATGGGGATCTGTGTCAAGCTGTTTTTAATGCAATCCCCTTAAGCTTTGAACACTTACAGAAGTCTGAAAAACAAGCATTTAACCAACTAAGACGCTTGAATAAGCATCCCCTGTAGATGGAAATACTTTAACTGCAAATAATTATTGATGAAGCACTAAATGTTAATTTGATACTTTACATTTAGCACTGTGCCTCATCCGATACAGGGGCAAGCTCCGTAAATTTTCTCCGCTCTGCTAAACACAAAAAATATTATATGCCGTTAGCTACTTACAAACGCCATGCTCTCATTTTACAGCCTTTAACAGCATAGAAAAGAATAAATAAATAACATGGAAATAAGACTAAGTATCCACCCTGCTCACCCATTTGGGTAGATGTAGAAGTAATACTCCAGAATAATGGTCCAAAAGCACCACCAGAAATACCCATAACTAATAATGCTGAGCCAATACTAGTTAATTTACCCATGCCAGATAAAGCCAATGGAAAAACAGCAGGCCATACAATCGCATTAGCAAAACCTAAGAAAGCTATCAACACTAGAGTATCGGGTAATTTCAAACCACCTAAAAGAGTATCTGCAATTGCAAATGAATTATTATCACCAAACACAATGCCAGCCGTTAACAATAATCCTATTACGGCAGAAACCATCAACGCTTTTTGTTGAGAAATAATACGTGGGATAAGAGCAATACCTAAAATATAGCCGGCAACCATACACACCATAGTGTATGACGTCATCATAGTATAATTTTCAACGCCTAGTGATAATGCAAAGGTACCTATAGTATCCCCGGCAATAACTTCGGCTGCCACATAGAAAAAAAGAGCAACAACACCCAAAATTAAATTTGGGTGCGCTAATGTTTCTTTTAGGTGGCCAGTATTATCCCCTTCACCATCGGCTTCACTTGCTAATTCTGGCAAAGGTGATTTTTTCACAGCAAAAGCGAGCAAGCCGATAAAAATAGCCATACCTAAGTAAGGTAATATCAATGAATTTGCCATAGCATCAATTTGAATTGGCGTTAGCTCTGTACCAACAGTGTCAGTAAAGTTACTCAGAATTAACGCTGTAAATACAACGGGTGCAACAACACCTGCACCTTTATTCAATATACCCATAACAGAAATACGAGCCGCAGCAGATTCTTCTGGTCCAATACGAACTACATAAGGATTAACCGCTGTTTGTAAGAGTGTTTGCCCTGTACCCATCACCAACTGTGCTAATAAAAACAATGGAAATATTTGAGTTTTTGCTGCCGGAATAAATAGTAATCCCGCAACCATCATAGTACCCATGCCCAAAGCCATACTATTTTTATAACCCACTTTACGAATAACAATAGCAGAGGGCAAAGCAGTAAAAGTGACCGCTATATAGAATGAAAATATGATTAAAGAAGCTTCAAATGGAGTCAGTTGTAAAATTTGTTTTAAATAAGGCATTAACGAGCCATTAAGCCACGTTGCAAAACCTAAAATAAAAAATAGACCTGCAACAATGATCATAGGTACTGCATTACTTTGCTGTTTTTCTTTGGCTATCGACATTTCCATAAATTCCTCTTTAAGTTGCGTTAATTTATTTATTATTATAATTATTTAGTTACGATTATTTATTTTTGACTTTACTCTTAAACTTTTCGACCTGATATCCAGGTTTCATTTACTGAAAAATCATCATTTAAAACCACTAAGTCAGCATATTGACCAACCTTTAACTGACCTCGAAGCACATTTTGTTGTTGATAAAGGTATCGTGCGGGATATAAGCTTGCCATTCGCAACGCTTCATCTAATGGAACGTTCAACTCAAGGTGAGTATTTTTAACCGCAGTTGCCATATCTAATGAAGAGCCGGCTAATTCACCCGTAGTCGAAGTTAACTTGCCATTTTCTACATAAACGGTTTTATCATACAAAGGAAACTCCTTTATATCAGTGCCTACAGGTGGCATTGCATCTGTCACTAAAAATATTCCACCCGCAGGTTTTGCTTTGATAGCTAACTGACAGCTAGCATAATCAACATGATGACCATCAACGATTAATCCAGCTTGAGTATTATCATTAAGTAACGCGCAACCCACTACACCCGGCTCTCGACCTTGCAATGGTGACATAGCATTAAATAAATGAGTAAAACCACTAGCACCTGCATCAACCGCTTTTTGCGCGGTTTTAAAATCGGCATTAGTGTGGCCCAAACATACCTTAATATCTAATTCGACCATACGTTTGATATCTTTGGCTGAAACAGTCTCTGGCGCTAAAGTTATCATCACTTGACCAATATCTTTACGTGAAAGCACTTGCCATTCAGCTTCTGATATGGGACGAATCAGCTCAGCGCAATGAGTGCCTTTTTTAGCTAATGATAAATGTGGTCCTTCAAAGTGAATACCTAAGATGCCGGGCACTTTTTCTTTAATCGCCTCAGCCATAGCATCAGCGGCTTGCGCCATTACTTCTATTTTGTCAGTAATCAAAGTTGGCATCATAGCTGTAGTGCCAAATTTGGCATGAGCAGCAATGATGGTTTTGAGTTTATCTAATGAAGGGGTGTCATTAAATAAAGCACCACCGCCACCATTAACCTGTAAATCAATAAAGCCTGGAACAATGAGTCCTGCAATAACGACATCAACATTACTTGTGTCTAGATCAATCGCGCTGATTTTTCCATCATTAATGGTGAGTACATGATTATCGAAAAAATTCTGACCATCAAATAATCTTTTGGCGTGTAGGCGTAGTTGCGTCATTATTTTTCCTAACTTACTGGCTGTATTTTAGCCGCTTCTTTTCTTGCAAATAATACGGAACCCACTTCAGGAGGGCTTAATGGCTCTGATAATTGTTGTTGAATATCTTTGCTAAGCCAAGGTTTAAGACGTATTGTTAAGCCACCAATCATTGAAATTCGCGGTGGCTTTTTGGCTATTAGTGCTAGAGCAATACTATTGATATATTCAGCGCCTTCAGCAACTATCTCAAGTGCAACTTTGTCACCCTGCTCAGCCGCATCAAAAACTAAATTAGCAAGTTGTGCATAATAAGTAGCCGCTTTGCCAGCAATAGTTTCAACTAATTCAGTGTCATTATGACAGCCTAATTTTTTCAATAATACTTCTGTCATTATTGTCGGTGCAACAATGCCATCAATGGCCAATAAAACTTGCTTAGCGGCTTGCAAACCAAACCACGCGCCACTACCTTTATCTCCATGAGGAAACCCATGAGCCCCTAACATATAATATTGCTCATCAATGCTAGCAAACCCACATGAACCTGTACCAGATATCATTACAGCACCATCACTGCCTTGGTGAGCACCCAAACAAGCAATAAGTAAATCTGTCGCTAAAAACATTTGTTTAAACGGATGCTGCCATGCTTGCATTTGTTCAAATAGCACAGGTAAATTAACACCTGCTAAACCAACGCCAGCAATAAGTTCGCTTAATTCTATATGCGCTAAACCCGCATCTTTTAATGCTAACAGCGCTGATTCAGTTATTGAGTTAGTTGCTTGTTCAAAGCCATGTAATGGATTTCCTGGGCCAGAGACTCCCGTACCCAAAATTTCATTATTTTCATTCATCACGATAGCTTTACATTTACTTCCACCACCATCTATACCTAAAAATAACTTTTTGTTATTGTCACTACTTGTGAACATACTAGCCTCAAAATTCTTATTAATTGTTTAATATCTTATTTTTGCACTTTGTAAACTATTTTTGTTTACTTGGCAATGTAAAAAAGCATTCAATCAAATTTTCATTGTTTTCATCTTAACCATAAATGACAGCGTTGTCATTTTATTTTTGTTTTTTTTTCAATATTAATGTTTATTTCTATTGTTAGATAAGAGTAACCTGCTGATTTTACATATTAAACCAGCCTAATATTAATGTAAAAACACCGAAGTAACACGCCCTGTTCTTGTTCCATTTACTGAACGACTACGTACTTTCACTGCCGTATGTACCTTAACTGGTTCGCTGTATACCTGCCATGCTTGTACTTCACTGTTAGTACCTGATAATTGATATTCAATACCAAGTCCTGGAAAAGCAATATTAGCTTTTAATACCCCTTTATCAATAACCGCCCCTACTGTAGGTAAGCGATAATCAACACCTGACAACTCTAATTTAACAAATTCTTTTTGTCCCAAAGTATTAGCAAATGAATGCCAATTGTCATCACGTTTATTTTGCATATCTGCAGTAAAAACTTGGCTTTTTTGACTGTATTTTGCACCTTGGTAATTATAAGGAACAGCCCACTTAGGTATGTGCCATGCGCGCTCTGCTAACGCTAATAATCGTGGAAACACTTTATATTCAGCCATTTCATCGCTGCGAGTATTTTCACTCCAAAGCTGTCCTTGAATACCTAAAAAAGTTTGTCCTTTAGCTAGCGGCGTTTTCGTATCATCAGCGATATATGGGTTATCTTGCCTATCTAACCAAAACTCAGCATGTACAGGTAAATTATCAGGCATAAACTGAAATATTTTCTCTGTATTTGTATGACGAGATGCCCAATAATAGCCGTGTTCCTTTGGGTCAGCTTCATAAGGAAAATCAAAATAGAGTACATCTGGCGATGAAACAACCACTTGCCAATCGCGATTTGCTAAGCCATGTACCTTGTCATGTCCATCCCAAAAAAGAACATCCCATGCGTTAGCTTGAACAATAGCAGGCATATTGTCTTTACGTGTGTGCTCCATACCATCACTCCACCCAGCGGTTTCAATATCTAAATCTGACAAAATATTGGCCACTCGTTCAATAAAATATACCCCTACTTGACTTATATCTGTAACGCCATAACTATTATTAGCGACAAACTCTCTACAAATAGGTGATTCAACCCAAGCGCCCGCTGTTTCATCTGCACCAATATGATAGCGAGTTAATGGCTGACCAGCATCATGATGAATTTTTTTTACTTGAGTCATGACTTCTTTTACAAAAGCGTACGACGATTCCATACAAACATTAATCGTATTGTCATGATAAAATTGCACCGATGAATAGATAGTTTTATCGTCAAAATCATTCAGAAGAAACTCTGTTGCTTTGGCATCATCTTCAAGCGCTTTGTATTTATTATAACGAGCTTGCATCGCCTTAATTGAAGATCTTGAATGACCTGGCATATCTAAAGAGGGGATAACTTGAATATAACGAGCACTCGCTGCACGTAAAATTTCTTGATAATCACTAACTGAGTAATAGCCATTTACTGATGAAGTAGTATCTATGCCTGCACCCAATTGTGAAATTAAACACGTTTGCTCTTGGATATCAAAACAGCGTTTACTGCTAAGTTCGGTTAACTCTGGCAGGCTTGGAATTTCTAGTCGCCAACCTTCATCATCGCCTAAATGTAAATGTAACTTATTTAATTTATAAGCGGCCATTTGATCAAGTAATTTTAATATAAATTCTTTTGAATGAAAATTGCGGGCAACGTCCACTAACATGCCACGAAAAGCATAATGTGGCTCATCTTCAACGACTAGAACCGGAAGAGTATTAGTATTTAGCGTTGTTAAACTTGCCAATGACTGTAAACCATTAAAAACGCCATTCGCATCAACACCAACAACATCTATACTTTGGGCGTCAATGGCTAAAGAATAGCTGCCAATCACTTTGTTACTATCAGCCTTAATCTGCAACTTAAGCGCTAAACCTTGCTTGTTTTTGACCGAATTTTTAAGACCTAATAAATTCAAGCGAGCTAAAGCAGCGGCAACTGTATCTTGATCAACATTACCAAAATCAATATGAAAACCGTTACTAACATCAACAACAGCATAGTTCTCATCAACGATAACCGCTTTAGGTGTCGGTATAATGGCACTAGCAACCGCATGATCTGAAATTTGTGCTAATTCAGATAATTTAAGATTACGTTGGAATAAACTTTTACTATTTAGCCACTGGGTTTTATCATCAGCACTGCGTTTAAATTGAGTTACCTCATCAGTAAATGGCACAACAAAAGGCAGCTGCTCCAAGCCTGAATCGGCATCAATGTGAGTTTTAGTGCTTTCAATTACTTGGGTTTGCAAATTCGGGGCACCAACTAAATAATTGGGCAAAGCATCCGTTTGCGATAACATCCAAAAGTTTGCGCGAAATAGTAACGTCTTAGTTTCCCCTTGCTTAAAACCTGAATAGGCATCATTTAAGGAAATAACATGCAAGTCACCATTTAAATGCTTAACGTCAAGCTCTTCACTTTCAAATGATTGTATAGGTGAAATTTGGCTAAAATGAATAGTCCAATCCTTTGCTTTAATTGCTTTATTGGCAGTAAAGCTGAGCTCAACTTCAAAACAAGCACCGTTGGCAATGCTTTGAGCACATTTAGCTGTTGCTACATTACTAACAAGGCGATAATTAATAGCTAAATCTTGGGCAATGGCATCGATATGTTCTTGTGACGCTGTATGTAGCGTTACTGTATCAATGCCTTTAGATTTATTAAGCTCTGTCAAATTTGGTTTATTAGTTACCTGTTCACAACCAAGCAATACCAAGCTACTTGTTAGCATTAATGCAGGTATCAGCAAGGCTGATAGCTTATAATTCATCTTTACAACCCTATCTTGTTAATGTATACCCGTAATCATTCAAAATGCTCGATTCAGAGTGCTTGAGCAATTCCAGTTTGAGGCGCGTCAATTAAATCATGGTTATTCAGGAGAATATGCTCCTGCATTCTCTAATAAGCTACGTCCATGTAGCGCCCTATTTCTTTGACGCAACAATAAAATGGGATTGCTCATGCACTTCTACGATGGGGCTAAAAACGATTTATACGTCGTTATTGATTTTGTGAATGGAACAACCATTCTCTGCAATCAATGCCTTGTCTAAATCGTTTTTTTCTCCCACTGAAACATGTATTTTGAATGGTCACGGGTATATACCCGTTTTGCATTATATCCGGAAATTTAATCTGTTAACTTTCTTAGGGCTAAATAATGAATGCGTTGCATTGACATTAAAGAAGCAAAAATAGCAGGTAGAGCCCCTACTTTTCTTAGTTCATTAAACACTTCATCAGGTAAGGCGTTAAGTTTTTTCTCGTCAATCACATACAAGCCATTGATAGTATATTCGTCTTCACCTTCTAAGTTAAGATTCAAGGTTTGTGGGGATAACAAGTCTTTATCTAAAAGTAATTTAATAAAGTTTTCTGTTGAATTAGTTTTTTCAATATAACTAACAATACGTTCACCTTTATCTGTTAACCATTGATTTTGAACTCCATTCTCATCAAATAAGGCCTGACCTTCAGTTTCATTAACTAAAAATGAGTTTTCATCAAAGCACAAGACAGCATGTTCACTATTTTTATCTTGGTGAAGTAAAAAAGGATAAAGTGTTAAACCTTCAGGTTTGTAACCTGCTTGCCAAGTATCATCACTAAAGAATAAGTTTTCTTCTGGCTTTAGGCCTAATAACGCAATAGCTTTAAATTGCCCAGTGCCCGCATCTTTAATAAAAACAATCGGAAACTCTTGGCTTGCTGCTATAAACTCTTGTACAACCACTGGAGCAAAGTGCTTGTCTTTACTTTGTTGTAAGTTTTCATTATTTTTAATTTTAAGCTTGCCATGAGCACCATTATTTATTGCTTTAATATCCACTATTAATTCTCCCATTCGTTGCTAATACATTAATATTTTTTATAGTTTATGAAAACCATATTGACTGACTTTTTTTAGTAATTCTTGGTTTGACGGCAATTGATTTTTTATTTGTTCGGTCACGGCTTTTACCTTTGCATAATGCTGTTTTGCTATATCTTGTTTGTTAAAAGCACTTTTATTAAAACTTAAATCTTGTTCAAACCCCATACCATAAAGTACATATTGATAGCTGTCTAACGGGAAAGGCTCATAAACATTGTCAAAATCATAATTAGATATTAATTGATGTTTCCATCGAGCTAATAATTCTAACAAGCTATCGGGTACCGTATTAAGGTTTTTATTATCTTGCCAAAAGGGTTCGTCTCTTTTGGAAAGATAATAATGCATTTTTATAAAATCGATAGTTTTATTCCATCTAAACTTAAACGATTTATTAACCTGCTTTTCAACAAGTTCCATTGAAGCTCGGTCACGAGGAAATAGTTCAGATAGCATGTTACCCGAAGCTTCAATAAGAAAAATGGCCGACGCTTCTAAAGGTTCAACAAATGCGGCCGATAGCCCAACGGCAAAACAGTTTTTATGCCAAAATTTTTCACGATAACCTACATTCATTTTAATCAATCGAGCATCTAATTGCGCTGCTTGTGGACCAATATACTCACGTAAAATTTGCTCTGCACGATCATGGCTGGTATGAGCTGATGAATATACATAGCCAGTACCTCTACGATTTGCTAACGCAATGTCCCAAGTCCAACCGGCTTCTTGTGCTGTTGAAATAGTGCTGCTTGCTATGATGGGATTATCTGTTTCATAAGGCACTTGAATGGCAAGTGCATGATCCGTTAACAAGGTATCATTAACCTTTTTAAAAGGAATACCTAAGGCTTCACCTATTAACAAGCTTTTAAAACCAGTACAATCGACAAAGAAACCACCGGTAATAACACCGGCTTTATCGGTATTTATAGAGGCAATATAGCCATCAACATCTAGATTAACATCGGTAACATTGGCTGAAATATGCTTAACGCCTAATGTACTCGTTGCATGTTCACGTAATAAGTCTGTAAATAACCCCGCATCTAAATGATAAGCGTAATTTTGAATACCTTCGAATTCTTTATTGGTAATAAGTTTTGGTGCTAACCCAAGCTCACAAATAGTTGCTTGTACACTAATACTATCAGCATAACTTTCGTTTTGACCAATATCCCCTAAATTCCAATAAGGGGCTAAATTGAACTCATTAGAATCAAACATAGAAGTAAACAAGTGGTAATAATGATTATTTATGCCGTTTTGTGGTGCTTGTTTCCAATTAACAAATTTAGTTGCTTGTTTAAATGACGCATTACATCTTTTTAGAAAGACCGTCTCACTGATACCAAGCTCGGCTAACGTTTTCCGCATTGTTGGCCAAGTTCCTTCACCAACACCGATGGTAGGGATGTCAGGCGATTCAATTAAGGTAACCTGAATCGCCGAAGGATCTGTGCTGTTAAACCGCTTAGCTAATTTTGCTGCGGTTAACCAACCTGCAGTACCGCCACCAACAATAATAACTTGTTTAATTACTTGTTCTGTCATGGATATTACACCTATAACTTGCTAAAACCATATTGAATAACTTTTTCAACGAGCGCCCTTTGCACAGGCATTTTTTCTATTAATAATTCACTGGCCTTATTAATATCGTCAAATAACTTATTCGCTCTTTCAGTCTGTGTATATTTAGCGCTTACAGTTTCTAAATCAGTTTCAAAACCCATTCCATAAAGAATGTATAAATAACTGTCTAAATTAAAGGGCTCCCAAGCATTTTCAAAATCATATTTTGTTGGCGGTTGACTACGCCAAAAATTCAATCTTTGTTGTAAGTTCTCAGGAATACTTTTTGGATCACAATTATCTATCCAGTACTGGCTGTCTCTTCTGTCTGAAATACAATAATGAAGTTTTATAAATTCAACAGTTCGTTCCATACGCATAGTAAGGTGTTCATTGAATTTTTTTTCTACATAAGCCATTTCTGATTTTTTACGCGGAAATTGGGTAGCTATCATATTTGCAGCAGCATCAAATAAGAAAATTGCTGATGCTTCTAATGGTTCAACAAAACCCGCTGACATCCCTATAGCTACGCTGTTTTTATGCCAAAACTTTTTATGGTAACCATGATTCAATTTAATTTTTCTAAAAGTAAGCTCACTAGTATCTTGCTCACCAATGTAGTCAATAAGTTGCTGCTTAGCCGCTTGGTCAGAAATATACTTGCTTGAATAAACATGACCAACACCTCTACGATCCTGAAGGCCTATATCCCATATCCATCCAGCTTCTTGAGCTGTAGCTATGGTATGAGTTTTAATCGCTTGGGTTTTATCGGGGTAAGGTACTTGAACGGCAAGTGCCGTATCGTTAAAAATAACATCATTGATACTTTGCCAAGCAATATTATAGGTTTGTTTTATAATCAAACCCTTAGCGCCACTGCAATCGATAAAAAAATCTGCGTTAAGTTGTTTTTCGCTGATATGGTCAGTTTCTACATGCGTAATAAATTCATCGCTGTCTAAGACAACTTCAGTCACATTGGCACTGATAAAATTAACACCCAAATGATCAATACAATGTTGCTTTAGAAACTCAGCGAATTTACAGGCATTTAAATGATAAGCATACTCTTGCGCAGCACTGTATTCTGACATAACAATTTGCTTAGGTGCTAACCCGTGATCACATAACCTTGCTTGTGAAGCAACTGTTCTGTCATAAGGCAAACGGGTGTCTTTGTCTTGTTGTAACCAATAAGGCGCAAGGTTAAAGTCGTATGAAGAATGACTTACGGTACTGAGTGGATGGTAATAGCTATGTGGTTTATTAGGCTCAGGTGTTTTAGACCAATTAACAAATTCGGCCCCTTGCTTAAAGGTTACATCACATTCACGAATAAAGTCTGTTTCGCTAATGCCTATTTTATGCAATGTACCTCTTAAATTTGGCCATGTGCCTTCGCCAACGCCTAAAATAGGAATATCAGGAGATTCTACTAATGTGATTTTCACACCATTTTTAAGTTTACTGTTTAACGTTTTTGCCAAAATGGCTGCGCTTAACCAGCCAGCCGTTCCTCCGCCAATAATAAGAATATGATTATTGTCTGTTCCCATAACTATTTCTCGCTATTTTTTATTTTTGATCTATTTTTTATTTTTGATCTATTTTTTATTTTTGATCATTGTATGGCTGTTTCTTTGAATGAATAAACTTGAAAATAATACGTTATATTTAACCTAGGAGAGAAAAGAAAGGAAAGCAACGCTTTCCTTTCTTTTTATATCCTAAGTACTTATAAACGGTAAGACACTTTAAGATAAACATTTCGGCCGTTCTCAGCTGCTAAACGCATAGCATCAAACTCGCTAACGAAACGTTGTGTTGTCGTTTCTTCCAAAATGTTAGTCGCTTCAAGACTTACATCAATGCTATCAGTAGCATGCCAAGTAACGTTTGCATCTAAGAAACCGTGTGCATCCCAACCTGTATTACCACCAATACCAGTTGATTGAGCAATAAACTCATCACGGTAAGTGTAAGCGATACGAGTTGAAACCAGATCATTCTCATAGAACGCGCTTAAGTTATAGCTTACTTTAGACATACCGGCTAAAGGAACTTTTTCGACTTCTCCACCCGTATCTTGTAAACCAAAGCCATCAGTATAAGTTAAGTTAGCAGACCAACCAAACTCACCCATTTGTTGTTGGTACTGTAATTCAATACCTTCAAGCTGACCACCAAGGCCTTGACCTGGCTCAGATAAAATATATTCTTCACCTTGGTACGTGATACGACTTTCGTTAGCACCAGCAATGATGAAAGAACTTATGTCTTTACTAAATAATGTTGCTGAAACTAAAGATTCTTCGTTAAAGTACCACTCTAAACCGATGTCATATTGGTTTGCACGGTATGGGTCAAGTTGAACACTACCTTTAGTAATACGTTTAGTTGTTTCATTAACACTTGCCGCAGGGTTTAAAAATGAATAGTTTGGACGACTAATAACTTTAGCTGCTGATACACGAAGTATTAAATCAGTATCTAAGTTAACTGCTAAGTTAAAGCTAGGTAACCAGTCAGCGTAATCACTTTCTTCTGTTGCAGGGGTATCGCCTAAGAAGAAGTCTGCTGAAGTTTCAGTTTTAACATAACGTAAACCGATGTTACCTCTATAATCATCACCACTGAAATCACCTTGAACATAAGCAGCAAAAATATCTTCTTTAATAATACCAAAGCTATCTTTGAGTAATGTTTCACCTGTTTTAACACTGTCCATATAAGCGCGAACTTGATCACCATTAACACGAGCGACAGCTGTTGGGCTATCACCACTTAAACCAACACCTGAATGGTCAAAATGACCATCTGCAAAATTAGCTTTGGTTAAGCCGTCAGTAAAGCCATCTTGGAACTGCCACTTTTTATTGAAGCTTGTAAACTCATGATCTCTTAATTTAGCACCTGTTTTAATACTTGAAACAGGGCCTAAATCAACATCAAAATTAACATCAAACTGCGCAAAAGTTTCTTCATCTTCGCGGTCACCTGCAACAACTGATGCATTATTCATGTTGTATTCTGCATGATTACTAGCATCGGTATTGTTAGGGCTCAATAACATGCTGTTATGACCTGACATATCAAAATCAATACTTTGGTTAGCATTACCCGATACCCAACCAACATTGTAGTTACCACCGTCACCACCTGTTGCTTTAGTGTTACCGATTTTAGCATTAATGCTATAGGTATCACCCGAGTATTCAACTTCATAAGTGATAACTCGTGTATCAGTTTCAGCATTACGAGAGTTAGTATCATCAAATGCTGCACCTGCATATTGACCATTTAAAGCAAAGCCATTTACAGGGCCAAACTTTGTAGCGCCGGTAACATTTGCATTAAATCCAGCAGGATCTGTACCGGCTATAATTAAGTAGTTTTGGTTTGTATTAGCTGCATCTAAATCTACACCAAAGTAGTGTAAGTTCATTGATAAATCATCTGACGGTGCATATTGTAAGGTTAAATCGTAAGCGGTGCGCTTTCTGTCTTGCTTAAATTCAGAAATACCTGCACCAGCCCAACCGTCATCCATATAGTTTTCAGCTTTATGCGCAAGGCCAATTGACTCTAGTGTTGATAAACTACCTAATAAACCAAAAGTTTCGTTATCATTTTTCCAGCTATAAAAAGCTGTTGCCCCTTTACCATTGCCATCGGCAATGCTGTTATTTTGAACTTCAGCTGAAAGATATAATGTATTAGCTTCAAGATCTAACGGCTTTCTTGTGCGTACAGCAACGGTACCACCAACGCCACCTTCATCTAATGAAGCCATTGGTGATTTATAAACATCAACACCAGCAACTAATTCAGGCGGAAGTAAATCCATATCGAATGAACGACTTGCAGGTTGTTGCGAGAACCAACCAGTAGAAGCTAAATAGTTACCATTCATGGTAACTAAGGTTAATTCTGGGTTAGTACCACGGATAGAAACATTACCACCTTCACCAGCAAAGTTTCTTGCGATAGTTATACCTGGGATACGTTGTAAAGACTCGGCAATATTTCTATCTGGAAACTTACCAATGTCTTCAGCTGAAATGGAATCAACCACTGCGTCAGAAAATCGCTTTTGATTTAACGCTTCTTTTAATGAACCACGAATACCAGTTACTTGAATTACTTCAATCTCTTTATTTGCAGATTTTGTTTCATCTGCAGCCATAGCTTGTGATGAAACACCACCAGCAATGATTAGAGCGATTGAACTAGCTAATACGCCTTTTTTAAATGTTTTAGTTGACATAGACTTTCCCTTACACACGTTTGTTTTTTGAAAATATATTTTTTATTTAATGATAATATTTTATTCTGGCCCAATGACAGCGTTGTCATTCTTTATGACAGCGCTGTCATTGGGTAAGTAAACCTTACCGTGTATTTTTTAATTTATCTAGTGTAAATTAACATTTAATTGCACTCTTATGACGTTAAGTAGTATAACCAACTGTATATAAAGAAAATTATAACTTAAAATTAAATGACATTAAATAATTTTCATTGCTGTTTTAATGCAAAAAAGTGCTGGCAACTTATAATTGACAGCACTTTTTTATAAATAAGAACTATTTTCAGTTAAAACCCGTTTGGCATTTTATCTAACATTATACCAATTGAAGTAATGAATAGAACATTCAGCGAGAATTAAAAGGTGTAGAGGCAAGGCATTGATTGAAGAGAATGGTTATTCCCTTGTCAAAATCAATAACGCAGCATATATACCTGTTAAACTCGCCCTTGGGAGCTTGTCAGGAAAGTGATAACGTCACAAATTTGTTTGATATAGAGCGACTATATACGCACAAATTTTGCTTGTTCTAACTTCCCTGACACAGCTCTGAATTGACTCATTCATTATTTCATTTGGTATTACTTAGCGTTTTGATAAAATTTCATCAAACTAGCGGTTGAACAGTCATGTTTATTTGAAATAGAATTATTGTTTAGCTCTTCTTGTATTTCAGCTGCCAGGCCTTTACCTAATTCAACCCCCCATTGATCGAATGAGCATATTTGTAAAATAATGCCCTGAACAAATATTTTGTGCTCATAAGCAGCAATTAAGCTACCTAGCGTTTTAGGATCAATACGCTTTAACAAAATAGTATTGGTGGGTCTATTACCTTTATGAACTTTATGCGGTGCTACTTTATCAATATAATCTGGCGTGCGCCCTTTCGCTTTTAAATCAGCTCTTACTTGTTCTTCATCAACACCGGCCATTAATGCTTGTGTTTGCGCAAAGAAGTTCGCCATTAAGGTTTCATGGTGACCTTGAACAGGTGTGACACTTTCTACCGAGCCAATAAAATCAGCAGGAACAACATTATTACTCTGATGAAGATATTGATAAAAGG
The DNA here is from genome assembly GCF_003333305.1 of Candidatus Colwellia aromaticivorans. Classification (GTDB taxonomy): domain Bacteria; phylum Pseudomonadota; class Gammaproteobacteria; order Enterobacterales; family Alteromonadaceae; genus Colwellia; species Colwellia aromaticivorans. The sequence continues at coordinate 12,084 of NZ_QOLD01000065.1, read as the reverse complement.
CATGTTGACCGTTTATGCCCAATTCTCCCCAAATTGATGGTACCGTAGCATAGTCTACTTCATCTCCATCCCAAGTAACTGACTTACCATTACTTTCCATTTCAGCTTGCTGTAAATAAGCTGAAAGCATATGAAGCGTTTGATCATAAGGTAAAATAGCTTGTGAACGAGCTCCTAAAAAGGTGGTATTCCACACACTAATTAGCGCCATAATGGCAGGAATATTATCTTTAAGTGGCGCATTAATAAAGTGCTGATCCATTTCATGCGCACCGTCAAGTAACTCTTTAAATCTATCAAAGCCCAAATCAAGCGCAACGGCAAGACCAATAGCTGACCATAATGAAAAACGGCCACCAACCCAATCCCACATATCAAAAATATTGTGCTCTTCAATACCCAATCCCATGGCATTTTCTTTGTTGGCTGTTACCGCAACAAAATGTTTCGCCACTGATTTTTCATCAAAAGATGAACTTGTTAACCACTTCATTGCCGTTTTAGCATTAGTCATGGTTTCTGTGGTAGTAAAGGTTTTACTTGAAACAATAAACAACACTTTTTGCGGATCTAATGGTCGTAACACTTCCACAATTTGTGCACCATCAACATTAGACACATAATGAACGTTAACACCACCATCGCTATAATGTTTAAGCGCTTCGGTAACCATTTGTGGCCCTAAATTTGAACCACCAACACCGATATTAACAATATCTGTAATGCGCTTGCCCGAATACCCCAACCAATGACCTTGTCGAACTTTATCAACAAAAACTTCCATTTTAGCTAATTGATCCTGAACATGTTCAGTAACATTCTCACCATCAACAATTAATGGTTCATCACTTTGGCGACGTAATGCTGTATGCAACACTGCTCGGTCTTCCGTTTTATTAATTTTAGCACCCGCAAACATTTTAGTGCGCCAATCACAAACTTCAGTTTCATTTGCTAGCGCCAATAAACAATCAAGTGTTTCACTATCAATTAAGTTTTTAGAATAATCGAGTAACATATTCGGCAGCTCGATTGAGAATTTTTCAAAACGTTTAACGTCGTTGGCAAACAAGGTGTTCATATGCTGAGACTTTTTATCTTGTGCTAATTGCTGTAATTTTTTCCAACTAGCTAATGTTTGACGATCTGACATAGTAATTCCTGTTAAAACCTAAGTAGTAAATAAAGCATCTTTTAAGCTGAATGGAAACGTACGCTTATGACACTAGTATGATTATTAAATTATTTATGTTACCTTAGTAATTAATGACAGCGCTGTCAATCTGTATTTGTTAGTGTGATGTCTATTTAATTAGATAAAATAGTATTAGTTATTGCTGCAAGCTAAAAGAAGCTCTACTCTGAGCGTTATCAATAGTGATAATAGTTTAAAAAATAATAACAAGGTTAAATGGATAGATGAAAACTACAATTAATGATGTTGCCAAACTCTCAGGGGTTTCAATAAAAACCGTATCGCGCGTAATTAACAATGAACCTTCGGTTCGTCAATTGACTCGCGAAAAAGTACAAGCAGCGGTTAAAGAACTCAACTATCAACCTAACCTTGCTGCCCGTAATTTAGCGGGAACTAAATCATATACCGTTGCCTATATATACGACAACCCAAATGCTTATTATATTATTGATATGCAGGAAGGTATTCTATCTTCCTGCCGCCAACAGGGCTTTGAGCTGTTAATTAACCCTTGTGATTCTAAAAAAGAAAATATTATCGAAGAAATAATCAACACTATTAAGCATGCACGTGTTGCTGGGGTCGTATTAACCCCTCCTTTTTCGGAGCAACCTGAATTTGTCAAATGTATCACCGAACTTGATGTAAAAGTTGTACGTATTATGTCAGGCGATGTTGCACCCGATGAACTTAGTCCTTGTGTTATGGTCAACGATAGAGAAGCAGCACAAAATATTACCCAACATTTAATAGATTTAGGGCATACAAACATTGCTTTTATCGCGGGTGATGCGGAGCATTTGTCAACCGTTGAGCGTTACAAAGGTTATCGACGCACTTTAAAAGCTAATGATATAGAATTTAAAAAACACTTGGTGATCGAAGGAGAATATTCTTTTGAGTCTGGTGTTCAGGGTGCTCAACAATTAATGTCAACAGACTTACCAATAAGTGAACGACCAACGGCAATATTTTCATGTAACGATGAAATTGCCGCTGGTGCATTATTTGCAACAAGACTAATGAACATTGCTATTCCTGAGACGTTATCTATTACGGGTTTTGAAAATAGTCCCTTCTCAAGACAAACTTCGCCAAAGTTAACCACGGCAAACCAACCTAACAGACAAATTGCAGAGAATGCAACCAACATACTTATTGCACAAGTTCGCAAACTACAAAGTAAAAGTGTTATCAAGCAATATGTTCCTCAGTTAGTAGTCAGAGGCTCAACGGGGCAAAATATATATGTGAAAGCTACTACAAAGATCGTGTCCTAAAAGTTTACGACACTAAGCGACTAATTAAAGGTTGAATTACAACCATATTTTTAAAATATTTCTAAGGAAAAATTATGCAAGTTATTATTTTTGATAATCCGCAACAGGTTGCTGAAAATGCAGCACAATGGGTTGAAAAATTGATCAACAAGAAATCAGGTGCAGTGTTAGGCCTTGCTACAGGTAGTACTCCCATAAGTCTCTATAAGCAGTTAGTAGCAAAACATCAAGCCGATGAGTTAAGCTTTGCCAACACAACTAGCTTTAATTTAGATGAATATCTTGGTATTGATGAAAACAATGCACAAAGCTATCGGCACTTCATGAACGAAAATTTATTCGACCATGTAGACATTGATAAAAGCAAAACTTTTGTACCCACTTGTAACCAAGGAGAAAACCCAAGAGAGCAAGGTTTAGCTTATGAAGAAAAAATTAAGCAAGCAGGAGGTATAGACCTACAAATATTAGGCATTGGCGCTAATGGCCACATAGGTTTTAATGAGCCGACGTCAAGCTTAGCTTCTCGCACCCGTATTAAAACTCTAACACAACAAACCCTTAATGATAATAGTCGTTTATTTGCCGCAGATGAGTTTCAACCAACACTAGCGATGACCATGGGCATAGCCACTATTCTTGACGCTAGATATGTTTTACTGATGGCAACAGGTGAAAATAAAGCGAGCGCCGTTAAAAGTATGATTACAGGTCCTTTATCTGCAGTATGCCCTGCGTCTGCATTACAACTACATGAAAATGCGATAGTTTTACTAGATAAAGCAGCGGCAAGTGAATTAGAAGATCAAGAGTATTATTTATGGGCAAACGAACAAAACCTTAAGATTAATCAAGAGTTTGGTTTATACCATAACTATTAATTTTTCCAAGTGGCTCTGCAATGTACGAGAGCTAGAACATGTTATCAGTAGAGCAGCATTAAAAGCGAAGGCACGACAAAGCAGCAAGCAATTATCGCTATCGAAAGTAGTGATTGCGGATTGCTCACCATAATATCAAACGAAAAAACAATGCAAACAAATAAACCAGTATTGGATGATATAGAATTTGCTACTACCAACTTGAGAGAAGAAACAGATCGTTTCCAACGTAAGCTATTAGGTCAAACGTAAACACAAGAAGCCGGCAACTGGGCAGCGGCTGCAAGAATATTATCTACCGACAGGGCCAACTTAAATCGTATTGCTAAATGATTAAATATTAAAGTGGTTAAGTCTGTGACTGAACATTAATACAATCATCGGTTAATCAGAAAACCTAAAGAGCAACCAATAGCTAATGTTTTCTATGGTACAAAAAGTCTAAATTTAACTAAGGTTACGTAAATAACGAGTACTTCTAATTACTTTAATTTTAATCCAGACCAAGCACGCGTAAGCGCCCAAACGGCTAAAATAATAAATATGGTGTGTACAAAGGTAAAGTAAGTAATAACATAAACCCAAGTCCAAGCAGAATCAAATCCCCCTAAAATTATCATCAATACTGAAACAACACCTAGTGCAACAAAGGCAACAAGGTTAAGTTTAATGCCTAACTTTGCGTGATAATAACCTATGCTACTTGGTGGCATTTTTTTGATAGTAAGCATTAACCAAATAAAGGCAATACCGGGCAAAAAAGTTAGGTTTAAAATTGAGGCAAGAGCGGCATCAGACGCCTGTTTAATTTGTTGTTTATCAACTGATGTTGTCCTATCCGTTTGTGCTAATACCATAAATAATTCCTGAACGTTAATTCGTTAGTTTAGCAATAACAAAAACTAAGAATAAAACCAAGGATAAAATCATTACTTTGGTTAAAAGTTATTCAAGAACAATAAACGTTCTAGTTTTAGCTAAGTTTGCTTTATTATAATTAAATAAATATTAGTGAAAAGAGGTCACTTTCTAACGCTAGATAAAACCTCCTTCAAATTAAAGTAACCTTATTTCAATGCTAGCAAGCAGAAGTCATAAAGTAATCAGTGATGCTAACAAGCCTTTTGTCTGAATAACGACAAATGATAACGTGCCTATGTAGATGGTTCAGGATCGTCATCCCCGTGATTTCTTAATCGGGGATCTAGTGTATTAAGCGCAATAGATCTTCGATAAGATACTTCGAAGATACGCTACATGGATGTAGTTTATTAGACAATGCAGGAGCATATTGTCCTGACGTATACAGTTACATCCTGAGTTAACTGCATAGCCATGAATGATAATTAGTAGGTCGCATTGAGCACTAGTGCTTAAGCAAGTCAGTTAAACTCGAGTCTTTTGACAATAAAACCTTAGTACCAAACGCCAGTCTGTGAGTGCCATGACAACGGGCGCATGCCTGCACTGCCAGTGTACCGAGATCCATTCCTTGTTCTTTAAGAGTGCCTGTTTTCAGGCTGTTCTCTAGACTTAACAAAGTATTATTCATTTGTTCGCTCGGGTAAGATACTTTGTCCTTTTTATGACAATCACTACATACCTGCCCTAATTTGGACATATCCTTCTTAAGGTCTACTAAAGAGGATATGGCGAGATCAGACATGCCATCTTCGGAGGCTATCTTAATCTGGTTTACTTGCTTACTTAATTTTTCCATATGTGAGTTGAATGGTACCAAAGGCTCAATTTCTAGTGTTGAAAAATCTGGTGCTCGATAAGTCAATGCAGTGATAGCCTGATAGTCGCTATGGCAAGAATCGCAACTTTTCTGCAAAGTTTTTACTGCAGCTAAAACACCAGTATAGTCTTGATTGTCTACATTAGCTTGTAAGCTTGAAAGTGTCGATATATCTAGCTTTTTATTCCAGCTAGATACCATTTCGCCTATTTTAAGGTAATGTTCATTTAATGCTAAAGCCCACTTCCTAAGATGTTCTTTGTCTTTTGTTTCAGCATAAAATTGGACTGCTTGCATTTCTCGGCGCAGCTTAAACATATTGTGCAGCCACACTTGGCGTTTGTTTTCCGGCTTGTACCATTGGGCTAGATCTGTTGGTGGTGTCTTGATAATGACAGCTTTGTCCTTGTGTTTATAGACAATCCCCGCTATCACTAGAATAAAGATAAATTGAAGTACAATAAAATAAGTCCATCTCATAGTGTTTGCTATTTCCGACGCTAGATTCAAATAAATACAAAGTATACGTTATTGTATACCAACGGAGTATATAAGCAGTTGATCAGGCGCAAAAAATTACCGTTATATGTATCTAGCTATATACCCAAATTAATTAATATTTATAAATATTAATTAATTTACCAATAGATGGAACTTTTACTTCAACATACACTCTTACTATGTGGGAGACTTTTGTTTCCCTTAGTGTTTCATGTTTTTATAATGCGTTTACTTGATTTCAGGTGAACGCTTTTTTTTACTCTTTTTTAACAATACCCAGCATTTAAATCATATTTAATGGTTTAAAGAAACTGGAAGGATGGGACACCGAACACAAAAAACCGACTAAAAAATTTAGTCGGTTTTCTCAAACAGTTTCAGTGGGTCCCTTTTTAACTATTTATAGTTAAAAAGAAATAGAGGCACCAAGGTGTAATGCTCTAGGTTGACCACCAAAGAAACGGTAAGAACCAAAAGCATAATCAGCTCTACTGGCATACTTTTCATCAGTAAGGTTTTCTATGCGGGCAAATAAATTCATCTTATTGTTTAGCGCTACGGAGCCTCGAAGTTGTAATAAATCATGACCAGCATAGTCGTGTTCATTAGCAGGATCTAAATAATACTCGCCCATATGTAACCATTCTAACTCAAGTTTACTATTGTCGGTGGGCTGCCAAGCAAGACGAACATTAGCCAGTTGCTCTGGCGCGGTATCTACTTTATTGCCTTTAATAACGCCGCTGCTAGCTTGGTCAAATTCATACTCATGTTGACCATAACTATAATTAACCGCAAGACTTAATTGCTCTGTTAAATCATAATTTATGCTCAATTCAAGTCCTTTATGAGAGGTTTCACCGTCAGTAACATTTAAACCTTGTGCATCACGAAAAAAGAAATTGTCTTTATTCATGCTATAAACGACGACTTCATAAGTTAGTTTACTACTCACCCCACGCACACCAAGCTCAGCGCTATCAAGTTGCTCTGATTCAATCTCGCCTACCAGCTGTTGCTTTTGCAGTCGATACATATCGGTGGTTTGTGGTGCTCTAAAGCCTTGCGACCAACTACCAAAAAAGGCTATATCATTATTCAAGCGATAATTAAAACCTAGCTTAGTACTGGTATTATCAAAGCTGTCATTACTGTCGCTAGGACGTTTATATAGGCACTCAATAGGCTCATCATTGTTATTTACACATGAGCTACCGTCAGCTTTGGTGGTGCCATCGGCGATTAAGTTATCATATCGGTATTGAGTCGCATCAAAGCGTACACTACCAGTAAATTTAAGTTGCTCAGTTAACTGCAAGTCTGCCTGAACATAGGGAGCAATCGTTGATGCATCTACTTTATAATCATAATGAAGGCCCTGTTGACGTGCTTTACCCCAGCTATAACTGTCTGGTTTTTCTTGGGTTTGCGTCAACTCCCCTTCAGTCCATTCAAAGTCAATGCCCATCACTAAAGCAAAATTCTGTTCTACCTGCCAGTTATAGCTATTAATCATACCAACACTGTAGTGGCTATTTTCTTCAATGGCTTTTGAAGGCAGATAATGCTGACGAAATTCCATTTGATTAACACGAAAATAAGGTGTCATGGTAAAGCTACGATCATCGCTCAACTCGCGCTGCCAACTGGTGGCGATACGAACAGATGACCATTCACGATAGGCATCAGTATCACAATTTTTTTCCATAGCATTGCTATCTTTATAAAGGTTTTCTTCTGAGTAAGTCGAGCTATAGCAATCAGAGCCATTGTCACCAGAGGAAATAAACCCTGCCGTATTCTGGTCAAGAATAAAGCCAGAAACTATCGTCTTAAACTGATCATCTCCGTTAACATAATCATGACGTAGTCCCAGTTTCAATGAGGTAAAGTCACTATCATCACGGTAGCCACCATCATCAATGGCTTGAAAATTACCACTAACACCTTGATTATCTGATTCACTACCTAACGTGCCTTGTAGTTGGTACCTATCGTTTGGCCCCACAATTAACGTTGCATCACCGCCATTACGTGGCGCTTTAGTCAGCGCATTAACTACACCATGAACCGCATTTGAGCCATAAACCGCACTCGCTGGACCACGAATTATTTCTACTTCTTTTGCCTGAGCAAGGTTTAACTCTGATAAGGCATTATTATTAGCAAAACCTGCCGATCGGGTGGCAATACCCTCTTCAAGGAATAAAAAAGCGCCCGCAGCTCCAGGGCCAGTTAAAACAGGTGAACGTAAGGAAGGTAATGATTCCATACCATTGTTGGTTTGTATATGAACGCCTGTTGCTCTGTTTAAAATATCACTGGGATGTACAGCGCTAACTGAGGCAATATCATCACTCGATATACGGTCAATATTGCCTGCTAAAGTGAGAAGATCAGATTGTTGAAGAGTACCGGTCACAACGATAACCTCTGATATACCATCACTACTATTCGATTTAGATATTTCAGGTTTTTCCGTTGCTGCTAATGTAGAGCAGCTTACCATTGAAAAACAAGCCATAGTAATGGCTGAAATGGGGAATCGTTGTAACATATTATTTATATCCTTTATTAGGTTAGGCTTCTTTGGTCATATAGGTGGCACCTATGACCGACACTTTACCAAAGATACCTCCAAAAATAACAGACAAAGATATCAATAATATCGGATTTTCAAAGTTAATACTGGTTAACGTGATCAAGGTCATTCTTTCACTAGTTTGTAGAAGGTAAGCAAAAGTTGCGGCGTATGATAAAACTGAAGCGGGTACAGCACCCAAAATTGGAAAATTAGAGGCAAATACAACGGTAAAAGCCGTTATACCGACAACAACCGCGCTCCAAAGTGGCATACCTAAGGTATCTGCTAATGGAATGCTTAACACCATAAATGCCGCAATCCAACCAATGACAACACCAAAAACACCACAAATTATCGTACTTTTTAAGGCTTGGTTATCCCCACCAAGCGCGGCAAAACCTGCCCAAGCAATGAAAACAGCCCAAATTAAAATGTAGCCAGATAAAAGGCCAAAGGCAAGCCTAGTAGCTATTGCGCCAACAAGACCAATACTTAACGATGTTGCTGTTATTTCTTTCATAATAATCTCTTTCTAATTGAAGTTAAGTGAATCCCTTAAATGTAGTTAGACATTACAAGGGGAATACTTTGAAGTTGTGCTCTAAAAAACCACAGACAGTTTAGCTAGTATGCCGTCCCATTCAGCTTCACCTTGACCATTAGTCGCTTGTCCACCAGAAAATGCTTCTTCTGTTTGTTTAACATATTCAACTTTTAGCAATACTTTATCCTCAATCCAATAACCGGCTCCTACTTGAATACGATCTAAACTATCATCACTAGAAATCCCCGCTGATTCATTAGTAGACATAGAATAACGAGCCGCTACATAGATATTTTTGTTAATATCGTATTTAGCCTTAACACTCATAAAAGAGACTTCAGAATCGGTGTCGCTGAAACTTCCAGATACTCTACAGCTTGAGTCGCTGTTGCAGTTATACCCTGTGCTAATACAGCAGCCACGTTAGCGGCAATATTACTCAGTAGCCCTGAAACAGACATTTTGAAGTATCATAAGTATAGTAGGAAACGATTTTAAGGTTATTGCCAATGACTGTTCATAATGTTTTAGATAAAACTGTACTCAACACTTTTTACTATGAATGGGTAACTTATGATTGAGTGTCAAAGTTTTCTACAAAACCAATAATAACACCCAGTTCAATAAATTTTTTGAGGCTATCGTCTATGGAAAAACCAGCTTGCTTGGCGGATGCGACAACAATGGTTTTTTCAAACGTTTCTCCGTTGTTAAAAGCGTATAACAATGCAAATTCACCTACAGTTATTGGTAATACTACAGTTTTTAACTGCTGGCGAAACAAGACTATAAAAGTATCATTATCTTGCTCATCAACAAATTCCACTTCCGTATCAGGTGAGGTGTTTCCTTGGTTTAAATGCCAAATTTTATCTATAGGAAAAGTAGAGCTAATCAGTGATAACGAGGGTGTAACTAAAAATTTCAACTGTAAAATATCACTCGCTTGTGCCAGTGTCGACCAGTCACTAATGGGTGCATCGTTTGCTAATGAACTTTGGTGAAATGCCCACTCTAAACGAGCGACATCTTTGAGATAAGTAAGGTGTTTAGCATGTTTAAAGTCAGCTAAAAAATCGGGAAACTCTGCACCGTAATCATCCATGTTGCCGCTTTTAGGCCAAGTAATATAAATAAACTCTCGACACATCGCGCTAAAAAACTCTTCTCCAAGCAGTTTTTCAATCACCGGATAAGTGAGTATCAGTGAATGAGTGATATTAGCAATAGCACTGTTTTGATATATACCCATCAAGCCTTTTGCTGAAATGAGACTACTATCAATCTCTTTTGCCAATAAAATATTACCTTGTTTGAGTTTGCCAGATAAGCAATCATTGATAAAGTTACGTTGCAGCTCGGCTAACCTTGTTACTTGGGAAGGCTGGGTAGGTTTGGTAGGTTTGGTCATTAGGCAATCTGCTTATTAAGTACTTTGGCAATAATCGCTTCTGCTTTCTTTTTTTCAGCCAACAATACTGATAGCTCGGGTACATCAGTATCCCACTCTATTAATGTCGGTACTTCACCAAAGCGCTCTACGGCTTTTTCATATAATTGCCAAACACCGTCATAAACTTTTTGACCATGTGTATCAATATAGACTTCTTTTCCTTCAATAATATCTATACTGTAACCCGCTAAGTGTATTTCTTTAACTGCTTCTATAGGTAAACTTTCAAGGTAAGCTAAGGCATCAAAATCATGATTGAAAGCACTGACATAAATATTATTAACATCAAGTAAAAGGCCGCATTTCGTTACTTTACTCAGCTCCGCAAGAAAGTCCCATTCGAGTATAGTTGAATCATTAAAGCTTAAATAACTAGACGGGTTTTCAATCAGTATTTGTCTTTGCAATACATCTTGCACGTGATTGATATTTTTAGTAACCACTTCAAAAGCTTCTTCGGTATAAGGGATAGGTAATAAATCAGGTAAATAATGAACACCATCAGAAGCACTCCATGAAAGGTGATCTGAAACCATTGCCGGTCGCAACCAATCAATCGTTTTTTTTATTTGCTGTAAATGTTTTTCTCGTATAGGACATGCTACTGCTGCAGAGCCTAAAGACAAACCGACACAATGAGCAGAAATGGGGTAGTCTTGACGAATTTTGGCTAAATATTTTGAAGAGGTACTGTGTTGACTGAAAAAGTTTTCAGTGTGAACTTCTAGCCAAGAAACATCAGGTTTGTTTTCGATAAATTCTTGAAAATGTCGATGCCGTAATCCTAAACCGACACCTTTAATTTTTTGCATTTTCATCACACCCTATTATTAATGAGGCAAATGTAGCAAGCTTCATCTTGCTACATCCCACCAAGAAACTGTTGTCAATTATTTTTTAGCTGGCTTCTCCGCTTTAACTACGCCGCCGATAATTTTTTCACATGTTCCTTTAGGTAAATAAACCCATTCATTAGCATCATTATCACTTGTTGCTTGCCCTGCACAGTTATGGCTACCATTTAATGCACCACAATCATTTTTTCCGGCCATAACAATGCCTGCACATTTTTCCCAGGCTGTTGGTTGGTTAGGTACTGCATTTGCACTAGTTGCCGTTAAAACACCTAAAGCTAAGATGCTAGAAATTGCTGTTGTCGCTATTATTTTAGTGTTCATGATAATTCCTTAGTAAGTTGAATTTAATTGTAAGCTTCAAGATAAAAGAGTGTTTCAACAAGGAAAAAATTTCAAATAAATTATTGTTTTTTTACTGCGCTAAGTTATTGTACAAAATAATTACAACTCTATTTCTGTAATGGTCTAATGAAACGTGAACGTCTCGCCAAATGCACATATCCTAAGCTAAGCATTAACCCTAGACTTGCTTCAACGTAATAAAAGGAGCAATGTATGAGCCGTAAAACTTCCGATGAGTGGAAATGTCTTGTAGAGAAACAAATCACTAGCGGTCTATCAGTACCAAAGTTCTGTGACCAGTATCAATTAAGTACTAAGTATTTTTATGCGCGTAAAGCTATTATCGCTAAAGGCAATAACCGTACTGATTTTATACAAGCCAAAATTATTACCAAACAAACCATTATCACTCAGCCCATTGAATATCCCATCAAACTGAATCTACCCGTTGGTGAATTATCATTTCCTCATAATATTTCTCCTGCCTTTATAGCTGAGCTGCTCAATGGGCTAACGCATGAAGATGTTTAGTGATGTTCCCGAGGTTTTTCTTTATCGTGATTTTGTCGATTTTAGAAAATCGATAAATGGTTTAGTGGTGATTGTCGAACAGCAGATGCAAGTTTCACCTCTCACGGGCAGTGTCTTTGTTTTTTGCAATAAGGGCCGAGATAAATTGAAGGTACTTTATTGGGACAAAACT
>NZ_QOLD01000083.1 GCF_003333305.1 Candidatus Colwellia aromaticivorans | reverse complement strand
CAACTCGACTCCATGAAGTCGGAATCGCTAGTAATCGTAGATCAGAATGCTACGGTGAATACGTTCCCGGGCCTTGTACACACCGCCCGTCACACCATGGGAGTGGGATGCAAAAGAAGTGGCTAGTCTAACCTTCGGGAGGACGGTCACCACTTTGTGTTTCATGACTGGGGTGAAGTCGTAACAAGGTAACCCTAGGGGAACCTGGGGTTGGATCACCTCCTTATCTTGAAGTAAAAACGAATAATGGATTTATGTGGTTTGCGCTTGGTCGCGCTTTGACATCCGTGTCACTGCGACCTTAGTACATCCATGTACGTCAGAGTATTCACACAAATTGTATGATAATGAAATGAAGAAGAAAGCCTCTGGGCTTACAAAATAGGTCTGTAGCTCAGCTGGTTAGAGCGCACCCCTGATAAGGGTGAGGTCGGCAGTTCAAGTCTGCCCAGACCTACCAAATTCTTCGTTATACGGCGTTATTTAATAACTCGCTTAGGAAAAACTAAGCTTCGCTATTAAATGCCTTGTCTAACTTGAATTGCATTTTACTTCTTCAACTAAAGAAAGAAGCCAAACTTAACACATCATTTGATGATGATTTAAGTTTGGTTTTTAACCAAATTGCTTAGCGAATGTGACTAAGTAATAAGTTCTTTAACAATCTGGAAAGCTGATATAAATACCGATATTTATAAGGTGAACACGGTGTCGCGCTGTTGTTTACGTAATTATAGATATCACCGATTAAATTCTCCCTAACTCTTGTTAGAAGAGAAGTTAATCAACAAAAGAAAACATTCGATTATTATCTACTCGATAATAATTGTCTTATCAAGTAACTCACTCCATGTCTTTTGATATGGTGAGTACGTGAAAATGTCAGACTTTACAATTAACTCGGTTTAGTCACCGAGTAGTCTAAAAAGTTTTGAAATCTTTTATCTCTTGTTTTTACAATAAGGAATATCATTTTTTAATGTCTTTTGGATGTTAGGCAAGGCGCTTTAATACGAAGTGTAGTTTCTTCTACATGAGTATAAAAGCAACGACGCATAACGCCAAAAAACGATGAAACTACTTAGGGTTGTATGGTTAAGTGACTAAGCGTATGTGGTGGATGCCTTGGCAGTTAGAGGCGATGAAGGACGTGTTAATCTGCGAAAAGCTTTGGTGAGGTGATAAAAACCGTTATAGCCAAAGATGTCCGA
>NZ_QOLD01000076.1 GCF_003333305.1 Candidatus Colwellia aromaticivorans | reverse complement strand
TGAACATCCTGAGCGATGGTCAAAAAAAGAGAGAAACTGGCAGCCAATAGGCGCTGTGGAGTTAAATCCAGAGCAGCACAAAGAAGCTGCTTAACAATTTAGGCGACAACTGCCTTGAAAAACGCCGTATATACAAAAGTGAACACTGAGTGTCAGAGTTTTTTACAGTCCCCAAAAAGCTCATTGCTGCCGTTGGTGCTTCGCTTATAAACGCTAACCTTTACCGCTTTGATGACGTTATTATTTTAGCGAACCAACAAGATATTTAACCGCTATAATAAGTTCAATAAACCTAAATAACTTTCAACGAATATTGGCAAAGTAAAACTCACTGATAATTTATCATAGTGCATGTAATTTACAGATTAAAGTTAGCTAAATCTTCTATCAGCAGCTTATAGTTGAGTGATAGTGCAGAACTTATAATTGTATAATCAATCTGAGCCAAGAGCAGAAACATGTAAGAAATTGAAAAACAAAAAGTTAATTAAGCAAACATCGAATTTGCTCGCTATACAATCTATTGTTTAAAAAGTAGAATAGATTATCAATAGTAAACTAATATTTTTTATACTAATCAGCTCGAAATTCAGACGGATAAGAAGAACATAATGAAAGTATATACTGCTCGACAGGCCATATTAAACCGAAAAGAGAATGTTGTTGCGTACGAGTTGTTATACCGAGGCGGACCTGAAAATTTTTTTCCACAAATAGATCCCCATAGTGCAACTTCAAAGTTAATTGTGAGAACACACCTAAATCAGGGGTTATCGTTAATAACCGACAATAAACCAGCCTTAATTAATTTTCCTGAAGAGTCAATTTTAAATGGTTTACCTTTGATTTTGCCACCAAAGCAAGTAATGATTGAAATACTTGAAACCGTTACACCTTCTGATGAAGTCTATCAAGCATGCAGAACCTTATATCATCAAGGTTATCATTTAGCCTTAGATGATTTTCTTTATAAACCCGAATGGAGCCGCTTTTTCAAATTGGTAAAATTAATTAAGTTTGATATTCAAGCAAATTCACTAAGTGTAGTTGCCCCATTAGTTAAAAAATTAAAAACAAGAAAAAACTTAAAGGTTCTTGCTGAAAAAATTGAGACTAAAGAAGAGTTTTTACTGGCAAAGAAATTAGGTTTTCATTTTTTTCAGGGTTATTACTTTTGTCGACCTGAAATATCAGAAAGAAAAGAAATAGATAGTAACCCACCAATCTTGTTAAGTTTGATGCAAGAATGCCTAAAAACACAGTTAAATATTAGCAGTATCACCAGTTATTTTGAGCGTGATGTTGCTCTTTCATTTAAGTTGTTTAAATTTATTAATTCTGGGATATTACCAATAACACAAGAAATAACCTCAATTAAAAAAGCTTTAATCTATTTAGGTGAAACTCAAACAAAAAAATTGATTTTACTATTAACGGCTGGAATATTAGCTGAAAACAAACCGAAAGAATTAACTCGACTCGCTATTGTCAGAGCAAGGTTTTGTGAATTAATAGCTGAGAAAGCAACACCTGAACTTAAAGAAGCAGGCTTTATGGTAGGGTTGTTTTCTTTATTAGATGCCATGCTTGACTCGCCACTTGAGCAAATTATTAATAATTTATCCTTGCCTGTTGAAGTAGTAACAGCACTGACAAGTGAAAAACCCTCTCAGTTAAAATATATTCTTAGCACGGTCACCTATTACGAACAAGGCAGTTGGTATAACACCAAACGAAATGCCGAAATGGCTAATATCGATTATGAGAAACTAACAGATTATTATCAAAATGCATTAGTGTGGGCGAATAAATATAATGACAGTTAACAAAACACATCAGAGTAACTATCTCACAATTTAAAATATTAGAAAATATATGGCAAATAGTTTAATTTTAATGTCTCTGTGCGCACTTTGAAGTCATCTCAATCTAACTTCACGACTGGCGGCAATGGTGGCATTTTTGCCAGTCAGGTTATTCGATTAATTGATAATATTTATAGTCAAACAATACATTTTTATATCTGTGGGGAACGTCCGCTATCGTATCTTTGTTAACATAGCTCCAGTGATAAGTGATAATTAGAGCATTCTTCAGAAAGAGTTTTTTGTGGTAAATATGACATGATTATCTTTAATCTCACTCGGTGACTTATAATCTCAAGCATTATGCGCAGTCACACATGATTATCTTTAATCTCACTCGGTGACTAATAATCTCAAGCATTATGCGCAGTCACAGATTCTCATTTTTTATGACACCTCCACACACATAACATTAGTAAGATTGATCTAAATCAATATAAATAGAGTATTTATACTATTAATGCTTTACATTAGTAGAGTAGTTGCTCTATAATTGCCTTGTTCCTAAGCGAACACTTACTTATTGTAATAATTTTTGATTATAGCTTTCCCCATAGCTTATACCGATGACCTTTAAATTTAAGGTATCATCGGTTTTTTTTTACGTGTTTTTCGAGTAGTCAGCAAAAAGCTTTAGTGACGAATGTCACTCAAAATAGACGATAAAACTCATCACTCACTTTCTTGATCTTCTGTAAACCAATCACAAATAATCGTATCGGCTTGTTCTGAGCCAGTACGTTTAAGCGAAGAAAAAGCTTGAACCCTTACATCACCATTAAGTGTGTCTAGTACTTTTTTAACTTTCAGTACTTCAGCACTTCGTTTACCTTGAGATAATTTATCGCATTTGGTGAGTAATGCTAATACTGGAAGGTCGCCATCAACAGCCCACTCAATTAAATCCATGTCTAAATCTTTTAGTGGGTGTCTGATGTCCATTAGCACGACTAAGCCTTTTAAACTTTGACGTTTTTCTAAGTATTCACCTAAGGCTTCTTGCCATTTTTTTTTCATTTCTAGTGGCACTTTGGCAAAACCATAACCGGGCAAATCAATTAGGCGTTTATTGTCACCTATTTCAAATACATTGATTAGTTGAGTACGACCGGGAGTTTTACTAGTACGAGCCAAGCCTTTTTGATTGGTTAATGTATTTAATGCGCTTGATTTACCCGCATTTGATCGACCAGCGAAGGCGACTTCAATACCACTGTCTTCTGGTAATTTTCGAATGTCCGGCGCACTAATGGTGAAGGTCGCTTTACTTAAATGTATTGTTTTAGAAGACAAGGGCTTAACTCAGTTGAAAAAGTAAAAGCGCATTATAACGTTTTCTTTTCCTTTTTTTATTAAAAAATAAACAAATTAGTAAAATACTGTGTTTTTTCAGTGATTTTTTCTTAGATTTTGTTACAGACTGTGTATATTAGTGTAAAATGCCGTCACTTTTTATTTATTTAGTTTTTGACAAGCAGAGAGCAACTCAATGAAAAAAATTATCTTTTCACTACTGTTAACCATGAGCGCTGTTAATACAGCAATTGCCGTAGAAGGCAATGTCGATGCGGGTGAGGCTAAAGCGGCTATGTGTGGCGCTTGTCATGGTGCAGCAGGTATTAGTCCTAGTCCTACTTATCCTAACCTTGCTGGCCAACAAAGTGCGTATATCGTTAAGCAATTATCTGATTTTAAATCGGGTGCACGTACCGATATGATGATGGCGCCAATGGCGGCAAATTTATCTGAGCAAGACATGGCTGATTTAGCGGCTTTCTTCTCAAGTCAAAAGCGTGTTAGCGCACAAGCAGCAGCGAGTGATAATAGTTCAGCACCTGCAGCTGTTTCATCAGGCAGTGTAGATATAGTGACGTCAACGCCAGCCAAAGCAATATATGCGGGTGATGTTAAAGCAGGCCAAGAAAAATCAGCTATGTGTGCATCTTGTCATGGTGCTGATGGTAACAGCCCTATTGCTATTTATCCTAAACTAGCAGGTCAAAGTGCTAGCTATGTTGCTAAGCAATTAGCTGATTTTAAATCAGGTGAGCGTGTAGATCCTGTTATGGTTGGCATGGTTGCCGCTTTATCAGAACAAGATATGAATGACCTAGCGGCATACTTTGCTGTGCAAATACCAACAGCAGGTCAAGCTGAAGGCAGTGATATTGGTCATAAATTATATTTTGGTGGTGATGCAAATAAAGGTATTACTGCTTGTGTTGCTTGTCACGGTGTAAAAGGCAAAGGTATGGCTCAAGCTGGCTTTCCTGCACTTGCGGGTCAAAATGCAGATTACTTGAAAAAGCAAATTGCTAGTTTCCGTGAGGGTAGTCGAGGCAATGACCGTAGCAGTATGATGCGTAATATCGCCATTAAATTATCCGATAGTGATATTGATGAGCTAGTCAACTATATGTCTTCGATTAAATAGCATTTATACAGTTATTGTGTGATTTTTATAAAAAGCAGCGTTTATCGCTGCTTTTTTAGTTTATATCCCCTAGAATATTAGTAGCTTAGATATAAAACAAAGTTAGGATGATTTGAATAAAACAAAAAATGCCAAACAATTAATTGCCTGTCGGCAGTGCGATGCATTGTATGACGCTCCAATGCTAAAGCAAGGGCAAAGTACAATATGTACTCGTTGTGGTTGTACCTTGACTGAGCGCAAAGTAGATTCAATAGAACGTGGTTTTTATTGGTCGCTTGGGGGAATTATGCTATCAGTCCCTGCGATACTATTGCCTATTATGGGGGTGACTCTAGTAGGGCAATATCATCATGCCTCATTATTAGATTGTATTTTGGCACTTATTGACCGTGGTTTTTTTATGATTGCCACTTTAGTTTTTTTGTTCACTTTGGCAGTACCCGTTGTTCGTTTGTTGGGCGCTTTTTATATTACCTATAGCTTCAAGTTTAATCGCTTAAGACCGTCACTATTACATTTTTTTCGCGCCTATCACCATTTAGACAACTGGGCGATGCTAAATGTTTTTATGTTAGGTATTGTTGTCTCTATGTATAAACTGCTTGATGATACTGAGCTTTCAGTAAATATGGGTTTGTTGGCATTTATTCTCTGGCTTATCTGTTCAACGATGGCTTCAAGTGCGTTAGACCAAGATTATATATGGCAAGAATTGGAGAATGAATTTGTCGATTAAGACCGCCCAAGAAAGTGGTCTAGCGCTTTGTCCAAAATGTCATAAACTCAACGATATGATGCAGAGCTCTGGCAATAATGCACGAATACAATGTGTGCGCTGTCATGGCATGTTTTACCCACGTAAACCGCGTAGTTTACAATATACTTTAGCGTGGAATGTAGCGGCATTACTCGCCTTTATTCCGGCAAATCTTTATCCAATAATGATTCTTTATTCGATGGGTATTGGCGATCCCAACACGATACTGTCTGGTATTGGTGAGTTTATTGATCATGGACTGTATCCTATTGCCGTCATTATTTTTACTGCCAGCATTATTGTGCCATTACTTAAAATTATAGGCTTGTTTTTACTGGTTTATAGAGTACATACTGGGGTGAGGTTACGACCAGATAAGCACAGTAAATTTTATCATGCATTAGAATTTTTAGGCCCGTGGTCTATGCTGGATGTTTTTGTGGTAGCCTTACTTGTCGCTGTAGTGGAACTTGGCTTTGTAACCTCCGTTGCCGCAGGGCCGGCGATTAATTATTTTACTTTGACGGTCATCTTTACCATGATTGCAGCAAATAGTTTTGACCCACGACTTTTGTGGGATAAAAAACAAGGTAGTGAAAACACTAAGGAAGAAAATGACTATTGATAAATCATTAAATGATAGCAGTGAAAAACTTTCAGCTGAAGTTGTACCACGCCAAGGTATTTCAATTGTTTGGTTTGTACCTTTTATTGCGCTGATTTTTGGTGGATGGTTGGGCATTACAGCCCTGTCTGAACAAGGAACATTTATTACCATTGAGTTTGAAAATGGTACCGGTATTGTGCCAAAAAAAACTGAAATTCGTTATAAAGGTTTGGTTACTGGTTTGGTTGACAAGGTAGTGCCGTCCGAGGATTTACAGTCAGTTATTGCCCATGTAGAAATATCGAAAGCATTTAGTGATTATTTAACTGAAAATACACAGTTTTGGTTAGTCAGTGCTGATATCTCCTTACAAGGGGTTTCAGGTTTAGATACTTTACTATCAGGTAGTTATATTCATATTATTCCAGATACTAACGACGATGCTGATAATCAAGATCATTTCATTGCGCTAAAAGAAGCACCACAACTTGATATGACTACGCCTGGATTACATCTTACGCTGCAAACAAGCGTGTTAGGCTCTATTAGTGAAAACTCGCCGATTACTTTCAAGCAAATTCCAATTGGTTATGTCACTGGTTATCATTACGCAGAAGAAAACCAAGCAATAAATATTAATATTTTTATTGAACAAGAATATGCCCACTTAGTAAAAGAAAACTCATTATTTTGGAATACTAGTGGTGTGCAAGTTACGGCTTCAATATCTGCGGGAATAAAAGTAAACACTGATTCATTAGCGTCTATTATCGCTGGCGGTATTGCCGTTGATACGCTGAGTTATCAAGAAAAATTGTCATCGGCTAAAAATGGTCAAACATTTCCTCTACATGCCGATTTTCAATCGGCAGAAATGGGCTATGAAATTGAGTTAACGTTAGACTGGAATTCAGGCATTAATCACAATGCTACCATTTTATATCAAGGCCTAACTATTGGTGCAATAGAGTCTTTTAGTAAGATAGATCCGAAAAGTAGAAAAATAACAGCCAAAGCTAAAGTGAACCCGAGGGTAGTGCCTTATTTAACGGATCAGTCTCAGTTTTACTTAGTATCACCACATATTGACTTAACGGGTATATCGAATGCTAAAACGCTCGTAAGCGGTACTTATATTAGCATTCGTCCGTCCTTGCAAGGTCAGCCAACAGACAAATTTGTTGTGTTCAATTCTAAGCCACCTTATCAATATACTGAGCCAGGTTTGCATTTAGTACTTCAAGCCAATGATCGTAATTCTTTACAAGTGGGTAGTAATGTTTATTACAAGCAGCAGGCGGTAGGTAGTGTACAAACAGTTGAAACTATTGGTGCTAAGCAGCATTTAATACATATTCATATTGAAAAGGAATACCAAGATTATGTTTCAGTTAATAGTCATTTTTATAACAATTCAGGCCTAAAAATTAAAGCAAACTTGCAAGGTGTTAATATTGAAGCACAATCACTGCAAAGTATTTTAACTGGCGGTATTTCTTTTACTAACTTTGAGCAAGAAGCGAGTGATAGAGGGGTAGTTAATGGAGATACATTTAACTTGTTTGCAAATCAGAAAATTGCACAGCAGCGTATTAGTTTTACTTTAACCACCTCTGCAAATGAGCCTATTAGTGTTAATACCAGAATTTTACACCGTGGTGTTGAAATAGGTGCTATTCATAAAGTTGAAATGCAAGGTGATAATAGTAAATTGTACTTAGGTTTGTTACCAAAATACCAATATATCCTGCGTGAAGGCACGCAATTTTGGTTGGCAAAACCTAATCTTTCTTTATCTGGAGCATCGGATATTGATGCTTTGTTAGGTGGGAGTTATATCACTTTTAATCAATATGCAGAATCAGATGAAGACAAAAAAGATTTTATTTTATTAACGTCACCGCCAGCGAAGCATGCTAGTGCCGCCGGTTTACAATTAAGCTTGTTAAGCGAGAATGCTAGTGTTGCAACACCGGGCAGTAGTGTTAGTTATCGCGGCGTTACCGTAGGACAAGTGGATAATGTTACCTTGGATAAGAAAGCTGATAGGGTACGCGTTAATATCACGATAGATGAAGAACATAAATCGTTAATACAGGCAAGTACACGCTTTTATAATGCTAGTGGCATCACACTAAATGGCAGTTTTAGTGATTTTGTTGTTAAAGCCGAGTCTGTTGATGCCATATTGCGTGGTGGTATTAGTTTTTATAATCCACCCGTTAATTTATCTGGGAATGTTGCGGTTAAAGAATTAGAGAACTTTAATTTATTCGAGCATTTTGAACAAGCTAGCAATGCGGGTTTATCTATTAGCATACACTTTAATGACTTTACGGGGCTGAAAATAAACACCAAAGTTGCTTATCAAGAGCAAGAAATTGGCAGAGTGGAGCGGTTAGTTTTTAATGACGATGAAATTGGTGTTACTGCCCTCGTGCTGTTAAATGATGTAGGGGCAAAATATGCCAAAAAAGGGAGTAAGTTTTGGCTAGTAGAACCGACAATAGGTTTAGTGGGATCGAAAGATGTTGCCCATTTACTTGATGGCGCTTTTATTGCTCTGCTCCCTGATACAGATTTATCAAATGATGTAAAAATTGAGTTTCAAGCATTGGCGATGGCGCCAACAGTGACCCAATTATCTTATGGGTTGAATGTAAAGTTAATCACGCAGCGTTTAGGGTCAATTCGTGTCGGGAATCCGGTGTTATATCGACAAATTACGGTGGGTAAAGTCATTGGTATAGACTTGTCACCAACAGCAGATACGGTGAATGTGTTTATTAATATTGCCAAGCGCTATGAGTCTTTAGTAAATAGCGGTAGTAAGTTTTGGAACACTAGTGGTATTAACATTGAAGCAGGTATTTTTTCGGGTATTAATATCGATTCAGAGTCGATTGAAACACTCATTGCTGGCGGCGTCGCTTTTGCGACTCCAGAGTCTAGTGATAACGATGGCGAGCAAGACAAGCTGAGTTTTACTTTGCATCAAGATGTTGATAGCGATTGGCTCGAATGGCAGCCAAAAATATCTATTGGGCAGTAAATATAAGTCATCAAAGAGTCTGTGCAATAAATTGTGCAACTGCTTCTTCAGGTTGTTTTGCTTCGGTAATGGCTGTTACCACGGCAATACTATCAACGCCTGTTGCTAAAACTTGTGGCGCACGCTCAAGGTTAATGCCGCCAATGGCAACAACGGGAATAAGATCGCTGTTACTCTGCTGGTCATTATCGAGGTCTGTTGATGAGGCACCTTGTTGTCTCAGTGCTAACAATTGTTTTAAGTTACTGATCCCCTGAATTTGCCCTGTCATATCCTTGGTTTTAGTGGGGAAAATTGCCCCAACGGCTAAGTAGGATGGTTGTAATTGTTGTGCTAATAAAAATTCATAGCAGCCGTGAGTGCTAATTCCTAAGCGTAAGCCCGCTTGTTGTATTTGTGCTAAATCGGCATCAGCTAAATCTTCTTGGCCAATATGCACTCCGTAAGCGCTATGCTTTATTGCTAATTGCCAATAATCATTAATAAATAGTCGAGTTTCATAGTCTTTTGCTAAGGCAACTGCGTCAATGATCATCTGCTCTAATTCATCTTTGGCTAAATTTTTCACTCTTAGTTGAATGATTTTAAGTCCTAAGGGCAGTAATCGCTTGAGCCAATACAGTGAGTCGATAACGGGATATAGGCCAAGTTTTTCGCCTTGCAAAGCTAAGCTATTAAAGCTTGGCAAGTTTTGGTTTTTTTGCGTTAATTCATCACTAACTTGTGGAAAATATTGCGCTTGTTTTGGCCATGAAAGTTGCTCGAAAGCACCATAATATTGATGACCGTTTATTGCATTCAGAGGTACCGTTGCAGCTAAGCCTTGATTAATAAATGCTTTACTTAAGGTAAACGCATCGCGCAGTAAATAACCTTGCGCTAAAAAAGCAGCTAATGCGCTAGCAAAGGTACAGCCACCACCATGACTATAATGACTGGCAAGGCATGGAGAGCTAAGTTGATAGCTAATGCTTTGTAACGTTTTGTCTTGGTTATCTTGCTTAATAGTATTTAGTTGATAGTAACACAAATCAATGCAAACGCTGTTAATGTCACTATGTCCTCCTTTAACTACTACGGCATTAATAGCAAAATCTTGGCCTATCTTTTGTGCTAAAACTGCGCTATTTCCTGTGGTATCCGCTAAGGTTTTTGCTTCGATTACATTTGGTGTAATAACATCTATTTGCGTTAATAAAGGTGTTAATTCGGCTAGCGATAGTGTATTGAAATTACCACCAACACTGGCTTGACCAACGGGATCGAACACCGTAATTAATAAACTATTTTCTTGTTTTAATTTAGTAAGAGTTGTCGCTAACCATTGCACTTGCTCAGCGTTGGCGACTAAACCAATTTTGATCACAGTGGGCTTTTTATCCTCAGATAAAATATCAACTTGTTGCTGTAATAACTCAACAGGTACAGCATTAACTGAACGCAAGGTTGTTGAGTTTTGTACCGTATTAGCGGTAATTAAATGACAAACTTCTACCCCTAAGGCATGACCCGTTTTAATGTCTGCAGCTATGCCAGCACCACCGGAGCAATCACTACCAGAAATGGTCCATATTATGGGTTTTTTCTTACTCATATTAATCATGTCAGTCATCAATGTCACTTTTTCATGCGTTTGAATTTAAATAATCTAAATAAAAAAATAGCGTAAAGGCTAAGTTAGTTGACTCTTCTGCAAGGCGAATACGCGGAGCCTAGTTTACTAGGTGAGCATATTCAACGCAGCAGGAGAAGTTAAGTAACGACGTATTTATTAGCTATTCTGGTGCCAAAACGGTGTATCTAGTGTGGGTGTGCTGGGGTGGGCCGTTTGTCGTTGTTGCATCACGCCAGCCACATAAGCTTGTTCACCAGCCTCTAACGCGTGGCTAAAAGCTTTTGCCATTAATATAGGATTATCAGCTAGGGCTACCGCTGAATTGAGTAGTATACCGTCATATCCCATCTCCATTGCCAAGCAAGCATCAGAGGGTTTGCCAATGCCCGCATCCAAAATTAAGGTAGCATCGGGTAAACGTAAGCGTATGGTTTCTAGGTTATAAGGGTTCATCAAGCCTTTACCCGTGCCAATTGGTGATGCCCACGGCATAATTACCTGACAACCTAAATCATAAAGGCGCTGACACAAAACAAGATCGTCGGTGCAATACGGCAGCACTTTAAAACCATCTTTTATTAGCTGTTCGGCGGCATTTAGTAACTCAATAGGATCCGGTTGTAAATTGTAATCATCGCCAATTACTTCCAACTTAAGCCAATTGGTTTTAAAAATTTCACGACTCATTTTTGCCAGTGTTACCGCTTCTTTTGCGGTTTTACAACCGGCGGTATTGGGTAGTAAGTGACCGTTCACTTCGGTTACGACTTCTTGTATGTATCGCCATATTTGTTGACCCGATTGTTCAGCAGGATTTTGACGTTTCAGCGAGAGGGTTACTACTTGTGAGCCACTGGCAAGTATGGCTTGTTTCATCACTTCTGGAGAGGGATAAAGTGCACTGCCAATAAGCAAGCGACTATCAAGCTGGTGCCCATAAATATTAAGCGCCATCATTAACCCCCTTGTATTGGCAATAGCACATCAAGGCTATCGCCATTTTTTACTAAGGTGGTGTCGTAATCTGCTTTACCAACAAAGTCACCATTAAGCGCCACCGCAAAAGTACTCTGTTGTGGTTCAATAAAATGTAACGTTAATGCTGAACTGACACTAATATGTACTTCATGGCTTAACGAGTAGGCTTTGCCGTTAATATGAATATTCATTAAATCATCTCTTCTTGTCGTTGCTCTGTGCGTAAATAATCGCTATAGGGCAAGTTATCGTTGGTATTATTTATCCGGTTATTGACCAGTGCTAACACTTGCCTAAGTACTACAGGGGCAATTAAAAATCCGTGACGGAATAAGCCATTCACCTGTATTAAACTGCCCTTGTGAGTAATTTTCGGCTGATTATCACTAAAGGCTGGTCGACACTGACTAACGTGTTGACGAATATTGGCTTCAGCAAACCCCGGATGCACGCTATAAGCCGCACTGAGTAATTCCATCGCTGAGCGAACCGTCATGGGCGAGTCATCATCGCTTTCTATTTCAGTGGCACCCACTACATAAAAACCTTTTTGCTTTGGTGCGATATAAAGCTGATATCTGGGGTGCATTAACCTTACGGGCCTTGAAATATGTACATCGGGTGCAAATAGCTGAAATAACTCACCACGCACTGAACGTAAATCACTTAATGGTGCACAATCACGCTGACTATTTTTAGATGTTGCGCCTGTGCCTCGACAATCAATCACTAAATCAAAACGCTGGCACTGTTTATCTCCACCGTGCAGGTAACTTATCGTGCGTGTCTCGTCAGTGGTGTTGATTTCATTTTTTATTTCACCCTCTATTCCTATGACCTGACATTCACTTAACCAGTTAAGCTTATTGCCTGAGCTGGTATGTTTATTTTCTTTTTCCAGTTGTTTTCGCAATGCCACTAATAAGCGACGATTACCAATCTGACCTTCTTGCGGAAGATATAAACCCTGATTAAAACTGCGCCCTATTTCAGGTTCTAGCTTGAGTAATTCAGCACGGCTGAGCGTATGTAACGCGTGCTCGGGATAATTATTTTTAAGGTGCTTAATAAAACGTTGATAATCACCTTTATCTTGCTCATGACTTACCATGATGGCGCCCGTTTGTTGAAAAATAGTGTGTTCATCTAAACTGTCGAGCAAAGTTGGCCATAAACGTAATGACTCAAAACCCATACTAACAATATTAGGCTCACAATGAAGTGATTCACCCAATGGTGTTAATAAACCTGCTGCAGCATAGGCAGCACTGTTGTGGGCGAGCTTATTATCCTTATCAAATAAAGTAATGGTTACGCTTTGAGACTGACTTTGTCTAAGCTTTTTGTCCCGAAGCTGATCACCCCGAAGTAAAGACAGGGCGACTAATCGCCCCATCAATCCTGCGCCAACAATGGCAATATTCATCGTTTATCCGCCTAAAATCATATTATTGTCATTCCCGAAGTGCTTGATCGGAGGAGCCAATGGATTCCCGCTTAAAACACCGCGGGAATGACGAAATAACGCTATTCAGCAAGTTGGTAGATTTCACTACCGGTCGCTTTAAATTCAGCAGACTTTTCTTGCATTGCCTGTTCAATGGCTTCGTCAGCCATTCCTTCAGGGAGCAGGGTGATGGTTTCATCAAGCAGCTGAATCTTAATCGCGTTTTTATCGCTCTTACCTTCGAGATTGGCAGCGTATTCTCGTACTTCTTGCGAGATTTTCATTGAGCAAAATTTCGGACCACACATTGAACAGAAATGCGCTACTTTGCCCGACTCTTGTGGCAAGGTTTCATCATGGTAAGCTCTAGCTGTTTCTGGATCTAAACCAATATTAAATTGATCATACCAACGGAACTCAAAACGCGCCTTAGACATCGCATTATCGCGGATTTGTGCACCTGGATGACCTTTCGCTAAATCGCCAGCATGAGCGGCAATTTTATAAGTCATCAAACCTTCTTTTACATCTTCTTTATTAGGTAAACCTAAATGCTCTTTAGGTGTTACATAACAAAGCATGGCACAACCGTACCAACCAATATTAGCGGCACCGATGCCAGAAGTAATATGATCGTAACCAGGGGCAATATCTGTGGTTAATGGACCTAATGTGTAGAAAGGTGCCTCTCCACAATGCGCTATTTGCTCTTCCATATTTTCTTTGATCATATGAAGTGGTACATGACCTGGACCTTCAATAATCGTTTGCACATCATGCTGCCAAGCGATTTTAGTTAACTCACCTAAGGTATGTAATTCAGCAAATTGCGCTTCATCGTTAGCATCGGCTACTGAGCCTGGACGTAAACCATCACCTAAAGAGAATGACACATCGTACTGCTTTAAAATTTCACAGATATCTTCAAAGTGCGTATAAAGAAAGTTTTCTTTATGATGCGCTAAACACCATTTCGCCATAATTGAACCACCACGCGAAACAATACCAGTGACACGCTTGGCCGTCATTGGCACATAACGTAAAAGCACACCTGCGTGAATAGTGAAATAATCAACACCCTGCTCTGCTTGTTCAATTAAGGTATCGCGGAAAATTTCCCATGTTAGGTCTTCTGCAACGCCATTTACTTTTTCAAGCGCTTGGTAAATAGGTACGGTACCAATAGGCACAGGCGAGTTACGCATGATCCACTCACGGGTTTCATGAATGTTACGACCCGTCGATAAATCCATAACCGTATCAGCGCCCCATTTTGCTGACCACACTAACTTCTCTACTTCTTCTTCTATAGAAGAGGTTACTGCCGAGTTACCAATGTTAGCGTTAACTTTAATTAAGAAGTTACGGCCGATAATCATTGGCTCGCACTCAGGGTGGTTAATGTTCACAGGGATAATTGCGCGACCACGAGCTACTTCATCACGAACAAATTCAGCGGTAATTTTCTCTGGAATGCTAGCACCAAATGATTGACCTTTGTGTTGTAGCAGTAAGGTTGCATCTTTTACTTCTTCGCGCTTTAAATTTTCACGAATGGCAATATATTCCATCTCAGGCGTGATAATACCTTGGCGAGCGTAATGCATCTGGGTAACGTTTTTGCCTTTTTTGGCGATACGCATTTGAGGTAAATGTTCAAAGCGAATACTGTCAACACCTTCGTCGGCAAGGCGTTGTTGTGCGAACTTAGAGCTATTAGACTCTAAAAACTCTACATCTCCACGAGCATCAATCCACGCTTCACGTAAACGAGGAATCCCTTGGTGCACATTGATTTCAACATTTTCATCGGTATAAAACCCTGAAGTATCATAAACACATAGTGGTTCATTTTTTTCATATACTGCAGTGTCTTTATTACCACTAACTAAAGTATCAGATAAGGTGATTTCACGCATACCCACTTTAATATCGTGGATTTTACCAGGGACATATACTTTTTTAGAATTTGGGAAAGATTGGTCTGAAACATTTTTTAAGAATGCTTCTGCCGCTTCACGTTTTTCGCGCCGAGTTTGTGATTTTTTTTCTGTATTTGTAATATTTACTGAGTTGGTCATGGTCGCACCTTGTTTTTGTTTTTCTGCTTTATTTAAAATAAAATCAGAGAAAGATAAAAATAGGCGGAGCTTTTGGCAAAAAGAGAATTTAATGACGTGTTGTTAGTAACAGGTTATTATGCTCTTTCTTGTTTCCTACGCAGATATTAATCTGATCAGGTTTTACGGATCCCGCTTTCGCGATCTCAGCCTTTGGCACTCCGACAAGTATTGGGTTAAGTGTTATTAGATAAAACTTAACGAGGCTGATTCTAACTTGAGCAATACTCGATAAGCAAGCATTTTAAAATAGAATAAAAGTTAGTAGTGAATTGTTCACATATTTTTTATCGTTGATGCTAAATAATGATTGATTAAAGATGTTGATATCAAAAGCATCAAAACCACACACTGATAGATTATTGACAAAACCATTGAAATCAATGCTTTGTTGGTACTTTTGACACTATAAAAGGCAAAAAAAAGCAGTAACTGTTTAACAAGTTACTGCTAGTTTCGATAGAATATGTTTACTCTTCGTTTGCTGTTTCGCTATTTTCTGTTGTTTGTTCTACTTCTTGTTCTTTTTTATCTTGATGGTCTTCGCCACCACATCCGCCACAACAACCCATAATATACTCCAATAAGTAAAAATAATGACAGTATAATACCCGAGTAATTTACTCGGGTACTTGATCAAGATCAGGCTTTATCGATTTTCTAAACGATTAAAGTCAAGTAGCCCAGCAGATTCTCCATGATGCTTTTTATACCAAGCATGCAATCTGTCAGCATATACCCAGAAGTTTTTATTGGTGCGGCGCACAGAAAACCTATCTTTAAATTGGCGGTATTCTTCTTCCGTCTCTAAGTGTTCTAAGGCTCCAACAAATTCACCAAGCTGTTGTTCACTCACTTGAAAAAAAGCGTTTGGATAGGTGCCGACAATACCGTTAAGCACTGTTAAATTATCTTTGTCTGGAAGACGCCTATCACTTTCAGAAAATAAATGAGCAACATTCGTATGGGCACTATTATTTATTAAGGTATAAAAAAACTCACCTTGTTTACCATTCACTCGTAAATAACTCACTTGAGGTAAAATACTGACAGGTATTCCCTTTATATTATTGAGACGCATTAACTTATAGTCATTATTATTGGATGAACGGCTAGTTGAGTGATTGTCAGAGTTGGTTGTTAAATTATAGTTGTTTGCTGTTTCATTTTTTGTATAGTGCGCGACTTTTTGTAATAGCTCTTTTTTTGTGTTTTGGCTTTTGTAAGTAATATTGCTTTCTGGCAACTGATAAAAAGTACCGGAAAAAATATAGTCTTTAATTGTATCACTGGTATTTTCATACCAAGATTCATGTACTAGTTTTCGATCTTGCTTAGGTAATAAAGCAATAAAATTACTTTCAGCTTCCATACGCAAAAAATCCATAAATAAGCGGGTTTTTAATTGGTGGCCAACATTACCGTAAACATCAAAACCGGCTACTAATAGATAGTGAATACGCTCCAATAAGGGATAAGTAATGAACCAAGCTGTTTTAGGTGTTTGGCCGATAAATCCTTGTAAAACGGAAGCACTATCAAAATGTCTAAAAATCGTTAAGGTGGCATTAGGATTTCCTTCGCCTGTCCAAATTAAATCGAGATCTAAATCCTGTTGTTTAAAGTTAATTTTTGCCATGTAATTTAGTTTGTTTTCTAGGTATTGCTTTTCACGGTTGGCATATGATCGCCAATACAACAAAGATAACGCTTTATCACTGGTGGCAGCAGGTAATTGTAATAGGTCACTATTGTCATCGATAAAGCTATCGGTGTGATAATTATCAATGCCGTCAGGGTCGGCAAAAAACACCCAGAAATGATCTTCAATGACATTTAAGGCAATTTGCCCACGACAAACCGGGCCTTTAATGAAGTTCATAATTGAAAACTGTGCTTGGTCTAACAAAAATCGGTAGCGAGATTTTGTTGGTAATGCTTTAAATGTAATAAAAGGATTTGATGCGCTCTCTAGTTGATAGCTAGGTAATTGGGTTACTTGATAATCTGGCGTGATAAATAATTTATCTAAGTAATCTAGTTTTGCTAAATCAAAGCGATAAGGCATATGTCGTTTAGCAATGATGCTATCATTATTTTTTAACAGGCGATAATACACCCGTGGTTTATTTTTAGCATTACTATCACCGTTAAATGGTGTATTAAAAGGGCGTCGAGTACTTATAACCACTACATTTTTCTCTGGTGGTGTATGTGATCTGACTAATTTGAAATAATTATTACTACCAGACTCAAAATATAAATTAGCAAGGTATAAGTGCTCGAATAAATAACGGGATACTAACTGTTGTTTATTGTTACTAGCATTTAGCCATTTTTCCCATTTCTTTATGATTTCTTTTTCATTGGCTGTAATGGGGTCAGGTTGTGCTAAAAGAGCGCCATTTTCTATCCATGTACTTAATTGTTGGTGTTGTTCAATATTTAAAGCCGGTAGCGCATATGGCATTCCTGCTAATGGGTATTGGCTTTTATATTGTTGGAATTCTTCTATAGTGGGGCATTGTTGATTTCGGTTTAAAGAAACATCAAAACTACTATCTAGCAAGCTAGTGTCGGGCAAAGGGTGCTGCTGTTTTAACTGTAGCATTTGATACATAACACCGGCATTGGTGTTGGCTGTAGGAGACTGTTGGCGCTCGTTTAAAACAGGAAAAAAACCTTCTTGACGAAATGTTTGTATTTTTTCTTTGTCTACTTTCTCTAACGTACTCAGGCTATGGTTGGCTTTTGCTGTAAGTAAGCGTTCACCATTGTATACTTGGGTTTTATTGGCACCACGCTCTAAACCTACACGGCTCTCCATCTTTAATTGACATGGTGCATCAAAACAACCATGACAAACCACGCAACGATTTTCAATAATAGGTTTAATTATTTTGTTGAAATGATCATTTTGATCCGGCGTTATTTTGCCAGTTATCAAACGATTATTGGCATCTGCTATGCCATAGTGCTTATCATATTCGTATATGCTTAACGTAGCACAGCCAGAAAGAAGTACGAGTATTAAAAGCCATTGATATTGACGCATAAAATTTATGGGTAGCTACAAAGTGAGGCAGTAATTTTATTCTGCTTAACTCTGCCTGTAAAGTGTTCAATAAAGGGAGTTTTTACAGACAAAGTTAAAAACAAAAAAGCTACGCTTGAGTGATTTTTTTAATTAATGGACTTGCGACAACCGTCGCAAAAACTACATAACTACAGGCACAGGCAATTTGAACAATACGGGTATAGAACTTTTCATCAGCATCGGAAGTGCTTAAGGTTGCGCCAAAAACTAAAATGATCACCGTGGTAAAAGCCATAGCATACAACGGAACCATGGGTTTTTCTGAGAATATCGCTTGAGCAAAGCTAATAACGACACATGAAAATAACAACACTAGAAAGATAAAATCAGGTGCCAATGTTAGTAAGTTATACATGGCAATGGCAACTAAGCCACCAATGGTATTGCCAACAAGTAACGCTTTACTCCCTTTAATGCCTGCTACTAAATCAGGTTTTTGGGCGAGCAGAGCAATAAAAGCAAGAATAAGTACGGAACTACTTAGGTTAAAAGCAAAGAAAAATATCATAACGGGCATGATCATTAAGGTGCTTAATATCGCAAATTTCACCCGTTCTGGTTTTTCGGCTAGTAATTGTTCTGTTAACTTATTTTCTTCGAGCTTTTTATTGTCGTTTACTATCTCTTTATCAACAATTAATTCATGCATTAGCATGGTTATCACTAATGAAACAAAGCATGAGAATAAAAAACCAACGGTAAATATATGTGCAATATCCTGGTGTAGCAAGCCCATCATAGGAATGACGGTAAAGCCAACTAACAGCATAGTGATTACTAATTCATTACCGCCTGAATTGTTCCAATAAGAAATCCAAAAAATTAGCAGGGTCATTATTAAAATAAAGACAATAGGAAAGGGCAGCAGTAGCCTAGTAATTATCCCGCCTAAAATAAAAGCGCTAACGATAATAAGGAGAATAGCGACTAGCTTTTTAAAGGATAATTTACCCTTGCTACTACCTAAAAATTTAGCCACAAAAATAGGAGTGATAAACGCAAATGGCCAGTTGGCGACATAGGCAAGTACTATGGCAAACAGTACCCCAATAAAGAAACGTAATATCCTTATTTCTCGTTGGGTTAGGTTAGTAATTGTATGAGGTAATAAATTAGCCAATGTAATGTTCATTATTTATATAAACCTAGCCGTCAATACAAATAAGCTAACTTACTGGTTAGCCAAATTGATATTTTACCCAACCCATTAAGAAGGAAGTTGTTACCTGTATAAGTGATCACATCCGCTTGACCACCTTCTCTTAATAGTTGCTTAGCTACATCGTCATTAAACTTAATGATTACAGTAAAGCGTTGTGCTTCACGCATCCAGCCTGTAGTTTTTCCTGGTGTAGGAAGTTCTCCTTGCACACTTTTGTCAAAGCTAACACCGTAACCAATACTCACAATAATGCCGGAAAACATTTCGCCGGGTGCTGAATCAAGTACTATATCAACGGAATCCCCTTTTTTTATATTGCCAAGGTTATTCTCTCGGTAAGAGGCTTCTATCCAAAAATAATCAGTATCAATAAAGGTCATAATTTTACTGCCTACAGCTGCATAATGACCTACATTAACTTTAGCGTAAGAGATTACACCATCACTTGGAGCGGTAATTTTAGTGCGGTTTAAGTTGAGCTTAGCTTGTGAAAGAGCCGTTAAAGCACTTTGAATTTTAGTATTCTCGCTTCCTTGTTTACCTAATAACTGTTGTGCTTTTTCATAAGATGCTTGAGCATTGATTACATTTTGCTGTGCGCCAGCTAATACACCTCTGGCTTCGTCACCTTGCGCTTTAGAAATTACGCCTTGCGCTTCTACTTGAAAAATTCTATTTGCATTGGCTTCTTTTGCCACTAAGTCGGCTTTTGCTTTTTCTACGTTTGCTTTCGCCGCGGCAACTGATGCTGTATCTGCGCCAACATTCTGTCCTGCTAGTTCTAATTCAATTTGCGCTTTTTCAACGGCTAATTGATAGTCACTTTTTTCTATTTCAAAAAGTAACTCTCCTTTTTTTACTATCTTGTCACCACCAATATAAATTGTTGATATTTTACCTGCTACTTGCGGCACTATAGGTATTATAAAGGAGCGTACTCGCGCTTGATCTGTGGTTGGTGTAATACGGTCACCAATGACATACCAAAGAAAATAGAGTAATGACAGAGCAATAATTATTTTGGTTAACTTTTGGGTAAAGTCTGCTTTGTTTTTTGTTGTTGACATGTTTATCTCGTAATTGTCTAAGGTAACTTAAAAACGTTAAGTGTTTTCAGGCTGAGAGTGAGCTAACCAATCCATCACTAATTGATATCCTAATGCTAATACTACAGCGCCAACAAATAAGCCAATAATACCTGACAGTATCATGCCACCAATAGCACCAAGCAAAATGATAATCATAGGTATATCCATGCCACGGCCTAAAAATATAGGTTTAAGAACAGCATCACTCATGCTTACGATAATACTAAATATTAAAAAAGCGATAGCTGGCGCAGTGTCAGCTATTGAAAAATAATAAGCCGCAATTGGGCCTAAAATTAAAATAGGAGGGAGCTGTGCAATAGCAAGAATAAGTACGGCAATTGCCCAAATACCAGCACCGGGTATGTCTGCTATTAATAAACCAACACCAGAAAGTAAAGATTGAATAACAGCGACGCCAAGCACACCAGTTGCAACACTACGAATGGTAGCAATTGTTGTGGTGATGGTTCTCTCGCCACTCTCATTCATCAATCGTGACATTAGTGCGCTGATACCCTGATGGCAGGCAGCTGATTTAGCCATAAAAACCACGGAAATGATTAATGAAATAATAAACTGGGCAACACTGCCACCAATACCTGCAACGGCAGAAAGTAATGAAGTAGAAAGGCTTTTTATCTGCTCGGAGTATTGACCTGCAACTTTTTGAATATCTTGAGAAGCTGCTTGCCAAAGATCATATGTTTGAGCACCAATTAATGGCCATGCTTTTACGCTTTCATCGGGGCGAGGTATTTTTAATGAACCATCTTCAATTCCTTCATAAAGGTATTGTGCCGAGTCTATAGAGGATGATGACAGGCTGATTGCCGGTAAGGCGATCAGTGATATGCCAATCAAAGCAATAATGGTTGAGGCTAATTTTTTATTACCTTTGAGTATATTACTTAATTTCACATGTAGAGGGTGTAATGCAACGGCTAGAATAGCGCCCCATATAACGATGAGTATAAAAGGCTTTATTATCTGTAAACACCAAAATAAAATTAAAGCGAGTGCACTGAGCTTTATGGCTATATCAATAACACGTCGATTAAATACTAGTTCACTGGTGTTTTCTTGTTGATTGCTCATTTATATCCCCTGTGTTTTATGGCTTTTGTTTTACTTTTTTATGACTTGTGAGGTAGTGTTGACATTCTTGAACCAACTAAACTAGCCACTAAAATGGCAAGGTAAAATTGTCCAATGATTGCTTCCAAATAGACTAAAAATCGTGCCACGGGTAATGTTGGTGCAATATCACCAAAACCTAAGGTGGTAATGGTAACAAAAGAGAAATAGACAAAATCAGGAAATAAGGTAAACCAATGGCTATGCTTTTGCATAACTTGAAATGAGTTGGGAAATTCAAGTTGCAATAACGTATAGGTTACAGCCCAAATCAACCCTAATAATAAGTATAGACAGATCGCGCCTAGTATTTTATTGCCATCAATGTCACCAGTAAATAATACTTGTTTAGCGGTT
Organism: Candidatus Colwellia aromaticivorans; assembly: GCF_003333305.1. Lineage (GTDB taxonomy): Bacteria > Pseudomonadota > Gammaproteobacteria > Enterobacterales > Alteromonadaceae > Colwellia > Colwellia aromaticivorans. Next base: position 38,726 of record NZ_QOLD01000076.1, on the reverse strand, counting down.
TTAAAGGCGGTGAAGATGAAAAAACTTAGTAAAAGTAGCAGGTAAAATTGATCAAAACCGGCACTATCAAGCCAGTTAGATGCCATGGAAATGGTTAAAATAGCCAGAGGGAAGATAAAGGTTTTTCTTAAAATAAAGTGCTCAGACTTAACACCCCAAACGGCCACTAGTAATGTGATCACTGTGGTTGATTGCATTAACCGTTGTACCGAATCACCAAAAAACTGTTGTGCTAGTGCAGTGCCTAATAATAAGAGGATTAATGCAAAAGTAAGATAGATAAAATTGTCTTGTTGATCCATTTTCTTCACAATTAATACTCCTTATTTTTCCTATTGCAAGCTAAACAGACAGCTCAATACGTGGCTGTGCATCTTCACTACTATCTATTTTCGGTGAACATAACAATAGTCTTGAAGAGGCAATATTGCCATGCTTGATGATATATTCTTTAAATACCTCTTCACGTTGCTCTGCAATTTCTTTGAGTTGTTTTATCTTACTTTTATCGGTTATTTGGTTGCCTGATTTAAGGTCAATATCTGCAGGCGTACTAACAGCGCAAATATTTACTCGAGTATCTTCTTTATCTTGCATTAAGGCAATAAAGGCTTGTAAATACGCTTGTTGATCTTCATTTATCGCTATTTGTTTAGCCTTATAAGGTAAATCTTCAAAGCGTAATTTTAGGGCGAATTCACCTACCGTCATAGCCGCAGAAACAATATTGGCGTAGGGAATAAAGGTTTTCAATAAGTACTCTTGTGTTGCCATCAATATGGCTTTTTCTGTGATCAAGCTAACAATACTACTCATACCAAATTGCGGGTCGGAAGTGGAGCCGGACAATGGTACATCAAGCTCTACATTACCATGGCTATCTTTTAGCATGCCCATGGCAAGATTTAAGGGTAATGCACCTTGATCTATTAATGCGCCAGTTTCATCACTATCAGCTATGGCAGTTTCTAAGCCTTGTAAGAGTATAACTATATTGCCATCAAGTTGTTCGCCCTTAAGAGTGACGTTAATATCGGTATTGAGTTGGCCACTTTTTAATTCTAATTGCATTGCTTGCTGCGTGTAAGTAGAAACAGCACGAAGGGATAATTCTTTCAAAAAACCGTTAATATGATGTATTGGCTGTTGTAAAAAGGGCTGAGTGAAGCCTTTAAAATCGAAATGGGCGTATTTATTGCTGCGGCCAATTAGCTCAAACGGTGTTTGATTGTCCTTTTTATCTTGGGCGTTACTCAGCGCGCCTAGCGTTAATTTATCAATAAATACGTTTCGTTTACCTGCGGGCTCGACACTATTATCTACAAATGATAATTGATTATCATTGATTAATAAAAATTCATTTATTGATACAATAAAATCGGCCTTTGTGGCATTTATCTCTTGATCAGCTTCTTCTACAACCTCAGTAATTTCTTCTTGCTCTGTTTCTGTTACGGGCATTGTTACTAAATTTGAAATGGCCTTTTCTTTGTTCATAATTATCTGGCTGTGTAGGCTATCAAGTCGTATTTGATTAACCGCTAAGTAGTGCTCACTGATTGTAATATCATTGATGCTAAACTGCTTTAATTGCACTATAGGCGGTAGCTCAGTGTCTTCATTTTTGGAAACTAAAATGTTATCAATAATAAATTCAGCAATCTTTACTTCTGGGATATCGGTAAAGTGAAAGCTCATATCATTTAAGGCTAATTGCTCAAAGTAAGCTAGCTTTTGACTGGGCGTGTTATGATGAACACTGGCTTTATTTAGCGTAAGTTGTCCTTCGCCGCTTAGTTCAATTATTTCACCTTGATTTAAGGTTAATTTTAAGTCACTGATATTTTGCTGTAGTTTTTCTAAAGTAAAAAATTGCTGTTCATAGCCGACAATAAGATTTTTGTTAATTATCTCGGCTTCATTTAAATGCACTTTAATTTGGTCTGTTGTGATCGATATTGATTGTTCACTAACTAATGAAAAAGAGCCACTAAGTTCAGATAAGTCTTCCACGTAACGTTGTAGCTTAGCGATAGGATAGTCAATTATTGCTAGCTGAGTTGAAACCTCTCCTTGACCTTGCTCAAATTCGGCATCGGCATCTAACGTAAGCTCAGTACCATCAATAATACTTTGTAGGTTTATCTTCGCTTGTTGAGATTGTTCACTTGCCTTTACTTGCGTGATTAACAAATTATTAATAACAATATGATGGGGTTTATTATTATTTTCTATATCGATATTAATTTGGCTAAAATCTAATTTTGGTAATATGAGTTGATAATCAAATGACTCAGGTTTAGATTCAGTATCGATGATCTTTTCTTGGTTTGTATTGGTGTTTTCTTTGTTTAGATCAACTCCAGCAATAACAAGTTGCGTTTCTGTTTTATTAATTTTTATGTACGCGTTATCTAATTGAAATTTGCTAATCACTATTTTGTCAAAGAGCAAACGGAATAAGGTTAATCGGATAGTTAATTCATTTATTGAAAGTACTTTCTCCTCTTTATCCAGATAAAGTGTTAAATCGCTAATGGTCAGCTGACTCATAAAAGGGTTATAGCGAATACTCGTGTCAGGAGATAACGTCAATCCTTGCTCAACTAAGATGGGGGAAATGAAGTATTTACTCACTGGCGAAGAAATAGCCCAAATAATAAGATAGAGACCAATAAAGAGCGTAGCAATTATTTTTACGGGTTTACTGAAATAAATAGGCGATTTTTTAACCGAAGAAGAAGCGTTCATATTGGTGAACTTTTATCATAAAGGGAGTTGAATGGTAACAGATAATCCTTTAATTTCATTGTTTTTGGCAAAAATATTACCCTGATGAGCATTAATGGCTTGTTTGGCTATAGCCAACCCTAAACCAGTGCCTCCAGTTTTACGATCTCTAGCAAGATTTACTCGATAAAAAGGCGTGAATAGTTCGGTTAAAGATTCCGGCGGCACACCGATGCCGTTATCAGAAACAACCAAACTAACAAACTGATCATTTACCGATAAACTCACCTTAATTGTGCTGTGTTCAGGGCTATATTTTACCGCATTCGTTACGACATTGTTGATGGCACTAAAAAGTAAATTATGGTCACCTAGAAGCTCAACAGTTACTGTTGAATCTAACACAATTGTGATTGATTTTTCATTGGCAATAAACTGTTCTTCGTAAATGATTTTCTGCACTAAAGCAGTAAAATCAAGATGTGTTTTCTTGATTATTTGCAGAGTATTTTCTAAACGTGATAAGACTAATGCATCTTCAATCATTTGGTTTAAGCGTTCTACTTCTAACTGGCAGCGCTGTAAATATTGCTCGCGAGCTAATTTGGTAGTGGACTCTTGCTGTGCTAAGCCTAGTGCCATTTGTAAGCGGGTCATCGGGGAGCGCAACTCATGGGAAACGTCGCCAAGCAAACGTTGTTGTGCACTTTGATTTTGTTCTAACTGCTCAGCCATTTGATTAAAGCTGTTAGCGAGTTGGCCTAATTCATCATTACGCTTTGTTACTCCTTTAACACGAGTTGCTAAATGTCCTTTACCTAATTCTGTAGTGGCTTTTTTTATGGTTGCAATAGGTTTGCTAAAAGAGCGTGCTAACAATAAACAAAGTATAAAACTAATAAGAACAGGAATTGCAACGCGAGCCCAAGAAGGAAGCTCTTGCACAAGTCGTCCAAAGTTTCGTTTATGCTGTTTTCTTGAAATGAATAATTGATATTTTTGTTTATTGATTTTTATTAAAACCGGGCCAACCAAACGAGTATGAGAAAAATTACTGGTAATCGCTTGATCGAATATCTGTTCATTAAGATAGCGCGTAAGCGCTTGCTGATGCTTTGGGGGTAATAGAAACATACTTGAAACGGTTGGATTATTATCAAGACTTTTAAACCATAGGTTAAAGGGGGCTTTGATAAATTGCTGCAGTTTTGTTTGTAGCAGTTTGTCGATATTTTTTATCTTACTTCGCTCAATTTTTCTTGCCGTATTGTGGAGCTTGCGAAGTTCATCATGCAGCGGTGCTTGGCTAATGACTGTATTGTAAGCTTCATTCGATAACTGATGTGAAATAAAACGGGTACTAAAAATAGACGTGATAGCTATAAGCCAAAACCACGTGAAGAGTTTGATGCTAAAAGAGGAAAATAATACTTTAATTTTTGTAGAGGGTTTTATAGGCATAAATTTTAACTACTTTCGCCTGTTAGAAACAAATAGCCAGCACCGCGTACTGTTTTGATCTTTTCAATTGCACAATAAGGATCAAATTTACGGCGAATATTGCTAACATGGACGTCAATACTGCGATCGAACGGCGCTAATTTTCGACTGAGCACTTGTTTTGAAAGTGTATCTTTGGCGATGATCTGTCCGTGATGTTCCATTAGTATAGTTAAAATTTGATACTCAGTTCCTGTCAACATTATAGGGTTAGTATGGCAAGTAACTATTCTTGTCGCATGATTAAGCTCAATGTTATTAACCGTTAATGTTGAATTTTCACCGTGTAAAGCTTGTTGGTTTTGTTGGGTTACGATATTAATACGACGTAAAATGGCATGTATACGGGCTAATAACTCTTGGTGGTGAAAAGGCTTGGCTAAGTAATCGTCAGCACCCAACTCTAAACCCCGTACTTTATCATTGTTATCTCCTTTAGCGGTCAGCATTAGAATAGGGGTTTTATATTCGCTGCCAAGAGCTTTTAACACTTCAAAACCATTGAGTTTTGGCATCATTACATCAAGTAAAATAAGATCAAATTTACTCTTATAAGCTAGCTCTAATCCAGACTGGCCATCAAAACAGCACTGAACAATAAAACCTTGTTGGGCTAAATAATCGACTAATAGCTCAGCTAATTCATGATCATCATCAATGAGTAATATTTGTTTTTTATTCAAGAGAAACTCCACATGTGTTCGTACTGCCATCTTATCTTATTCATTATCGTCTTATGGTTCATCCTTGCAACCTTTACTCAATCTTTACATTCACTTTACGTATCTTAGCATTGCATTATCTATACTGATTAACAGTTATACCAATTAAACTTATTTTTGGAGAATATTATGAAGATGGCTAAACCAATGAAAACTATTTTTTCAACTGCAGCGGTTTGTATCGTTATAGCCTTTGTAAGTGTTGCTAGTGTTAATGCCTCAGACAATGACATTGCTCTTGATGCTCCAAGAGACCATAAAGAGCATAAGCACCAAGAACAAAAGCATAAGATGAAGCGTATGGCCAAAGCCTTATTATTAAGCGAAGAACAACAAGTTGAAATAAAAGCAATAAAAACGCAAGCAAAAGAACAACATCAAACTTTACGTGCGTCGATGAAAGAATTTAAAGTAGCAGAGAAAAAATTACTGCGAACAGCAACATTTGATGAGCAAGCGTATAGTGCTCTACATGATGCATACCAACCTATTTTTGCACAATTAGCGTTAATTAGAGTGAAAGCTAAACATGCTGTTTTTAATGTTTTAACAACAGAGCAACAAGAGAAATGGCTGAAAATTATGGAACATAAAAAAGATAAAGGAAATGCTAAAAAGAGGCATGGTTAAATTTTTATACCTATTTTAATAACTAGTTGTTCTAATTATTAAATAAATAACGAAGTAGTTGGCTGTTTTAACCAGTATAAATGATCACATAGTTCGTGAGATTGGTATTACTTCAATTGGTATTAAACAGCGTAAAACTGCATTTTGAATGGTTACGGGTATATAAGTGAAGTGTATTAGCTTTGTAAGCTAAAAGAAAACACTTTAGCCATTTGGCTTTCTACTGGTTTTTCATCAACTTTGGCAGGTAAAAAACGCCATTTTTCAATCGCAGTTCGTATTGATTTTTTGAAGTAATTGATTTTGTTGTGTTGAGCAAATTTGATGTTTTTTATCTGACCATCAACATCAATGGTAAAGTCTACTTTTACATCTAATTCAATTCCTTTACGCTTTGCCACACTAGGGTAAATAGGAACAACTTTTTTAACTTGTTCTGCGCTACGCCATACAGGTGATATGGGGACAATTGACTTGTTTACGATGAGAATAGGCTGTACCCATTCTTCCTTTTGTCTTGAAATATGATCAACAAATATTGTACTTATATTTGTTTTATTATTGGTATGGGGTAAGTCATTTTTTTTACTATTCACGCTAGATGAATCAGAAATCTGTACAGAATTTGGGCCTTTTATCGTTTTAATTTGTTCAGTGTTAGCTGTTTTGGTCAGAGGCGAAATTGCTAATGTTTCAATTTCTTGTGGGTATGGGGTCGGGATTAATGATAATTTGCTATTAGAGTCGCTACGTTCAAGTGCTTGCTTAACCCTTGAAGTCTTGGAAGAGGTCAGCGCTTGTTGCTGAGTCGCAATAATTAACTGTTCTTCTATCACTGTTGTAGTAAGCGTTTGACTATTTTCTTGTTGCTGTCTGGTTAAGGTATCTTGCGATTGAAATGGTATTGTTAGGCCGGTGGTACGCGCTATATTTGACTTACTTGCTTGGTAGGGTATCAATAACTGTTGAGCAATAGAACTATTAGGTATTACATTGTCTGTATCGGTAATGTTCTTTTGTGCATTAGTCGTATTATCTGAATGCTGCGATGGTTTTTCATTGTACCAAATGTCGAGTAATGGCATGGTCAAAAGCTGCTTGCTTGACAATAGTAATACTGAAAATACGATAGTCAAACTAGCAAACCACTTACTGATGTTGTTTTTGGGTGCACAGTGATGATCAACTAAACGAATAACACGTTTTTTTAAATCACCACCAGAGGCGGCCATTGCCATATTAGGAATCGTATGATGATGTGCTTTAGTACATAAAGAGGCTGTGTCAGCTAAAGTATGGGCATAGGCAACGGCATCACCACAGTGTTGTACGGCAATATCATCGCTGCAATATTCACGTTCATTACGCATTTGTTTAGATACCCAGTGTACGGCCGGATGAAAAAACAATAATATTTCCACTAATGTTTGAAAAAAGTTAACTAAATAATCATGACGGCGAATATGGGCTAATTCATGTAAAAGCAACATTTCCAATTGTGGAGTACTTAAGCCGCTTACCATGCTAGCAGGTAGTAAAACCACCGGTTTAAGCCAACCAATCGCCATAGGTACTTCAATTTTTAATGAGATTAATAATCGAGGTGTGATAGTTAAATGAATTTGATTGGCTAATTCATTGAATCGAGCTTGTAGTTTGTCACTGGGTGCAACCGTGTTTTGTTGTGGCAAGTTATTTACATGGCACATCTCAAATAATAATTTCCCTGCTAGCAGGAAAATTGTTGCTAACCAAAAAATTGCGACATAAGGTAATAATGAAGGCAGTAATACGGTTAACTCGTTATAGCTAAAAAAGGCATTAGGCTGTTTTAATTCTTGTATAAAATCACTTAAAGCTAATGAGTTAGCTAATGTACTAGCGGCAGAGCTTTCAGTTTGATAGATAATAACAAAAGTAATTATCGGTAATAACAAGTTAGCTGACATTGCCAAAGTTGACAAAGCGTAGCGTAATTGAGGTTTATGATTGTTGAGAATAAGTAATGCAGACTTTAAAACCGCAGCCACTAACAACCCTTGCCACATAAAGTGCAATAAAGTCAGTGATAAACTGGTTAAAAATGGGCTTGTCGATAAAAGTGTTAGCATTGGTTATTTAAGGGTTATTTTTCTAAAGAATTAAGTAATTGACGAATATCATCAATTTCTTCAGCAGAAGTTGACTCATCAATAGCGCGCATAACTAACTTTGATGTTGAACCACCAAAAGCTTTACTAATCAAATCTTTAATCAAAGATGATTGCGTATTTGTCTCACTGTCAGCTGCAGCGTATACATGAGCACGATTAGTTTCGTCGCGAACAACAAGTGCTTTTTCATGCATTATTTGTAATATTTTTAAGACAGTTGTATAACCAGTTTTCTGTGTGGTACTCACAGTCTCATGTATTTGTCTAACGGTAGCTGGACCCATCTGCCAAAGAATATTGAGTAAAGTTAACTCAGCTGCTGTTGGCTTTACTGCTGATTTATCGCGCGCCATGTTTTGTTTGTCCTTTAATGGAATGTTAATAGCTTAATGCTTAATTTAATAGTAAAAGAGTTCGAAATTACGAATGGAGTCGTAATAACTATATACTCATCCTATCCTGTGTTGAATTAATGAGCAACTTTTTATTTTTCATCACCATTGTCAGGCATTAGGTTTGCATATTTCTCACCTAAACGAGTAACGGTTTGTGGACCCGCTTCAGGGATAAATTCAACCATATTAGGTGCAAAGGTGCTAACAACGGTAGAGCCTAATTTAAATCGACCCATTTCATCGCCTTTTTCAAAAGTTATCGCATCAACACCTTTTGTTGGATATTGCCATCTGAAAATATCACTACCTGCTGGCGGGGTAATAGTACCTGCCCATGTGGTTTCTATACTGGCGACAATAGTTGCGCCAACAAGCACCATGGCTAAAGCGCCATGTTCGGTATCAAAAATGGTTACTACGCGTTCGTTACGCGCAAATAAATTGGGAACATTGTTGGCCGTTAACGGGTTAACTGAAAATAATTCCCCTGGGACATAAATCATTTCACGCAATGTTGCTGCCATTGGCATGTGAATTCTATGGTAATCTTTTGGCGCTAAATAGATGCAAGAAAACTTACCTTTTTGAAAAGGAGCAGCAGTTCTAGAATCGCCACCTAATAAAGAGGTTAGGCTGTAGTTAAAGCCTTTTGCTTGAATAAGCTTGCCTTCAACAATGTCACCTTGCTGTGAAATTGCGCCATCAACGGGATAACATAAAAAATCACTATTGGGATCAATTGTACGAGCTCCTTGCTCTAATTCCCGGGTAAAAAAGTCGTTAAAAGTTTCAAAGTCACTGGCTTTTTTAAGTTTAGCTTCACTCATATTTATACCATAAGCGTTGATAAAAACATCAATCAATTTAGTGGTTAGCCAACCCATTTTAGCTGCCGCCAATTTACCCACTAAACGTGAAAGGGCATGCTTTGGCATTGCATATTGTAAAGCTATTTTAACTTTGTCACCGATTGTATTTCTTGTAGGTGAAGAGTTTACAGGTAATGAACTTGAAGGCATATTTGAAGGTATGTTTTCTGAAGACACTTTATTTCCTTTAATTTATTAATCGATTAGTCATTAAATCGTGAAGTTAATTTGTTGTCGCCTAAACTGGCTAAAATTCGTTGAAAGCTTGCTAGCCGCTTAGGGTTAATTTGCTGTTCACTAGCACCGGTTAATGCACAACCAGGATCGTTGATGTGTTTACAGTCTCTAAATTTGCATAGGCCCATAAACTCTTCAAACTCTTTGAAGCCATTTAAAACTTGTTCAGGCGTTAAGTGCCACAAGCCAAACTCTCGAATGCCGGGAGAATCAATTAAATCACCGCCATCGTCAAAATGATATAACCGGGCAACGGTAGTAGTATGCTGCCCTAAACCGGAATTTTGTGATACTTCTTTAGTAACCACGCCGAGATCAGGCATTAAAGCGTTAACTAAGGTTGATTTTCCCACACCAGATTGACCAACAAAAATACTGATATGTTGATTTAGCTGTGCTTTTATTTCGCTAATACCTGCATTTGTTTTACTGCTCGCATAAAGCACTTGGTAGCCAATATCGCGATAAATCTGTAACTGCTGCTCAATCTCATCCTGTTCTACTTGGCTTAGTTCGTTAAATAAATCGGTTTTATTTAACACGATAATAGGGGTAATTCCTGTTTGCTCTGCGGCAACTAAATAGCGGTCGATGATGTCACTATTAAAGGCCGGCAATAGTGAAGAAACTATCAATATTTGGCTGATATTAGCGGCAATGGGTTTTACGCCATCATAAACATCAGGACGGCTCAGTACGGTGTCACGTTCGTGCACTGCTTCAATAATACCGCGAATACTGTGCAGTGTTTCTTTGCCTAAGCGCCAAAGTACCTTGTCACCACAAACTAATGAGCGAATAGAACGACGTAAATTACAGCGATAAACTATACCATCAGCACCTTCAACATCCGCGTGTTGGCCAAAGCGGCTAATGATTATGCCATTTTGTGTCATGCCTAAATCATCATCTTGCCATTGTATTTTGTCTGGTTTATCTACTTTGACACGTAATTTTTTGTCATGATTAGCTTTAATACGACGTTGTTGACCGTGAGTTAGTTTTTTCTTTGCCATACTATTGTTGTGGCCAGATAAGATCGATCATTTTATTTAATCCTAATTATTTGTCAGCTATTATACTTACTATTACTAGCTATTGCTTGCGCAATTTATAATACCAAGGCTGATATTCATTAAACTTGGTACAAGGGACACTTATGATGACATATAACGACACCAATTTAATTTGGCTTGATTTGGAAATGACAGGGCTAGAGCCTGAGATTGATGTGATATTAGAAATAGCAACGATTGTTACCGATAGTCAGCTAAATATCTTAGCTGAGGGGCCTGTCTTTGCTATTAATCAGTCGGATAAAGTGCTCGATAATATGAGCGACTGGTGTATTGAACATCATGGTCAATCAGGTTTGACGCAACGTTGTCGAGATAGCGAAGTGAGCCTAGCAGAGGCTACTGCACAGACGATAACATTTGTTGAGCAATATGCACCAAAGGGTAAATCACCTATGTGCGGTAATAGCATAGGGCAAGATAGGCGTTTTATTAATAAATACATGCCTGACTTTGAGGACTGTTTTCATTATCGTAATGTAGATGTGAGTACGGTAAAAGAGCTTGCTCGCAGATGGAAACCAGAAGTGCTAGATAAAGTTGTTAAAACAGGCGCACATTTAGCTTTAGATGATATTCGTGAATCTATTGCTGAGTTAAAAGTGTATCAAGAGCATTTTTTTAAGATCTAAGTTAATTTGATCGAAAGTGAGAAATAAGTGATTATGAAAATGGTCACTAATGCATGGAGAACTAAAGCGTTTTACTCTTTGTTGAGTAGTATTTGCTTAGAGTGACTAGGCTACACACGACTCGCCGCGATTAAAATGCTTTTATCTCGAACAAAATTTAACCACGAAAGATCAAAAAAACCTACTAGTAAGACGATTCAATACAGAGGACAACTAGCCAGTAGGGCGTTTTAAATCAAAGTGAGTAAACAATGAAAATACTATTAATTGTAGCGCATGCACCTTCTGAAATTACACAATTAATGGCTAATGCGGTTTAGAAATGGGCACAGCACCCTGATATTGAACAGGTCCAAACGCGTCGGATTCCACCATTAGAAGCACACCGGAGGATGCCATTAGCATATGAGAATTTATACTGAAATTTTTGTATATTTTGATCTACAGCGGATATGGATGGAACAACCACCTTACGTTAGAATTTTCCCTATAGTTGACGTTCACCATAGATGAAACAATCAGCTTATTCAAGATAGCTCATTATATAATTACCACCTAGCGTACATACAGCAAAGCTGTGACACCAATTAATTCAGAACATGCGTACCGGACAAAAGACGGAATGTGCTAGAAATAACAGCACCACAAAGTTTTTCCATCAGCCTTATTAACAATAAAACTTGCAGGTCAGACCAGTTTGATTGACAATAACATTATCAATCACCCTAATGGTCAGTAAACATGACAAATCGTTTTAGCTCATTTGTTAATAAAGTAAATAAAGCTCCGAAATTCATGCAGTCGTTTTTATTAACAACTTTTTTCACCTCACAGGTTAAATTTGCAGGAACCACAGGCGTTAAAATTGAAAAGGTAACTCACCAGCAAACGATATTATCATTAAAAAACAAAAAATCAGTACAAAATCATATTGGTGGCATTCATGCTATTGCGGCGGCGGTATTAGCTGAATCGGCCACTGGCATAGTGTTTGGCATGAATGTACCTGATGATAGAGTGCCATTATTAAAGTCGATGACAGTAGAATATGAACGAAGAATGCAAGGTAGTTTAAAAGCGGAGGCAAATTTAACTGCAGATCAAATTAGTATGATTGAGCAACAAGAAAAAGGTGATATAACCGTGCCCGTTATTATCACGGACGATTCGGGAAAAATGCCTATCCTATGTGAAATGCAATGGGCTTGGGTGAGTAAAAAACGTTAATTAACATTCGGTACGCTATTACTTTGCTTATGGTTAATACCAATTGAATTAATGAATGCACCACTTAGCGAGAATTAAAAGGCTTAGAGGCAAGGCATTGATTGAAGAGAATGGTTATTCCCTTGTCAAAATCAATAACGCCGCATGTAAGCCTTTTAAACTCGCCCTTCGGGAGTTTCGTAGCAAACTGATAACATCACAAAATGAATGAAATATAGAATAACTATGTTTAACTCATTTTGTTTGTTCTAAGCTCGCTACGTAACTCTAAGTTGGTCGATTCATTATTTCAATTGGTATAATACCCGCGACCATTCACAATGCACTCTGAATCGAGTATTGTGAATGATTACGGGTATAGTATAAACTAAAGCGACAAAGGAATTTAAAACAAAAATAACAGCTATGAGTAATACTGAGGACTTGTCTGATCAAAAACCAATCGAACAAGAAGATGAACGACAAACACTGTCTTTGACTACAAAGCCATTGCATAGACAATTTTCTACAAAGTTAGTCGCGCTATTGCTAACAATTATTATTGCGTTAGCATTAATATTTACTCTGTTTTATCAGCAAAGTGAGCGTAGTCGTTTTTTGATTGATGGTGAATTAACGCCTTTAAAGCAACAATTTGAGCAGCTACAAACGTTACAAAAAGCAGATTACCTTGTTAATGAATTATTGTTTACCAATAGCGGTATAAATTTTATAGAATTACAGACAGAGTTGATTGCACTAAATAGACGATTATTACGACTAGAAAGTTTACATACTCATTTATATCAGCAATGGTTAAATACGAATAAATCGGCTAGTGATATTGTGATGCGTATCCAACAAAATCATGGGCGTAATGAACAGTTAAAGCAAAGTAGTATTATTCAATTACAATTAATGTTGTTTTCGGTCACGCCGATAATTAATAAAAAAACAGCCCAACAAGAATTACTTTTCAAACAACTTCAAACTGATCAGGTAAATGACAATCTCACGTTCAGCCGAGCTAATGCTTATGTTAGTGCTATTCGACAATTAGATGATTTACAGCAGTTAAAGAGTTTATTGGCAAAAGTATTAACCAGTTTTGAGCAACTGACTATTCATACAAGTATGGACGATTTTTATTTACTACGTTTAGGAGTAGAACAAATTATTGCTCAACATAACGCTTTAAAAATAGATGATAAAACTAAAGCTACGGTTGAATTTAGCCAGCAAATAGACACATTTGAAGACCTTGTAATAACTCAACAAAGGGCGTTAGCAAAATGGCAAGGTTATATTCGTTTGGCACAAAGTTATCAACTTGACTTAAAAATGCAAAAAAATCAATTGATGCAGATATTAGTTGAGCCACAAGAAAAAATAATAACTCATGCTTCTGGTATGCTTAATGATTGGTTAGTGAAGTTTAAAATCAATGTAACTCAAAAAGAATTGTCAATAATACTATTCTTGGCTATTTGTTTATCTATGCTCGTTTTTTGTTTTCTACTGTGGCGCTTACGTGAGCAAATTAAATTAGCAGCTCAGCAGAGCGTGGTGTTAATAAACAAAAGTATCCACGCTGAAAATAGTGGCGATATTCAGGCTAATTGCGCCGAAACTCAGGAAATAATGCAGCAAGTGCAAAGTATTGCTAAACCTGTTCATAATGAGCAAGAATTTCAGCAACTACTTCAACAGTGTCAAACACATCAACAGGTTATTGATGAACAAGCGCAGTTATTGACTGCGTATACCCAAAATACCGATCAACAACAGTTAGATACTAGCGAACAAGTTGCATTCAATCTTAAGGGTGAATTACAGCGATATAAACATTTGGAAGAAAAGGTTCTATCATTTATACAACATCAACAAGCTAAGTTGATTAATACGCCAATCAATAATGAAACAATCAAATTGGTTCAATTTCCTGCTTTAATTCCCGTTTATGAACAATTAAAACAGTTTTACCTAGCAAGTGATATACGCTCAGAAAAAACGGTGCTAACACTTGTTGATGTAAACTTAGTTGATGAAATACATGCCATTTTAATGAATAAGCAGACTGAACAGCAAAAATTTAATAATCAGTTATATTTTAGCTATGATGAGCAGCTATTAGAACAGGCTAAGCTCGACTTTCGTTTGTTTCAACAGTTAATGCACTTACTAATTGATATCGTTTTAGTGGACTGTCAAGGCGCTCAATTACATCTTCATTTACAGTTGCAAGATAAAAGTGGAGGTCAACAACTAGTACACTTCGTAGTAAAAGTCAGAGATGAAGCAATAGAGACTTTGCCCGATTTAGTTACGCTATTGATTAACTATCAAAAGACTGTTTCGCAAGAATCACCATTGGTGGAAATACTTAACATTCTATTCACTAAGCAACATGGTGAACACATTATCGCTCATCTCATTGATGACGGTTTTCAGCTTAGCTTTGAATTACCTTTGGCTATTGCTTCTTCACCTGTATTTAAAGAACAGCAAGAGACTAAACTTGATGGCATTAAGGTTATGTTGTTATCGAGTAATAAAATGCTAACAGGGTTACTTGAAAAATTAATTCACTCTGCTTCAGGTAAATTTGAAGTGTTGGCTCGTATTGATAGTTTTGAGCAACAACTTAACGCGAAGTACCTTAGTAAACATAAACTTGATTTATTAATAGTGGCTAGCGATGTCGCACAAATAAATATTGATTTAATAACACGACAACTCGATAGTTTGCCTAACTCTCTGCAGCCTAAATTGATGTTGTTGCAATCAGCAGAATTAAGTTTAGATGGTTTTGGCTTTTATTCTCAGGCAGAGCAATTATTGTTTAAAGATGTGTTTTTACAAAACATTAAAGGATTGCTTATAGGTGAAGCGACTACTAATCAGTTACTTTCACCAGAGCAATGCCAACAAAGTCATTATTTGGCAAGTGAGTTACCCGTGGTACTCGCGGTACATTCGCCTCAAAAACATCAAAATTTCCAACGATTATTACATTGGCTAGGTTTACAAGTGCATGTTGTTTCTCATGCTGACGCTCAGCGGGAACTGTGGGAAACAGGCTTGTATTGCATACTTTTCACGGAATTTACTGAAACTTCATTATTAGAAATGGTGAGTAAACCGTTAGTGGATGTCGCTGTTTTTAGTTTAACGGATGATATTCCTAGCTCAGAGAGTAATACATACTTTGATGATTGGCATATAAGGCAGTTAGTTGCACAGTCTACATTAGCAGACTTGAGAGTTGTGTTAGCGCCTTGGCTGAAATACATTAAGCCATTAGACATCCCTAAAAGTTCAGTGTTAACTTTACCTGAAAAACCAATAAAAAGTCTTGATGATGGCTATAATGAGGGGGTGATTACTGAGCTTGTTGCTTCCCTTGCTGAGGATAACAAAAAAGCTGTTTTTGATTTCTCACAATATTTACATCATCAAGGCTCTGTCGAGTTAGCATTATTCATGCTGGATGATTATGCGCAAGCTAACCATCAGCAACTTGATGTTTTGATTGATGCAATTAAAGTAAAAGATTTTGATAAAGCCAAAGAAGCAATTATTGATTTACGATTGAATGCTAAAATATTAGCTGCTTCAGAATTAGAGCTATTATGCTCTCAGTGGTCAAAATTACTCAGTGGTAATGACACATCTAATAGTTTAAATGAAGTGAATGCTTTACTTAAAGAGACTAGAGCAGCATTGACTGCTATTGATAGCTATGCTGAAAGCATCTAGTGTTGGTATATACCCGTTCCACTTGAAGATGCATGATTCAGCTGGAATTAGAAACGCTTTTAGGCAAGGCATTGATTGAAGAGAATGGTTACTCCCTTCTCAAAATCAATAACGCAGCATAAAGCGTTTCTAAACCAGCCCTCGGGGAAGGCTGAGCAAATCATACTCTGCGTTACATTTCTTTTTAAGGGAATAACCCTTAATAAAAAAATGTGCCTTGATTATGAATCGCTCAGACTTCCTGAAACGAGCATCTTCAAGTGGAACGGGTATAGTAAGTAGCAATATTAAGCATCTCTGGGAAGTCCCTTCTCAATAGAGCGAATTAATCGGGCATTAAGCCTTTCATTAGCATTATTGTGCTCTAGTAACTTTCGTTTATTTTGTTGAGACAGTGCCCAATAGATATGTTCAGCGACCATCGCTGATGCGGTGGTCAATTTTTGCTCTAGTGCGGTAACAATATTTGTATTAAAAGGCGCATTGCCCAATGCCACAGCAATGTTGCGTTGCCAGCTTTGAAAGCCAATTCTGCGAATGGGTGAACCTTGTAAGTTGTCTAAAAAATAGTCTTCGCACCAAGAAAATAATTCCAGCAATGTTACCTCGTCGAGGTGATGTCTTGCTTGAAAATCACTTTCTAAACTTAACTTGGCATATTTATTCCACGGACAAATCAGCTGACAATCATCACAGCCATATATTCTATTTCCCATTAAAGGTCTAAGCTCTAACGGTATTGGGTCTGGCGATTCTATCGTGAAATATGAAATACAACGACGTGCATCCACTACATAAGGTTCAACAATAGCTTTGGTAGGACAAATCTTAATACAAGCAACACAACTGCCACAATCATTGCTTGTGGTGCTTTTATCTGTAGTATCAACCACGCTTACGGGTAAAGGAATATCGATCAATAACTCACCTATAAAGAACCAAGAACCTGCCTCTTTATTGAGCAATAAACTGTGTTTCCCTATCCAACCTAAACCGGCTTTTTCAGCTAACGGCCGTTCTAAAATGGGTGCAGAGTCGACAAAAGGACGGAAATTAAAATCATCACCTTCAAGATCTTCAAAGTAGGTTGTTATTTTTTTTCCTAGTTGCTGTAAACGTTTGCGCATTAACTTATGATAATCACGACCAAGCGCATAACGACTGATATAAGCGTGATTTTTTGATTTTAATATTTGCGCACATTTTGCTTGAGTTGGTAGGTAATCTAACCGAACACTGATGGCTCTGATAGTGCCTATTTCTAATTCGGCAGGGCGGGCACGCATTAAACCGTGACGAGCCATGTAATCCATATTACCGTGATAATTGTTGGCTAACCACTGCTCAAGCGCTTGTTCATGTTTTGATAGGTCGATATCGGTAATACCTAATTGAGAAAAACCTAATTCTTTGCCCCAACACTTGATTTTTTCCACCAATGCAGGATAGTTGATATCAGGATTATTAACCGTTGTATTTGTCATTATTGAAAAAGTTAACCAAATTAGCGCAAGGTGCAAAAGTATTAATACTCATGTTACCTCGAAATGCACGGTTCAGCGAGAGTTAAAAGGCTTAGAGGCAAGGCATTGATTAAAGAGAATGGTCATTCAGGAGAATGTGCTCCTGCATTCTCTAGTAACACCATCCATGTAGCGTCCTTGTCAAAATCAATAACGTAGCATATATGCCTTTTAAACTCGCCCTAAGGGGAATTCTGAGAAAATCATGCTCAGCGTTGTATCTTTTATTAAGGGATCAACCATTAATAAAAAAATACGCCTTGATCATGCATTACTCAGGATTCCTGAAATGCACATTTTGAAGTATCATGAGTATATGAATTTATCACAACTACCCTTAGCAAAACATAACTGGCATTGTGCGTATAGTGCCAAGCAGGTTTTGAACAATGAATCCGGTGTTGCGCAAAGGCAACAATTAGCGCTGTATCAATTAATGGAAAAAGCTGGAAGTGCGGCTTTTGAAGAGTTACAGCAACATTGGCCTAACGCTCAATCTGTTTTAGTTTTATGCGGCAAAGGCAATAATGGTGGTGATGGCTTTGTTATTGCCCGCCTTGCGCATTTAGCCAATATGCACGTTACAGTACTTTTAACCTGTGATGTGAAAAGTGTTAAAGGCGATGCCTTACTTGCTTATCAAAATATGGTTTCAGCGGGAATGACTGACATTGTGACCGAGAATGTCATTGAACAAGTAGAGCTGTTTTCTGGCGATATGATTGTTGATGCATTATTTGGTATTGGTTTTTATGGTTCGTTAGCTACTCCAATGCAGCAGTTAATTGCTGCGATAAACGCTAATAAATCGGATGTGTTGAGTGTTGATATCCCATCCGGCCTATGTGCAACTACTGGTTTTGTTGAGAGCCGCATAGCCGTTATTGCTAAGGTTACAGTAACTTTTATTGTTTATAAACAGGGCTTACTAACAGGGCAGGCAGCAAATTTTGTCGGTGAATTGATATTGGCTGATTTATTACTGGGAGACGCCTTTAAGCAGCAAGTGGCTTGTCATCACTATTTTCAAAAAGAATATCCTTTATATGATGGTGTCAGTTTTTTAACAAAACGTCTTAACACGAGTCATAAAGGTACTATTGGGCAGATTCTAGCGGTAGGTGGTGGTGTAGGTATGCCAGGCGCTATTCGTTTAGCGAGTGAAGCAGCGCTAAGAAGTGGCGCGGCGTTAGTCGCGGTATGCTGTCACCAAGATAATCAGGCGTTAGTATTTAATGGCCGGCCCGAATTAATGCTAGCACCTAGTAATGCCAAAAAATTAGCAAATTCTTTAGCAGTGAACAATGCAAAAGTTTTATTACTAGGGCCGGGGTTAGGGCAAACTGACTGGTCACAAAGGCTGTTTGATTTGATCGTAACCCCTTTTATCAACGGCAAAAAAAATGGAAATATAATACTTGATGCTGATGGTTTAACCTTGTTAGCTAAAACAAATTATTTTTGCTCTCGTTGGGTATTAACGCCACATCCAAAAGAAGCGGCAACGCTACTTGGTTGTGATACGGCAACAATTGAAGCAAATCGTTTTCATGCGGTGCAAGCTATTGCTAAAAAATATGGCGGTATTTGTGTTTTAAAAGGTGCCGGTACTTTGATTTCTGACGGGAATACTGTGGTGATTAATAGTACAGGTAATGCCGGTATGGCTACTGGCGGTATGGGTGATGTATTAAGTGGTGTTGTCGCAGCGTTAATTTTACAAACCGAAAACTATTTTGTTGCCACCTGTTTGGCTGTGTATATTCATGGCGCAGCAGGTGATATTATTGCGGACAGACAGGGGCAGCGCGGTATGTTAGCTAGCGATTTATTTGTACCATTGCAACGGCTAGTTAATCTTCATATCGAATGAATAGAACTGAATGAACAAAATCAAATGAAAAAACTTGAATATTTTTTAGCAGATGAACGCGCAACCATTGCTGTAGGTGACAGTTTGGCCAAAGTAGTATTAGCTCAGAATGAGCAGAGTGATAAAGCACAGCCAGCATTGATTGTGTACCTAAATGGTGACTTAGGAGCAGGAAAAACTACCTTAACCCGTGGGTTTGTACGTGGTATGGGGCATAAAGGTAATGTAAAAAGCCCTACCTATACGTTAGTTGAACCTTATGAGTTGCCACCATGGCAAGTATATCATTTTGATTTATATCGCTTAGGTGATGCTGAAGAGCTCGAATACATGGGGATTCGTGATTATTTTGCTGAAAATTGTTGTTGCTTTATTGAATGGCCTGAAAAAGGCGCAGGAATATTGGCTAAAGCTGATATAGTAATTGAACTTGATTATCAAGATGAGCAACGCACGGTAGTATTAGATGCTTTTACTGCGCGTGGTGAAGCCGTTTTACAGCGCTACTCACAGCTTCAAAAGTAAAGTTGAAATTTTTTAAAGATTACATGTTTAAAGGTTGAATATGCGGTTGTTATCACTATTATTTACAGGATTGCTTTGGCTAACAATGGCTGTGGCATCATTGACAGTAAATAATGCTGTCGCAGGTAATGCTACAATCATAAATAGTATTGATGGTATTCGTGTTTGGCCAGCACCAGAAAATACCCGTATTGTTTTCGATCTTAAAAGTAAACCTGATTATAAATATTTTAGTTTAAGTAAACCTAACCGTTTAGTCATTGATTTTAGTAATACTAAAAATAGTGTCGCTCTGAAAAACTTAGCGAGTCATGACCCTCGTATTAAACTGTTTCGTACTAGTAGCACCAAATCAAAATCTAGTATTCGGTTAGTGTTAGAATTGACAAAATCTTACCAACTAAGCGTTTTTTCTTTAGCGCCTGCTGGACAATATGGTAACCGTTTAGTTATTGATTTATACGACAAAAACCGATCCACTAAAATAGCATCTAAGCCTAAAACCAGCTTGGGTGATATTATTATTGGTATTGATGCCGGCCATGGTGGTGAAGACCCTGGTTCTATTGGTGCTAAAGGAACTTATGAAAAACGAGTAACCTTAGCGATTGCTAAAAAATTACAAATTTTAATCAACAAAGAAAAAGGCATGAAAGCGGTTATGATTCGTTCTGGCGACTATTATGTCGATTTAAATCGTCGCACTAGCTTAGCAAGGAAAAAACATGTTGATTTTTTAGTCTCAATTCATGCCGATGCTTTTCGTACTTCAGGCCCTAGCGGTGCTTCTGTTTGGGTTGTGACACAAAAACGTGCTGAGTCTGAATTATCGCGATGGCTATTAAAGCGAGAACAAAAATCTGAATTACTAGGCGGTGGCGGCGGTGTTATTAAAAATACGTCAGACAGTCATTTAGCTTTAGCCTTGGCTGATATGAGTAAAGAGCATTCTTTAGGGGTAAGTTTTGGTGTTGCTAATAAGGTTATTTCTCAGTTAAGAAAAATAACTAAAATGCATAAAAAAACACCTCAAGATGGTAACTTTGCTGTATTGAAATCGTCAGATATTCCGTCAATATTGGTCGAGACTGGCTTTATCTCGAATCATAAAGAAGAGAGAAATTTAACCTGGTCTAAACATCAGCAATCATTAGCAAGTGCAATTCACAGTGGTATTCGTAATTATTTCATGGCACATCCATTAACGGGTAGTTATTTTGCTTCCGTTGGTTATAAACGTCATAAAGTGCGTAGTGGAGAGTCCTTATCGGTATTAGCGCACCGCTATAATATTTCAATGGCAAAATTGAAATCGGTAAACAATTTAAAATCTAATGCTTTACGCATTGGCCAAACCCTGAAAATTCCTCGAGCGGGATGATTTTTTTGAACCGACAGTTTTTGAGCATTACTATACTCATGTCACCTCGAAATGCTCGTTTCAGCGTGAATTTAAAGGCTTAGAGGTAAGGCATTGATTGAAAATAATGGTTATTCAGGAGAACGTGCTCCTTCATTCTCTAGTAAGCTCCATCCATCAATAAAAAAATGCGCCTTCATTATGATTCGCTCAGGCGTCCTGAAACAGACATTTTGAAGTATCATGAGTTTATACTATGACCATTGAAATACTACCCGCACGTTTAGCCAATCAAATTGCTGCCGGAGAAGTGGTAGAAAGACCTGCTTCAGTGATTAAAGAATTAGTTGAAAATAGCTTAGATGCTGATGCCACAGCCATTCACATTGAAGTGGATAAAGGTGGCGTTAAACGTATTCGTATTTCAGACAATGGCACCGGCATTGCTAAAGACGAATTAACCTTAGCACTGAGTCGTCATGCGACGAGTAAGATAAAAAGCCTTAATGATTTAGAAGCGATTAATAGCTTAGGTTTTAGGGGTGAAGCGTTGGCGAGTATTAGTTCCGTGGCACGTTTAACTTTAACGTCTAAACCTCAAAGTCAGCCAACCGCTTGGCAAGCGAATGCTGAAGGCCGAGATATGGCGGTGACGATTACCCCGGCGGCACACCCTGATGGAACAACCATTGAAGTACTGGATCTGTTTTTTAATACGCCAGCTCGGCGCAAATTCTTACGTACTGAGAAAACTGAATTTAATCATATCGATGAGGTTATTCGTCGTATTGCTTTAGCGCGTTTTGATGTCACTTTTACGTTAACTCATAATGGCAAAACTATCCGCCAATATCGAGCTGCGACCAATAAAGCACAAAATGCTAAGCGTGTCGCTATGGTCTGTGGGCAAAAGTTTATAGACCATGCCATTGAGATTGATTGTCAACACGATAATATGCGCTTTACTGGTTGGCTTGCTAAACCGAGTTTCGCCCGTAATCAAAATGACCTCAGTTATAGTTATGTTAACGGACGTATGATGCGCGATAAGTTAATTAATCATGCTATCCGTCAAGCGTATGCCAATTTATTACCTGCCGATACCTATCCTGCTTTTGTCTTGTTTTTAGCGCTTGATTATCGTGAAGTTGATGTGAATGTGCATCCGGCTAAGCATGAAGTGCGTTTTCATCAAAGTCGTTATGTACATGATTTTATTTATTCAGTTTGCCACAAGGCGCTAATGAGTAAGGGGTTAGATTTAGATCTTAATGATGAAGTGCAAACGACTCCATCAGCTGAGTTTTTAAAAGAACCGTCAAAAACGCCTAGCATGGACAATGTGCAATACACACGCCCAGATTATATTCAATCTTTGCAGCAGGTTAAGGAAGCTACTTATACGCCTAATGTTGGCAAAGGACACTTTGGTCAACGTGATTCGGTAACCCGTACTGCTGTTCAAAACTATCAACAATTAATGACGCCTGCTATTGCCGTTGAACATGAGGAACAAGCCATTGATGAAAAATCGTCTGTGCTATTTAACAGCGATAAGTCTGAAGAGTGTTTTTTTCTCGCAATTAAACAAGGTAGTTACGGTGTTTTTAAGCATCAAAACAGCTTGCACCTGCTATCTCTTTTTGAGTTGGCGTATCAGATTAATAAAAATAAAATTGCAAAAAGTTGGCAGCAAAGCCGATCAGATTCCACCACTAATTTAGTTAGCCAACCATTATTATTGCCTGTTGTGTTAACGCTTTCCAAGCAACAAATGAATACCGTTAAAAACCATCAAGCACTGCTTGAATTAGCAGGTGTTTTTTGTGTCATTCAAAATCAAACTAACGGTAAGCAACAATTACAAATACGACAGTTTCCAGCCATATTGCGCGATAGGGACGTGAGTACCAGTTTTATTACTATTATCGAAGCATTATTATCAAAACTCGAAAATGACAGTAATCATCCAAAAATTGACTTTGATAGCTATATTGTTTGTGCGATTGCCAGCGCGATGATTGCTACTGAATATAGTGTAGAGCAAGCACAAGCTTTGTGGTTAAGTGCTAAAAAAGAGTTGTCAGATGAATTAATCGAGACGGTACTCTTGAATTCTGTTCCCCTTGACCTCACATCTGAAATTAAGCAATTAAAGGCTAAGTTACAAACAAAGAAGAATTAACCTGTGTCTGATAATAGTTCATCAATAAAGCAACCACCTGTTATATGTTTAATGGGCCCAACTGCGTCGGGTAAAACTGCTTTAGCATTGGCTTTGTGTGACGCGCTGCCGTGTGACATTGTTAGTGTTGATTCGGCATTAATTTATCGTGATATGGATATTGGTACTGCTAAACCAACCGATGAAGAATTGGCGAAGTATCCACATCGGTTAATTAATCTTCGTGATGCAACGCAAAGTTATTCAGCGGCTGACTTTTGTCATGATGCCTTAGCTGAAATTGCAAGAATTAGAGCGAACAACCGTATACCTTTATTGGTAGGCGGTACAATGATGTATTTTAAAAGTTTGATTGAAGGTATTTCACCTTTGCCGGCTGCTAACAGTGATATTCGTCAACAAATAGAAGTAGAAGCCGAACAAAATGGCTGGCAGGCCATGCATGAACAATTACAGGAAGTTGATAGCATTTCAGCAAAACGAATACATCCCAATGATCCTCAACGTATTACTAGGGCATTAGAAGTATTTCGATTGACGGGTAACACATTAACACAATTAACTGAAATAAAGGGTGCTAAGCTCGATGGTGATATTTTACAATTTGCCATCACACCGAAAGAACGTAGTACGTTACATGCACGAATAGAGCTTCGATATCAGCAAATGATAGAGCAAGGCTTTGAGCAAGAGGTTATAAAACTTAAAGCGCGCGGTGATTTAAATGAAAACTTACCGTCTATTCGTTGTGTTGGTTATCGACAAATGTGGCAATATCTCAATGGCGAGTTTGATCATAAAGAGATGGTTTTTCGCGGGGTTTGTGCTACTAGGCAATTAGCGAAACGACAGTTGACTTGGCTCCGCAGCTGGCAAAGTTTGCACTGGCTAACCACAGACGATAAAACAAATTTGGCACAAGTATTATCATTAGTTGGCAAATGTTCACAATGATGACTATAAATATAATATATACTCGCTATCATTAAGCAATAGTAAACTATTGGTGTATAGTTAATTGGTTATATGCTGAGGATTAGTACAAATAACATTTATTATTAGTCAAAATACTTTTGATTAATTACTTAATAATAAAAAAAAGGAGCCATATAATGGCAAAAGGTCAATCTTTACAAGACCCATTTTTGAATGCGTTACGTCGTGATCGTATTCCAGTTGCAATATATTTAGTCAATGGTATTAAACTACAAGGACAAGTAGAGTCATTCGATCAATTTGTTATTTTATTGAAAAACACGGTAAGTCAAATGGTGTATAAGCATGCTATTTCGACTGTAGTTCCTGCTCGCGCTGTAAACACAGCGCCTATGGCTAATCACACAGATTCGGACGAATAGTCAAAATTTTCAATATTGATAATGAGTTTCATGAAGATATATAGGTTTAACGCAGTTGTTTGATCGTTATCAAGCAGGTGAACAAGCAGTGCTTGTTCACCTTGATTTTCCTGATGAAAGCACCCGAGAAGATTTAACAGAATTCAAAATGTTAGTCTCTTCTGCTGGCGTGAACGAATTAACGGTTGTCACTGGTAAGCGAAGTACCCCACACCCCAAGTTTTTTGTTGGTTCAGGCAAAGCGGAAGAAATAGCCGACGCGGTTCGTTTATATGAAGCTGACGTCGTATTATTTAATCACAGTTTATCTCCATCCCAAGAAAAAAACATTGAAGCATTGTGTCAATGCCGAGTGATAGATCGTACAACACTCATTCTTGATATTTTTGCTCAACGGGCTCGCACCCATGAAGGTAAATTACAAGTAGAGCTGGCGCAGTTACGTCATATCAGTAGTCGTTTAATTCGAGGCTGGACTCATCTAGAGCGACAAAAAGGTGGTATTGGTTTACGGGGACCAGGTGAAACACAATTAGAAACGGACAGACGTTTATTGCGAGATCGAATAGTTAATATTCGTAAACGTTTAGAAAAAGTTGAAAAACAACGGCAACAAGGGCGGCGCTCAAGAACTCGAGCTGAATTGCCAACCTTATCATTAGTTGGTTATACCAATGCTGGCAAGTCGACGTTATTCAATGTATTAACTCAATCGGAAGTCTATGCAGCAGATCAATTGTTTGCCACACTTGATCCAACGTTAAGACGTATCGAACTTGAAGGTGTTGGCGGTGTTATTTTAGCTGATACTGTGGGTTTTATTCGTCATTTGCCGCATGATTTAGTTGCGGCATTCAAGGCAACATTAACTGAAACTCGTGAAGCTGAATTATTACTGCATGTCGTTGATATATCAGATGATAGACGTAGTGAAAATATTGAACAAGTTGAATCTGTATTAGCTGAAATTGAAGCAGATGAAGTACCACAGCTAATCATTTGCAATAAAATTGATAACTTAGATGATGTTGAACCGAGAATAGATCGTGATGATCAAGGTCGTCCGATAAGAGTTTGGCTATCAGCACAAGCTAATATTGGTATCGATTTATTCTTTATCGCCTTAGCAGAGCGTTTGGGTAATCATGTTGTACAGCAACAACTAGCAATACCACCGAGTGCAGGAAAATTACGCGGTATATTATACAAGTTAAATTGTATTAAAGAAGAATCTTACGATGAACAAGGTATTTGTCATCTAGTTGTTAAGTTACCGAAAAGAGAATGGAACCGATTGGTAAAACAAAATACCAATCAAATAGAGCAGTTTATTGTAAAATAATGTGTTAATACTCATATAGAGTCTTATAAAACAAATCTTTTTATCATAAACTGAATGTAAATATTATGCTTCAACTATGCCTTCCTCATACCTTGTATAAACGGAACAAATTACCGTTTGCTAAGCGTTTGTCGAAAAAGCTTGTTGAGTGAATAAAAAATACTAATTTAATAACCTAGCGGAGAGCAGCATGG
Source organism: Candidatus Colwellia aromaticivorans (assembly GCF_003333305.1). Taxonomy (GTDB): domain Bacteria; phylum Pseudomonadota; class Gammaproteobacteria; order Enterobacterales; family Alteromonadaceae; genus Colwellia; species Colwellia aromaticivorans. Next base: position 12,457 of record NZ_QOLD01000076.1, on the reverse strand, counting down.
CTTGGAATGAACCGGGGAATAATGATAAAGACCCCTGGAAAAACAAAGGCGGAAAAAACCAAGGGCCACCAGATTTAGACGAATTACTGAATGATTTAGGTAAAAAAGTCACTGGCATTTTTGGCGGAAAAGGTAATGGTAAATCTACTGGCGGTTCATCTGGGTCAGGTAAAAGCTTTTCTACTATAGGCATAAGCTTAGTGCTAATTATTGCCATAGTTGTTTATGCTTTTAGTGGTTTTTACACCATCAAGGAAGCTGAAAAAGGCATCGTGCTTCGTTTCGGTCAATATTCAGGTACTGTAGATCCAGGTATTAATTGGAAGTGGACTTTTATTGACCGCATAATTCCTGTTGATATGCAAAGTACGCGTGATATGCCATCTTCAGGTTTTATGTTAACACAAGACGAAAATGTTGTTCGCGTAGAAATGCAAATACAATACCGCGTTGTAAATGCGCGTAATTATATTTTTAGTGTTACTAATGCTGATGACAGTTTAAACCAATCACTTGATAGCGCACTTCGTTATGTTGTAGGTCATGCCGTTATGGATGACATTTTAACAAGTGGTCGTGAAGCTATTCGTCAAAGTGTATGGGAAGAGTTAGAGAAAATCATCGCTCCTTATAACCTAGGTTTAATCATTGTTGATGTTAACTTTAAAGATGCACGTCCGCCAAATGAAGTGAAAGATGCTTTTGATGATGCGATTTCAGCACAAGAAGATGAAGTTAGATTTCTACGTGAAGCGGAAGCTTATGCGCGTGGAATTGAACCGCGAGCACGTGGCCGCGTGAAACGTATGGAGCAAGAAGCTTTAGCATATAAATCGCGAACTGTTTTAGATGCAGAAGGTGAAGTAGCGAAGTTTAATAAGCTCTTACCCGAATACCTAGCTGCTCCTGAAGTTACGCGTCAACGTTTATACATTGCCACAATGGAAAAAGTTTACAGTAATACAAGTAAAGTTATGGTTGATGTAGAAGGCGGTAATAATATGATGTACTTACCTTTAGATAAGATCATGCAACAACAAAACACTACTAATCGTAATAATACAGCGGTTAAGTCTTATGCACCAGTGAGCCAGCAAAGTAATAATTCCGCGCCATCATCATCATCAAATCGTGCTGATAGATTCAATAATGGGAGCAACTAGCATATGAAAAACCTTTCCATTGCAATAATATCATTGTTACTTGTATTAGTAGTTTCATCAGTCTTTGTTATTTATGAGGGTCAGCGTGGCATTGTGTTTGAATTCTCTAAAATCAAACGAAATAGTGACACAGGTGAAATGATGGTATTTGAACCAGGGTTACACTTCAAAATACCATTTATTCAGTCAGTAAGAAAACTTGATGCCCGTATTCAAACCTTAGATGAAGCAGCAGACCGCTTTGTTACAGCCGAGAAAAAAGATCTTATAGTTGATTCTTTCGCAAAATGGCGCATCGTTGATTTTTCTACTTATTACCTTCGAACATCGGGATCAATTGATAATGCCCGTGCGTTACTTAAACAAAAAGTGAATAATGGTTTAAGAACTGAGTTTGGTAATAGAACCATCAAAGAAATTGTTTCTGGCGATCGTGATGATATTATGACGAAAGCACTAGAAAGCGCTTCAAGTAGCCGCGAAGACTTGGGTATTGAAGTAGTTGACGTACGTATTAAAGCAATAAACTTACCTACTGAGATAAGTAACTCTATTTACGAGCGTATGCGTGCTGAGCGAACTGCTGTTGCTAAAGAGCATCGTTCAAAAGGTCAAGAGCAAGCTGAAATAATTCGTGCAACAATTGATGCAAAAGTAACAGTTATGTTGGCTGAAGCACAAAAATATGCTTTCACTACACGAGGTGAAGGTGACGCATTAGCTGCTAAAATTTATTCTGACTCTTATACCAAAGATGCTGAGTTTTATCGTTTCTACCGTAGTCTTCAAGCCTACGAAAAAAGCTTTAATAGTAAAAGTGATATCATGGTTGTTAAGCCTGATAGTGACTTCTTCCATTATTTAAAAGATGGCAGTGACACTAAAAAGTAGAAATAATTTAATTATTTTGAAAAAAGCCAGCATTATTGCTGGCTTTTTCATTTGTAATACTCAGTAGAAACTATGTCTAGAGGTAATTTATGGCGGATACATTATTGTTAGCTTTTGGTTTAGTGCTAATTATTGAAGGGTTAGCTCCTGCATTATTTCCAAATAAATGGCGTGCGTATCTACGTAAGTTAGCTGAGCAACCAATAACAGATATCAGAAATATAGGTTTGTTTGTTTTATCCTTGGGAATTATTGTTATTTGGTTATCACAATAATAGCGGCTTAATTATAAAAAAAACTAACTGTAACCACTTGATATTACGGGTCATCTCATAATAATGAGAAAAACCATGCATTTTTTCTTGGACTAAATATTTATTTTTGTTAGAATCTTCGCCTAATTTTCTTATGAAATAGTCAAAATGGGCAAAAACGTAGTTGTTCTAGGTACCCAATGGGGTGACGAAGGTAAAGGTAAGATTGTAGACTTACTAACCGATAAAGCAAAATATGTCGTTCGCTATCAAGGCGGGCACAATGCAGGTCATACGCTAGTTATTGACGGTGAAAAAACCGTATTACATTTAATACCATCAGGCGTTTTACGTGAGAACGTTAAATGTATGATTGGTAATGGTGTTGTCTTATGTCCTAAAGCTTTGATGACAGAAATCGAAATGCTTGAAGCTAAAGGTGTTCCAGTACGTGAACGCTTGCTTATTAGTGACGCATGTCCGTTAATTCTTCCTTATCATACAGCTCTAGATGCTGCACGTGAAATTGCACGCGGAGCAAAAGCTATCGGTACTACAGGTCGTGGTATTGGTCCAGCGTATGAAGACAAAGTTGCTCGTCGCGGGTTACGTGTTGGTGATCTTTTTTGTGAAGAAACTTTTGCTGCTAAATTAAAAGAAATTATTGAATATCACAACTTCTCTTTAGTTAACTACTATAAAGCTGATCCAGTAAGTTATGAAGAAGTATTAGCTGATGCACTTGCAGTAGCTGACATAATTAAAAAAATGACAGCAGACGTATCAGAAATACTTGATCAGGCGCGCAAAAATGGTGACTCAATCATGTTTGAAGGCGCGCAAGGTACATTGCTTGATATCGATCATGGTACTTACCCTTACGTAACCTCTTCAAATACTACCGCGGGTGGTGTTGCTACTGGTTGTGGTGTTGGTCCTCGTCACTTAGACTACATTCTTGGTATTACTAAAGCATACACCACGCGTGTTGGCTCTGGTCCATTTCCTACAGAATTAGATGATGAAGTTGGTAATCATTTAGGTACGGTTGGTCATGAATTTGGTGCAACTACGGGTCGTGAGCGACGTTGTGGTTGGTTTGATGCTGTTGCAATACATCGTGCAATCCAAGTAAATAGTATTACTGGTTTTTGTTTAACTAAGCTTGATGTGCTTGATGGTTTAGAAACATTAAAAATATGTACCGGTTACAAAACACAGTCAGGTGATATCATCACTGTACCACCAACGGCAGCTGAAGGTTATGAGAAAATAACACCAGTATATGAAGCAATGCCAGGTTGGACTGAAAATACAGTAGGTGCAACGTCAGTTGATGCTTTACCAGCAAATGCGCTAGCTTATATTAAGCGTATTGAAGAAATTACGGGTATACCTGTTGATATTATTTCAACGGGTCCAGATCGTAATGAAACCATTATTAAAGTGAATCCTTTCGTTTAATTCCTAAATGGTTGAAATCTTTCTAAAAACCAATCTTCGGGTTGGTTTTTGCTTTTCTGCCATACAAGTGATTCTTATACCAAATGAAATAATGAATGATCTATTCATTATTTCATTTGGTATTAATCATTATCATTAATCTGACTCAATAAATGATTAAATTTAATAACTAGACAAAAAAATCATCCACACAATAAGCTTAGATTTATATTAATTGGCATACATTAATTGAGCTGAGTGAGTTTGAGTATCCTGCATAACACGGGTATATGTATGTTTACTATAGCTTACAGCGCTGTTATATAGTTAAATAGCCTTGTATTAGAAACACACTATAAAGTACGATAATTGCAATAAAATCAATGATTTAATCTTCACTGGATATTCGCTGAATATTCATTTTAAATAATATACAAACGCATTTGGGAACTACCATGACAGATCTTCGTCAACAAGCACTTGATTACCACGCTTTACCTACACCGGGTAAAATCAGTGTTTCATTAACTACAGCGGCTGAAACTAGTGAGGATCTATCATTAGCTTATAGTCCCGGCGTTGCTGAGCCAGTAAGAGAAATAGCTGCTAATCCTGATGATGTTTATAAGTATACTGCAAAAGGTAATACGGTTGCTGTTATCACTAACGGTACTGCTATTTTAGGTTTGGGTAATTTAGGCCCAATGGCAGCTAAACCAGTAATGGAAGGTAAATCATTATTGTTTAAACGCTTTGCTAACATTGACTCGTTTGATATTGAAGTAAAACACAAAACAGTGGAAGAGTTTGTTAATACCGTTGCGAATATTGCCGATAGCTTCGGTGGTATAAACCTTGAAGACATTAAAGCCCCAGAATGTTTTGTTATTGAAAAAGCCTTAATTGAACGTTGTAATATTCCAGTCTTTCACGATGATCAACACGGTACTGCCATTGTGACTGCTGCGGCTATGATTAACGCTTTAGATATTCAAGGCAAAGATATTAAACAGGCTAATGTTGTTTGTTTGGGAGCAGGTGCTGCGGCAATTGCTTGCATGGAATTATTAATTAAGTGTGGTGCTCAGCGTGAAAAAATCTATATGCTTGATACTAAAGGCATAGTGCATAGTCGCCGTAATAACTTAAATGAATACAAAAAACTTTTTGCGAATAATACAGACAAACGAACTTTAGATGATGCCATTGAAGGTGCTGATGTATTTGTTGGCGTGTCTGGTCCTAATTTGTTGAGCCCTGAACAAGTTAAATTAATGGCACCTAATCCTATTATTTTTGCTTGTTCAAACCCTGATCCAGAAATAAAACCTGAATTAGCGTTAGCCGCTCGTGATGATGCGATTATTGCTACGGGTCGTTCTGATTATCCTAATCAAGTTAATAATGTCTTATGTTTTCCTTTTATCTTCCGTGGTGCTTTAGATGTTCGTGCTCGTACTATCAACGATGAAATGAAAATTGCAGCCGTTCATGCTATTAGAGCAATAGCAAAAGAAGAAGTACCTAGTGAAGTTTTAGCTGCATGTGGGGAAACTGAGCTAACTTTTGGTCGAGACTATATTATACCGAAACCAATGGATTCGCGTTTATTGGCTGCTGTCGCTTTAGCGGTAGCAAAAGCAGCGGTAGATTCTGGTGTTGCAGCGTTACCCTTACCTGAAAATTACATGCAGTAATTACCACCTAGGTGAAAACATCAAAAGACTGTTAATATTAATCCTATTAGGAGTCTTTTTTCTGCCTATGCTTTTCTACACAATAAAGGTTGTTCAAAAATAGTTAAAACTACCTGCTGATCAATATACTGTATTTGGTAAAGTTGTTGGTAGTCTTGTTCAGATAATGGCGCAATGGTTTTTTTAGTTAATAAAGCGACTAACCGTGGCGTGGTCTTACTGTGCCCAACGACTAAAGTGTTTGCTTTTTGTTGTTGTATTTTTAAGCTAAGTTGTTCTAAGTATTTAGGGTTATAATTTTTTATCGCTATTTTTTGCTGGTTTGCTAGTGGCGTTGCGGTTTGCATGGTACGTTGGGTGTGAGTGCTATAAATATGAGTGATATTTGTTTGAGATAATAAACTGGCTAGTTGTCTTGCGCGTGCTTTACCACAAACTGTCAGTGCTGGATTTTTTAAATCGTTGAGTTTTTCAGCATGACGTACTAAATAAATACTATAATTATTTGCGAAAGTAGAAAAGCTACTTAACAATAAATAAAAAAACAAAATGGACAAAATACTTTGCCCATCTAAGTTTTTATGGAAGCTCATTAGAACAACCTATTCAAGCCATTTAATGCGGCTACGCGGAATGCTTCAGCCATTGTTGGATAATTAAAGGTTGTTTCAACGAAATATTCAATAGTATTACCACCATTTTTTTGCTGCATAATAGCTTGACCAATGTGAATAATCTCAGCCGCATTTTCACCAAAACAATGAATACCTAAAATTTCTTTTGTTTCACGATGAAATAATATTTTTAAGCTACCAATGGCACTGTTGCCTATTTGAGCACGGGCAAGGTGTTTGAAAGATGATCTACCTACTTCGTAAGGTATTTTTGCGGCAGTTAATTGCTGTTCAGTTTTACCCACTGAAGACATCTCGGGGATGGTATAAATTCCAGTTGGAATATCTTCAATTAATTGCGCTTGAGTAGGAAGCTTAAGCATATAACCCGCAGCAATTCTCCCTTGATCATAAGCAGCACTTGCCAAGCTAGGATAACCTATTACATCTCCTACGGCATAAATGTTATCTACCGCTGTTTTATACTGGTTATTTATTTCTAATGAGCCTCGAGAATTTGGCAATAAACCGGTATTTTCAATGGCAAGGGTATTGGTATTTCCGCTTCTACCGTTAGCAAACAAAATGCAATCGGCTTTCATTTTTTTACCTGACTGAAGTGTTAGTACCACACTATCATCCGAAGCAACAATTGACTCGTATTCTTCATCATGACGAATAACAATACCGCAATTCCAAAAATGATAGCTTAAAGAGTCGGTCATCTCTGCATCCATGAAAGACAATAATCGATCACGGGTATCAATTAAATCAACTTTACAGCCTAATCCCCTGAATATAGAGGCGTATTCACAACCGATAACACCCGCGCCATAAATAATAATGCTTTTTGGATCGTGCTTTAATGATAAAATGGTATCGGAGTCATAAACCCTCGGATGGTTAAAATCGACATCATCTGGGCGGTATGGTCTTGAACCAGAGGCAATCACAATATTATCAGCAGTCAAAAATTCTTCGGCGCCGTCTTCACTAGTAATCTTTAATGTATTTTTATCTACAAAGGTGGCCGAACCATGAAAAACATCCACATAATTACGGTCATAAAAGCCAGCACGCATTCTTACTTGGTCTCTAATTACTTTGGTGGTGTGCTGTAAAATATTCTCAAAGGTCAGTTTTACTTTTTTTTCGGAAGGATTAAATAAAGGATTGGAATTAAACTCAATCATACGCCTAACTGAGTGTCTTAGGGCTTTTGAAGGAATGGTTCCCCAATGTGTACAACCGCCACCTACTTGATGATGGCGTTCAATCATAGCAACTTTTTTATTTTCTTTTGCTAATTTCATCGCGGCACCTTCTCCTCCAGGCCCCGTACCAATAATTATTGCATCGTAATCAAAGTTAGTTTGAAGTTTTTTTTGTTTGGTTTCCGTTTTCGTTTCAGTATCCGTTTTTGTTTTAGTCAAAAGACTTCCCTCAAATTCTGCTAATAGTATTTATTCATATAAAAATGACAAATATGATTAAGAAAATTTTAACAGGATTTTGAAGTAAATGATAATAGTGCTAACACTTATTATATACTCAAACAACTTCAAGCTGCCTGATTCAGTTGGAATTAGAAACGATCTAGGCAAAGCGTTGATTGTGGAGAATGGTTACTCAGGAGCATATTCTCCTGAATAACCATTAATAAAAAGATGCGCCTTGATCTTGAATTGCTCAGCAGTCCTAAACAAGCATTTTTAAGTCGCTTGAGTATACTGATTATTAGGCTAGTTTAGCTGTCATCATTTGCCAGCGATGACGCTGTGCTATTAAGTGTCGATTTAATTCTTTATATTGAATCATTAAATCTGACTTTTCTACTTCAGCAAGAACCAGCTCTCGTTTGGCGGTAAGTAACTTTTTTCGTACTTGATAAAAATCGTTTATCTTACTAATCAGTAAATCATACTCTTGTTGTAAACTGATAAGAGCCTGCTCAGCATTAGGATGCGCACTGAGCTTTTCTTTACTCCGTTTAAGCGTCATAGAAAGTCGCATTTTTTCAACTTTATCCTCTGGGCTCGTCCGTAACTTTTTAGTTAGCCCCACCCATTGGCAGGCTTTAATTAGCCATTTAGTTGGGTCAAATTGCCACCAGCGAATACCATTGCGATAATCATTTTCAAAAATATGGTGATAGTTATGATAACCCTCGCCAAAGGTGAGGAAAGCTAAGAAGCCGTTATCTCTAGCAGTATTTTTATCTGTATAGGTTTGCTTACCCCAAACATGGGCTAATGAGTTAATAAAAAAAGTCGTGTGGTGGCTGAGAACTAATCGTAAAACACCAACCAATAATAAGCTATTTAGCATATTGCCATGCCATAAACCAAAGGCAATAGGTATACCAAAATTCATCGCTACGACTAATAGCAAATAATATTTATGTTGCCACATTACTATAGGGTCTTTTTGTATATCACGAGCATTTTTATAATCGTGATAATTATGAGCATGATACTCGCGGCACATCCAGCCTATGTGCGAATACCAAAACCCCATTTTGGCTGAATAGGGATCAATGTCGTTATTGTCTACATGCTTATGATGAATTCTATGATCTGACGACCAATGTAATATACTATTTTGTAAGGCAAAAGCACCACCAAGAGCAAAAATAAACCGCAAACTCCAATGAGCTTCAAAAGCTTTATGTGACCAAAGACGATGATAACCTGTGGTAATTGACATGCCACAATAAACAAAACAGATAATGGCAAAAACTATTTCAGTAGAGTCAAACCCGTAAGTTAACGCTCTATAGGGAACAGCGATGATTGCTATTAAAAAAGTGACTGCAAAAACAATAACATTAAGCCAAATGATTGCGGGTTTATTCATTTCATATCCAGTAGTAAAATAAAGCAAAGTAGTTTAAGCGTACACGTGTACGCTATTTTATATTGTACTGTATCATTAGGCCAGTCAAGATGATTTATTCTTTTTTTGAAGTTGAGCGACGAAACTGACATTAATTATAGATTACAGTATGATTAGCGCAGAATGTTTTTAAACGAGTTATAGCCATGAGCGGTGTTCGCGCGCAACAAAAAGAAAAAACCCGTCGATTATTAATAGATGCTGCGTTAAAACAGTTGAGCGCAGAGCGAAGCTTTTCTAGCTTAAGCTTACGAGAAGTAGCTAAAGAAGCAGGGCTTGCGCCAACCTCTTTTTATCGTCACTTTTCTGATATGGACGAACTAGGGCTGACTTTAGTTGATGAAGCAGGTTTAACATTAAGGCAACTAATGCGCCAAGCTCGCCAACGTATTGCTAAAGGTGGCTCTGTGATACAAATATCCGTTGCTACTTTTATGGAGTTAATTGAAAGTAATGGTAATGTATTTAGGCTATTATTGCGTGAGCGTTCAGGCACATCAGCAGCATTTCGAGCGGCGGTAATTAGGGAGATTCGTTATTTTACTATGGAGCTATGTGACTATTTACAACAGGCGAATGATCTTGAAGGTGAAGTAGCTTATATGCAAGCGAATGCTGCAGTAACCATTGTTTTCAGTGCTGGCTCTGATGCACTGGACATAGATGATAAGGCTGAGCGCGATGAATTATCAAAACAAACAATTCAACAATTACGCTTTATCGCTAGGGGCGCGGCTGAGTTGAGTGATCGCCGTAAAGCGGTAAGAAAAAGGAAATAGGTTACTTGAAAGAAGTAACCTATTTGCTATTTATGATGTACTTAACCTGAACTCGGTTTAAGACATAGTTAACATATTGAAATTAAACTACAAATTAATTTATACTAACTCTAGCTTGATAATTTTGCTTAATTAAAGGCAAATTTACGCGTCAATAGCTTGCCTATTGCAAGTGAATTTAACGCAGAAGTAAGTAAAAATAACTGCTAGAGAAACATTTGTTAAGCCGAGCTCAGGTTACTTCTAAAAGAAGCGCTATTTACGGGTAAGTATCATGCCTACTTCAATATGGTCTGTATAAGGGAATTGATCGAATAAGGCGAATTTTTGAATGGTATGCGTGTGGCTTAATTGAATTAAATTGTCTTTCAAGGTATTTGGATTACATGAAATATAGATGATTTTATTAAAGCGACTCACTAATTCAACACTATCTTCATCTAAACCTGCTCGTGGTGGATCAACTAATACAGTGTCGTAATTATAGGTTGTTAAATCAAACCCCTCTAAGCGCCTAAACTTACGCTCGCCATTCATGGCTTGGCTAAACTCTTCACTAGACATACGTACAATATCAATATTATCAATATTATTTGCCTTTATATTTACTTGTGCTGACCTGACAGATGTTTTAGAAATTTCAGTACCTAATACACGGTCAAAGTTTTGTGCTAGCGCAATACTGAAGTTACCATTACCACAATATAATTCGATCAAATCACCCTGTGCACCAATAGTTGCTTGTTGAGCCCAAAGTAACATTTGCTTATTAACGCCACCATTTGGCTGAGTGAAACTATTCTCTACTTGTTGATAAATGAAAGTATTATTGCCTACTTGTAATGACTCCATGACATAATCTTTATCAATTATAATCTTTTGTTTCTTCGCGCGACCAATAATATCTACAGGTGCAATTGAAGATAACTGCTCTTTAAGCGCTTTAGCTGCATTTTCCCATGTAGGCTCTAGCGGTTTGTGATAGAGCATACTAATGAGTAACTCGCCGCTTAGTGTTGACAGGAAATCGACTTGAAACAATTTATAGCGAAGTTCCTTATTATCTTTAATTAAGTTCAGTAAAGCTTTCATTGCTTGATTAATTAACAGGCTTGCTACAGGGAAGTCATCAACTCGAAATTTTTCCTTGGTCGCACTATTAAACATAATATAATAAAGATCATCACCTTCATGCCACACTCTAAATTCTGCACGTAGTCGATAGTTCAATGGCACAGAAGGGAAGGCTTGCGCTTTAGGAACATTGAAACAAGAAAATAACTCTGTCATATCATGCTGTTTTTTCGATAATTGCTTTTCGTAGTTATCGGGATGGATATGATCAAACATGCTTGAGCCTATATATAATTGGAGATAGAAATAAATAAGAGCGCAAATTCTACTCTCGCTTATATTATTGTCTAGGCTTTTTTGGGATTAATTTAATGGAGGGAGTAAATAAGACGAAAAATAAAAAACCTATTAATAAATGAAATATTAATAGGTTTATTGATAATTATTTATTAAAGGCAGGATCAATCGATAGGTTCAGTACGCTCAGGACGTTCTTTAGCTTCTCTTACTTTTAATGTACGTTGTTGAAACTCTGTGTCGTTCAATGCACTAATCGCCTTATCAATGTCACTTGTGGCCATTTCGACAAAACCAAAGCCACGACGTTTTCCAGTATGCTTGTCTTTCATCAATCTAACCGATTGCACAATACCGTGATTAGAAAATAGCTCTCTAATTGCTGTTTCATTAGCACGGTAGGGTAAATTCCCAACATAAAGGGTTTTAACATCCTCTGAAGATTTTTGTGCCGGCACGCTGGTATTATTGGTACTCGAAGCGTTATTAGAAGAACTACTAAGTAAAGGGGCAATAAAAGCACTGATAAAAACAATAAGTGAAACAACAACAGAGCTATTTGAAATAGTACTAGTAATAATGAAAGCAATGATAGCAAAAACAAGGGCTATAATTACGGTTGAGATTTGCGGAGACTTCATAATGAATACCTAATTATTATTTTAATTTATATGTGCATAAAAGCAAAAAGTGAAATTCTATGTTACCCACCTTTTATGATAGTGCAACAATAAGTGTAAAAAACATGCAATAAATCAGCTTAAGAAGTTAAATTGCCTTATATATACACGTTTAGTGTAATTAATCTTCGAACAAATAAAAGATCAAAAATAAGGCTTGATCCCTGTGGCTAGATCTATACAATGCGCTCCAGTTCCAAGGGGTAACCCAAAGAGCTGTTTTGAATAGTTAACTCATCGCTTTTGAAGTGAATCAGTTAACTTAACGTTTTACTTTTAGTTTAAGTAATGCCGGCTTTAAAAGTTTGTAAAAACTTTTAAAAAAGAGTCGGAAAAACGTTGACATCAAAACTTGGAGGCGTACAATGCGCATCCTGCTTCGGGCAAACGGCAACGTTAACCAAGAAGCGCAAAGCGAGTAACGAATGCGATTACTGCTATCTCTTCGGAGAGTTCTTTAACAATTAGTTATCATGCAATTTGTGTGAATACTCACATTAACTTGTTTTTACATAGTTCTTCACTTTTCGAAGTGAGAACAAAATAAAACGCTTAATGAATGATGTTCATGCAAATAAATACAGTTACTTATCTTTAGTTAGGTAGGTAACGACTATGTAATGCGCTATTTACTTTCGGGTAGATAGCACGACAGAATTCATTGAGCAGT
>NZ_QOLD01000075.1 GCF_003333305.1 Candidatus Colwellia aromaticivorans | reverse complement strand
GCGGCAAAAACACAGATCATGCGTCTGAGATATGAACACCTGATCGAAATGCGTGCAATTCTTTCCGATGTGCAAAAAGTACCATACGACAAGAACGTATTAAAGCGATCGGCTGTTAAGTAATAAACAAACAGCCCTTGGAGTGAATATTATCAGTGAGAGGAGAAAGCCTTTTAGTTTTATGGCATTGTTGATGAGCAAGCACTATATGCAATACCCTTACTATATATCACTTGAATAGGATGTTGATAAAACGAAACTCTGCCATCGTGCCTCTAAGCTTTGTTGCCGTTCATAATTTTAAGCTTTAAGGCAGCTAATTGGTAACATTGCGGACGTTAGCATCAACTATTGCCTTATAACTTCTGCTAAAGAAGACATTGATGCGTGAATTTTAATTGCTAACTTTTTGTTGCAAAAGCTACCCTCACTTTAATGTCTACTATCTTCAAGGGTAGCTGACATTAGCAGTATTTTTCTATGGCGCTTTCGCCCCCAAAACGCCTTAGTAGCTAAAAATTTCGGCCAACTTTACTCAGCCACAACATCCTTATTAACAGCTGCTTGTAAACCAATGGATACTCCATAAACCGTTGAAGGAAATATGTCCCATCATGCTCACTACTTTCTACAACGCCCGAGGCATATTGCGTAATACCATGATACAGAACAGAGTGTTTTCTGATTTAGATATAGAGCACAAAAGTGACACGCTTATACATTAAAGTTTAAATCCACGTATCACAATAAAAATAAATCACCACTGAACTTGATGATAGTCAATATCAAACACCTATTGCTACTATTCTATTTATATTAATAACAAATAGTTAAAAAAATGTGATCAACGGATAAATATCGTACAATAAAGTGATACGATAAATTAAATTAAAAATAATTTTACGTATCATAACTCGCGTTGATCTAAATCATTACTTTCCACGTAAAAAACAGCTCTAATCAGCTTCTATTTTATAGATAATTATACCCTGAGGTTAATGTGTCAAACTCATTCATTCCTGAATTTGGAGTATATCAATTACTTAAACAAGCAGATATCAAAATCCCTCAATACAGTTTCATTGAAAAAGAGACTGATTGTTCAACCACTCCATTCTGTAAGGGACAAGCTGTTGTTTTGAAAGGAATGGCAACAGAGCTGTGGCATAAATCAGATAACGGCGCACTAGCCTTTTGTGATTTTTCAGTAGTGGAACTTAAAAAAAGACATAAAGAAATGTCACAAGCTGTTGGCAAAGAGTTTCCTTGGCTTGGAACATTAGTCACTGAAAGAGTGTGTTTCAAGTCAACTAAAGGTGCACCTAGCGAAATTTTTGTTAGCCTACAGCGCGATCAATATGGTGACGCTACTATTTCATTAGGCTTTGGTGGATTGTTAACCGAAGAGTGGGCAAAAGAATTGAATGATTCTTTATTAATATGGCCAGCATCAGTTTACAGCCCTGCTGAAGCATTAGAAGAGTTAGAAGAGCACTGGTTAGGCCGTATACTGCTCGGTAAAGTACGTCAACAAGAAGCCCTTATTAGTCGAGAAAAATTAGCCGTATTTCTTGAAAATATTTGGAAGCTCGATGCGATTATGGGACAAGAAGGTATATCCTTACTTGAAATGAACCCTTTTGTCGTAGATGAGTCAGGTGATATCATCGCGCTTGATGGCGTAGGCTTATACGCTACAGACGGTCACCAAGAACCATGCCCTATCGCTATTTCTGATGATGATTTTCTTAATCCAAAACGTATTGCAATTGCAGGTATTTCAGAAAAAAAAGGGAATATTGGTAATTTGATTTTGGATAATGTACGCCAATCAAACTTATTACTAGAAAATATATACATCATTAAATCAGGTGTAGAGTCGCTCAATGGTATTGCGTGCTTGCCTGATATAAGTGCATTACTTAAAACACCTGTTGATACGCTAATATTAGCATTACCTGCCAAAATTTGTGTTGAAACTATTACCGCCTTATGTGAACAAGGTAGCGGTGCTAGTGTTGTTTATATTGTGGCTGGTGGACTTGGCGATGGTGCTGATCAACATGGTTATGGCGACAACTTATCCCAACTATTACAATCACGACGTAAAAATAATCAGTGGTGCCCTGCTATTGTCGGTCCTAATGGGTTAGGAATGATACTCTCCCCTTTGAGATTAAATAGCCTGTTTATCCCGCAAGATAAACTTAATATTAACTTTGATCCTAATTCAGAAGTTGCTCTTATCAGTCAAAGTGGAGCTTTCTTAATCACACGTTTATCAAGACATGACAGTCTAAGCTTAAAATACGGATTTTCCATCGGTAATCAACTCGACATGAAGTTATCAGATTTTATGGCACTGATGGAGCGCGATAAAAGTATTCGTGTACTAGCACTATATGTCGAAGGTTTTGCTGACGGTGATGCCTGTATCGTTGCTAAACTAGTGAAAAAATTTAAAGCTGCGCATCGTCATGTCATTATCTACAAGGGCGGTCGCTCTGAGTTAGGTAAAGCTGCTGCTGAAGGTCATACCGGCGCAATGATGGGTGATTATCAACAGCAAAAGCGCTTATTAAATAAAGCAGGCGCTATCGTTGTAGAAACCTTTAATCAATTCAATGCTGTATTTAAGTGGATGACTGCCTACCCTAAAACCAAAGCCCTTGGTCAAATGGCCATTGTCACCAATGCCGGGTATGAAACCGTAGGCAGTGTTGACACCCTTGGTGATAATGATGCTCAAACATTATTCACCATTAGTAATGAAAATACACAACAACTAAGCACTGTATTAAGAAAACATCAACTCAGTGAGCTAGTTGCACCAGTAAACCCGCTTGACTTGACTCCTATGGCAGATGAAGCTGTTTATTTTGATTGCGTCAAATCTATGATTGATTTTGGTGCTGGCGTTGTTATGTTAGGTTTAGTGCCTTTGTCTAACAGTCTTGATACGCAACAACTTGATGTTACTGAAGCCTTTGCTGAGAATTTAAAAAAATTAGTGATTGAATCAGGAAAACTCATTGGCATAGTGATCGATGCGGGGATTCCTTTTCAACAATATAAACAGGTTTTTGAACGTCATGGCTTACCCGTATTTGACGGTATGGATAAAGCAGTATTAGGTATTAATGTATTAAAACGTTCTCGCTAAGGCTATATAAGAAACACCTTTTTTCACCAAAACTTAGGTGTTGTCTTAGTTTAAAACTAACTCAAGCCACCAAAAAATTATAAGCTTACAGTTTTCGGTATAGTGCTACTGTAGTGGCAGAGTGAAATTGGCCACATTTTCAGAGGTAACAGTAAAGATTTTATATGGCGCTAAGTGCCCCGGAGCGAGATGGAAAGTTAATTTTTCATACCTAAAAAATGCATATTAATCGAATGTCCGCTGTCGGAATTTTCAATCAAATTTGAGTATTGGTTTTTCAAGTTTGAATACGACAATTTAGAAGAAACTCATTATCTAATTTAGGGCAGCTTAATTAACATTGCTCTGTCTCGACAACTAATGGCTGAGCATCAATCTTATGCCTAAAGTCGATTTAACTCAAAACTACATCTCTTAAAAAAACTGTTCTACTTGGCTTTATTGTTGAAATAATTTCACTACTAGGGTCTGTTGATCTTTCGCGGTTAAATTTTGTTCGAGATAAAAGCGTTTTAATCGCGGCGAGTAGTGTGTAGCCTAGTCATTCTAAGCAAATACTACTCAACAATGAGTAAAATGCTTTTAGCCGAATCCTTCGGACAGCGTTTGTTGGTCATTTTTACGGCGTTATTGCCTTTTTATGTAGAACAACTACATTACAAAGGCTCTGCCTTGTATAAATACCCAACAAATCGCTGCAAAAACAATCTCGAAAGTTCAACAGACCCTAATGTCTATTTACAATAAGTGCCGATAAAGAGACAGTGTTGTTCAGCAATAGCGTTCAGCGTAAGCTAATATGCTTTTAACAATGGTTTCAACATAGCTTCTAAACCATTCAATTTAACTTCATACATCAGCGCTAATTGCTGTCCTAATTTACCTTCTGGAAAACCTTTACTATGAAACCACACTAAGTAAGGCTCAGGTAATTGTAATAATTTTCGACCTGCATACTTACCAAATGGCATGGTTTGGTTAATCGCTTCAATTAACGCTTGCTGATTTTCTAACACAAATACTCTCTTTTCTTATATGGTTATCACTAACTTACTTGACTCTGACATAAAAGTGTCATGTATTCACCGTACTATAACGTCAATTTTTGAATTTATCATTATCAACAACAAGAAAAGACTATGTTAATTATTAGAAAGCGTAGTGCGCATTACTGATATTACCTTATAATTTTTTGCCATATATTTTCTAATGAATCATTCACCTAATGTTACTAATATGCCTCAGTAACACACCTTAACCAGTATGGTTTTCAAATAACCACTTGAAATTGTGACAATTAATTTATTTTTACGTTAGCTTATTACTGATCCCTCTTAGTAATATCCAACTATTTATAAAAAAATGACTATTTACAGTTTTTAATAAATAGTTGGATATTATGGGATATTAATATAAATTAATGAGTATTTATGGTGCGGACATTACTGAAACGTACCCATAATGAGCGGTTATGCGCAGGGAGTGTGATTGACGACGATGGGGATATTGTAAGAGCCTTGGGCTTTGTGAACCCTAAATGCATCATATTTAGAAGAGCAAATTGAACTATTAATCGACCTTCTTGAGCCTGTAAAACAGTACTCAAAGGGGTTGCAAATCAGTAGTAAAATAACACACACTAGAAAGGCCATTCGTAAAATATCAGGGAATCAATTTGATAGTTTACTTGTAACTATTTACCTATCGTCACTCCCGAGGTCTTTAAATCGGGAGTCTAGAATGTTAAACACTGAGATTCCAGCTTAAGACACAACTGGAATGACGGGAATACTAGGTATGGTGAATAGATACGTTTACTTGAAGATTTAAATATTTGTACTCATCTATTTCTATCTAGAAATGAGTTAACTCACGAAAGAATTTATAGTGGAATAAATCGCCAGACACTCTTAAATCAAATCGTCCGGAGATATCAGATAGGGCTATTATTTCAGCCGAACTATATCAACTAGCGAATGAATTAACTAATTTCAGGGCTGTTATTCATAGACACATGCTATCTGAACTTCCAAGAGCAATAGAGGTTTGGTCACATGATTGCGCATAACAAGCGTTTTAACAAGGGCAAAAAAAACAGTTGGTTTTTGCTCCTGCGTCACTATTTTATTGCCCATTAAACGGGCATTATGCAACTAGGGAATATCGCAATTTGAACTCACAAGAAGTCATCGAAAATATGGAAAGTTGGTTGTCATCATTCTCTGAAGACACCCCCGATAATATTTGTGCTTTATATGATGAAAAAGCATTCTTGTGGGGAACTTTGTCACAATTAAAGCTAGATAATACAACCCTTATAAAAGGTTACTTTAAAAATATTTTTAAGTATCGAAATCGTTATGTTGAGTTTAATAACTCAACGATTCGTCTTTTTGGTGATATAGCAGTATGTAATGGGCAGTATACGTTTAGATGGTTTAATGATGATGTGAAAGTAACAACAGTAGCTAGGTTTAGCTTTGTATACAGAAAGAAGCACGGTCGTTGCTTTATCATTGACCATCATTCATCAATTATACCTACTAGCTGCATAACAAACTGTTAATCAAGGAGAATTCAGTGTCTATTACTGGTGAATGTTTTTGCGGAGAAGTTAGATATAAAATTTCAGGTACATTACGTGATGCCCGTTCATGTCATTGCTCTAGATGTCGAAAGGCATTCAGTTCTCAAGCCTCAGCCTATGCTCTAATTGATGCTAGTGAATTTGAATGGTTATCTGGTCATCATTTACTTACTTCATATTTAGGGAAACACGGGTTTGGTCTCCAGTTTTGTAGTAAATGCGGCTCTACTATTTGTGGCGTATTTAATGGTGTAGTCCATGGAGTAACTTTAGGTTGCATCAATGGTGATCCTCACATTGAATTAGGCAGGCATATATATGTCGGTTCTAAAGCTAATTGGGAAACAATTGCTGATGGTATTCCTCAATATCATGAAGATGTCATTGAAAATGCATAACAATATACTATGAATTAGCAGTTACACCATATTCAGACGCTTTGAGTAACGCCATTCGTTTAAACTCAGCAGGGTATCGTTGATAACTTTTGGCTTTTGTCATGAAACACCTCCTGTTATATCTCTACAACAATTATAGTGTGTCCACGGAAATGGGGTAAAACTAAACAGCTTCAATTAACGCTTGCTGATTTTCTAACACAAATATACTCTCTTTATTTTCTTGTTTATACAAAAATCTCTTGTCATTAATTTACCATAAATCTGACATAAAAATATCATATATTCAGCTTACTATAAGATCAATTTAAGATACTTATCATTATCAATAGCAAGGATATACCATGTCAATTATTAGAAAGCGTAGTGCGGCTCATAAAAGTTATCTCCCTAACAGCGCTCGCGATAATCAATATATTTTAGCCGAATTTACCATTAGCGATGAGCTAATTAAACGGTTCTCAGTAAAAGCTAGCACAAAAAAAATAACACCATCTACCACAAATAATTCATCAGAGAACTATTGTGAGTTTTATCAAAATTTAGCCAAGGTGTTATTTGATCTATCGGAGCTTTTTGAAGTGGAAAATTGCCTTTTTATTGCCAATGATAAACTGACTCGGGTGCGCTTTAATCAAGAAATGCACCAATGGCAAACCAATCAACAGATTTTGTTTTATTATAATCCTGAAAGTCATCAATTAAAAAAGTCGTTTTATGATGCCAATAAACGTGCAAAAAAAATATCGTTATTATTTCTGACTACGGGCACAAACATTAGAGAGAATGCTGCTGGATTTCATGCAAAAATATCACAATTGGTAACAGCCTTTTCGAATAAAACAGCAATTGAACTAAGTGATATTCGTCTACGCGATCACCAACATATTACTTACGACTTATTTAATGAAAACAAGCTTAACAAAAATAAACCGACTAATAATAAACACTCAAGAACACAAGAGCATAAGTTACGCTCTCTCATTAATCGCTATGCTAGCCAACAAGTAACACTACCTGAGTTTCATAGTTCGATGACCTACGCGATAATTAATTTACCTATATCAAATAGGCTACTCAATATGGTTGATGTTGATCCAAATTCAACGGATCCATACAACCCACTTTATACCTATTTAACAGATACCTTTACCCAATCAGCAAAACGCTATAATTTAAATAACGGTGCTTTGATCGCCAATGGTTTAGTGCCTATTGTTCGTTATAGTATCCATGAAATTACCTCTCGGATGGGCGAATTACAAATGCTTGGCTATAACCCAGCACAAAACCCTTGTGGTATTGTCAGTAAGTGGGATGCAAGTGAATTAGTTGATAATGTGCAATTGGTTTTTGTTGCTACCGATAAAAATCAAACCGAGCACGGCTTTGGCCGTTTTCTTAATCAAATAGAGCAGGCAATAAAATTAATGGCTACTGAACTAGAAATGGAACCTCACAAAGAAGAAGTTATTGTTAGGTTTCATCAACATGTTGCTTATAATTTTTAAATACTCTTACTTAGCGTGATTTCATAAAAAGCTCAAATGGGACAGCGTCTGACAATTTCATCCGCGCTAATCTGCAAAAATCTATGGACAAAAAAAGCTCACTATCTTTAACCGAAGGAGCTCTGAGTTAATTAATTTTTTATTGTTGATAATAACACCGGTAAAATTTCTTTTACTGGTAATGCTTTAGCAAACAAAAAACCCTGATATTGACCGCAGCCATAGGATTTTAACTCGGCTAATTGCTGTTCAGTTTCTACACCCTCGGCAATTACTTTTAGGTTAAGGCTGTTTGCCATAGCAACAATGGTTTTACAAATGATTGCATCATCTGGGTCGGTGGTAATGTCTCTTACAAAAGAACGATCGATCTTCAATGTGTCAAGCGGAAAACGTTTAAGGTAACTTAAGCTGGAATAACCGGTTCCAAAATCATCAATGCTTAATTGCACCCCTAATGCATGAATTTGATTCAACGTATCAATAGTTCTTTCAACGTTGTTCATCATCGCGCTTTCTGTTAACTCCAATTCTAATAATTCAGGAGGCAGTCCGACCTCTTCTATAACCTGCTCAATTTGTGCAACAATATCCGACTGACTGAGTTGCATCGCGGATAGGTTGACTGAAACCACTAAGTTTTTTATTCCCTCTTGGCGCCATTGTTCTGCTTGGGCCACGGCCTGTTGTAGCACCCAGTGACCAAGTGTGTTTATATAGCCGGTTTCTTCGGCAACAGGAATAAATTCGGCTGGGGAGATAAAGCCTTTTTCAGGATGGATCCAGCGCAATAGTGCCTCAACGCCGCGTATCTCATTTTTGTTAATGCAAACTTTTGGCTGGTAATAAACCTGTAGTTGGTTGCGCCCAATAGCTTGATAAAGTTCACTTTCAAGTTCAATACGTTGATTGATATGTTGATCGATGCCGCGATTAAAGAACTGATAACAATTTCGCCCATGAGACTTACTATGGTACATGGCTGCATCAGCATTTTTCATTAGGCTGGTGAAGTCTTTACCATCTTGTGGATACACACTAATACCCGTGCTCAGTGTCATATATACTTCCTTTGTCCCAATACTGATGACTCCTTCGAAGGCGGCTTGTAGTTTGTTAACAATAATTTCAGTGTCAACATCACTGGTAATGTGAGTTAACACAATAATAAACTCATCCCCTCCAAAACGGGCAACGGTATCGGTTTCACGAACGGTTTCTGTTAAACGTTTGGCGACCTCTTTAAGCAGAGCGTCTCCCTGCTGGTGGCCTAATGAATCATTGATGTTTTTAAAACGGTCCAAGTCGATAAATAGTAATACCACTTGTTCTTGGCTTCGATTTGCATGAAGTAATGCTTCGTTCAACCTGCATTCAAGTAGATTGCGATTAGGTAGGCCTGTAAGTGGATCGTATAGTGCAAGGTGTTTAACTTTTTCTTCAGCAAGTTTACGTTCTGCAACTTCGTCGTGTAATAGCTCAATGGTGCTATTAAGCTCATGAGTACGTTGTTTGACGTGTAACTCGAGTTCTTGATAAACTTGTTTACGTGATAGTTCGATTTTTTTTCGTTCGGTAATATCCATGAAAATCCAGATAATACCTTTTTCAATATCATTTGGGTCGCAGGCACTTCCGCGTACATCACACCAGATTTGGCTTCCGTCTTTACAGCGCAGTAACATCTCTTCTGAATAGCTTTCGCCTTTATTTATTGGGCCGTAACAGCGTTCTCCAGCTAATTTCCAGTCAACATCATTCATGTACCATAGTCGTGAAGAAGCACCCTCAACTTCACCACATTGATAGTCGAAAATTTCTTCAAAACGGCGGTTGCAGCGTGTCAGTTTATTATCAATCATGCATATAATTCCAACCATTGCATGATCTAGAATGACGCGTTGCTCATCAAGTAGCTTGTTTAAGGCCTCTTGAGCGAGTATTTCTTCATTAATATCTTTGCTAATCCATATCGTCCCCTTACTTAAATCGGAGGAATCAATGGCTCTGCTTTGAACTTCGCACCAAACGGGCGTGCCATCTTTTTTGCCTAATAACATTTGAGCAGAAAATGTTCGCCCGGTTTGTAATGGCTCGTAACAAAGTTCGCCGGCATTGTTCCAATCTTCGTCTGATAAGTACCACAGGCGAGAAGAACCACCTTCTAATTCACCAAAAGTGTAGCCGAACATTTCTTCAAACCGCTTGTTGCACTGAGTCACTTTACGGTCTTTTAAAAACACAATCCCAACCATGGCATGGTCTAGGATCAGTTGTTGCTGGGCAAGAATATCATGCAATGCATCTTGCGCCAGCTTAAATTCATGTATGTCTTCAACAATCCAAATAGTTCCTTCATCTGGGTTGTCAGGATCAATTAACTTGCCGGTTAAACTTGCCCAGAAAAGCTCGCCATTACGGCGCTTCATTTGTATTTTAGTTCTGTAGCGTAGTCCTTTATTGAGTCTCAGATAGGCTTCAACACCTAATTTTCTATATGTTTCTTTATCTGGATACAAGATTAAACTTTTGTTATTAACCAGCTCTTCATGAGAGTAATCAAAAATTTCCTCAAAGCATTTATTGCAGCGTAATATGCGACGGTCACGAATAAAGCCAATGCCAATACTGGCATTATCAAGTACCGCATCATGCTCTTTAAGGGAGGTCAGTAACTGTTGTTCATTTTCTAAGTAGTTGTGAACATCATATTCGAATACATGAAAGTTGATAGAACCATCATTCCAAATGATTTTTTCAATACTAATATGGTGCCACCTATCGCCATTACGGGTATGAACTTCCATATCCCCTGAGAAGCTTTTGGTTACCCTTAGCTCATCCCATACTTTTTGTGCCTCATTTAGAGAAGAAAAATGGTCGAAAAACTTTTGATCTGACTTTAAAAAATGTTCGTTAGCGGTATTAGAGCGCTCGATCAATTCACCACTTTCGTTATACAGTGATGATATTCTTTGTGACATTTTAACAACGTCTGAAAATTTTTCTCCTGATCTATCCCTCGCTTGTGATGGGTGTGCTTGAAATAGATACTCATGTTGGCCAATCTTAAGAAAAGAAATCTCATAAAGAGTGTTGTTCTGTTCTGGAAGAGTCAGTTCAAAAGCTGGTCTATCTTCTAAAGAAATAAGTTGCCATTCAGTTGGAGGGGTAAGTTGACAAAAATCTGCCTGTGTTTGACAGTCCCAGAGTAACCAAGCGGCCTTATTTCCCCATACATAACATCTCGTTTCGATGTTATAGCACCACACAGGTTGTTGTTTGTTATCCTTAGACAAAGCGGGTACAGCTTGAATATCTGCTGTCTTTATTTCCTTTAAAGAAACCATCTCTTAACTATATAATTATTATTAATAAAACTAGAGTACATTTTTGTGAGTCAGATCACTACATGTATTCTCTAATTAAGACTAAGGTATAAACATCTAACACAACACTAAGTATCTCTATCCCTTACCCTAAAAGTCACTCATCTGCGAGAATCTGTGGACAAAAAAACTCTCTATCTTTGCCCAAGCCCCCCTAAGTATCCCTAGCCCTTATCCTAAAAGTCACTAATCCGCGTTAATCTGCGAGAATCTGTGGACAAAAAAGCTCTCTATCTTTGACCAAAGGAAATAAGCATTCAATATTTTTCAGTATTGAACAGCTCTGTTTATGCCGCGCCTTGAGGCCTTTTTTGCAGTTTTCTTTGTAATGTTCTTCTGTGCATAGACAGTTGTCGAGCAGTGGCAGATATATTACCGTCATTGGCTTTCAATACTTGTTGAATATGTTGCCACTGTACTTGCTCTGCTGATAGCGTTTCACCATCAAGTTCAGTATTTGTTGAAATTTCACAAGCTTTGCTTTCATTAAGTGCGGCTAATAAAGTTTGTGTATCAAGCGGCTTAGTTAAATAATCATCTGCGCCTAATTTAATAGCATCTACGGCTGTTGCAATACTCGCAAAACCCGTCAGTAGAACAATACGACTTTTTGGACGTAGTTGGCGAATAGGTGTAATGATATTCAAGGTTGTTTCTTGAGCTAATTTCATATCCAGCAATATATAATCAGGCATGTGTCGGTGGCAAGCTAGCAATGCTTCTGAGTTTGTTTCAACATGAACGCAATCAAAGTCATGCTTGGTTAAACGGCGCTTTAACGTATTGGCAAAAATAATATCATCTTCAACTATCAATAATTTTTTCATCTTTTTAACTGTTTACCGGTAAACTTAACGTGACTAAAGCGCCACCTTGATGATGATTAGTTAAGGCTAACTTTCCGCCTAACCGTTCTAAACTTGCATGACTTAACAATACAGCCATACCTAAACCTTGTTCACTATTGACCGGCTTTACACCTAGCTTTTTAAGCTTCTCCAAGGTAAAGCCAACGCCATAATCTCGAATAATAAATTGCCAGTTACCACTGCCAACTTGGCTGATTAACGTGATTTCATTACTGTTGTTGGCTTTCGTTGCCCGAACAGCATTATTAATTAAATTCAAAATAGCAGGTAGTAATGCCGCATCAGCCATTATTTCAGTATTTAGTGGTTGCTGCTCTACTAATTCAACATTTATTTCAGGATAATTTACGCGCAAATTATCTAGTAAATTTTTAAGTAAATCGCCAATATTTGTAGCAGCAATAGTTTGCTCTTTAATATCGAATACCATAGCACGAAAAGCATCAAGACTATCACTGCAACGAGTTAACTGGCTTTGTATGTCATTAATAATCTCATTATTTGGAAAATCTTCACTGAGTTCATCAGCAAGCAATTGCACGGTTGCAATAGGCGTAGCAAGTTGGTGGGTTATTTGTGCAGACGCAACACCCAAAGAAGTGACCTGTTCTTGCTTTAATAAATTTTCTCGATAAGCTGCAATGGCTAATTCTCTTTGATTAATACTACGGGCCATTTTTCCAACCACAATTGCCACCACCAAAGCAGAAAACAAAAAGTTAATACCCATGCCAATAAAGTGCCCTTGCATATTACCGTGCATAACACTCATCGGTAAATACCAGAGTAAAACGCTATAAGATAGTATTGCTAAAAATGCGACTAGTGCTAGCAAAACTGGTGTTAAAGTAACCGCTGCAATAGCAATAGGGAGCAGTAACAACGACACAAAGGCATTGGTTGCTCCACCACTAAAAAAGAGTAATAACGACAAAAACAGAATGTCAGCACAAATTTGCATCAATAAAGCCAACTGGCTTATTTGATCTTTATTACGATAATAAATAAAACTGACAAAAGTGAGCCCAAGCTCTAAAACAATAACACTAAATAAGGGCAGCCAAGGTAATTCGTATTCTAATCCCAAATTAACGAAAAGAATCAAAAAAAACTGAATTACAATAGCAGCACTACGTAAAACGAGTAGAAGCTGAATTTGATTATTCATTTTAGAGATTGTTGGCATATTCTTTATTTTGAAAAATGATGGCATAAATTGTTTATTCGATAAGTCTATATAGTTTAAATGCAATATTATACTATCGTTAATATTAGCGAATGTAATGAGAGAAATCATAAAAATGGCAAATATTACTGACAAAAGCCACCTACAACATGCCACTTTAGCAGGCGGTTGTTTTTGGTGTATAGAAGGCGCATTCTCCCAAATTAAAGGAATACATTCAGCTATTTCAGGATATATGGGGGGTCACAGTGAAAATCCCACTTATGAAAATATTTGCACCGGCAACAGTGGGCATGCAGAAGTAGTACAGTTAAGTTTCGATCCTCAGAAAATTACTTACCAAGAAATTATTGAAATATTCTTTACCTTGCACAACCCAACCCAGCTAAATAGACAAGGTAACGATATTGGCAGTCAATATCGCTCCGCTATTTTTTATCATGATGAATCTCAACAGTCTACCGCTGAAAAAACCATTAGAGAAATGAGTGCAGCAAAAATATTTGAGCAAAACATCGTCACACAAGTATGTCCTGCCGAACTTTTTTATTCTGGTGAAGAGTATCATCAAGGTTATGCTAACAAAAATCCACAAAATCAATACTGTCAGGCTGTTGTTTCACCTAAGCTAGCTAAATTTCGACAAACTTTTGTTGATAAATTGAAGTAACTTATCGTTAATTGGTAAACTGATTTGAACATAGCGCTATTCCCCTGACATGCCTCTTATACTTCAATACGCAAGATTTAGCATCTTGAAGTGTTGTGGGTATAAAGCCAGCATCCCAATAACTTCACACATCATAAAATCACAGAATACTTGTTGATCGCAGTAAATAATGAGATCTGCGACAGAAAATGAAATTTAGGTGTTCTACACAATATTCACTTATGCCACCAAATCCGACATTAGCTTTTGAGTTCCTAATGTCGACTTGGAGCATCAAAGCGGTCGTAACGAGCCTGTAGAATTACTCGTTTTTTTATATTATTTTTTAATCAAAATACTCTAACTGGATTATTTTCTTTTAACAATCAAAAACGTTTACGTTTTTGGCGATTTTAATTTTGCCATCGTTGATCATGGAATATTGGCTGACTTTGTACTTATTTTCTGATTTTGAAACTATTTCCGAGGGAAAATATGAGGGTTTTAGCCTTAATGTAGGCTATTTCTTAACTTTTCAATATTATGTACTAGGCAATACATTTGCCATTGGCTATTTACTTTTTCTTGTCCTCGTAAGGTGAATTTATTCATGCCTTTATTCACGGTAATATTACCAAAACAGGCTCGATAGCACCCAGTCGTTTACTGTATTGTCGTCGTCCTACGGGGCTATCTATTTTTACTTTCATTTTATCGCTGTAGCTTACTACCAGAGTAGACTCATCTGGAAATTGCACCTGTCGCCCTGTTTCTTTGGGTGGTTTACGCATGCATTATTGTTGCAAAGGGCAAACTCGACAGTGTTTTAAAAAGCCAGATAACCGTGTGTAATGTTTACCCTCTGTTATAATCTGCTTGCTCTGTAACCACATGCTTTTGCCCGCAGGACAACGGCAGGTCTTCGTGGTTTTATCAAAGTAAAAATCATCTCGACTAAATTGTTTAGGTTTGCCTTTACTGCGTTTCAATCGTCTTTTTTCTTTTTCCGTTTGATAGGTTTCGCTCTCTTTAAACAAAGGATTTCGGCTTCTAAACGCATTATCTGCCATGTAACTATCTAACCCTGTTGATGCCATATATTTAAGGTTATTCTCACTATGAAAACCACTGTCGGCAGTAAACTTGGCTGTTATGAAGGTCTCTGGTGTACCTAAATTGGTTAATTGTTTTCTCAGTTGGTCAACGGAAGGTTTTAAGGTTTGTTGTTCGGCAACACTACCCCATGCTTGGGCTTGAAGAATTATTTGATGCTTGTCATCATTAATGGCAATACCGTTGTAACCTTGGATAGTGCCTTTACTGGTAGTCATTTTGGCGCTGTATGGGTCGGTAATATTACTTTTACGGGCTTGCACCTGCTGCCTATTTTTTCTTCGTGAGTAGCGAGAAAGTATCCAATTTTTTCCGCTCTATTATCTAGCTTTTCTTTTTGCTTTAAGTCGTGATTGATTTCATCTTCACCCAGACCATCTTGCGCTTGATGTCGGGCTAATATTCGTTGGCTAGCTTTACGTAACTTAACTTCTTTACGTTGAAGTTCTTCAAAAGTACCGCTCCATTCTTTACTGGCATTAGACTTTATTTTACAGCCATCAATGGCAAACATGTTGCGACCAATCAAGCCTTCTCTATCGCAAATCATTAACACTTGAGTAAACAAAGGTTCAATCTATGTTTTCATCCGAGCAACAAATGAGGCAATGGCTGGTCAGGAACGCGCTTATACATCACCCGACAAACTCATGAAGGTAATATTGGTTTCGCAAGCATTAGCAATACGACGACTGTTAATCAACCCTCGTGAGTAGGCAAACAAGATTATTTTAAGCATCACCGCAGGTGAATAGGCGGCTGCGCCGCCTTTGTCATTGTTAAACCACTCATCAAATCCAGATAAATCGAGATGATTCTCGATAATATGCGCAAGCGCATATTCAAATGTTCCAGGTATTATCTGTTGTGAAAAATCAACGGGAATGAACTTACTTTGGCAGGATAAATCAGGTTTGTAGTTCGCCATAACATTTTACTGTCGGGGAATAATACCTATTAGATCACAGGTAAGAACACGGTACAAGGTTAAAAAACAAACAATTAAAAATAAGAAAAAGGAACTTGAAAACGTTCCTTTAGGTGAAATTCTACAGCCTCAACGCCCTGTTAAGGGGCAAATTACTGTTGGCTAAAATGTTTGAGGCACGAAAAACAGCCAACTGTAAATTTTCCGTTTAATTGCCTTGTTAGCCGTGTTATGCAAAAGCCTTATGGTATTCAATATTTCCGTTTGGCATGTCACCACCTAAAAGTAATGATTGAAAATACTCTGGCGGAACTCCTTCAAATACTAACTCACTAAGTGCTTTAAAACCGAAACGTTTGTAGTACTCAGGTTCTCCGAGAAGTACGCAACCTTTAGCATTTAACTCGCGGATAGCATTTAAGCCTGAAAGTATTAATTGTGAACCTACTCCTTGGCTTTGATATTCAGGTTTCACAGAAACTGGGGCTAAACCATACCACTCGATGAATTCATCGTTTATTTTAACTTTAGAAAAAGCTATATGACCGACAACCACGTTATTAACCTCTGCAACTAAAGATACAGAAAGGGCATTATCGTTACGTAATTTAGCTACAATTTCATGTTCTGTTTGGTTGCTGTGCGGATGACTTTTGAATGCTTCGATAGTGATTTTTTCAATAGCATTAATATCATCATCCGATTCTGGTCGAATATTTACATTCTGATTCATACACTAAACCTTGGAAATACGGCTAACGCCCATTTAAGGGGCAAATTGCTGTTGGCTAAAATAAGTGAGGAACGAACAAAAAGCCAACTGTAATTTGTCCGACTTGAAAACCCTTGTTATGGTGTCCAAGGACTAGTGTAATTTATTGGTTTATTTGGAGGGCTAATTGAGCTTTTACCACAATTAGTACAAACAAACTCTTCTTCATGGTGATGCTTTAGTTCTTTATAGCCTTTTGAAAGCATGACTTGAGGAGGAAAAGTACATTTGCAAAGTTTGTAACCTAGTGCCATCGCAATTTGAGATTCCGCTAATTTAGCTGCTTTATCAGCTTCTACCAAACTTTTTGATATAACGTCTTTTTCTGCACTCTCAGGTAACAAATCTTTAGTTTTTTTAATCAAACCAATTGATTCACCTAAAAGTGAAACTCCTATTTTTACGCTTTCCATTGCGGAATTTAAATCATCCACTGAACTCTCCTATTTGATGACACCATAACGCCTTGCTAAGCGGCGAAAAACAGTTGGCTAAAATAGTGAGGAACGGACGCCAGCCGACTGTTTGGCGTCCGTTTAAGCAACTTGTTAGCTTTAAAAATCGAATTTAACACCGAAGCTTAAAACATCAGTACCATCGTATTGCTCATACATAAATTCAGCAGAGGTAGATTCATTAAATTTATAGCCTGCGCCCCCCCCGATACCAAATTCCCATGAATCATCTGTTTCAGAATAACCACCATAACTAGCCGTTAATTCTACGTTAGCGTAAGAAGGAGCAGCAAATAAATACACCCCATTTTCAAGTGAATATTGACCGCGAACAGATAAAGCAATAAAGCTATCCATTTCTACATCAACACCATATACAGTATCATCACTGATACCAGTACCGATACGCACCTCTGGAATAAAATTAAAATTAGTATTGGAATCAATTTTGTAACCAAGAGATCCAGAAATACCACTTAAACTAATATCTATACCATCTTCATCATCTGATAAGTTGATGTAACTTACGCCACCAACCCAGTTTGCAAGTGAAGAAAATGAAGTTCCAGCTATCAATATAGCCAGTGCAGTTTTTTTAAACATTTTATATCCTTTATGCTTAGTTATGAAAATTTAAGTTTAAAGCTAACAATTTAATAGTGCGCAACTTGCGCATTTTTCTACTGATAAGTCGCGCACTTCCATACTTTAACTATTAATAACAAATTGAATAAAACATTGCTAGTTAAAGCACTTATAAATATTTTGTCATATTCATCTATGGACAATAATGCGCTAATTGCGCATTTACATGAATATAGGGGAAACCCCACCAACCTGTATAAATTTACAGTTCCTTGTTGGTCGATATATGTAAATTAAAATTGTGAACTCACCAATGACTCCTGTGGTGGCTTCTACAACTTTCATGTTGGATTCTGACTGTCGGCAATGGTAACAAAACGGTCCAAATTCTTATATAAATTATCACCGATATTATGTTTACTATCTTCAAGGGTAGCTGACATTAGCAGTATTTTTCTATGGCATTTCGCCCCCAATAGAGATAGACAAATTTAAATAACTCTCCGAAGTAATAAAAAGTAAGGGTTTTTCTTTAATAAATATGGATATTTAGAACAAACGAGACCCGACACATAAGTCAACTCAAACAAAAAATGTAACTAATTGTTTTTACTTGATTTACTTATTATACCTATTTCAACCAAAACACCTCTAATTAGGTAGCCAAATTTACCATGCCACTACATCTTGTGCTTCGGCTAAAAAACTTAGGGTAATATTTCTTTGCGCTTGCAACATTATTTTCTAGTTTAGGAGTGTTTTTTATAATCAGCCATCCATGGTCAAGTTTATCCGTTAAATATTACTGTGAAGTGTTAGGGTCTGTTGATCTTTCGCGGTTAAATTTTGTTCGCCTTTTTTAAAGAGAGTAAAGCGCTTTAATCGCGGCGAGTAGTATGTAGCCTAATCATTCTAAGCAAATACTACTCAACAATGAGTAAAACGCTTTTAGCCTAATCCTTCGGACAGCATTTTTTGGTCATTTTTACGGCGTTATCACCTTTTTATGTAGAACAACCACATGACAAAGGCTCTACCTTGTATAAATACCCAACAAATCGCTGCAAAAACAATCTCAAAAGATCAACAGACCCTACTATTTAATATTAGAGAGTAACTTTTATTTGGAGTAAAGTTTATATAATATTTTACGACTTTACTCAGGGTTAATTACAATTAAAAATTTAGTTTGTAACCCACTAATATTTTATCATCCGCTTCAAAAACTTCTTCCGCTTCATCACCCCAAGCACTATATTCTACGTAAAAAGACCCCAGTTTATGTTCATAAATAGCGTCTAATATCACCTGATTAGAATCAACAGTTAAACCACTTGGCGAGTCCATATTAACAATCGCATATTTTGCCTGTAGCTGAATTTTTCCTATTTTATAACCGGCATAAACTTCATAAACCTTTTCTTCAACTATCTCACCACCAGGATTTAAGCCAGCATAATAACGTAAATCACTAGAGTCTTGATAATGTGCTGCTAGGCTCAAATCACCATGGTTATAAACTACTTGATATGAATCAACTTCATTGTCATTCTCAAACGCAGTTAGCTCGTATCGTGAAGCCGAGAAAGTAAATTCATTAATAACGTATTTAGCTGCGATATTATAACCAAGAATATTTTCACTCTCAGTTCCTGCTGCATCAGATTTTACATCGCCATTATTTAGTATTGCCATGAATGCAACTTGAAATCCTGCCATATCTGGCGTTGTATAAGTTACAGCGCGATCAGGGCGTAAGTATTCAATGTAATGGCCATTACCCGCTGCGTCTATTGCGTAAAGTCCATAACGACTTGTATGACAAATAACCCCTGCTGATTCATTAGTACAACCCGCTGATTCGTCAACATCAGAGAAAATATCGATAGCATTATCAGTAAAATTCCATGCTGGTGAATATTGCTTACCAATTAATAATGAACCGTAGTCACTCTCTAAACCAACATTAGCTAAACGAGCACGTTGATCGTTACCCGCAAAAGAGCCATCGTCAGTAAAAAGTCTAAATTCAAAATTGTATGTTGCCTTAACACCTTCAAGAATTTCTGCCGACCCATAAGCACCTAAGCGAGAATAGTTATCTTTGTATTCTATTTCACCTTGTTTAGTGTCTTCTAATTGAACTCGAATACTGCCGTACCAGTTAAACAGCTCATTATTTGCTTGTGCCATATTTGGTGCAATCATTACTACTGCTAACGCAAGACCAGTGTTAAATTTCATGTTATTTCCCCTATTGAACAAGTTAATTATAAT
Organism: Candidatus Colwellia aromaticivorans; assembly: GCF_003333305.1. Lineage (GTDB taxonomy): Bacteria > Pseudomonadota > Gammaproteobacteria > Enterobacterales > Alteromonadaceae > Colwellia > Colwellia aromaticivorans. The sequence continues at coordinate 41,906 of NZ_QOLD01000075.1, read as the reverse complement.
TGTGTGAACATATTCATAATTTTTAACAAAATTGAGAATGCTTCAATTAAAAAATACATTCATTTTTTGTTTCAAATTAATAGTAAGGAGATAGGATGAAACATTGAAGTCAATTAACTTAATCACTTAATAAGTGAATCTTATACAGACCATGTTTTTAAACTTACAACTTAACGTAATGTATTGTATTTAATAATAATCCTCCATTATCTTCATTGTAGTTACTGAGGTGTTAATTACATAAATAAGCTTCACTAAAGTACAATAAAGGCCTTGGATTTTTTGACTTAAAAAACGACAACTTTAATTGTTTTAAAAACCAATTAAAGTTACTTATCAAACGGTAATTTATTCTCATTAGATCCACGATAGCCAATCAAGAATAATGCGTCACTTTATGATCTATAATCAATAACGTTACAATGCATAACAGACCATTTCTACAGCACATAAGCCAGCAATGTTAATAGAACCTACATTGCTCATAATTGCATTAATAGTCATCATAGCCGGCTCTGCACTTCAAAGTATATCTGGCTTCGGATTAGCAGTAATTGCCTCCCCTATTTTAGTCTTAATAAACCCCAATTTTTTGCCTGCACCTATCTTAGCACTAGGCTGTATATTGTCTCTGTTAAGCTGCATTCGCTATCGACACCAATTGCAGTTTGGCAATATACAGTTAGCATTACTCGGTCGTATTCCTGGCTCAATAATAGGTATTGCCTTATTAGCAGCATTACCACAATTATTATTTTCTATCTGTTTCTCACTGTTTATTATGCTATCAGTACTGTTAAGTTATAGGGGTATGAGTATTCGTCATTGTTCACGAAATTTTCTTTTTGCTGGTTTTTTTTCGGGGCTGATGGGTACAACAACTTCAGTAGGAGGGCCACCTATTGCGTTGGTTTATCAAAATAGTAAACTTAGTACCGCTAGAGCAGAATTAGGGTTGTTTTTTCTGGTTGGAACGCTAATGTCTCTCATTTTGTTGTTAGTATCAGGTAATGTTAACACTCAGCAGTTACAACTAACCTTGCCCCTTATACCTGCGGTATTTGTCGGCTTTGGTTTATCGCTGTTGTTAGAAAAATATTTTAAACAAGCTTTTTTAAAACCATTAATTGCCACTGTATCTCTTGCCTCTTGTTGCCTTATTTTACTCAAGGCTTTCTTAGATTTTTAAAAAAAGACTTGTGTGAAATTAGGCTATAAGTGGTTCTATTCTTAACAGCTATAGCAGAATTTCTGCTATAGCTTAGTTATTTTTACCTTGTCCTTTTACTTTTGCTCAGTATCACCAGTCTTATATGCAGTTCGTGGATCAAGCACAACAGCTGAAGAAGCTGCTGTTCCTTGCATAACAAAGTGTTCTTGTTTATCTACAGGTAATGCTTGACGAGCGACCATTCGAAAGATCACAAAACATGCCAATAACACCTGGATCACCGCAAGAAAATAGAACAAAGCAACGCCACCAAAACTATCCATCACGATGGAAGCTGAATACGGTCCAATAATACCGCCAATGGCAAATGCTAAAATCATTGACCCCATGGCTGAAACCATCTCACTTTGGCGTAATTTATCAAAGGCCTCAGTTATACTCATTGGATAAGTACAGGCAATAATTCCACTCGTTACTGCTGTTACTATGAACATAGCCCATTCAATTTTTAATGATGCCAATACTGTCACTGCTATATCAGCTACTGCTGATATTATCAACAGAACTAGCAAAACCGTACGTCGATCAAAACGATCAGATAAGTAGCCAACAGGAAATTGTAGAATAAAGGCCCCCAAGATGGCAGCGCCCATATACAGGGACAGTTGAAAACCTATAATATCGTATTCTTTAGCAAAAATAGGCAATAAGCTAAAAATTGCAGAATAGATCATGCCAGAAACCAAACAGCTAACAACCCCCAACGGTGATCGTCTATAAAGTAATAGTAAAGACATCGAGGTTACTTCTTCAATCACCGGTCCTGTGTGACGGCTCAATACCATAGGAATCACTGCTGTGCATAACAATATACCAGCAATAACGAACAGTGCATTATCTTGGGGACTAGTGACATTCATAAAAAATTGTCCTCCAAATAACCCTGCTAACATAACCGCATTATGAATTGCCAGTACTTGACCACGCGTTTCTTTACTAGCACTATCACTGAGCCAGCTTTCCATTGCTGTGAAGGCACACGCAATGCAAAACCCCATCACAATACGCATTGCGCCCCAAAGTATGGGATCAGCATAAAGGCTACAAATCAATATACTCACAGCGCCCAAAGAAACACACCCCGCAAACATACGGATGTGTCCCGCGCGTTTGATCAAGCTAGTGCAATATAGCGAACCAAATAATAAACCGACAAAGTAAAGCGATAAAACAAAACCGATAGTGTCCGTACTAATACCATCAAGACCCATTCTAACTGGCAGTAACACATTAATTAGACCCGTTCCAAGTAATAAGAAAAAACAACTGAGAAACAAAGAAAACGATGAAATAAAGGTTTGTCGCATAAAAAAGTTCTCTTTCTTGGCTATTATTATTAATGATTAGTAACGAAAAAAACCGGTAAAAAACCGGCTTTATATTCGATAAAAGTTTTAATCGTTATTTGATCAAAATACCTATTGTGGTACAGCCGCATACGCAACAACTTCACAAAGCATTTCTTCACGTGCCAAACCTGCAACAATCATTGCCGCTCGGTTAGGGTAAGGAGCCTGAAAATACTCAGCATAAACTTTATTAAACGCTGGCAACTGATCGCGAGCGGTTACATAGATAAGTACTTGAGTCACATCATCCATAGTCAGTTTAGCCGCTTCAATAGTATGCTTGAAGTTTTCCATTGTTTGGCGTGCTTGCGCTTCAATGCCACCTTCAACAACCTGCCCTTCTGCATTAATTGGGATCTGCGCTGTTGATAACGTGTTATTAGCAATAATTGCCCATTCTAACGGTGCTTTAGAAGCAAATAGTTCTGTTTTCACTGGTGTTTTCATGAATTTTACTCTGTAATTTAATTTAATCGATGACACAACGCTTTAACAAAAAATAGCTTTTGAATGTCAGGTGCGTTTGTCATCACAATGAGAAATTAACCATCATGATAAGCCCCCTTAAATTAAGGTACCTACCATGATTAATTAGTTTGATTTATAGCCCTTGCTCATCAGCCATCTTGCGAGCAATTTGCGGTGCATTCCATAAGGACGGTAACAAAACTAAGGACACAGGTACTGCCGTTACCACAATAAAGGATTGCAGCGCTGATATGCCGCCTGAGCCAATAGAGATAAGTAAAGCTGCCATAACCCCCATGATAATACCCCAGAACACACGTAATGAACTCTGTGGAGAATCAGTACCTGTCATCACCATAGATATTGAGTAGGTCATTGAATCACCTGTTGTCGCAACAAAGATAGTTGTTAGTATCAAGAACAAGAACGATATTATCCAACCTAATGGCAACTGCTCTGTAATAGCAAGTAATGCTGCGGGTAAATTAAAACCAGTGAAAGGTTCTGAAATAACACCTGGCGTCGCTAATTCAAACGCTATACCGCTGCCACCTACAATAGTGAACCAAAAACAGGTAATAATAGGCGCAACAACTGAGATAGTTAAAATCATCTGACGAATGGTACGACCACGAGAGATACGTGCAACAAACATCGCCATTAACGGACCATAACCTAAGAACCATCCCCAAAAGAAGACTGTCCACCAATCAAGCCATGCGGTATTCGCACGATAAGTCGCCATTGGAATAAAGTTCTGTATGTAAAGACCAAAGGAGTGTATATAACTGTCAAAGATAAAAGCAGTAGGGCCAAATAGTAAAATAAATACCATTAAACATATCGCTAAAATAATATTGATACTACTCAAAAGTTGGATGCCTTTAGTAACACCACTCACGGCAGATAAAGTGTAAATACAAATAAGACCAAACAATATGGCAAGTTGAGTCGAATAAGTATTAGGAATGCCAAACAGTTTTTCTAAACCAAAGCTTACCTGTAAACCAAGGAAACCAATGGGCCCTACAGTACCCGCCACAACAGCGATAACACAACAAGAATCAACAATCGCACCAAACGGACCTTTCATCACTTTGTCACCAAAAACAGGATAAAGCAAAGTACGCGGCTTTAAAGGTAAGCCTTTATCATAATGCAGATGCATAAGCACTATGCCAGTCAAACTCCCCAGAATAGCCCAAGCCAGGAATCCCCAATGCATAAAACTTTGCGCCAAGGCATTATAAGCAGCTTCTGTTGTGCCTGTTTCTCCACTAAAGTAAGGAGATGGGGAAGTAAAATGTGCCATTGGCTCTGCTGCAGCCCAAAAGACACCGCCACCCGCAAGTAGCGTACACATTATGATGGAAATCCATTTAAAGGTGGACATTTCAGGTACTTTTAATCCCCCTAAAACAACTGAGCCCGTGCGCCCTACCGCCAAAAAAATTCCAATAATAAAAGTTAGGAGCAGCAGTACTTGCCAGTAAGCGCCAAACATTTTGGTTGATGCAGCAAAGGTTGAATTAACCCAGCTAGACACCATTTTGATATCATACAGTGCCAAGATACAAAATAGCACAAGCGCGCCACCACTGATCAAAAACACGGGTATGTCTACCCCTTCTAGAAGTTTGGTTTTCGGCATGCTAACCTCTCTCTCTTGCACAATAGCTTTAGAAGTATTCATTATTATAGTCTCCTGATAGATCTCTTATCGTTATAATTTATATTTCACTATCTTTGTAATGGTTTTTACTCAATACAAACTAGCTCCCCAACACTTGTGGTTTTAACCCCTCATCGAGTAAGTTCAACCAGTTCATGCCCATGACTTTGGCGATATCTTCCGTCCTAAAGCCTCTGTTTTGTAAACCTTTTGTAATATTTGGAAAATCACGGCTATCACGAAACCAAGATAACGGACGAGGCCAATCAGCATTTGCTTTTGAGCCTTCTCCATAATCCATTTCCTTTGACCAACGTCCATTACGCATCCATTCAAGTACCGATAAAGGTTGTTCTTGACACAAATCGGTACCAATACCAATATGATCAATACCCATTAAATCAGCAGTATTTGCCACCATGTCGCAAAAATCATCCAAGCTACAATCAGGGCCATTTTTAAGATGAAACGGGTAAAGGCTAAAACCTAATAACCCACCTGATTCTCCCAATGCTTTTAGCACTGTGTCTGACTTATTGCGCTTGGCTTGATGGAAACTGTTCGGGTTGGCATGTGAGATCACAATAGGACGCTCAGAGATTTCTATCGCCTCCAACGTACTGCGCTCTGCACTGTGGCTCATATCAACCACCATACCAACACGGTTCATTTCCTTGATTACTTGTTTACCAAAGCGAGTAACGCCACTGTCTTCTGCTTCATAACAACCACAAGCCAATAAGCTTTGATTGTTATAAGTCAGCTGCATAATCATCAAGTTGAGTTCACGCATGATCTCAACCATGCCGATATCATCTTCAATGGGCGAGCAGTTCTGCGCGCCAAACATGATGCCGACCTTACCTAATTGTTTGGCAAGACGAATATCCGCTGTGTTTTTCACCGGCATGATTAAATCATGATGGATCTCAAACTGGCGATTCCATTCACCTATTCGCAATAGTGTTTCTCTAATTTGTTCGTGGTAAACAACGGTGACATGCACCATGGTTACGCCACCTTCTTTAAGCTGCTGAAAAATAGCCCGGTTCCAATTTGAGTACTGCAGGCCGTCAATGACAATAAGATCGTTATGCATAATGACTACTCGATTTATGAACGGATATAAGTGGTTTTTACGATAGTGTAAAATTCTTTTGCGTAGCTACCCATCTCACGAGAGCCAAAACTAGAATCTTTACGGCCACCAAAAGGTACGTGATAATCAGTGCCTGCTGTTGGCAAATTCACCATCGCACAACCTGTTTGGGCATTGCGTTTGAAGTGCGTTGCCGATTTAAGCGATTGCGTACAAATACCGCCAACCAAACCATAATTAGTGTCGTTAAGTGTGGCTAAGGCTTCGTCATAATCTTTCACTTTAATTACACAGGCGATAGGCGCAAAAGCTTCATCACGGTTAATCGTCATTGAGTTAGTAGTTTCAGTAAATAATGCTGGTGTTAGGTAGTAACCTTCGGTTTCTTCAGTGATAACATCACCGCCACTGACTAACTTGCCACCTTCTTTTTTGGCAATTTCAAGGTAGTTAAGGTTTTGTTTCATTTGACGAGCATCGGCAACCGCACCAATATGAACACCTTCACGTAGTGGGTGACCTACAACCAGTTGTTTCATTCTTGCAACAACTGCGTCAACAAAACGATCATGAATACCTTCAGTAACAATTAAACGTGATGAAGCGGTACATTTTTGGCCTGTACCAAAGAAAGCGCCGCCAACAGCACATTCAACAGCATTTTCTAAATCGGCATCATCAAGTACGATTAGCGCATTTTTACTGCCCATTTCTAATTGACATTTCACTAAGTTTGCTGCGGTTGCGATAGCAACTTTACGACCTGTTTCTAAAGAACCAGTAAAGGTTAGTGCGTTAATTTTTGTAGAGTTAATTAACAAATCACCTACTTCTGCGCCCGGCCCCATTACTAGGTTAAACGTACCTGCTGGTAAGCCTTGACGTGAAATAATTTCAGTTAATGCCCAAGCACTTGCTGGTACTTGGTTTGCAGGTTTTAAAACAACAGCGTTACCAAAAGCTAATGCTGGTGCAATTTTCCAAGCAGCGGTAGCAGTAGGGAAATTCCAAGGAGTGATAATACCAACAACACCAACGGGTTCTCTGCGGGTTTCTATTTCAATACCTGGACGAACAGAATCTGCTGTTTCACCCATTTGACGTAAAACTTCAGCGGCATAATAATGGAAGAATTGACCAGAGCGATAAATTTCGCCAGCACCTTCAGGTAATGTTTTACCTTCTTCTCGCGCTAATAACTTACCTAATTCATCTTTACGGGCAATAAGTTCATCACCAATAGCCATTAAAACTGAATAGCGTTGTTCTAAGCCACTTTCTTGCCATACAAGTTGACCTTTAATCGCAGCATCAAGCGCCGCTTCAGTTTGCTCTTGGTTAGCTTGTGCATAGTGACCAATAACATCACTCGTGTCAGCTGGGCTGATGTTTACTAGTGAAGTAGACCCTTCTACCCATGCGCCATTAATATAATTACAAAAAATTGATTCAGACATAAATACCTCCATAAAATAATTGAATTTATTATAGGCAGTATGTTTTAATAATAAAAATTAATAAAAGATATCTATTGATAAGGAAACCTTATGTCACTACCTGAATTTAAAATAGCTCAGCTGCGTCACTTTGTTTGGGTGTCAGAGTTGAAGGGATTTCATACCGCGGCAGAAAAAGCTTGCCGGACCCAACCGGCAATATCTTTATCCATTAGAGATTTGGAAAATAAACTAGGTACCGTACTGTTTGAAAAACGCAATGCGAAGACCTCAAATACTGAACTAACGCCTTTTGGCCAATACCTGTTACCTAAGGCGAAAGAACTTATTGCTCATCATGACAACGTTGCCCTAGATATGGCATTGATGAGTGAACATAAAACCGGCCATTTACGTATTGCCTCAGTACCTTCTATTGCTTGTAGGGTATTACCTGAGCTGTTGACAAAATTTATTGTTGATGTGCCTGAGCTTCATATCAGCTTTTACGATGATAACTCTGAAGCAGTATTAAGAAAGGTTGAAAAACAACAAGCAGATATTGGTATCGCTAGTTTGCCTCATGAGCATGAACATAGTGACATTACCTTTACTCCTATCTGGGAAGATCAACTGGGCGTAGTTTGCCGTGATAACCACCCACTTGCGGATGAAACTGAGGTGCACTGGAAAGCACTTCGTAAGCAAAGATTGATTAGAAATGGTACTTCGCGCCTACTCGAGGGTACCGAAGCAGAGCCTTTATTGAGCAACTCACAATTCGATATTTCGAATATGCTGTCATTAATAGCCATGCTAGAAGCAGGTCTCGGTATTACCACATTACCCTGGTTTGCGTTTCCCAACGATAATGCCAAGCTGCGCTTTATCCCGCTTACAACACCTAAAGTGATACGCCATATTGGCTTAGTTCAACTGAAAAACAAATCTTTGTCTCCTGCTGCACAAGCGCTGGCAACCTTTATTTTACACAATACCAATAAAGATAAAGTGCCTGAATAAATTCTGAGAATAATAAAATGGTCAAAGAAATTGTTGCCTTTGACCATTTAATTTATAAATATTTCAAGCAACTATCTCCGGTAATATAAACGGTTTTAGTCTAGCTAAAAGTTTGTTTCTAGCACCTTCAATAAAGCGGCTACCTACACAGTGTATTTACAGTTCAATCGCGAGCTAGCTGCATAGGCATGTAATTATCAGGTAAAGGTAAAGCCGCAACACCAGAATCTACCGCAGCTTTTGCTACAGCTAAAGCGACAGCAGCTAATAAACGTGAATCCATTGGTTTAGGAATAATATAATTTCTGCCAAAAGTTAACTCAGTTTCACCACATGCAGCTAACACTTCATTCGGAACGTCTTCTTTTGCTATGGCTCTAATAGCATGTACCGCTGCAACTTTCATTTCATCGTTGATAGTACGAGCACGAACATCTAAAGCACCACGGAAAATAAATGGAAAACAAAGTACGTTATTAACTTGGTTCGGATAATCAGAACGACCTGTAGCAATAATAGCATCATCACGAGCCGCTAATGCTAATTCTGGTTTAATTTCAGGATCCGGGTTTGAACAAGCAAAAATAATAGGATTAGGCGCCATTAATTTAACTTGATCTGCAGTCAACAAATTAGGACCTGATACACCAATAAATACATCGGCACCTTCAATGGCATCATCTAAAGTTCGTTTGTCCGTATTGTTCGCAAAAAGCTTTTTATATTCATTTAAGTCATCACGACGTGTATGCACTATGCCTTTAGTATCAAGCATATAGATTTTTTCACGTTGAGCACCACATTTGATCAATAATTCCATACAAGCAATTGCAGCAGCACCCGCCCCCAAACAAACGATATTCGCCCGTTTAATATCTTTACCTTGAATATCTAATGCGTTAATCATACCCGCAGCGGTAACAATGGCAGTACCATGTTGATCATCATGAAATACAGGTATTTTACAACGCTCAATTAATGCTTTCTCAATAACAAAACATTCAGGTGCTTTAATATCTTCAAGGTTTATACCACCAAAGCTATCGGCAATATTCGCAACTGTATTGACAAACTCTTCAACTGTTTTGTGTTTTACTTCAATATCAAACGAGTCGATGTTAGCAAAGCGTTTAAATAATAATGATTTACCTTCCATTACTGGCTTCGCTGCCATTGGGCCTAAATTACCTAAACCTAAAATAGCCGTCCCATTAGTGATGACCGCAACCGTATTACCTTTTGCAGTATACTTATAAACATCATCTGGATTAGCGGCTATTTCTCTAACTGGCTCAGCAACGCCAGGGCTATAAGCGAGAGATAGATCCTCACTGGTTTCAGCTGCCGTAGTTAATGAAACACTGATTTTACCCGGTGTAGGTAAAGCGTGGTAATCAAGTGCTTGTTGGCGAAGATCTATCATGGTAGTTCCCAAATGAGTTTGTAGGATATTTAAAATGAATATTTAGTAAATATTCATTTGTTGATTTTACTATATTTAGATTTAATCATGCCTGAACACTTGGCTCAGGACGATTTTACGAGTGTATAAATATAACCAATTTAACAATCTGTTAGGCATCTGTTTTTTGATAAATCGTCAATTGAATCGATAAGCAGTAGTCATCTACACTAAAATGACAAATACTGTCGACCATTTCTATTACGATTAATCATATTAGTTTATGTTTGCATTCACAGATTATTTCTTCTGCGCCAAGGTTGTTGCAGCTTAGTTCAATCCTGAGTTATATAGGCATGTTATTTTTAACGCCTGAAAGTCATTGATGAATAAAATAACTTAGGCAAAATATCGAAGCTATACTAATTATAGCCACGTATATAACTTGCCGTGCTGACATCGCTCTGGTGAACTTCACCATTATTGTTTAAGCTTTGTCGTTGGCTTTCATTGGGTCGGTGTTTACTCACGCTAACTATTGCGTCTTTATGTTCCATTTCTATGGCATTGAAATTATTGCTATCGTTATAGGCTAGAGAATTCATTGTGCACCTCAGTCAATTTATGCGATTCAAAAAACAGTACCGCTAGGTAGATGTATTATTCTACTAAGCATTATTTGATAATAAAAATTAATAAATAATATCTAACGATAAGAAAATATTATTAGAAAGGTATCGCTTATGAAATATTGATTAATACCACATCAACGGTAATTTTCTATCAATATTTTTCATTACCTTGCAATTAAATATCATTTACCCTTACATAAAGTATGTAAATAATTACCTTATTATTCATTACCATACCCCCCTACTATAAATTTTCCTTATCAGTCGATAGACCTTTTTGACTTGTACAAAGTGACGCAATTAGCCAAAGATAACATCACATTCAGTGAACCTATTATTTAGGTTTCACTAATGACAAGGTTAAATAATAAAATCTCAATTGGTTACAGCCTGAATTTTCTTCACGATTACAACAAGAAAATCGAAGCTAATTCAGATAACATAATTTATATAGCAAATGAGGATCAGTAAAATGACAACAGATGCAGCTATCCACTCATCAATATGGGGTGAGAATGCATTACCACTCCGTCCTGCGAGCCAGGTGATGAATTTAGAACGACTTGGTGCTTATCACCAAAGCCGTCTAAGTTTTATGCGCACTTTAGTACGTCGAATATTTCGTGAACGTTGGAAAATTAAACCTTCCGTATTTAATCTCGATAGTGACGGATACGGTACAGTCGTTTACGAAGTTCATGCGCCACATGGGCTGTTCAGCTTTGTTTTATTTTCTGACTACCTTTCACCTGATGAGCGTAATGACCGTGTTATTGCCACCAAGTGGGACCTTACCATGGCCCTAGTTGAAGGTAAGGTTGACCAAGCTTACATAGAAAAATTGCGTGAGAACGTACCTAAACAAGAAGCGGGTCGCGTAGATGCCCGTGTTTTTGTATTATCTCGTGCAAATCGCAGTGCACGTAACTTTGATTATGTAGTGAATAAACTTGCTGCCGGTGAACAACCTGATGTAGCTAAAATTGTTGAAGTGGGTTATTTATATCGTACTACGGCCGTTTATGGCAGTGGTAAGCTCGGCATGGCTGATTGGGAAAAAGTACGCGAAAAACACAAAGATTTCGCCCGCCCGTTTGCCGGTGAAATGTTTGTTTGTTTGATGTTACGTAACTTTAGTCTGTTACAAGTGGAGCATATTGCCCGCCATAAATCGCCTGAAACATTTGGCGAGATGAGACCAGAAATTAAACGCTATTTTGGTATTGGTAACTCAACCGGTTTAGGCATGGCGCCATACTTGGTTAATCACCCACTGCTTATCAACCAATGGGTGGAAATGCGTGAACTTGCCTTAGCACGTGTTCGTGCACTTGGCAGCATTAATGAACAAGTGCGTGAAACTATTCGTCAACTGATTGACCGCAGTGCACAACACACTATTGAAACACTGACTGAAGATGAATGGCAAACCAATAATAATAAAGCTGTTATTGAAGATATGGCCTACCTTAAAGATCGTATAGATCAAGGATTTGATTCATGGAATGAGTTAGTTGAGTATAGTGAGCAACATTGCTCATTGCAGGGCCAAGAAATGTTAGTGTCTTGCATGTTAGAAATATACCCTGAACTGGTTGACGAATTAGAAGATTTTCACAGCGCTGAAGAGTTTTTAGATCTTGACCCGTTGATGTCTACAGTACAGCTTAGAAGTATTATCGAAAAGCGTTATGACTGGGCACTAGCAATAGATTTTGATGCCGATGGCGCACGTGAAACTTATTGGTATCGCTCTGAAGAAAAAATGGAACCTCGTCTGGGCAGTGTTGCCGATATTGAAGGTAAAAAGAAGCAAATGGCACTCGGTGTCGGTTATGCCGTACGTAAATGTTACAACCAATTAATCGATTATATCGCTCAACACCCAGAACATACCACCGCTCGATTTATGGTTGCGCATCCGAAGTTACGCGGCATTGTCCGACGTATTCAAGGTATGAACCGTTGTGTTTATGGTGACATTCAAGCGAACCTGTTAGACAAAGAAGTACTCCCCATGCATTTATTGCGCGCAAAGTTAGCTTTTTTTGGTGTGAGTAAATTTGATCCTCGTTCTCGTTTATGGGTACGTAATACCATGTTCCAGGGCGCACCACTGTTAGAAGAAATTGGCCAAACATTTAATGACGACTGGTTTATGCCATTAGCACCAAAGCAATAGGAGAGTTCCGTGAATATTTCAATGAATGAATTAAAAGCAGCTCTGCGCAGATGCTTTGAAGCAAGTGATTACTTTGTCGGTAATTATGAAGATGCAGCCAACATGGTGCTATGGTTAGAAAAACATGGCTTAAATGGCTTGAGTGAATTCAAACGAGCGTTACCTTATATTGATGAAGATAAAAACAAGCCATTAAGTAATGTAATTTATGAAGATAGCACTTCGGCAACTATTGATGCCCATCATCGTAGCGCACTTAATTGTATTGCAGCCGCGGTAGACTTAGCACATGCTAAGGCATTAGAGAGCGGTATAGCCACAGTAACAGTACATAACTGCCATAACAGAATTTTTATTCTAAAAGCACTGACTGATCGTGGTCGTAGCGGTATTAGTGCCGCAGCGTATTGGCAAAATGGTAGTGATACAGTGACCGAACATACTGCTGCCATTCGCTCAGGTCAACGCTATCCAAGTTACAGCGAAGGGGTTACCAACCTAAAAAGCAATACAAATGACAAGCAAGCGTTGACTATTATTTGTAGTTCACGAGTAGACTTAACCTCTTCTTTGCAAAATAGCAAAAGTCACTTTATTAGTCCTAAACAAGTTGAAAGCAACAAAAAACATACTGTTGAGCATGGTATTGAAATTGATGATGATGTTTGGGAAGAGATTAATAAAATAGGCTTGGGCGTATTGGTTGAAAACACGGAGCGTTCACGAAAAGATGCTGGCGGCAATTAAAAACCCATTATATACCCATGTTACTTCAATATGTCGGATTCAGCTGGAACCTTGAAGTATCATGGGTATACCTATTCAACTAGCTTAAGTATAAAATTACTGTCGACAAAGACAATGTGTTTGTCGACAGTCCCCTAAAAAAATTCCGGCTTAAGGTGTCAACATTATGTACAATATAGCGATGAAACACCTTAGCGAAACCTTACCTATTACCGCCCCTTATGATAGCGAGCCTTCTGAGCAAAACCTGCATCAAGCACAACTTTCAGAAGCCGCTATTGCCATTAGTATCAATGGTATCAGCCAAGCGGTAATGATGGCATCGCCTAAGCATTTAAAAGACTTTGCGCTGGGCTTTAGCTTAAGTGAAGGGTTGATTGGTTCAAGCAACGATGTTTTGGATATTGTTGTTCATTCTCATGCCTGTGGATGGCAAGTTGATCTTCAAGTATTAGCACGTGTTCAACACCAACTAAAACAACGACGTCGCACGATGGCAGGGCCAAGTGGCTGTGGTCTTTGTGGGCTTGATTCGATTGAAGCGGCTATGTCATTAAGTCTGCCTCAAGAAAAAACACCTAAAGCGCTTAAGCTACCGTCCGAGCAGGTGATTATTCAAGCCAGAGATGCCTTACCGGCACTATTGAAAAAGTCAGGTGCTACCAGAGGAAATCACTGCGCTGCCTTTTTTGATTTATCTGCCAAGATGATTGCTTTTCGAGAAGATGTTGGCCGCCATTCGGCACTGGATAAACTCCTAGGCTGTTTATCCGATAAAAAACAAACAACTGCTGACGGGTTTGCTTTAATAACAAGTCGCTGCAGCCATGATTTAATCGCCAAGGCCGCCCGTTTATCTTTAACAACATTAGTCACACTAGCGCAACCAACTGACTTAGCTGTCAGCTCAGCCCGTAAAACAGGGCTAACCTTATTTTGCTTTCAACACGGGCAACTAAAACGCTACGCTTAACCAGAGAAATCACATGTCTACGTCATCAAAAAATAAGTCATCAAAAAGTAACCCTGCCTATCCTTCACCTGCTGGCGGTTGGGGTGCACTAAAAAGCTCAGCCAAACATTTGATCCACAGTGAAAATGCAGCCAAAAACGTAAAAGCCTTACTCAGGGCTAATCAGCCCGGCGGCTTTGACTGTCCTGGGTGTGCTTGGGGGGATTCGGAAAAGGCCGGTAAAATTCAATTTTGCGAAAATGGTGTCAAGGCGATTGCGTGGGAAGCCACCAGTAAACGTGTTGATAGCAGCTTTTTCAAACAGTACTCCATAACAGAGTTACAGCAATGGGATGGTCATTCACTTGAAAAAAGTGGTCGTTTAACCGAGCCAATGTTTTATGACGGGATAAGTGATCACTACCAGCCCATTAGCTGGGAAAACGCCTTTAAAGTCATTGGTGATAGCCTGCAACAACTCGCTTCTCCCAATGAAGCCTTATTATATACCTCGGGCAGAGCAAGTAATGAAGTGGCTTATTTATATCAATTATTTGGCCGAGTGTTGGGGACTAATAATTTTCCTGATTGCTCTAACATGTGCCATGAAGCCTCTGGCATTGGCATGACAAATAGCCTTGGTACCGGTAAAGGCACGGTAACAATGGACGATTTTTCTAAAGCTGACGCCATTTTTGTCTTTGGCCAAAACCCGGGTACCAATCACCCGCGTATGTTGGGAACCTTACGAGAGGCAAGTAAGCGCGGCGCTAAAATTGTGTCCATTAACAATTTAAAAGAGCGTGGATTACAAAAGTTTTCAGATCCACAAAGCCCAAAAGAAATGATATTTTTAACGGGTACCAATATCAGTCAACATTATTTCACGCCCCGATTAGGCGGCGACATGGCGTTATTACGTGGGGTAGCTAAATGTTTATTCGAACGGTTTGAACAGGACAAGTCGATACTTGATACTGATTTTATCCAAGCACATTGTCATGGTTTTGAAGCATATCAACGCAGCGTTGCATCAAGCGATTGGGAGAAAATTCTTTATCAATGTAGTTTAAGCAGAGAAGAAATTGAACAAATAGCAACAATATACGCCAGCAGTGATAAGGTTATTTTCACTTGGGCAATGGGGATCACTCAACACCATCATTCTGTCGCGACGGTACGAGAACTAGTCAACGTGCTTATGCTCAGAGGTAATGTTGGTAAAGTGGGCGCTGGCGCATGCCCTGTACGTGGTCACTCCAATGTACAAGGAAATCGCACCGTGGGGATCAACGAAAATCCACCAATGGACTTTCTTGATGCGTTGGAAAAACGTTACGCTTTTAGTGTTCCACGTGAGCATGGTTTTAATACCGTTGACTCTATTCATGCCATGCTGGAGGGTAAGGCGAAAGTGTTTATTGCGCTGGGTGGGAATTTTTCAGCAGCGACACCCGATACAGAGCGTAGTTATCAAGCCTTACAACAATGTGATTTAACCGTACAAATCAGTACTAAGCTAAATAGAAGCCATGTGATAACAGGCAAGCGCGCGTTAATTCTTCCGTGTCTTGGCCGTACTGAAATTGATCGTCAAACCAGCGGCGAACAATGTATCACGGTAGAAGACTCCATGAGTATGGTGCATAGCTCAACGGGGCAAAATGAACCTGCATCTGACAATATTCGTTCAGAGACTGCCATTGTCGCCGCAATGGCCATGGCTTCTGTAGGCGATAAAATAATCGACTGGAATAAATTAGCGAGTGATTATGCGTTAATTCGTCAAGAAATCAGTGCCGTTATTCCTGATTTTGAAGACTATAACGCACGAATAAAAGCAGGTAGAGGTTTCTACCTGCAAAACCCTGCAGCGCAACGTCAATGGCGTACCCCGATGAAAAAAGCGACATTTAGCGATGCTAAATTACCGGAGCAACTCGCACATGAATGTGCTCAATTACTGACCAAGAAACCGGTGTTAACGCTGCAAACAATGCGCTCGCATGATCAATACAATACCACGATTTATGGTATGGACGATCGTTACCGTGGCGTTTATGGTGAGCGAAACGTTATCTTTATGAGTGCTGAAGATATCAATAAACAGGCATTAATAAATGGCGATTATGTGAAAATAACAACCATCTCAAACGATGGTATTGAACGTTCTGTCACTAACTTTAAAATTGTTGAATACCAGATCCCGTCAGGCTGTGTTGCAGCCTACTATCCAGAAACCAACCCCTTAGTGCCATTAGAAAGTGTCGCTGACGATTGTGGTACACCAACTTACAAATCTATACCTGTCACGTTAGATAAAGTAAGCCCTTAATCATAAGATATTTAAAAACGGTTTCACATATAAAAAATGAAAACTTAGGAGAAGCCTAATATTTTCCTCCTATAGTTTGCAACGACGCAGTGCCCAATTTTAATAAGGATAATAACAAACAGTACAGCGCTCTATTTTGACGGAACGTAATTACCTGACTTATTTATGTGGAAGGGTCTTTGGATTCAACGCATGACACTGGGCTGGATGATGTGGGATCAAACCCATTCAGAAAGCTGGTTGGGTATGTTAGCTTTTTTAATGTTTTTCCCTACGATAGTGGTGGGGCCATTGTAACCAGTATTATACTTGGGCTGATATCGTTACTATTGTCCTTACTACTGTGGCAAAGGTGTGTGAGCTGATGCTGTTGTTTTTTACTTTGGGGATAGGCGTTGCTAATAGTGCCTATCTAGCCACTCGCCGCATTGTATTGCCCAATACGCTTAAGCAAGCCATATACCCAAGCCACTTCAAGATGAGAGTTTCAGGGCTACAGAGCAATTCTTGATCAAGGCGTATCTTTTTATTAATGATTGTTCAGGAGAATATGCTCCTGCATTCTCTAATCAGCTACATCCATGTAGCGTCCTTAAACACAGATACAACGATGAGCATGATTTGCTCTGAAGTCCCCGCAGGGCGAGTTTAAAAGGCGTATATGCTGCGTTATTGATTTCGACAAGGGAATAACCACTCTCTTCAATCAATACCTTGCTTATAAGCATTTTAATTCTCGCTGAATTCTGTAACCTTAATTAATGTAAATGGTATTATTTATCGATCAACAGTTGACAATTCAATCAATTTCCAAGATCATATAGACATCTAAACGTCTATTTACTTAATTTAACAAGAAGATATATTTTGAATAAGCAATCAGAGCTTCGCGCTAGATACAACGATATTAATCGCGGTGTCTACTTTATTGGCACAACACCACCAAAAAATGACACCCCATTAGAGGCGATTGAAACTATTGCTGAAAAATTATTAGAACGTGTTAGCGATATCGATTATGACGGACTTATCGTTTATGACATTCAAGATGAAGATTCTCGCACGAGTAAACCTAGACCATTCCCATTCAAGCTGACTCACGACACTCGTCTATACTCATCATTGCTTAATAAAAAATCAAATCGTCCGGTAATTACTTATAAAAGTGTCGTTCAATCTGACGGTGACAATTTTAACCAGTGGGCCAATGAAGCTTGGCAAGAATATGGTATTAGAGACATTGTACTGGTGGGTAGCCCCTCTAAAAAGAATAATATTTCACTGCCTTTAGCGGATGCCTACAAAACCCTAGTAGATAATGAACATGACTTTTTTATTGGCGGTGTCACGATTGCAGAGCGTCACGCAAGTAAAAAAAATGAACATGAACGCTTAATAGAAAAACATAAACAAGGGTGTAACTTCTTTATTTCTCAGGCTATATATAATCCACAAGCAACAATAGACATGCTAACTCGCTATGCTATTGAGTGTAAAAAGCAAGGCTTAAAACCTCAACGATTAATCTTAACGTTTTCGCCTTGTGGCAGTAAGAAAACCCTAGAATTTATTGAGTGGTTAGGGGTCAATGTACCTGAAGCGACAAGTTTACGTATTCTCCATTCAGAAAGTCCACTCTATGAATCGATTCGTATTTGCACCAACAGCCTACAACAAATTTTAGACGCTGTTATACCTTACGATTTACCGTTAGGTTTGAACATTGAAAGCTTAACTAATCGTAAAGAAGAAATTGACGGTTCTATTTTGCTTTATAAACTATTACGTTCAACCATGGATAATTATTTAGCAAAGAAAGAGCTGAATCAGTTAAATAAAAAATAAACGGCTTCAACTCTCATTAAAGCTATTGATTTATTTAAATCGCATTGATAAATCAATGGCTTGCACATGTTTAGTTAATGCGCCTGAAGAAATAAAATCGACCCCTGCTTTAGCGTATTCTCGCAAAATTTCTATGGTCATATTACCCGACACTTCTAATTTTGCTTTATTACGTGTTGCTATCACCGCTTGTTCAATCATCGTTGGAGTAAAATTATCTAACATAATGATATCGGCTCCTGCATCAAGCGCTTGTTGCAACTCATCCATTGATTCCACTTCAACTTCTACCGTTTTATCACTATGATTTTTCTTTGCCGTAGTAACCGCTTGTGCAATTCCACCACACGCAGCAATATGATTTTCTTTAATTAAAAACGCATCAAACAAGCCAATACGGTGATTTACACCACCACCACAAAGAACCGCATATTTTTGTGCACTACGTAAACCAGGTAAGGTTTTACGCGTATCTAATAACTTGGTGTTACTGCCTTGTAACTCTTTCACATATTTGCTGGTTAAGGTTGCTGTACCTGATAGCGTTTGTAAAAAGTTAAGCGCTGCACGCTCACCTGTTAATAGTGTTCTGGCATTACCTTCTAATTCGAACAAGGTTGTATTCGCTTTTACCATTTGACCATCATTAACAAACCAGGTGATTTTGGTAGATGATATTTTTGTTGCCTGTTCATCAGTACAACTCTGCGATTCATCTAATTGCTTAAATACTTCATTTACCCAAGCGACACCGCAAATAATACAATCTTCACGGGTAATAACTGTAGCAACCGCTTGTTCGTTTTCAGGAATTAGCATCGCTGTAATATCTTGTTCTGCACAGGCAAATTCACTATAAAATGCACCTAAATCTTCCTTGAGTGCCCAAGTGGTTGTGGTAGTTATATCTTCTTCTAACTTAGCTAATTGAGTAATGAGCATTTTTCTTATTCCTGTTAAAGAGGTTCTCGCAAAATTAATTGTTTGCCTGTTTGTTGAAAATCTAACTGCTTTAAAGCACTCATGCCTAGCAATATCTCATCATGTTTCATTGCAGGGTTTATATGTGCCGCAACATTATATAGGAAAATATTGCCAATGCTAAGCTGATCTATTTTAGTTTTATAAACAGTGACTTTACCATTTGCTGTTTGCACCGGGTAACTGCCATAACTTTCAAGCTGTAATTTATCTGCAATATGTGCAGGAATAGAAACTTGGGTAGCACCGGTATCGAGTAAAAAAGTGACTGACACCTCGTTGATAGACCCTTTAGTCAGATAATGCCCTTGCCTATTTTGCTTTAATATCACTTCAGCTTGGCCTGAACTATTCAAGCTAACTTGTGGTTGGCTATTTGGGTTGTATTGTTTATCAAGTTCATCTTCAAAGAAGAACATTAATAAAGCGATGGCCATAATCCATGCAAGCCAAACAAAGATTTTACCAATTTTGTTTGTCGGGTCATCTTCAGTCATAATAGGGTACGATTTTATTTAAAAAGTTATTGTATGTCGTTAAACGACAAGAGCAAAGCCTCAAATAGTAATAATTTTCGACCAAGCTCTCATCCAGAAACAGAAGAAAAATTAATCATTAAAAATGGTTGGATTCAAAAAACCGATCATCAATTGTCTGATTTTTTTAGTCCTAGAGAACCACAAGATGATATTAGCTTACTTGTTATTCATAATATATCTTTACCTGCTGGCAGCTTTGGCGGTAATCATATAACTGATCTGTTTTTAGGGAAGTTAAATGCCGATGCCCATCCTAGCTTTGGTGATATTGCCCAGATGGAAGTCTCAGCTCATTGCTTGATAAGGCGTGATGGCAGTATCATTCAATATGTCTCTTTTAACAATAAAGCGTGGCATGCTGGTGTTTCTTGTTTTAATGACAGAGAAAAGTGCAATGATTTTTCTATCGGAATAGAGCTTGAAGGTAGTGATGATATTCCTTATGAAGAGGCGCAATATCAGCAATTATCAAGGTTAACAGCTAGTTTGCAACAACATTATCCACTAATAACCAATGAGAACATCGTCGGTCATTGTGATATAGCACCGATAAGAAAAACTGACCCTGGAAAAGCATTTAACTGGTCTCATTTTCGTCAACTTTTACAACAACTAATAAAGAACGAAAAATAGAACAGAATACCGATAGATTCTCAGCTTAAAGCGGTGTGGTTCTGGCGAAAGAAAAATGCAAAGAGTTGGCGCGAGTCAATGAGTACAATTGATGCATCTATTAAGGCTTACAGCAAAAAGATGCAACGCTATTAACAAATAAGGTTTTACATGAGTTTACTAAGTTTACTAATTGCCCTAGCCGCAGAAAAATCACTTACTTCTTCCCTATGGCGTTTTGATTACTATTATCAAAAATATGCTAGTTTATTCCAACGTAATAAAAATTCTTCCACCTTCAAGGGGAGCACGCTTAGCTATACCGTTTTTTTATTATTACCCGTTGCCTTGATTCATGGACTCTTATTATTCGTAGGTGATGGCCTACTACATTTCATCATATCTACTTTGGTGCTTATTGTTTGTTTTGGCTGCTTCACTACACGGCACAGTTATAAGCAGTATTTACATGCCGCCTTTCGTGGTGAAGAAACGACATCAGAGATGTTTCATCAGCAACTTTTGCAAGATAAAAACTTACCATCAATGGGCTTTGGACAAGCCCTTATCTGGTTAAATTACCGGTATTACATTGCTATCATGCTGTTCTTTACCCTTTTTGGCGCTGCTGGTGTTGTTTTTTACCGTTTACTGACTACCGTAATAGAACAACAAAATGGCTGTTCATTAGATCAAAGTGAAAATTCCCCGCATAATGACAACCAATATGAAGCAGAACCAGAATCGAACAAGGAAGAAAAAATCATCGATGAAGACGATAAATTCAGTATTCCTAGTGTTTCATCAGGCTGTAAAAACTATCACAACATTCTATTCTACTTAGATTGGCTGCCTGTGCGCATTACTTCATTTGGCTATATGTTTGTCGGTCATTTTTCAAAAGCGCTACCTATGTGGTTAGAAAGCTTCTTTGATGTTAAAAAACCAACCCACGAAATATTAACTGATGTTGCGCAAAAATCAGAAGATATTATGGTAGACAAAGATGACTGCACAGCAGAGCCTTGCTTATTAGTGCGCTTATCTAAACGTAACGTTTTATTACTACTTGCCACAATTGCGACTTTAACGCTGTTTGGTGTTATTCGTTAATGGATATAAATATACGTGCCTATGTATAGGGTCAGGATCGTCATCCCCGTGGTTTTTTAGTCGGGGATCTCGTGTATTAAGCGCAATAGATCTTCGATCAGAGACTTCGAAGATGACGCTCACCATTACATCTTGAGTTAACTACATAACCATATATACCCTCTAACAGTCACCTCCAAACGCCTTCAAAATAATTCGGTTTTTTACCAAGTGTAATGTTTTCATTACTCCTAGATAAATACAACATCGCACATATTATTGCAGATACAACAATCTACTTGTAATCTTAACTTAAATAACAATTCTTGTTTGCAATTAATAGATCAATAAAAAAATTAACAAGAAAACACAATAAGTATTTAAAAAGGTGACATTGTGAAAACAGTTTCTAGTCAAACACACACAGAAGCAAAAACAGCCACACAAGGTATTACTTCATCAATAGACTGGCAAAAAATCAGCTATTTATTATTGCTTTCAAGATCAATGGATGACGTAGAAGAGCAAGAACTAGTGCCGGCAAAGTTGGTGTTTAATCAGTTTTCTGCCCGTGGCCATGATTTTGCGCAAATACTATTAGGCGTGCAATTAACACACCCGCATGATGGTGCTACTGGTTACTATCGCTCTCGTCCTTTTGTTTTATCTCTTGGGTTAGATATTGATGAAGCTGTTGCTTCACCTATGGCAAAGTCAGGTGGATATAGTGATGGTCGGGATATTGGCGTGGTCTGTAACTACCCTAACGTAGAGCGTAAAGGGGCGATGTTATTCCCTATGTGCGGTGGTGTTGGCGCACAATATTCTCCTATTGCCGGCTGGGCACAATCAATTATTTATCATAGAGATGAATTAAAAGATGAATCATACCGCGGTGCATTAGGCTTATCCATGGGTGGTGATTCATCGATGTCTACTAGTGGCTTTTGGGCTTCATTAAACATATCAACAACCAATAACCTACCGCATTTATTTTATATTGAAGACAATGGCTATGGCATTTCAGTACCACAAACCGTGCAAACGCCAGGGGGCGACCAAGTAGCTAACCTTAGTGCATATAAAAACTTAAAGATCATTGATGGTGATGGGACTGATCCCATACTTACACCACAACTAGTACAAGAAGCGGTTGATTATGTTCGTGCCGGCAAAGGTACTTGTTTATTGCGCCTAAAAGTACCCCGTTTGTGTGGGCATACTTTTCAAGATACGCAAACCTATAAACCTGAAGCAATGATAGCAGAAGAGCAAAAAAATGATCCTTTACCAAAACTTAAAAGTTATTTGGCAAAAGAGAATATTATCAGTGATACTGAGTGGCAAGCATTAGAAGAAAAAGCCTATAACGAAATTCGCGCCAGTGTTGAACGCGCTAAACAACGTCCAGAGCCAGATACCAGTAAATTGACCCGTTATGTCTATGCAGAAAAACATGAAAATGGTCAAGCTGATGTGCAACTTCGTGGTGGCTTACATGGCGATCATTACCTATTTCCTACCGTAACTGAAATTGCTAAGCCTGAAGGTCAGCGCTTAAATATGCAAACGGCTATTCGCAAAGTATTAGCGCATGAACTTGATACTAACCCAAAAGTACTTGTTTTTGGAGAAGATGTTGGCCCTAAAGGTGGCGTTCATGGCGCAACACTGGGGTTAAATGAACAATTTGGTGATCTTCGTGTTTTTGATACCTCCCTTTCAGAAGAAGGCATTATTGGTCGTGCGGTAGGTATAGCTTTATCTGGCTTAATGCCAGTGCCTGAAATTCAATTTAGAAAATATGCTGAGCCTGCTGCTGAACAAATTACCGATACCGGTATTATGCGTTGGCGCACCAATAATCAATTTGCCGCTCCTATGGTTATTCGTATTCCCGGCGGTTTTGCTGGTCGAGGGGATCCGTGGCATTCAATGAGTGATGAAGTTGAATGGGCACATAAAACGGGTTGGCAAGTGGTTATGCCTTCAAATGCCGAAGATGCCGCAGGTTTGTTACGTTATGCTTTACGTGATAATAATCCAACCATATTTTTTGAGCACAGAAGCCTACTTGATAACCGTTGGGCACGCCGCCCTTACCCCGGTGACGACTTTGTTATTCCATTTGGTAGAGCTAATGTATTAACAAAAGGCGACAAATTAACATTAGTTACTTGGGGCGCTATGGTAGAGCGTTGCGATGCTGCTATTGAAGAGCTTAAAAAAGAACATACTCCTGACAGTATTGAGCTGATAGATTTACGCACTATTCAGCCATGGGATAAAGAAACGGTATTAGAAAGTATTGTCAAAACGGGTCGTTGTTTAATTGTTCATGAAGATAATATGACTGCTGGCTTTGGTGCAGAAATTGCGGCAGTAATAGCAAAAGATGGCTTTTTTGATTTAGACGCGCCTATTGAGCGTTTAACGATGCCAGATACGCCAAATCCACATAATATTCATTTGTTAAATGCTGCGGTTCCAACCGTTGAGCGCATAGTACAAACAATTATCGACATTGTAGAATTTTAACTAAATAGCGAGTAAAAAACATGAGTACAATTGATATTATCTTACCTGCTGCCCAGTTAGAAGGTACTTCGGCTACGTTATCAAAGTGGTTAGTTGCTATTGGAGAAGAAGTTAAAGTAGGTGACCCGCTTATAGAATTAGAAACCGATAAGGTTTCGATGGAAATTTGTGCGCCTAACACGGGTGTTTTATCTACTATTATCTTTGGTGAAGGCGAAGAAATTGCTGTTGATACAGTATTAGGGCAATTAGATACCGAATTTACAAAAGCAGCAAAAGTTATAACCTCAACTGTTGCTGATACAAAAGAAGCTAATCAAGCCGAAAATAACGAAGCAGTGAACCAAAAGACAAACAACGATGAGACAAACAGCGATGAACAGAATAGTAAAGTAAGCTCGGATAACCTTTCAAGCGAGCAATTGAATATTAAAGCCGACTTTATTATAGATGATAGCGAACAATATTTGCTTGGTCCTGCCGCACGTCGTTTACTAAAAAGTAACCACATAAATCCAAACCTTATTACTGGCACAGGTCACCATGGTAGGATCACTAGAAATGACGTTCGTTCTTACATCCATGATACGCCCAACTCTAATTCCGCTATAGTGACAAATACACCAACCTTTATTCATGCTCCCGTCGCTAGACCACTCAAAGGTACTATGGTTAAGCATACCAATATGCGTAAAGCAATTGCTAATCATATGGTTAAAAGCTTGTTAGAAACATCACCTCATGTCACTAGTGTTTTTGAAATGGATATGAGTAATATTATTGAGCATAGAAAATGGCATAAAACTGAATATGCTGAATTAGGTGTTAAATTAACCTTTACTGCTTATTTTTTAGCGGCAATTGTTAAAGCGGTAAAAGAAGTTCCACAAGTAAACGCTCGCTTTCATGAAGATGCGTTAGAGCTATTTAGTGATATTAATATAGGCGTTGGTACGGCTTTAGGTGATAAAGGCTTAGTAGTTCCTGTTGTTCAACAAGTTCAATCGATGAACTTATTTTCTATTGCTCAAGCACTCAGTATACAAACTGAAAAAGCGCGCAGTGGCAACATAGTCCCAAGTGATATGAAAAATGGCACTTTTACTATTTCTAATCATGGCGTTAGTGGTAGTTTATTTGCTACGCCGATTATTATTAATCAACCTGAAGTGGCAATACTTGGCATAGGGAAGTTAGAAAAGCGAGTCTCAGTAGAAGAAATTTCAGGTGTAGATACTATGGTCATTAAACCGAAATGTTATGTCTCATTAAGTATTGACCATCGTGCACTTGATGCCCACCAAACAAATATGTTTTTAGCTAAATTTGTTGATGTTATTGAACACTGGGGACAGTAGTAATTTAACAGGGGTCAGAGTAGAATCTTCTATGTTAAATAAAAAACACTTTGACTCCCCACCCCACTGGATAATTTATCATGACCTTACCTGAAAACTTATCAAGTACCGTTAAAAAAGAAAAATCTCCACAAGGGAAAGTAAATTGTAGTTTAGATTTGCAAACATTCCTACCCTATCGCATGTACTATTTAGCCGCACAAATGTCCCAAGCGGGTTATGATTTACCTGAATTACTCAATGAAATAGGAATAAGGATTGGCGAGCGGGAATGGCGTGTTATTTCTATTTTAGGCGCTTATGGTGGTTTAACTAATGGAAATGTTGCCAAGGCTTTAAAAACTGATGCTGCCACTATTTCGAGAGCAGTAAAGGTATTAAAAAAACAACAACTCATTGACACCCTTAGTTCTAAAAAAGATCGCCGTAAAGTATTGATTTACTTAACACAAGCGGGTGCTGATCTCTATGATAAAATAACGCCTAAACGCATTGAAACAGGTGACATGATTGATAGCTGCTTTACCCATGACGAACTATCAACGTTGCATCATTTATTAAACAAACTAGATAGACATTTACAGCACATGGAAAATGAACTGGAAGACGAATGGGAGTAATGTTTTACTGTATAACTTTACTTTAATCCTTTAAGATATTGGTAAGACCAATCCAAATTCAAACAAATGTTTCAAGCATTAACTCTATTTTGTATATAAAATAACCTTGCTTTAATGCCCTCCTTCAACTATATTACAATTCAAATCCTATTTAATTTTTCTTTTTTTTGGCATAAAAACTAATGGTAATACCAATTTACCAAGGAAGATGTTAGGTACTTTTAAAGTTATAAAAATATAAAATAAAACTATTCAAGGTTTAGCCGTTAATGACACAACTATTAAAACAAAAGCTCATTCCACAAAAGCTGTCAGACATTATTTTAGCTCAACTAGAAGAGTTGATTATTGAGGGTAGTTTGCAACCAGGTGAAAAGTTGTTACCTGAGCGTGAACTGGCGAAACAGTTTGATGTTTCAAGACCGTCTTTACGTGAAGCCATTCAAAAGCTAGAAGCTAAAGGGCTTGTCACGCGTAAACAAGGAGGGGGTACGTTTGTAAGCAAGAAAATAATGAAGTCTTTTTCCGATCCTATGTTTGATTTACTGGCAAATAGTAATGAATCACAATTTGATTTATTGGAGTTTCGCCATGGTATTGAAGGCATGGCGTCCTATTATGCAGCCATGCGAGGCACCCCTACTGATTTTGAACAAATTCAAGCCAAGCATAACAATATTGGTAATAGCCAATTAGAAGATGACTTTCACTTAGAAGCAAAAGCCGTATATGAGTTTCATTTAGCAATATGTGCAGCATCGCATAATGTAGTGATATTACAAACCACACGTAGTATGGCTGAACTGATAATAGACAACATAGAGCAAAACTTAACTGTTTTAGCTAAACGTCCTGAGATATTTAGCAAGATAACAGATTATAGAACAAACTTGCTTGACGCTATCATTAGCGGAAAACCACAAAAAGCCTGGGGTGCTAGCCACCGTCACTTAGCTTTTATAGAAGAAATACTGTTAAAACTAACACAAGAAAATAGCCGTATGGAGAGATCTATGAGGCGAATATAAAAATAACTAAATAACTAAATAACTAAATAACTAAATAACTAAATAACTAAATAATTAAATAGTAATAAACAATATTGGAGACAAAACATGTCAGATCTACCAAACATTGATATTGATTCATTAGAAACACAAGAATGGTTAGAATCAATGGAATCAGTATTAGAAAATGAAGGTCCAGAGCGTGCACACTTTATACTTGAGGCATTAATTGATCGTGCCCGTCGCGGTGGAACCCATTTACCTTTTGAGGCAACAACTGCCTATGTAAACACTATTTCACCGGGACAAGAGCCCCACATGCCAGCGGATCAAACCATTGAATATCGCATTCGTGCCATTATTCGTTGGAATGCATTAGCCTTAGTATTAAGAGCTTCTAATAAGAATTTAGAGCTAGGTGGTCATGTTGGTAGCTTTGCCTCTTCAGCATTACTTTACGATGTAGGTTTTAATCACTTTTTTAAAGCGGCTTCAGAAAAAGACGGTGGCGATTTTATTTTCGCTCAAGGTCATATTTCTCCGGGTATATATGCTCGTGCATTTTTAGAAGGACGTTTAACTGAAAAACAAATGAACAACTACCGTCAAGAGTGTGATGGCGAAGGTTTATCATCTTATCCTCATCCTCATTTGATGGGCGATTTTTGGCAGTTCCCAACCGTTTCTATGGGCTTAGGTCCACTTCAAGCTATTTATACTGCCCGTTTCCTTAAATATTTAACCGATCGCGGCATTAAAGATTGTTCAGGACAACGTGTATATTGTTTCTTGGGTGATGGCGAAACCGATGAGCCTGAATCATTAGGTGCTATTGGTTTGGCTTCTCGTGAAGGTTTAGATAACTTAACGTTTATTGTTAACTGTAATTTACAACGTTTAGACGGCCCTGTTCGCGGTAATGGAAAAATAATTCAAGAGCTAGAAGGCACATTCCGTGGCGCAGGCTGGGAAGTTGTTAAAGTTATCTGGGGAAGTTATTGGGATGCGCTTATTGCCCGTGATACGTCAGGTAAATTATTACAATTAATGGAAGAGACCGTTGATGGTGAATATCAAAACTGTAAAGCCAAAGGCGGCAAATATACCCGTGAAAACTTCTTCAATAAATATCCTGAAACGGCTGCACTTGTTGCCAACATGTCAGATGAAGATATCTATCGCTTAAACCGTGGTGGTCATGATCCAGTTAAAGTTTATGCTGCTTATAAGAGAGCGATGGAAACCAAAGGCCGTCCAACTGTTATTTTAGCTAAAACAGTTAAAGGTTTTGGTTTAGGCGCGGCTGGTGAAGGTTTAAATATTGCCCATAACGTTAAAAAACTCGATATCGATTCACTGAAGCATTTCCGTGATCGCTTTAATATTCCAGTGGCTGACGCTGATCTTGAAGGTTTACCATATTATAAATTCTCAGAAGATAGCGAAGAATATATATACATGAAAGCGCGCCGTGATGCTTTAGGCGGTTCAATGCCAGCGCGTCGTGAACAAGCTGAAGAATCATTAGAAATTCCATCATTGAAGATATTTGATGCTATTTTAAAAGGTTCTGGTGAGCGTCAAGTTTCTTCAACCATGACTTTTGTTCGTGTATTAAATAGCTTACTAAAAGATAAAAAAATTGGTAAACGTATTGTGCCAATTATACCTGATGAAGCGCGTACTTTTGGTATGGAAGGTTTATTCCGTCAAGTGGGTATTTATGCTAATGAAGGACAAAAATACATTCCTCAAGATGCTGACCAAGTCGCGTATTATCGTGAAGATAAAAAAGGTCAAGTATTGCAAGAAGGTATTAACGAGTTAGGAGCGATGGCGTCATGGGTTGCTGCTGGCACCTCTTACTCAACTTGTAATGCGACAACTATCCCATTCTACGTTTACTACTCAATGTTTGGTTTCCAACGTGTTGGTGATTTAGCTTGGGCAGCTGGCGATAGCCAAGCGAAAGGGTTTTTATTAGGCGCAACAGCCGGTAGAACCACACTTAACGGTGAAGGTTTACAACATCAAGATGGTCACTCTCATGTTCAAGCAGGTTTAATTCCTAACTGTGTTACCTATGACCCAACTTATGGTTATGAAGTTGCTGTTATTATTCGTGAAGGTTTACGCCGCATGTATGAAGAGAATGAAAATATTTTCTTCTACTTAACGCTAATGAATGAGAACTATCAACATCCAGCAATGCCAGAAACAAAAGATGTTGAAGAACAAATTATTAAAGGTATTTATAAGTTAGAAAGTGTGGCAGCTAAAAAGGCCAAAGCGAAGGTTCAATTAATGGGCTCTGGTACCATTTTATTGCAAGTGCGCGAAGCCGCCCTAATTTTGGCAAATGATTATGGCGTTTCGAGTGATGTTTATTCTGTCACGTCTTTCAATGAATTAGCACGTGAAGGCCAAGATGTAACACGTTGGAACATGCTTAACCCTGAAAGCAAACAGAAACAATCTTATATTGGCAAAGTAATCACCCCTGCTAAAGGCCCTGCAATTGCAGCGACCGATTATATTAAAAACTATGCCGAACAAGTGCGTGCATTTATTGATACGGATTACCGTGTACTAGGTACCGACGGATTTGGCCGTAGTGATAGCCGCGCTAATTTACGTCAACATTTCGAAGTAGACCAAAACTACATTGTTGTTGCGGCTTTATTCGAATTAGCTAACCGTGGTGATATTGAACGTTCTGTTGTGACAGAAGCGATTAAACGTTTCAATATTGATACCAAGAAAATCAACCCACTTTACGCTTAATAGAGGCTATAGATTACTATGTCAGATATACAAAATATTTTAGTCCCCGATGTTGGTGGCGAAGAAGTTGAAATTATAGAAATTTGTGTTGCCGTTGGTGATGCATTAGAAGCCGATGAAGGTATTGTTACTGTTGAAACTGATAAAGCTTCAATGGATATACCTGCGCCGTTTGCTGGAACATTAGCCAGTTTATCAGTGTCAGTGGGCGATAAAATTAAAGAAGGTGATGTCATTGGTGAAATCAGTGCTGGCGGCTCTGCAGCTGCAGAAGAAGCGCCTGCACCGGTCGCCGCACCGTCTCCTGTATCTGCTCCTGCACCAGCGGCTGCGTCTGCTGCTTCAATTATAGAAATAGCTGTACCAGATATTGGTGAAGACGGTGAAGTTGATGTTATTGAAGTACTTGTTGCTGTTGGCGATGTGATAGCTGAAGAAGATGGTTTAATCACTTTAGAGACTGATAAAGCAACCATGGATGTACCGTCAACTCATGCTGGTACAGTCAAAGAGGTTTTAATCAACGCTGGTGATAAGGTTAAAGAAGGCAGCCTAGTTATCATGCTTGAAATCTCAGGTGGCGGAGCAGTTGCAGCGCCAGTTGCTGAAGCTTCTTCTGCACCAGCTCCTGCAGCTCCACAAACGACAGCGGCTCCTGCAGCCAGTGCCATCATCGATGTTGAAGTACCCGATATTGGCGAAGATGGTGAAGTTGATGTTATTGAAGTACTTGTTGCTGTTGGCGATGTAATAGCTGAAGAAGATGGTTTAATCACTTTAGAGACTGATAAAGCAACAATGGATGTACCGTCAACTCATGCTGGTACAGTTAAAGAAGTTTATATCAATGCTGGCGATAAAGTAAAACAAGGTAGTCTAGTAATTAAACTTGAAACGTCAGGTGGCGGTTCAGCAGCTCCTGCTCCCGTTGCTGCACAGGCTCCTGCTGCCGCGCCAGCTCCTGCCGGTAAAAAGTCATCTCCTGTACCGCATCACCCACAAGCGGGTAAAGTGAGTAAAGGCGCCATCTACACCTCACCTTCAATTCGTCGTATTGCACGTGAATTCGGCGTTGACTTAACGCTTGTCAAAGGCACGGGTAATAAAGGTCGAATTTTAAAAGAAGATGTACAGTCTTACGTGAAATATGAACTTTCTCGCCCAAAAGCCAACGCAGGTAGTTCAGTTGCCGCTGGTGAAGGTGGTCTGCAAGTGGTTAGTGCCAAAGCAATTGATTTCTCTAAATTTGGTGAGATTGAAGTAAAACCATTATCTCGTATTCAAAAAATATCTGGACCCTTTTTACACCGTAACTGGGTAACTATTCCCCACGTTACTCAGTTTGATGAAGCCGATATAACTAACGTTGAAGCGTTTCGTAAAGAACAAAACGTGATGTGCGAGAAGCAGAAACTTGGTTTTAAAATTACGCCCCTAGTCTTTATTTTAAAAGCTGCAGCGGATGCTCTGCGTGCATTCCCAGTATTTAGCTCAAGTTTGAGTGAAGACGGTGAAAGCTTAGTGATGAAAAAATACATTCACATTGGTGTAGCAGTTGATACCCCTAATGGTTTAGTGGTTCCTGTGGTACGTGATGTTGACCAGAAAGGTATTCATCAGTTATCGCGTGAATTATTAGAAATAAGCATTAAAGCACGTGATGGCAAACTAAAAGCACAAGATATGCAAGGTGGCTGTTTTACTATTTCTAGTCTTGGTGGTATTGGTGGCACAGCATTTACGCCGATTGTAAATGCCCCTGAGGTAGCAATTTTAGGTGTTTCAAAATCTGAAATGAAACCAAAATGGAATGGTAGTGAATTTATTCCTAAACTAATGCTTCCATTATCAATGTCTTACGACCATCGTGTGATTGATGGTGCGCTTGCAGCACGCTTTACCGCTCACTTAGCTGGCGTAATGTCAGATATACGCAAGTTGATTTTATAGTACGAAAGGTCGACTTTAGTCGGTTCTTATGAATTAATATTGGCGAAATTCAATAGATAAGGGTAGAATTTCGCCCATAAAAATATTTCACAAAATAAAAAACTTTAATCGGTTTTATTGAGGACAGTAACAGTATGAGTAACGAAATCAAAGCTCAAGTAGTAATATTAGGTGCAGGCCCTGGTGGCTATTCTGCAGCATTTCGCGCAGCAGATTTAGGTTTAGATGTAGTATTAGTTGAAAGCCGTGAAACACTTGGCGGTGTTTGTTTAAATGTTGGTTGTATTCCTTCTAAAGCATTATTACACGTAGCTAAAGTTATTGATGATGCTGAAGCAATGGCTTCTCACGGTGTTACTTTTGGTAAGCCAAAAATTGATTTAGATAAAATCCGTAACTGGAAAGAAAGCGTAATTGGTCAATTAACGGGTGGCCTAGGCGGTATGGCTAAAGCACGTAAAGTTAAAACTGTTTACGGTTTTGGTAAATTTACTAGCGATAAAACAATCGCAGTAGAAGGTAATGATGGTAAAACTACCACAATTACTTTTGATAACGCTATTATTGCTGCGGGTTCATCAGTTGTTGATTTACCGTTTATTCCAAAAGATGATCCGCGTGTTATTGATTCAACGGGTGCTTTAGAGCTTAAAGACGTACCGGGCGAAATGTTAGTACTTGGTGGTGGTATCATCGGTTTAGAAATGGGTACAGTATACAAAGCGTTAGGCTCTAACGTTTCAGTTGTTGAATTTGCTGATCAATTAGTACCTGCTGCTGATAAAGATATTGTTAAAATTTACACCAACTACAACAAAAAGAAATTCAACATTATGTTGTCTACTAAAGTTGTGGCTGTTGATGCTAAAAAAGATGGTTTATACGTTACTTTCGAAGGTAAAAATGCACCAGCAAAACAAGTTCGCTATGACAAAATTTTAGTTGCTGTTGGTCGTAAGCCTAACGGTAAGTTAATTGATGCTGATAAAGCTGGTGTAAATGTTGACGAACGTGGTTTTATCAACGTTACAAATGAACTACGTACCAACGTAAATCACATTTTTGCTATTGGTGATGTTGTTGGTCAGCCGATGCTTGCACATAAAGCGGTTCATGAAGCACATTGTGCTGCAGAAGTTATTTCAGGTAAAAAACACACGTTTGAACCTCGTTGCATTCCTTCAATCGCTTATACTGATCCAGAGATGGCTTGGGTTGGTGTTACTGAACGTGAAGCAAAAGAACAAGGCTTAAACATTGAAGTAGCTAACTTCCCATGGGCTGCTTCTGGTCGTGCTATTGCTTCAGCACGTACTGAAGGTAAAACTAAGATGATCTTTGAAAAAGAAACAGGTCGTGTTCTTGGTGGAGCTATCGTTGGTATTAATGCGGGCGAAATGCTTGGTGAAGTTTGTTTAGCGGTTGAAATGGGCGCTGATGCTGAAGATGTTGGTTTAACTATTCATGCCCACCCAACGTTAAATGAATCAATTGGTTTAGCTGCAGAAATCTTTGAAGGTTCAATCACTGATTTACCAAACGCGAAAGCAGTAAAAAAGAAAAAATAAAAGAGTTATCATTTAATCGATAACAACTATTTAAGCCATTATCTTACTATTAGATAGTGGCTTTTTTATTTTCAAATTATAAAAAATTACTATAACTTCTTCACAGATTTTTCTTCTTTTAACAATCTAATCAATCCCCCTCTTTTTACTCTCGTATTTCTGTTTTATACTTTGATAAATTATTAAAAATATAATGAGAACTCTCTTGAAATTTAGTGCTTCAAAGAAAATGATTCTTGCTGCATCAACACTGGTAGCTACACTATTACTTAGCGCTTGTGTGACAACAAAAAACAATAAAAATGCACTTAATGATTCAAGTAAATTAATGCATCAAACACTAATTTTTACTCCTCGCGCTGAGAACCAATACCTGAGCCAAGAGCAAGCATTTAAGCGCTCTGCTCGGGTATCTAATGTTAGCTATCAATTGAATTATAATTTGACTGGTGAAGAACATTTTTCAGCTAGTTCAACGATTAATTTTGCATTAAGCGATAATACCTCCCCTTTAACAATAGATCTCAACCAGGCACAAATAACAAGTGTCATCATTAATGGTTTTTCAATGTCCGTTGAGCAACTAGCAAAAAGTTATAATGATTGGTTTATTACCTTACCAGAAGAGCGACTTCTTAAAGGTAACAACAGAGTTACCGTGAACTTAACGCGTAAACACAGCACTAATGGTGAAGGACTACACCGCTTTAAAGATCCTGTTGATGATAAAGTTTACCTTTACTCTCATTTTGAGCCTGCAGCAGCTCAACAAATGTTTGCGCTGTTCGATCAGCCCGATCTAAAAGCTACTTTTGAAATGACAGTATCGGCGCCACAAGAATGGACAGTATTTTCAGCAACGGGGGAAGATAAAATAACCAAGCAAGGTGATTTTAACATTTGGCATTTTCCTAAAAGTAAAACCTTAAGTCCTTACAACTTTTCTCTACATGCTGGCCCGTATAAAATGTGGACAGACAATACCGGAAAATACCCATTACGTTTATTCGCTCGACAATCTGTTGCCAAACAAATAACACCTAAGCAATGGTTCACCTACACCAATCAAGGTTTCAAATTTTTTGATGCTTACTTTGGTATTAACTACCCATTTAAAAAATATGATCAAGTGTTAGTACCTGATTTCTTATACGGCGCCATGGAGAATGCTGCCGCAGTTACTTTTGCCGAAGGAAGCTTTTTAACGAATGGTGAAATGAGTCAAAGCCGTCGAGAACGCCTAGCTAATGTGATTATGCATGAAATGGCACACCAATGGTTTGGTAATTTAGCCACGATGAAATGGTGGAACGGCTTATGGCTAAATGAAAGTTTTGCTGCTTTTATGGCAACCTTAGCAACAAGCGAGGCTACCGAATTCACCCATGCTTGGCGTAGTTTTTATGCCGGTGGAAAACAAAGCGCTTATCGTGCTGATCAACGTGTGACCACCCACCCGATAGAAGTTCCTGTGCATTCAACTGCGAATGCTTTTGATAATATTGATGCCATTACTTATTCAAAAGGGGCTTCGGTACTTAACCAACTTCGCCACCTACTTGGTGAGAAAACCTTTCAGCAAGGTATTCATAATTACCTTAGTGAAAATGCCTATAAAAATGCTGTTTTAGATGATTTTATTAACAGTTTAGCCAAAGCAAGTGGTAAAGACTTAGCACAGTGGCAACAAAAATGGCTTTACCAAGCTGGTGTTAATACGATTGAAGCCAGTTATCAATGTGATGCTGGTAAGATAAGTTCATTCAAATTACTGCAAACGGCTGATCCAAGCCAACCAACATTACGAGAACAAAAAGTTCAAATTGCTCTTTTAAAAGCCAAGAATCCGGGATTTGCTTTAACTAAAAAAGTAAGCGTTATATATCAAGGAAAAAGCACTGAAGTTAACGAGTTAGTCGGTATCACGTGTCCTGATTTGGTTTATCCAAATTATCAAGACTGGGCTTTTGTGAAAGTAAACCTAGATGCTCGCTCTTTTAAAACCACTCAGAACTATTTAGCACAAATTCAAGATCCACTATTACGCTCGATGTTATGGCAAAGTTTATGGGATAGTGTTCGTGATGGTACATTACCCTTAAATGAATATTTACAAGTTGCACTAGCGAATGCGCCACTTGAGCAAGATTATACAACGTTAGGGCAAATTTTAGGACAAATATCCTCTGCTAAAGCTTACCTAAACAAAAGCTTAGGTAGTGAGCATGACTACGTCAAAGATATTGCGCAACAACTAGAAGAAATAACATGGCAAAGCACATTAGCTAATAGCGATAACAAGAATATGCAACGTCGTTGGTTTAACAGTTACTTAATTTTTGCCCATACCGACAACGCCCTCGATAATTTATACAAACTGCTTAATGGCCAACACTCTTTAGAAGGTCTAACCATAAGCCAAGATATTCGTTGGGAGATAATCACGCAACTTAGCCGCTTTGAACACCCTAAATCGACTGAATTAATTGCTCAAGAATTAACACTAGATAGCTCTGACACGGGTGAAAAGTCAGCAATTCGCGCACAGGTTATCGCACCCAATGCTAAGGTAAAAATTGATTGGTTAGCAAAAATACAGAAAAAGAACAGCGATATCGGCTTTTCTAAGTTACGCACCGCTATGTCAGCACTTTATCCAAGTGAGCAAAGTCGCTTTAATGAGCAAAGTGCAACACAAAGAATGTTGAGCTTAACAGAAATAGACAAAGCCAACGGGCCTGTTTTCATGCGCAGTTATAACAACTTAATTCCTGCAACTTGTAGTGAAGTCAGTGTCGCTAGGTTAGCGACAGCGGTAATTGAACTAACGGAATTGTCTACAGGAACAAAGCGTAGCTTACTGATAAAGCAGCAAGAAGATCAGCGTTGTTTATTAATCAAAAGTAAAATGACTTTATAGCCGCTATACTTTTATTAGGGCATATATCCGTATTGGTATTGCCCTCTTTTAGTCTCTATCTTTTTAACCTAAGGTTAAGCAGGTGTTTTGATGAACAAAATCCCCCAATTAATGATGTATGCCACGCTCTTTTCAGCGATCACAAGTTGTACTAACTTAGAAACATCAACAAACAAAGATAATAGTACTACTTTCTGGGATTTTGATCATAATCTCCAATTCAAACAAACTAAGTTGGCTGATAAACACTTTCAATTAGAAATTATCCCTAATAACAAAGTCAACTTTGAACGACTAGCCACTTTTTTACTGCGTAAGTCTTATCGTTTGTGTGGTGGTTACCATTACAAAATTGAGATGATTCAAGGTATTGAAGGCTTTGATGACAAGCGTGCTATGCCTAACTATATATTTCCTTCACTTATTGCCAAAATTAAGTGTTAACGCAGTCATAACCGTAAAGGCCTTACAAACACAGTTTGTTTATCGTGCTTTATTCTATTTTATATTAAGAAATAAAAAAGGGTCACTTTACTTAGTATAAGTAAAGTGACCCTTTGGCTTTATTCTGTCTAACGAGTAAAAATAGAGAACCTAGCTAGGATCTGCAATTTTCACTGCTGCGTGAGTAGTCATCGCTTCCGTCGGTGGAGTAAAGCTAGTTAGGTTAATACCTTCTACCGCGCTCTTGTACTCTTCGATTGTAGGAAAACGACCAAGCATAGTAGAAAGCACAACTAGAGGCGTTGAACCAAGTAATGATTCACCTTTCTTCTCTGCAGTATCAGCGACTACACGACCTTGGAACAAGCGTGTTGAAGTGGCAATAACAGTATCACCTGGTTCAGCTTTCTCTTGGTTACCCATACATAAGTTACAACCAGGGCGTTCTAAGTATAAGATATTTTCATACTTAGTACGTGCAGCGTTTTTAGGCACAGCATCATCAAATTCGAAACCTGAATATTTCTCAAGAATAGCCCAGTCGCCTTCAGCTTTAAGCTCATCAACAATATTATACGTTGGTGGCGCCACAACTAATGGTGCTTTAAATTCAATTTTTTGACCTTGCGCTTCCATGTTACGTAACATTTGTGCGATGATTTGCATGTCACCTTTGTGAACCATACAAGAACCCACAAAACCTAAATCAACTGATTTATCTGCGTAGTATGAAACAGGACGAATAACATCATGGGTGTAACGCTTAGATACGTCATCGTTGTTTACATCTGGATCAGCAATCATTGGCTCGTCAATTTGGTCTAAATCAACAACAACTTCTGCGTAGTAGTTAGCAGTATCATCAGGTGTTAATGCAGGGTTAGTACCTGATTTAACTTCTTCAATGCGCTTGTCAGCAAGTGCTATTAGACCAACTAATGTGCCAGCTTCATTTTCCATACCCTTATCAATCATGATCTGGATACGGCTCTTAGCTAACTCAATAGACTGAATTAATGTGTTATCTTCAGAAATACAGATAGAAGCTTTTGCCTTCATTTCTGCAGTCCAGTCAGTGAACGTAAACGCTTGGTCAGCTAATAACGTGCCGATATGCACTTCAATTACACGACCTTGGAAGACATTTTCACCACCAAATTGCTTAAGCATTTGCAATTGCGTTGAGTGAACAACATCACGGAAATCCATGTGGCCTTTCATTTCACCTTTAAAGGTTACTTTAACAGACTCTGGAATTGGCATTGCAGATTCACCCGTTGCCAGTGCAATTGCTACAGTACCTGAATCGGCACCGAATGCTACACCTTTAGACATACGTGTGTGAGAATCACCACCGATGATGATTGCTCGGTCATCAATCGTAATATCATTCAATACTTTGTGAATAACATCAGTCATTGAATGATAAACACCTTTTGGATCACGTGCAGTGATTAGACCAAACGCGTTCATAAAGCTCATTAACTTAGGCGTGTTCGCTTTTGCTTTACTATCCCAAACAGAAGCAGTATGACAACCTGATTGGAATGCACCATCAACAATTGGCGAAATAGTAGAAGCAGCCATCGCTTCTAATTCCTGACATGTCATAGGGCCAGTTGTATCTTGCGAGCCGACAATATTTACTTTAACACGAACGTTTGAGCCTGCGTGTAGTGGTGAGTCAGATAAAACACCAACCGCATTACGGTTAAATATCTTCTCAACAGCAGTTAAGCCTTGACCTTCATGTGAGATTTCTTTTGAAGCTGCATATACGTTTGCAGGTTCAACACCTAAAGCTTCTGCTGCAAATGTTTGTAGTTTCTTACCGAACGTTACCGCATATGAACCACCAGCTTTCATAAATTCTTGCTTTTGTGGTGTAAACGCCGACGATATATCAGCAAGCTCTTCGTTACCGTTGTATAACTTCTGCGCTTTGGTATCAATAGTTAATACAGTACCTGTAGCAACTGAGTACGCTTCTTCTAGCACTGCATCGCCATTTGCGTCAACAACTGCATTACCACTTGCATCTACTTTCTTAACCCAGTTTTTAAGGTCAAGACCAATACCACCTGTTACATCAACCGTTGTTAGGAAGATTGGAGCGATACCATTCGTGCCAGCAACAATTGGTGCGATGTTAATAAAAGGTACATATGGACTTGCTTTTTTACCTGCTAATAGTGCAACGTTGTTAACACCAGACATACGAGATGAACCAACACCCATAGTGCCTTTTTCAGCAATTAACATCACTTTTGCGTTAGGGTGCTTAGCTTGTAATGCTTTTATTTCTGCTTGAGCTTCTGGAGTGCTCATGCATTGGCCGTGTAATTCACGATCTGCACGAGAGTGAGATTGATGACCTGGAGATAATAAATCAGTAGAGATATCACCTTCACCAGCAATACAAGTAACTACTTCTATTTTTTCTGCAATATCAGGTAACTTAGTGAAAAACTCTGCTTGTGCATAACTTTCTAAAATATCTTTAGCGATGCTGTTACCTGCTTTAAAAGCAGTTTCAAGACGAGCTGTATCAGCGTCGTATAAAAATACTTGTGTTTTTAATACGTCTGAGGCTTGAGCAGCTAACGCAGCGTTGTCACCTAATGCAAGATCAAGTAACACTTCAATTGAAGGACCACCTTTCATGTGAGAAAGTAATTCAAACGCAAATTCAACTGAAATTTCTGCAACAACAGCTTCACCTAAAATAATCTCTTTTAAGAATTTAGCTTTTTCACCAGCGGCACTTGTTGTACCTGGTAAAGTGTTATAAATGAAGAAATTAAGCGAATCTGCACGATACTCATTTCCTGAGTCTTTAATTTGCTCGATAATCTCAGCTGTTAACTCAGCACCATCAATTGGCTTAGGCGCTAATCCTAGCTCGTTCTTACGACTTTCAATTTCTGCTATATATTCTAAATAAAGGCTCATTAAATACTCTCTCTAGCTATAGGATGCTAATAACATTGTTATTAGCAGGGGAAAATTTTGAGCCTATTTTAGCAGTTTTTCTACTGACTACTAATCATTTGGTTAAATAAGCGCTATTCATGTAGAATATAGGACGTAGAAGTGTCAGTTATAGTAGTTATATTAGATGATTAGTTACACTAAAAACTCTCTTTTAAAGGTGTTTTTACGTACCAAAGTAGGTGATTTTACGAACTAAAGTCCCCTGTATCTATACAAGCTTTCGTGGCTAATCTACGATTATATAGGCAGATGTACAATGCGTCTAATCGCTAAAAACTACGTTTACCCTATCTATTCAAGCTACCTACCTCAACCTACTATTTCAACACATCATGCACCCATCTTAACGAGCCTATAATGTTATACTCTCTTGCATAAGATCACTTGTAACTATTCAAGTGTGCCTTTATGCCTTTTTAAGTTTAACTGTGTTGCGCATGTTACCCGTGATGTTCTCTTTATTGGGCGCTAAACTTGATGGTAATAAGCTCGATTTATCTACTTTGGCATTCATCGCTTGGTTTGGTCCTCGCGGTATTGCATCAATTTTATATGTACTCATTGTTGCGCATGAAGTGGGAGAGGTATCAGGTTTCGAAACCTTGTATGCGACAGTGATGGTAACGGTATTTTTGAGTATTATTGCTCATGGATTAACGGCTCAGCCATTAACAAATTGGTATGGGAAGTCCCATAAAGATAATTAATTGGTAGTATAAAAATAGTCATTAATTTTCACTGTGATACTTACCTTTATTCCATTTAATGACTTGGAGTAAAGGTAAGTAAAAAAACAGCATTAAGCTTATTTTTTTGTAGAGAGTGCTACTTTTTAAATTGCTCAGATTTTTTGTTTAATTTTTCTTGACGGCGTTCATTCATAATTTCTTGCACATCGCCACCAATATGGTTTTCACCACGCGCTGCAGCTAACGTAATTTGGCGCTCACGTTCAGCAAATCGGCTTCGTTGCTGCTCGGTTACTTTATCATGACAACGATGACAGCTTACGCCTTTAATGTAATGTTTATTCTGCTTTTCTTGCTCAGTTAAGGGAAAACGACAAGCAAAACATTGATCATACTGACCTTGTTCTAAACCGTGATTGACGGCTACACGACCATCAAAAACAAAACATTCGCCTTGCCACATGGTGTCAGTACTTGGCACTTCCTCAAGGTATTTCAAAATCCCGCCCTCAAGATGATAAACTTCTTCAAAGCCTTGCTCTTTTAGGTAAGCGGTTGATTTTTCGCAACGAATACCGCCAGTGCAGTACATGGCAACTTTCTTATGCTTGTTTTTATCTAGATTTTTTTCTACGTATGCGGGAAATTCACGAAACGTTTCTGTATTCGGATTAATGGCATTTTTAAAGGTGCCTATTTCAATTTCGTAATCGTTACGGGTATCAACCAGCACTACATCGGGATCAGAAATTAAGGCATTCCAATCTTTTGGCTTTACATAAGTGCCGACCACTTGGTTAGGATCAATACCTTCAATACCCATAGTGACAATTTCTTTTTTCAATTTCACTTTAGTGCGATGAAATGGGTTTTCTTCGTTGTAGGATTCTTTATGAGATATATTGTCTAAACCTGGCTGCTCAGCTAAAAAAGCGAGTACTGCATCAATACCTACTTGCGGGCCAGCAATGGTACCGTTAATGCCTTCCGCGGCTAATAATAGGGTACCTTTAACCTCAACACTGGTCATTTTATTTGATAATGGCTCACGTAATGCTGCAAATGCGTCTAAACGCACGAACTTATATAACGCACAAATAGTGATGGTTGATGGTGTTTGTACTGTCGCAGATGTAGATAACTTTTTTTCTGATGAACTCATGGTCTCTCCATTGAGCTAACTGGAACGTAAATCCAGTGCTATAGATTAATAATCAAAACCTGATCTAGATCAAGGTTTGCTTGGGAGGCGCATTCTAGCAGAAAGGATATCTGTTTAATATGCTTAAATTCCGCTCAAATTTAAGTCAATATCGAGTAGGGTGAGGCTCATGCCTCATCCCTCTCACAGAACCGTACGTACGGACCTCGTATACGGCTCATGCAATTTACTATTTCTCATCACTTTGATCAGTAATAAGAAGCGAGAACGCCTGT
>NZ_QOLD01000032.1 GCF_003333305.1 Candidatus Colwellia aromaticivorans | reverse complement strand
AGTTTTGTCCCAATAAAGTACCTTCAATTTATCTCGGCCCTTATTGCAAAAAACAAAGACACTGCCCGTGAGAGGTGAAACTTGCATCTGCTGTTCGACAATCACCACTAAACCATTTATCGATTTTCTAAAATCGACAAAATCACGATAAAGAAAAACCTCGGGAACATCACTAAACATCTTCATGCGTTAGCCCATTGAGCAGCTCAGCTATAAAGGCAGGAGAAATATTATGAGGAAATGATAATTCACCAACGGGTAGATTCAGTTTGATGGGATATTCAATGGGCTGAGTGATAATGGTTTGTTTGGTAATAATTTTGGCTTGTATAAAATCAGTACGGTTATTGCCTTTAGCGATAATAGCTTTACGCGCATAAAAATACTTAGTACTTAATTGATACTGGTCACAGAACTTTGGTACTGATAGACCGCTAGTGATTTGTTTCTCTACAAGACATTTCCACTCATCGGAAGTTTTACGGCTCATACATTGCTCCTTTTATTACGTTGAAGCAAGTCTAGGGTTAATGCTTAGCTTAGGATATGTGCATTTGGCGAGACGTTCACTATTGTACGATTCACAATGAAGTTAGCAAAGTGTCAGCTATATGAGTTGTTGATGAGTAAAATATTGAAGAGCTTGAGTGCTATTCGTCCAAACAGAAAGTTTGTTAGAAAAGAACGAACCTTTGTACCCAAAAAATACCCTATGAGCTACAAACGTATGTGTTAATTCCTTAAGTTAATGACATTGGCAAGCTCATAACTGCCGTTG
Organism: Candidatus Colwellia aromaticivorans; assembly: GCF_003333305.1. Classification (GTDB taxonomy): domain Bacteria; phylum Pseudomonadota; class Gammaproteobacteria; order Enterobacterales; family Alteromonadaceae; genus Colwellia; species Colwellia aromaticivorans. Next base: position 6,248 of record NZ_QOLD01000032.1, on the reverse strand, counting down.
GTGTTTCGCTTGTAAACGCTAACTTTTTCCACTTTACGCTCATTAAGAGTCAACATTGACATAATGTTTGAATTAGATTTTATATCGAAAACGTCTTTATAAACTGGTTATATTTTTAACTACGAAAAATATGAAAGGTCTGACCCTAATGTTCGTTTTGTCTATCCACTAACTTTTTCGGGTCTACCGATTTATATAAAAACCAATCATCGTCCGTAACTCCCCTGATATAAATAACAATAAGCGCCAGATCTGACTCAAAACTAAGTCTTCTGACTATTAAAGAGCCGTCGGAGCTAAGTGCTAAACGATAATCCCACCATCTTGAAATGGGTGCACCTATACCAAAACTAGTAACCATGTATGCGGCGGTAACTAAAGGGTTATAGTCTTCGCTTTCAAACGTGGCCAGCCCAGGGTAAAGTGTGTCCGAGACAAAAGAAAATCTACCATTAATGCACGTGGCTTTGTTGAGGTCAAAAAACTCCTCGTCTATCAGAATTTCTAAATTATTGATTAATGCGAAAGTCCTGATTCGTATTTTTCCTGGTTTTGGTTTCTCAATACGTAAATGGGTGACTGTATTGTTTGATGGACTCGTTACCAAAATATTATCAAGTGTTGGGGCAATGTCGTATGAGGAGCTGTCGTATTCGTATTTAGCACTAGTATTTTTATTAGAAAATGTCCCTAACGGAAATTCACATTTATTGTCGTTTAGTTTAATCAAGGGGGGCCACGACTGAGGATATGATTTTTCCTCGCTATCCACGGTTGTGCATCCAACTGTAGCTAGAAATACCCAGATAATTAGCGGTAAAAAGTATACATTGTGTGATGGTTTAATATCCACTTAATGTCTCCATATTTACATAATGTCGCGTCTCATATTGAATATAGACATAATGACTAGCCCACGAAGCTAACATTAATAATTATAACATAATTTTTCATTGGTACTTGAACGACTGCTTGGTGGCTTTGTTCGCATTCAGATTTAACGGGCTATAGTCAAAAAGTTATCATTAAGAAACAGATGTTTTCTTCTATGGCGAACGTCAGCTATCAGGAAAATACCAGCGTAATATGATTGTTCAGCCATGTCAGCTTTAGATCAAAACATACAAAAATTTTCAATATAAATTCTCAAATGCTAATGTCTTCAGTGTGGCCAGCCTGTGTAAAAACTCATTACGCCTTTATTAACTTAAAAATACCTTATAGTTCTACGTTTATTTATTTTTTGGGTAGGTGCGAGTTTAAACATAAAAAGATAAGGCTAGAGCCTATATAGTAGCCTTTATGGCGTTTATTAAGCCTTGATTACCCATTATGCTTAACATTCGTTTGAAGTTATAAGCCAGAACATGGAGATTCATCTCTGTTCGAACATTTTTGAGTCGGCGAGTGAGTAAATGTGTCATTCCCATCCAACACTTAATCGTACCGAACGGGTGCTCAACGGTCTGTTTTCTTATTAGCATGAGGTCAGGCCGTTTTTTCATTAATTTATCCATCTTATCAATACAGTCTTGATGCTCCCATCGAGTTAATTTTCTCGGGGTCGCACTTTTCGTACATTTAGATCTCAATGAGCAAGCTTGACAGGTTTTAAGTCTTGCTCGGTAATTAATTTGATATATATCGCGATTTTTTGTCATTGTTTTTCCGGGCGTTAACACTTTGTTATTGGGGCAAATAAATACATCCTTTTCTTTATCATAGGTAAACTTCGAACGATTAAATATTCCTTTTTTATCGCTACCTGATGTATCACCTTTAGGGACTAATGGTGTCATACCCGCATCTTGTGTGTTTTTTATATCTTGCCCACTGAAATAGCCTTTATCAGCGATAACCGTTAGGTCTTTTCTTTTTAGAGCCTGCTGAGCCAAAATAGCGGTAGGGCAAAGTTGTCCTCTGTCAGTAGTATTGGTCACTTCATGTGCAACAATGAGATGGTGCTTAGTATCAACAGCACTTTGTATGTTGTAGCTGACAACTCGTGTCATACCTTGTGTTTTCATCAACCTTGAATCTGGATCAGTGGTGGATATTTGTTTTTCTGGGTGGTCTTTAACTTCTTTTTCTAATGTTTTTAATTCAGCGAGTTTCTGTTTTAAATTGTTAAGGGTTTCTTGAGTTGCCTTGATTGTTTGAGGACTATGTTGCTCTTCATCAGCTCTGTCTAGTTTTTCTAAATAGTTGCTAATATGCTTTTCAACACGTTCAATATGAAAGGCCATTTTCTTTGGAGTGTAATTGTTATCTTTGTTGTTACTGGCTTTAAATTTACTGCCATCAATGGCAATCTCACCTTCATCAAACAGATGAAGTTGTCGGCATAGCTGAACGAATGTACGGCAAACATGCTTAATCCCTTTAGCATTATTTTTTCTAAAATCAGCAATGGTTTTAAAGTCAGGAGCAAGTCGTTCAAGTAACCACATGAGTTCAATATTGCGATTCGCTTCAATTTCTAATCTTCTAGAGGATTGGACTCGATTAAGATATCCATAGAGATAGAGCTTTAACATGACAGCAGGGTGATACTTAGGACGACCAGTAGATTTGGTAATGACACCCGTAAATCCTAACTCAGCTAAATCTAATGCTTCAATAAACACATCAATGACTCTGACGGTATTTTCAGTATTAACAAAGTCATCGAGAGATTCAGGAAAGAGTGTAGATTGGGAACGGTTAACACCTTTAATAAAGCCTGACATGATACTTACCAATAAAGATTAACTTACTGATAAGTATAGCAAACATGTATTATATTTGTGGAGAAGGTTAAGACCGATTGATCATAACTATCAGGTAGTTATACGAAAAGGTGATCAAAAGGTTTTCACACAGTCTGTGGCACAAGCAGGCATGCTTAACGGTACAATTGACACATAAAAAATTGAAATATGTTGATCAGATATGGGCTACTATATTTTAACTCATCGACACAAGAGTAATGATTTACTATCATATAAGATAAGAAATCATTACTCTTTTTTTATGCCTTCAAAAAATTAAATTTAGGAACTCCATGACCATTCTTTCTATGATAGTAGCGACAGCCGATAACAATATAATTGGTAAAGACAATACTATGCCGTGGCATTTACCTGCCGATTTAGCCTATTTTAAAAAAGTGACTTTAGGTAAGCCTATTATTATGGGTAGAAAAACCTATGAGTCTATTGGTCGGCCATTACCGGGGCGTCGAAATATTGTCATTTCGCGTGATGAAACCTATATACCCAAAGGAAATGTCTCAGCTGACGGTATTGATATCGTTACTTCAGTTGAGCAAGCGTTAGCGTTAGTTGATGGCTCAGATGGTAGTGATGCCGTTGAAGAGATAATGGTGATCGGTGGTGGTGCAATCTACAAGCACTGTTTACCTAATGCTGATCGTCTGTATGTTACTCATATAAAAGCAAGCATTGACGGTGATACGCAGTTTCCAGCTTATGATGATGGTAGTTGGAAAAAAACGGCTAGTGAATTACGTCCTTGTGATGATAAAAATGCTTATGAGTTAGATTTTTGCATTTACCAACGAGAAATAAATGAAGAGTAACTTTCTTTTAAAAGCTCAAAACTACAACAGTAACTTTATCGCATTGATAGTGCTCATTCTCGGCATTTTTTCTGCTTTGTATGTTAACTACTTTGTTGAAGAGACAATGGTGGGGGCTGCTTATCATTATGGCTTGTGGTCATTACTACCTGCTTTTATCACTATACTGTTATCTTGGCTAACGCGAGAGCCATTAACTGCATTATTAAGTGGTATAGCAATTGGCGCATTTATGATGGGGCAATATGATCTTACTGATCAAATATTAATCCCTGCAATGGCTCAAACGGGTACTGCAGGGCTATTGTTGCTTTATTTATGGCTGTTAGGTGGTCTATTAGGTATTTGGTCAAAAACTGGGGCTGCACAAGCTTTTGCCGATTACATGATTAAGCATTTTGTTCGTGGTCAGCGCTCAGCCAAGTTAGTTGCGTGGTTTTTAGGTATTTTGTTCTTTCAAGGTGGCACCATGAGTACGGTTTTGGTGGGTACGACCGTCCGCCCATTGGCTGACAAAGCAGGTATTAGCCATGAAGAAATGAGCTATATAGTTGATTCAACAGCATCTCCCATCGCAATTGTTATTGCTTTTAATGCTTGGCCTGCTTATGTACAAGCCTTGATATTTGTGCCTGGTGTTGCTTTTTTAGCAACAGAAGCCGATCGTTTGGCATTTTTCTTTTCTGCAGTACCTTTTAGTTTTTATGGCATTATTGCCGTAATTGGTACTTTGTTGTTAAGCCTTAATATAACTAAGTTTTCTGGAAAGCGAATTCGGGATGCTCATATTCGAGCAACAACAACAGGAGAGTTAGATGCCCCTGGCGCTAAACCATTAAGTGCCAAAGAACTGCAAACTTGTGATGTGCCTAAAGGCTACAACGCTCATGTGCTTGAATTTATTTTACCCTTACTAAGCTTAATTGCTATTGCAGTACTTACCTTTATTTTTTATGGCACGCCGAAGATTAATTGGGCCTTTGGTGCTGCGTTGCTAATCAGTGCATTTGTCGCCTTAGCAAAAGGGATGTCATTAAGTCAGGTTATAGATGGCTTTGGTAATGGCTTGAAGGGTGTTGTATTGGCTTCGGTGATATTGATGTTGGCGGTAACTATTGGTGCAATAAGTAAGCAAATTGGCGGTGGTGTCTATCTTGTTTCTTTACTTAGTGAGCAATTACCTTATTGGTTGTTACCGGTGATATTACAATTGATGGCGATGCTAATTGCTTTTTCTACTGGTACAAGTTGGGGAACATTTGCCATTGCCTTTCCACTGGCTATGCCGCTAGCCTGGGCTATTGCGCAAAGTGCAGGGGTTAATAACCCTGAACTATTTATGATAGTTTGTTTTGCAACTGTGCTTAATGGCAGTGTTTATGGCGATCAATGCTCACCCATTTCCGATACTACTATCTTAAGCTCAATGACTACAGGCTGTGACATGATGGATCATGTTAAATCGCAAATTGTGCCTGCTAGTTATGCGGCTGGTTTAGCTGCAATTTTATGGACATTAACGGTTGTATTCTTTGTTTAATTTTAAATAAGAGAATAAATAAAAAGCCCACTTGGTTAGGGTCTGTTGATCTTTCGCGGTTAAATTTTGTTCGCCTTTTTTAAAGAGAGTAAAGCGTCTGATTTAACAGAAAATAGAACACTAGTGACAGGATAGAGGGAATAAACGAGTGGCAAAGTTACTTCGCCACTCGTTACTAATAAAGTGCAGCTTTAAGGTTGATAACCGTCAATAAGTCCTTTCGTGGTTACACTAACAGCATCATGGGCATGTAGTGATTCAAGGTGATTTATTTTTAGCCAAAAGTCATCATATTGGGTTGCTTTGTTCATGCTGAACTGCAGACGACGAGCAGCATCTTCACAGAACATTAAGTTTTGACCGTTAAGGCGAGCAAACTCTTGTTCGTCTTCACGTTTTACTGCTGCTTGTACCGGTGTTTGTAATGAATCTTCAATTAGGTCAACTAGATCTGTTATAGGGAAATCGCTAATATTATTATTTAACTTCACTTTCACTTCAGCCACAGAACGTTGAGAATGTGGTGTTGCTACGATTCCTTCTGTGGTGCCAAGCCATTCGCGTATTACATCAATATCGAGTTCACTATCGACAAACTTTTGTTGAAATGCTTGCTGTATTAATTGGCGGGCTAATGCCGCAGAGCAAGGGCAAGTTGATGAGTAAGGAACATCAATAGCCATTTCAATGGTAAGTTTGCCTTGGTTGAAGTAGCCAGATAAGGTGACTGGATAAGCTTTCCATCCCTCTTTTCCGCTGATTAAAGATTTTCTACGTAAATGATAATCAAAGCTAAAGGTTACTTTTGCCTGATCACTTAAGTCACTATGACTACTGATAAAGCCATCTAGTAAGGTGACTAGACTTTGGTAGTTCAGTACATTGCTTGTTGATAATTCATCAATAAGTAAATATAGGCGTGACATGTGAATGCCTTTAGCCTGTGCTTCTTTTAAGTTTACAAAAGCATCAACATGGGCTGAAACCATGCGTTCTTTTTCACCCTTTGAGGCGACCATTATTGGCATTTCAATATTGCTCATTCCAACCCAGTCAAGGGTTCCCTCTGTTTGGGCTGTTGTATGGTTGGCAATATCAGGCATTGATGTCGGCATTACGACTCCGCTT
>NZ_QOLD01000062.1 GCF_003333305.1 Candidatus Colwellia aromaticivorans | reverse complement strand
CAAGCAATCCCCATAGCACCGAGTTCGATTCCCGCGGTTTCTTCATTGTGAGCCTTTTAGACATCAGCCTTCCTATAATGGGCTGATGATAGATTTTGTGTACTGGCTGATATCTAAAAACCTTAACAAAGAAGACGTTAAGCATTTCAGCTAAAATGCTTATTCAGATTAGATTTTGTATCAAAACGCTGCCATAAAGGGCGAGTGGTTCTTTGCCAATCAAGCCCACGTATTTTTGGGCGACTTTGATTGCCTTGTTATCGTCGCCACCAATTTAGCACCTGACTTTTGGGGTTGAAAAAGCAATGATTGGATCACATTTGCAAACGCCAGAATGAATGTTTATCCCTATTTATTATGTGCCTACAATGCTGCGTGAATATTTCCCCAATAGCAATTTGAAGGCGTAGGTAATGAGTACACTGATCGATATTACAAGTACAACATTCAATATTGCAAGCGGCAAAATAATGGAAAGGCTAGTTGGGGCTGTTATGATTTTAGCCATAACTTCGTACATTTCAAATAGCAGATACCCGTGCAAGAAATAAATCGAAAAAGCGTAATTGCCCAATACATCGAGCCACTTGGGTACGCTACTCATGGTTCGCTCAAACAGCAAGATGACCAAGCCTGCAATTGCTATTTTTTGTACATACCAAGCCGATTCAGTAAAGATAATCACTCCCCACTTTGGGCTCTCAAGATAAAACAAACCTACTAATACAGCGGTTGAGGCTACCGTCATCAGAGCAACCAAAAAGAGATAGCGCTCGGTTAGCTCGATTGTTTTTCGATAGTTCGCACCTACCACCATGCCCAGCATATAAGCCCCTAAAAAATAGGCAAAGTTTGTCCAAGTGATATCGGGCCATGCACGTGAGCAAACCAGTGGCGCTAGTATTAATAAAACAACCACCCACTTCACTTTCTTAATGGTTAAGAGTTTCGCAAAAATCGGTGTCGCAAGGTAAAGAACAAAAAGAACAGGGATGTACCAAAAAGAAAATATAGCGCCGCCAGTGATTAGGTTTTTGCCAACCAGAGTCGTAAACTCCATTAGGCTGCCATCAAATATAGTAAGTGTGCCATCCATCCCCCAATTTCTCCATGTCACAATGCTAGTAAAAAATAGGTAGGGTAAAAACACGTTTGTTAGCTTTGATTTAAAAAAGTTAGCATAACCACGCTCGGCCAGTATCAAAGAAAATAAAATAGCGGAAATAAAAGTGAAATAGAGCGTTGAGTCGTGAAACAGTATACTTTCGCCCCACGCAAAAGGCGTTAAATCGGGTTTTGGTGTAGTTTCGGCTGTTCCAGCGAAAAAGAAAATAAACTCAATAGCATGAATTGCCACAATATTGATGATGGCGAAGCCGCGAAAAGCGTGAAGTGAGGGAATATATTTTTTTGTTATCATGGTTACTTTTTTTTAAAAAAAGCCACAATAAGTGGCGATTTTATCGGAGTTAAAACAATTAAGCATTCATCTATTGTCGAAGCATGTGAGATAAATGTGCTGTTGGACTGAGTCGATTCCAGCGCCGTATGTTCAAGTTGGCACTAGCCCTATGCTAAATGGATATTGTTTATTCAGGGGCGCTTTGACTTGCAGCCGTCATATGCTTTAACAATTTCCAGATTTAATTTTGCTCAGAACAGTTAACATAGATTTCTTTACTTTAGACCAGTAAGTGACCTTTCGCGAACTATTTTGGATACACGCAAGATGAAATTCTCCGCGAAGCGGTTTAGTTCAACAACTTATTAGGGATACTTCTCAGTAATATGACAAAAGTGATTCATTAGAAAATGTAAGGCAAGAAGATTGAGACTAAAGTCAGCAAAGCGCACTGAAAAGTCGTTAGGATATCTTTTGAAATATCTAATTTCTAAAGTAAAACTAAAAAATCATACACCGGACTGCTCAAAGGGCAGTAGCTACCACTTTGCTGACATAAGGTTTTAGTACCACAACGACAACTGTGGGGCAGTAAGCGGTCATAAATTTCTTGTTAAAATAAATCTATGAAGCAGTCACTAAGATACGAAAGCTGACCTAAATAAAAATTCTATTTTAATATTAAATTTGTTCTGATGGCATAAAGAGTTAGATGAAACGATGGTCGGCTTTCTGATCAGGCAGCAGACATAAATTTCATAGTTCTATCCTGTTATAGGCATAGAAGTTTTGGACAATCCAGTTTAGCAAAAAATTCACAAATATTTGTGGCTGCAAATAATATTTAAGGTTACCAATTACCACATGAAATTTAATTTCAAGATGGTTACTAATACCACAAAAACTAAAACAGTTTCGCTACGCATTTATTGGTAGATAAAATGGATGTTCGCGTAATACAAGTACTATAAATTCAAGAGTAATAAATGAAAAGTAGCTATAAAAAAGCCGATCATGACTCGGCCTTAAATAACTTCAGATAAATGACTTAAACATTAGTTTTATAACTCACCTTCATTCGGTTTCAAGTCAACATTTGGCTCTGATAGTCCTAATTTATTTAATATAGCTCGATACAAACGTTTAAGCTGTTGTCCTAATGAATAGCCGCCTAAATAAGCACAAGGTACCATAAACAAAGTGACTACCGATGCAAACAAAACACCAAAAGCTAAAGAGATAACCATAGGGATCAAAAACTGAGCTTGAGTACTGCGTTCAAATAAAATAGGTAATAAACCGGCAAAGGTTGTTAACGAGGTTAATACAATCGGACGAAAACGGTCAGTACCTGAATTTAATGCCGCTTCAAAAGCACTGTAGCCTTTTTCTCTTAGTTTGTTAATTCGCTCAAGTAAAACTAAATTATCGTTAACAACAACACCAGCACAGGCGAGAAAACCAAAGAAAGACATCATGCTTATATCATAGTTTACTCCCGTAACCGCACTCCAAATGATATGACCAAAAATAGCACCCATAAAACCAAACGGTACAGCAATTAAAATGAGTAATGGCTCAAACATAGATTTAAAGGCAATAGCAAATAATGAAAAGGCGACGATAAAAGCCAATAAAAAGTTCTCTTTAAAGTTATCACCAAATTCAGCTTGAGCACGTAAATTTCCATCGGTAGAAAGATCAAAACCGGGATACTGTTTTTTCCATTGTCCGCCATAACTTGCTAACATTTGTTTTACTATTTCATTACCATCTGTCCCCTCTACAGTATCAGCTGTTAAGGTAATATTACGAATGCGATCCGTTCGGCGAATAGTACTACTGCCCGGAACTAAACTAATATTAGCAACAGCTTCAAGCGGCACTTCATCACCTTGAGCGGTTCTAATACGCATATCATCTAGGGTATCTAAACTACGGCGTTCATTTTCCGGAAAACGCAACATCACTCTCACATCTTCCTTTGAACGCGGAATACGTTGCACTTCTTCACCATAAAAAGCTTGTCGTACCTGAGTAGCAATATCTTGTGTAGTAATACCTAATGTTTGGGCATAATCTTTTAAGTCTAATTCTACCTCTAAACGACCGGTATCAAGATTACTGCGGACATTTTCAATCCCCTCATAAGCAGCTAAAACCGTCTTAATATCATTAATGGCTTGCTCTTGTGTACTTACCGCATTACTAGACAGACTTAAATTCAGCTGAATATCTGGGGCATTGCCTCCAAAGGTAGAGATTAAAGAATAACTTTGCAATTCAGGTAAAGGACCAATCAGTTCTTTTAACTTAATTCTAATGTCCTCGACACCGACACTTCGCTCTTCTGCAGGGGTTAAACCAACATACATATCAACACTACTGCCATTGCTCGTAGTATTGACTTCAGTAAGAAAAGTTTTGCCGCCATTTTTAGCTAATAACTCAGGGTTTTCATCCAAAGAATTGGCATGTTTTTTCATATACTCGGCTAAGTCCGTTGTATAACGATAGGGTGAACCATCGGGAAAACTGGCTTGAAGGTAAACAAACGCTTGAGGTACCCGAGGAAAAAAAGCAGTTTTAACCCAACCGGCGTCAAACATGGTTAAAGAAGTGACAAACAACAACGTAAAAGCAAGTACCGTACTGCCTTTTCGTTTTAACAACTTATTTAATAACGAGCGATATGTGCCGGCGGCAAAACGTTCCATTGCAGAAGAAAAATAATGTCGAATTCGCTCTAATTTTCTCAATACGGAAAAACGACTCGGCTGCTCGGGTTTCATATGTGATAAATGAGCGGGTAATATCAATAAAGACTCTGCCAACGAAAATAATAAACAAAAACAAACCACAAAAAATATTGAAATGGTATAGGGCTCAACATCTTTTGGCACATCGACCATAGGCATGAAAAATATGATTGTACTTATCACCGCGAGTACTACCGGCATTAATACACTGCTAGCGCCTGTAATTGCAGAATCATCGCCTTGAATGCCTTTTTGTTGCTGACTGTAAATACTTTCGCCAACAATAATTGCATCATCAACCACAATACCTAACACCATTAAAAAGGCGAACATCGACAACATGTTTAACGAAATGCCAAAGTAAGGTAATAACCATACGGCACCAGCAAACGCAGTTACAATACCCACCACGACCCAAATAGCTAATAGCGGACGTAAAAATAACATTAAAATAATAAAAACTAACAGTAAACCGCTTAAGGCATTATCTTTTAATAAATTAAAACGGCCATCAAAAAGGTCTTTGCTGATGTTATTAATTTTTAACTCTAACCCCTGGGGCAGGGTTGTTTTAAGTGCTTCTAAATAATGACGAGCATTGATCGTTCCCTTAAAAAGTTTAGGGTCATCACTCATTTTAACTTCAAAGTTTAAACCAGACTTTGTGCCAATAATAAAGTCTATTTCTTGTTCACTAAAACCGTCTTTTATCTGTGCTATATCCGACAAAAACAACTGGCTACCGTCCGTATTACTACGAATAACGATATCGGAAAAGTCCTGACCATTGTAGGCTTGTGCGCGGGTTTGTATTTGAATACTGCCTTGTTCTGTTTTAATCGCTCCCGCAGGTACATTCATTGAAGAACTGCGAATTGCGGCAGCAACTTCAGAAAAAGTCAGGTTGTATCGGCGTAAGTTTTCTTCAGATATTTCAATACCTACTTCATCTAAACGTAAGCCTTGAATTCTTACTTCAGAAACACCTTCTAATAAGGGCATTTCATCACGGATCTGATAACCAATTTTTTTTAGTTCACCTCTACTGACATCTCCTGATATAGCAAACCACATCAAGGTATTTCTAAAGACTTGCTGGCTTATAATAGGTCGCTCTGACGAAGGCGGAAAAGTATTGATAGAGTCAACCCGCCCCTTAATATCTGATAAAACTTCTTTTACATCAAAACCCTCAATAACTTCAATACTCACCGAACCTGAACCTTGTCGAGAATTAGAACTGATTTTAAAAATCCCGGGTAAACCAGCAATAACCTCCTCGATTCGAATAACGATTTGCTGCTCTACTTCGTTGGGCGCAGCACCCAGATAATTCATACTAACATTGATAAAGTTTCTATCAGAAGTGGGGAAAACTTCTTTTTTAATGGTATCGGAACCCGACCAACCACCAAGAAGAAGACCTAACATCAATAAATTTGCAGCTATTGGATTTTTAACAAACCACTGAACTATATTGTTCATCACTATTCACCATCATTTATTGTAGCAGCGACTTGAGTTTCAATTTTTGTATTATCGTTAAAATCAGAACTAAATATTGGTTCGATAACGGTCCCTGGAGATACAACGGCGTGTTTCTCCAACAAAATAGTCATATTTTCATTGACCTTTGTTTGGATCCAAACACGTTCTGAATTTTTACTTAATACGGTTACTGGTTGAATTTCGATAACATTTTTGTCATTTACCGTATAAATATTAGTCCGCTTAACAATGACCTCAATAGGTAAAACAACTACATTATCTAACTTTTTACCTTCGATTTTTGCAGTAACAAACAATCCTGGAATTAAGGGGGCTGAATGGTTGGTATGGTCAGAAACCTCAAAAGGTTTTACCACTTCAACTATGGCATAATACATGCGAGAATTAACATCAACTGAGGCTTCAGTTCGAGTAATAATGCCTTGCCATTGATGAGCCTTGCCACCAATAATAGCGCTTAATATAACCGCTGGGTTACTATCAAGTGCGGTGCCCAACATGGGTAAATCTAATAAAGCTAACTGTCTATCCGAAAGTGGCAAACGCACTTCAGCAATGTCGGTATCATATACTTTGGCTAACGCGGTACCTCGAGTAACAAACTGGCCAACATTGACATAAGTTTCGTTGATACGTCCATCAAACGGTACTTGAATTTTTGTTCGTTCAATATTTAGCTGAGATATTTCAACATCAGCCTGTGCATATGCCACAACCGACTGCGCTTCAATTAACTGAGGAGTCCGTAAAAAAAGTTCATTAGCATCTTTATTGCCTAAATCTTGCCATTCTCTTCGTGCTTGACGAGAGCGCCCTTTTTCTTCAGCTAAACTACGTTGTGCTTGTGCTAAACGTGATTTAGCATTGAGTAACGCAGCGCGGTAATCTCTTGAGTCTATTTCAATTAGAATCGTATCTTGAGTAAAAAAATCACCATCAGAAAATTGCGTATCAACTTTAACAATCAAACCAGATACTTGTGCAACAAGGTCTATTTCTCTTTTTGCTTCTACTGTTCCTTGACTTGTCGCCGACAAAACAACTTGCTCTCGAGTTGCTACCTGTACAGCCACTTTTACTTTTGGCGGTTCTGTCAGAAGATCATCATTGGGTTTCGGTGTGGGTTTAGATAAGGTGATTAACGTAATTGCGGCAATACCCACAGTTAAAATAATGAGTGGTAGTTTTATTTTCGTCCAAATTATCACAGTTTTCCCCTTTAGTGATGATTTTATAAATTATTGAAATAGCAAAGTATTCTATGTATAGACGGCCTGTCTCTTATACACAACTTTTAAATCGGTTAGATTTATGATCTAATACCTTTTTTATTTCCTTATAAATCGATATGTATAATACAGAAACAGCACAATGGGCTCAATTAATTTTTGGTCAAGCTAA
>NZ_QOLD01000054.1 GCF_003333305.1 Candidatus Colwellia aromaticivorans | reverse complement strand
ACTGGAAAGCCGTCGAGCAGCAAGTATTAAAGCTTCAGATGTGTATTGCAAAATCAACCAGAAAAAGGTTGGTGGGTAACGTTATATGCCTTTGTGGAGGCTTGAGCCGTATGCAGTGAAAGTTGCAAGTACGGTTCTCAGGAGGACGACACCTGGTAACAGGTGTCGTCTATCCGACCAGAAGCGCCATAGAATCATAAAATTTAATACTAAATCATATTAATCTAATGACCGCTTTGGTATTTTTTAATCAAATTAGAATTTTTGAATTTACAGGTTCTTGATGAAATTTAGAACAATTCTATTATCTAACGCAGGGCTGATTTGTATCGGTTCAAATGTTGCTAGACAAGCCCAGGTTCATGTCATATCGTATCAAGCGGCCCTTTCGTATAATCAATATAATGACTGCTTTATAGAATATTTGTCATTTATTAAGAGGCAACGCTGTATGTAATTGAATGGTCATAGTCGATGCAATTGGGTGGCACAATCACACGTTATTTTCCACTATAAACACCAAGTTCTCTAGATGCTTGAGCTACACCAACTTTTTCTGCAAGTTTAAGCGACTCTTCTTTGAACTCGTCTGAATAATGTTTACGTTGCTTGTTCTTTTTCATATTTCACCTCTGTGAGCTTAGTTTACTCACTTAACGAGGTGTCCAAAACTATTGGATCAGATCACAATAAGTAGGTTGAGAAAAAGTAATCAATAAAATGTTAGCGAGTTATCAGCATATTGAACATAGTGAAGGATTTAGTGAGGTTACATTGATTGAAATCACTAAATAATATCATCATAACCTACCATTAAAAATCGTGTGAAGGTCATTTGGCGCAGATTTGTCACAATTCTGTCACAGGGTTAAAAAATTCAATTGTGACAGCTAAAAATAACGGTCATAAAACTGATTTTAAAAACGGTAAAATAAATTAGTAACTGATGGGACATTTAGAAAAGCTATTGATATAAAGTCAGTAATGGCGCACCATGCAGGAGTCGAACCTGCGACCTCGCCCTCCGGAGGGGCGCACTCTATCCAGCTGAGCTAATGGTGCATTTTTACTTTTTTGACCGTATCCCACCGTGACAGCTTTTGCTATGACTGCATCCTCCGGAGGCATGCACTCTATCCAGCTGAGCTACGGGTGGAAATTATGAGGTAGCATTCTATAAAAAGCCCCGTACTAATACCAGCACTTAATTTTTTCTATACATATTTATTGACGAATTTCATTCGACCCTGTTAGTTGGCATGCAAAACTGCCCCCCTCCGGAAGCGAATGCCGCAGGTTTGACTCCTGCAAGGTGCCCCATTTCAGTATTTTCGCGTTTTTAAACTACCTCCCCCTACTCACCACACAACTTTTTCCATAAAATCATTCAACGTATGTGTAGTGGCTCAGTGAATATGGCCATTTATTTGGTGATATGTGTTATTTCAAAGACTCAATTGCGGTTAATGCCTGGGTGAAATCAGCAAGCTCCATTTCCAAACATTCATCATTATCTTGCCAATTTACACCAACAATAACGCCATCTTGGTTCAAGTCTTCAATCCAAAACTCGAACCAGTCTGATAATGAAATTGCACAGGGAATATAATTAGCCCATTCTTCAATACAATGTTGTTGAGCTAATTCAGCACTTGACCAAAGTGGCATAACTTCAGTATTTTCATAGGCCATAGAATCGAGTACCACCCAATCTTCACTTACCTTGTCTTGTAATGCCCATAACATTTGGGTTGGTTTAGCCATAGCTAAAAAAGCTTTAAGTGTGTTGTTATTATCGTTCATAATTTAAATTTTTTAAATAATTGAATATACGGATTATACCTTTGATTATACAAAAAACACGACTAACAATTCACTTGTTTACTTTATATTTTAATGAACAAATGGCAGGTAATAGCTCACCGATAGAGATCATCAAGTGGTCCAATTATTTGATAAGTGTAAAAAAGCAAGCAACTGATGTGTTAATATTGTCTTTAAAAAGATATCCGCCAAGACTGGGTGAGCTCAAGGGGATATTGAAGCCTTTTGAACAAATGATTTAATCTCTGTTTATTGATATACCAGATACAGCTAAACGTTCACTAATGCCACAGACCAACTGTACATGAGAAACCTACAAGGTCAGTTTTCCTATCCGAACTGTCTTTTATACTAGTCGGCTAAAGTACTATTTAATGACCAGATTGGATATTATTTTCCAAAATATTAATTGAAATCAATCAAAACACTATTTGTACGTAAAAGAATGGTATAATCCGTTCAATTATTCAACATATATAGTGAAAATAAGTAATGCGAATCAAATTAACCCAAGACTTAGTATGTGGCCAAGACACTTTTTTAACTGGCGAAGAGTACGAGGCAGTATTGATATTACCTCGCTCAACAACTGTAGAGTTTGTTGCAAATTCTGGTAAAAAAGTCAGAGCATTTAATTATGAATACGTGAAAGTAGCCTCAGAAACAGACATCTAGCCAAGTTGGTATCCTCAAATAATGGTAAGAGAGTCGAAGGTGAATCAAGGCCATTAATTTGGCTAATGAGTCTAAACCTGTGCTTCAAACCGAAAGTGTGGTTTCACTTAAACTGGTAACTTAGTGCGTTTTATTATCTATACGCTTATTCCATTACAACAGATATTTCGACGGTTGAGGGTTTACCATTATGGCCGCACTACAAACATTAGGCCTTACGTCCGCAATGGCAACAGAAATACCACTTCCTAAATAAAAAAACACCTCAGAATAGACCCTTTGATACGCAAGCTGTATTACAAATGATCGGAACTAACAGCGTACTCTTTTAACTTTTTCCATTTTATCTCTTTTAATCAAATACTTATACTGGAGTATTCACCTTGCCAAAAAACCATGCATTGATATTTTAGTAAAATTTAGACAAAAAAATGCACCTATAAAAATAGGTGCATAAAAACATGAAACACTAAGGGATAACATTACTATTAAGTAAGAGTACCTTTTGCCAATTAAGTTCAATTTATTTGTAAATAGAACATAAAACTTCGTTTCTCACTTGCCTTATTTGTATACTATCAACTTAAACCGCTTGTAAATTAGCGTATTCAACCACTAACCACTTACTGCCAACCTCTTCAAAATTAACCTGAATTCTCGATTGTGCGCCACTACCTTCATAATTTAACACTACCCCTTCGCCAAACTTAGCATGAGCGACTTGTTGGCCTAACTTAAACCCTGTGTTTGCAAACGTTTCTAAGGTAAAGGTATTTGAAAATTTACCAACACTTTTGGGTCTAGATACTTGGCTTTGCATGCGAATTTCTTCGACACAATCTTCAGGTAATTCTCGTAAGAAACGGCTAGCTTTATGAAATTTTTCCTGCCCATATATGCGCCGGCTTTCTGCATGTAACAAATATAATTTGCTCATTGCTCTTGTCATGCCGACATAACATAAACGTCGTTCTTCTTCTAAACGACCTATTTCTTCTACTGATTGCTGACTTGGAAACATTCCTTCTTCAAGACCGGCAATAAAGACTAACGGGAACTCTAAGCCCTTTGCCGAGTGCATAGTCATGAGTTGTACCGCGGCTTCAAACTCTTCGGCTTGTGATTCACCCGACTCTAATGCTGCATGGGTTAAAAAAGCCGTTAATGGCGTTTGATCTTCCACTAATTCTGGGTCACTTACAAAGGTTTGACAAGCGGTTACTAACTCATTTAAGTTTTCAATTCGCTGCTCGGCACGTTCGCCTTTTTCTGCTTTATACATGGCTTTTAAGCCCGAGTGCTGGATAACAAAATTGGCTTGTTGATCTAAGTCTAAATCCGTTGAATCATCTTCTAATTGGTCAACTAAATTAATGAAAGTAGTGATAGTTTTCGCGCTGCGACCTTTTAATTGTTCTGTTTTCAATAATTGCTGACAGGCTTGCCACAAGGTTACTTGCAAACTTCTCGCAGCATCACGTACTAACGCTACCGTTTGATTACCAATACCACGCGTTGGGGTATTAATAATACGTTCAAAAGCAGCATCATCATCACGATTGTTAATAATGCGTAAATAGGCTAATGCGTCTTTAATTTCTTGTCGTTCAAAGAAACGTTGTCCACCATAAATGCGATACGGTAATTGTCCTTGCAATAATGCTTCTTCCATTAAACGTGATTGTGCATTAGAGCGATATAGAATAGCCACTTCATCGAGTTTACCGCCGTCATCACGCCATTGTTTAATGCGACCCGCAATAAAACGCGCTTCGTCTATTTCATTAAAGGCGGTGTAAATTGAAATTTTTTCTCCGGCTTTATCATCCGTCCATAACTCTTTACCAAGTCGGTTATTGTTATTACTTATCAACTGATTGGCAGCATTTAAAATATTAGCCGTTGAACGATAGTTTTGTTCTAATCGAATCGTTTTTGCATCATCATATTCACTGGTAAAACGTTCAATATTTTCAATTTTTGCTCCACGCCAACCATAAATAGATTGATCATCATCACCAACAATCATCACCTTAGACTGCGCCTTTCCTAACATGGTTAACCATGCATATTGAATTGCATTGGTATCTTGAAATTCGTCCACCAAAATATGACCAAACCGTTGTTGATAATGCGCCAATAGTTCAGGATTATTGAGCCAAAGTTCATGAGCACGTAGAAGTAGTTCAGCAAAATCGACCAAGCCCGCACGATCACAGGTCTCTTGATAGGCTTTATAAACCTTAACAAACAACTCTTCAGTAGGGTCGAACTGGGCATCAATGTGTTGTGGACGCAAGCCTTCATCTTTTTTACCATTGATATACCAAACAAACTGCTTAGCTGGCCATTTCTTTTCATCTAACGCTAATGACCGAATAATGCGTTTGATTAAACGCAGCTGATCATCACTATCAAGTACTTGAAAGGCTTGTGGCAACTTTGCTTCTTGAAAGTGCATGCGTAATAAACGGTGCGCTAAGCCATGGAAAGTACCAATCCACATACCGTGGGTATTACCACTAGTCACTTGTTCAACTCGGGCACGCATTTCGGCGGCAGCTTTATTGGTAAAGGTTACCGCTAAAATAGAATGTGACGCTGCTCGTTCAACTTGCATTAGCCATGCAATGCGCTGCACTAATACACGTGTTTTTCCTGACCCAGCGCCCGCTAACACCAACATATTTTGTTGCGGCGCACCAACAACTTCACGTTGCTTGTCGTTTAAAGAGTCGAGTAATTCTGAAACATCCATCGCGGAAAACCTTATTGAACTATAGTTGAAACTGAGATATAAAACTGAGCTAATGATTAAACCTTGCCAGTATAGCACTGGTTTTATGTACAGCAAGTTGAATATTTACTAATTTTTAACGAGGCATTTTTAATTCGATATTTTTATCAAGGTAATAATAGCTCAAGCTGGGTGAGTTGATTCAGCTCAATATGAGGAAGCACTGCAATAGGCTTACCGACATCATAACAAGATAGCCATGCCGTCTGACAACCTGCTCGCAATGCTCCTTGAATATCTGAATGACCACAATCACCAACATGCAGTAACTGCGATGGTTTAATGTCCAATTGCTGACACGCTAACGTAAACATATCACTTATCGGTTTTTGTTTTAGTAAACGGCCATCTGTCTGCCAACCGGCATGATAAATACGTTGAAAGTAGTGTGAAATCCCTAACGTTTTAGTGTCAACATTACCATTACTGATGGCAATCAAAACGTACTCTTTACTTAGATTAGCAAGAAGTTTTTTACTTTCTTCGGGAACGGTAAAGTCACTACGCAGCGTAATAAAATAATCTACTGCTGCTTGCGCCTGTTGATGGGCGACATCTTCAGTTAAACCAAGCGATATAAAGCCTAATTGATAACTGACTAAACGCGATTGCACCACATCATGTGCTAAGTGAGGTTGCTTTAGAATAGCTTGGTGGCGAAAATAAGACCAAAAATGCACATTCAAAAGTTTATGCTGATCGAGCATAATATTTTTTAAAATGAGCAAGCTAGAAAAATAGGCTGTCATCTTTTTATCGACGGCCTGCATGACGGGTTTATTACTGTATAAGGTGTCATCTAAATCAAAACTAATCGCTTTGATTTCAGTTAATCGACGGTAGAATTTCATTATTTACCTGTAAATTATTCCGTTAATACTGAGTGTGAGGAACAAGCAGTCGAAGTACGACCCTTCGACAAGCTTCCTTCGACAAGCTTCCTTCGACAAGCTCAGGACAAACGGAGGCGGATTGTCCGAGCTTATCGAAGAGTTAATTAAATCGCTAAATGTTGCTTTAATAACTTAGCGACTAAACGCTTAAATTGGCTAAGTAATAAGGTATCCATACGCGGATCAAAATGATGGGCATCATCACTACTAATGGCTAAAAACCCTAAATCACAGTCATCATGTACTAGCTTCACTAATACCACTGAACCTGCACAATTATGGGAGAATATTAGTTGTTGCTCACTTTGCTGTAAACGACCAAAGTAATAATCACTGTTTGATAAACGGTTTTGCATCACACCTTGGCAATCATTTTTTGATAAACTGTCATGTGACATATCAACACCGTTAATCAAATACAGTTTAAAAGCAGATAAAGACAGTAACTCTTTCGTGGCTTGCGTTAAGCAATCCAGTAATTCATTTGCTGATTTGCTATCTAATAACCGTAAATACAAGTCACTGTAAAGCATAAATAAATTTTCATTATGACTAGCAACTGACATCAACTGAGTAATTTCATCTTCTAAATTATGTACTTGCTGTCTCAACTGCTGTTGTTGCCTTTCAACTAAAGACACTGTTCCTCGTTGATTATCTATCAGCCTTAACCCGGTCATCAATTCATTGTTGCGATTAAAAAAATCTGGATTATCCTGTAGGTAAGCACTCACCAACTCATCAGTTAACGGTAAATCATCAATATTTGTAGTTTTTTGTTCATTTTTCATAAAAATCTTCTTCACTTTTTGTAATTCAGCTTGCAAAAATTTTGTTCAAACTCTAGAAGAAAGTACGGAATATATGAATATAAATGAGCACTTTCGACAACGAAATTAGACAAAATAGCAATAAGTTCGATGATTATACAGACAGCTGTCCATCAAACACATGTACCGCAGGACCAGACATTTTTACTGGGTGTCCAGGGCCTTTCCAATAAATTCTTAATTTTCCACCAGGTAACTCAACGGTTACTTGTCGGTTTAATTTGTTTTGCATTTGACCAATAACCACAGCGGCACAAGCGCCACTGCCACAAGCCAACGTTTCAGCCGCTCCACGCTCATAAACACGTAATTTAATTTGATTTGGCGCTACAACTTCCATAAAACCAACATTAGCCTGTTCAGGAAAACGTTCGTGCAATGACAACTCTTTACCTAAAGTAGCAACAGGCGCTTCAAGTACATTATCAACGGTTACTACACAGTGAGGATTGCCCAACGAAACAACCCCACAAAGTACTGTTTCTGATTCACTGCGTAAAATATAGGTTCCTTCGGCTTTTTGGGCGGTAAAAGGGATTTTAGCGGGTTCAAATTGTGGAACTGGCATGGTGACTGAAATATTACCATCTCGCTCAACAAAAAGAGTCATTTTGCCTGAAGCTGTTGTGACTTTAATTTTATTTTTATTACATAAGCCTTTCATCCGCACAAAACGTGCAAAACAACGAGCACCGTTACCACACTGATTGACCTCGCTACCATCAGCATTAAAAATTCGATAATGGAAGTCTAAATCTGGATCATAAGGCGGCTCAACAATTAACAATTGATCAAAACCAACACCAAAATTTCTGTCTGCCAATTTAGCAATTTGTTCATTAGATAAGTAAACATTTTGCGTTACATTATCCAGTACTAAAAAATCATTACCTAGGCCATGCATTTTAGAAAAATTCACTAACATTATTTCGGCTTCTTTATAGTATCTGTATTCTGTTGTTGGGACTCTTTTACCATAGTACTTTGCTCTGGCTCAACCACTTGATATAAATCACCCTTGGAGCCACAGGCACAGAGAAGCAGGCTCATTAAAAAGCAGCTGAACAAAAAAGAAAAATGTTTAATTGAATGCATGATTACCAGTTTTTACCATGAAAGTTGTCTAAATCAAGCTTTGTACTTAACTTAATTGTTATATTTATCTCAGTTGATTGGTATTATACTCACATGCTGATCTCCCAAACAACTAAAGAAAGCCAATGAACGATAGCCAATACAATTTAATCGCTGAAGATCTATTACTTGCCGTTGAAGAGGCGATTGAAGAATGTGGTGTTGATATAGATTACGAAGGCGTTGGTGGCTTATTAACATTAACGTTTAAAAACAGCACTAAAATCATCATAAATAAGCAAGCGCCCTTACATGAAATATGGGTAGCGACTAAATTTAATGGCCACCATTTTTCATTTTCCGATGATATTTGGACAGATAAACGTGGCGGTGGTGAATTTTGGCAATTTTTATCTGCCGCAGTAAGTAAACAGGCCGAGACTGAAATAACCCTAATAACACAATAGCATAAACTTTTGAGAACAAGACATATGACTACAGTACGAATAGCAACACGTAAAAGCGCCCTAGCATTATGGCAAGCAGAATACGTAAAAGCACAATTAGAACTCTTTCATCAAGATATTACTGTTGAACTTGTGCCGATGACCACCAAAGGCGATATTATTTTAGATACCCCATTGGCAAAAGTAGGCGGTAAAGGTTTGTTTGTTAAAGAACTTGAAGTTGCCATGCTCGAAGACCGAGCTGATATTGCTGTTCATTCAATGAAAGATGTACCCGTAGAATTCCCTGACGGTTTGGATTTAGAGGTGATTTGTCCTCGCGAAGATCCCCGTGACGCTTTTGTTTCAAATACTTATGCAACTCTTAACGATTTACCTCAAGGTGCTATTGTTGGTACCTCAAGCTTACGTCGCCAATGTCAATTAAAAGCGAAACGACCTGATCTTGATATTAGAGACTTACGCGGCAACGTAAATACCCGTTTAAAAAAATTAGATGAAGGCCAATATGACGCGATTATTTTAGCTGCTGCTGGTTTAATTCGTTTAGAAATGAGCGAACGTATCGCTCAATATATTGAGCCAGAAGAAATGTTACCTGCTAATGGTCAAGGCGCTGTTGGTATTGAGTGTCGTATTAATGACGAGACTATCAAGGCCTTATTAGCTCCCCTTGAATGTAGCACAACGCGTATCCGTGTATTAACAGAGCGCGCAATGAACAAAGCATTAGAAGGCGGCTGTCAGGTTCCTATTGCTAGTTATAGTGTTATTTCAGCTGATGGTAAAGAAGTTCACCTACGTGGCTTAGTTGGCGCGGTAGATGGAAGTGAAATGATTGAAAGTGAAATTACTGGCCCTGTTGATCAAGGTGAAGCATTAGGTAATACCCTAGCACAAGAATTGCTTAGCCGCGGTGCTGATAAAATTTTACAACAGGTTTATGCAGACAACCAATAGTGTTTATCCGCTTAACGTTCTAGTCGTTCGGCCAACAAAAAAAGCGCAAGCATTAACCTTGTTACTTAACAAACAAGGTATCGCTTGCGTTAGCCAGCCGCTATTCGATTATCTACCGTTAGCTGATCACATTCAAAGTGAAAGGTTACTGACCACTGCCGATATTTTAATTTTTGTTAGTGCTGCCGCAGTTGAGTTTGCTCATGCTAACGTTGCAACAACACACTGGAAATATCAACATATTATTGCTGTTGGTAAAGCGACAAAAGCAGCGCTACAAGCATTAGCGCTTAAAAATATACAATGCCCTTCTCAAGAAAATAGCGAAGGTGTGCTAGCCTTAAGTACACTAAATGAAAATCTATCAAATAAAACTATCACGATAGTACGTGGTAATGGTGGTAGAGAACACTTGGCAATAGAATTAGTCAAGCGTGGCGCAATGATACATTACCTTGAAAGCTATCAAAGAGTATGGCGAACATTTCCTAAAGATATAAACAAGCAATGGTATCAACAACAAATTAATTGTATTGTCGTTACCAGTAACGCACTATTAGATAAGCTCGTACAATTGACACAGGCTACTAACGTAGCCGTAGAAAATGACACAACTAAGTACTGGAGAAATCAATGTATTTGGTTAGTAGCAAGTAAACGTATTGCCAACCAAGCTCAACAGCTTGGGTTAGTTAATGTAATACAAAGTGACGGCGCTAATGAACAAGCGATCAGCACTACGCTACAAGCAATCATTGAGAATAAATGTTAAGCAATAAGATTCGACTCTATTCACCATCCGTTATCTTCGTGGTATCTTAATCGAGGAATTGTATGTGAATAACTAATGTTCCGTGTTAAGAAATTACGGAATGATTCGCTTTTATAGCGTTTGTTGAATAGTTACTAAAATTCAATAATGGAATTAAAAATGACTGATAAAAAAACGCCATTAGCCACTGAGCCAGAAAAAAATATTGACACTAAAGCGCCCGTCACTAAAACGACTAAAGCAACAGAGACAAAAGTTTCAGCAAAAGAAACTACCGCTAGCAGTCAAGATAAGGTACCAACGAAAGAAACCACTGCGGGTGGTAAAACTAAGGTGCCAACGAAAAAAGCTACAGCTAGTAGTAAAAACAAGGTGTCAAAATTAGCACTCGTTGCTATTGTTATCGCTTTAGGTAGCACAGCTGGTCACTATTTTTGGCAGCAGCAACAAAGCCAATTATTGACAGCAGAGCTCTCTCAACAAATCGATCATCAAAATACTGCTACAGCTAATCAATATCAAACGCTAATTAAGCAGCAAGAAGCTTTTGCTAAGCAGCTACAGCAAGTAACCACTCAAGTTAACGGCAGTAACCAAGCAAAAATTAGAGAACTGAACACGACTGTCAGCCAACTTGAACAAAAGATGAAACAGCGACAACCCAGTGATTGGCTATTGCATGAAGCTGAATACCTCATTCGTATTGCGGCAAGAACCTTATGGTTAGAACATGACACTACTGCAGCGGTTGGTTTACTTAAAGATGCCGATGCCCGCTTAGCCGATCTGAACGATCCTGCTTTTTTACCGGTTCGTCAATTAGTTCATCAAGACATGAAGTCACTTGAACTAATGCCTACCTTACAAACTGATGAGATTGTTTTAACATTGATGGCAATGAACAAACAAGTAGCAATACTACCTTTGGCCATGGTGGATATCGGTGCAAAATCGGATAAAAATACTAACCTTGAATTGTCGAATGATGTTAATGATTGGCAAGCTAACTTAGCCAAAACATGGAAGAAATTTCTTGATGACTTTATTCGTGTTCGTCAAAGAACGGGAATGATTAAGCCACTAGTATCACCAGAACAACAGCAGCATTTAAGACAAAATTTAAATTTAAAAATTCAATTGGCTTTATGGGCGGCGAGTGAGCGCAAAGGGGACATTTACCAACAAGCTTTAACCGATGTTCAAGAATGGATTACTGAGTTCTTTGATCTGGGAGATGCAACTAATCAACATTTCCTACAATCATTAACTAACTTACAAACAAAACTCGTTAGTTATGATTATCCAAGTGAATTAACCTCTTTAAAGGCCATCAGAACAGCGCTGAAAAACCAACCGATGAAATCGAAAACAGCTGATGATACTGAAAAAGCATCTCCAGTGAAGCAATCTGGTGCAGTAGAGCCTCAACCTGTAATTTTACCTACTAAACCTCAGGCTTCGCCGTCAAACACAGCCGATGACGCTGAAAAATCACCTCAAAACAAGCAATCTGATGCAGTAACGACTGAACCTCAAAAATCATCTCCTTTACCCAAACAGCAAGATGATCAACCTAACGTTGAGGGCATCATATGATCCGTTTTATTGCCATCATTATATTATTCTTTACTGTTTTAGCCCTTAGCCCGCTATTAATTGATGAAAAAGGCTACATCCTGATTGCCATGGATGAAACCATTATTGAATTAACAATACTGTCAGCAACAATAATGTTCTCTCTATTCGTTATCAGCGCTTTTATACTTTTCAAAGTGCTACGTGGCGGCTTCAAAATCAGCTTCAAAACATGGGATATGCTAGCCTTTGCTAGCAGAAGGCGCGGCATTGCCAATTTCAACAAAGGTCTAGCTGCCTATATGTTAGAAGATTACCAAGGCGCAGAGCAACTGTTTGCGAAAAGTGCCGAGCCGGCTAAACGCCAACAGAGTGCGTATTTACTTGCCGCTGCTGCCTCTGCAAAACAGAAACTTGATACCAATACCAACCACTATTTAACCTTATTAGAACAAGAGAGTGCAAAATCAAAAACTGCCGATTTAGCCAGTGTTATTGTTAAAGTAAAGCTGTTAATGAATCAAAAATCGGACGATGCATATAAAAGAGCACGGTTATTAATTGATGAAAATCATAAACAAATTGGTCACGATGCTAGATTTTTAGTACTAGAAGTTGATTTATGTTTAATTGAAAAACGCTTCGAATCAGCGGTAGATTATTTAAGTATTGTCCGCAAAGAAAAGTCCATCAATGATGAAACCGTTCAAGCATGGGAAGCAAAAGCCTATTATGGCGCATTTAACCACATTATCCGTAAACAAGACCAAGCAAGCTTGCAAGATTATTGGAATTCACTTGGCCGTAAGGTAAAGCAACGAGAAGCAATTTTATTTGCTTATTGTCAGGTTCTAGCTGAGCAAAACATCACCGAACCATTAATCAAGCTCATTACACCTATGCTGAAGAAGCAGCCTAACGATCGCTTTCTTAAACAGTTACGCTCACTACCTATTAAGCGGAGTGAACCGTTAATAGCCTTAGTTCAAAAAAATCTCCATGATAATAGACAAAGTCCTCAATGGCTAAGTTGCTTAGGACATTTAGCCCTAATGAGTGAACAATGGTCAATGGCAGAAAAGGCCTTTGGCAGTTTAATTAAACTTGAAGGACAGCAATACGATAAACAAGACTTACAAGCTTTCGCTAAAGCCCTGACAGAAGAAGGTCAACACCAAGCAGCAAATGAAGTATGGGTTAAGGTTCATGCCCTGTAGTCGAATTAAAGTACCTTTGAATAAGTACTAGGAAGAGATACTAGGGAATAAAAACCTTTTAACCGTGAATTTTCAACAACCTTAGTATCTTCAACTGAACCCAATTGAAATAATATATTCAATTGGGTTCAGACGTAACGTTAAGTTATTTAAATGAAAGCAAAAGCATCTGCATACATATGTTCTACTAACGCACCATGCTCAACAAAGTCACTACGAATAGCGCCGACCATTTCAAAGCGTCCAGCAAGATAAATATCATAAGGTTCAAAGCTAACAATATCATGCATGGCCGCTTGATGGACTAAGCCTGTTTTTCCTTGCCATTTTTCGCTAGCATTTTCATCTATATTTTCAATAACTGGAATAAAGTTAGCATGCGGTAATTTAGCTATTACCGCTGCAGTTTCTTCAAGTTCATAGGCGGCGGCCAATTCACGTAAACCCCAGTACACCATAATATGACGTTGCGAGTTTTGCTCAGCTAAGTACTCGAACATGGACTTGATATAAGAAAAGCCTGTACCACCCGCTAACAATAACAATGGACGTTCACTTTCCGTACGTAACTGAGCTTTACCTGAAGGTATCTCAATAGTGACCGATTTATCATCTGCTTGTGCAGATTGAATGCGTTCTATTACCTGCATGGGATAGCTGTCAGCAACAAAAGCGCCTATTTGCAATTCAATCAAATCACTATTAGGTGAGCTAGCAATGGAAAATGGTCGTTTGTCTTTGTCGCTCATTATAAAGTTCAAATACTGCCCAGCAATGAAGTCTACTTTTTCAGCAGGTTTTAATAGTACTTTAAATACATGAGCCGTAAGTGAAGTTAACGACACTATTTGACAGCTAATTGTTTTCATTTATATATCTCTTTAATTTAATTGTTTTCTTCAGGGATGATAGCTAAATCATCCCAAATATCATCTATCTGTTGCTTTATTTCATCAGTCATTTCAATGGGCACGCCCCATTCTCTATTTGTTTCACCAGGCCATTTATTTGTCGCATCTAATCCCATTTTAGATCCTAAACCGGAAACTGGCGAGGCAAAATCTAAATAATCTATCGGGGTATTTTCAATTAACACTGTATCTCGGCTTGGATCCATACGCGTAGTCATTGCCCAAATCACATCTTCCCAATTTCGTGCATCAACATCATCATCACAAACAATGACAAATTTAGTGTACATAAACTGTCTCAGAAATGACCAAACGCCCATCATGACTCGTTTAGCGTGACCTGCGTATTGCTTCTTAATAGTGACAACCGCTAAACGATAAGAACATCCTTCTGGCGGTAAATAAAAATCTTGAATTTCAGGATACTGCTTTTGTAAAATAGGTACAAATACTTCATTTAATGCCACCCCTAAAATAGCAGGTTCATCCGGTGGTCTTCCTGTGTAGGTACTATGGTAAATAGGATCTTTGCGCATAGTGATATGGGTAACGGTAAAGACAGGAAAGTCATCAACTTCATTATAATAACCGGTATGATCACCATAAGGACCTTCTGGTGCTGTTTCTTCGGGATCTAAGTAACCTTCTAAAATAATCTCTGCTGTTGCCGGCACTTGTAAATCATTACTGATTGATTTTGCCACTTCCGTTTTTGAACCACGTAATAAACCAGCAAACGCATACTCTGACAAGGTATCGGGCACTGGCGTTACTGCCCCTAAAATAGTTGCCGGATCGGCCCCCAAAGCAACAGAAACGGGATATTTCTCACCTGGATTGGTTGTCTTAAACTCTTGAAAATCTAACGCGCCACCACGATGAGATAGCCAACGCATAATAACTTTATTTTTAGACAATACTTGTTGACGATAAATACCTAAATTTTGACGCTCTTTATGAGGACCTTTAGTGATAGTTAAACCCCAAGTAATTAAGGGAGCAACATCACCTGGCCAACAAGTTTGAATAGGCAACTTGGTCAAATCAACATCATCACCACTCAATACAATTTGCTGACAAAGTGGCTTTTTAATCACTTTAACGGGCATATTGAGCACTTGTTTATAAACAGGTATTTTACCTAAAGCATCACGAAGACCGGTTGGTGGCTCCGGCTCTTTAAGCATAGCCAATAGCTTACCTACATCACGTAAAGCAGTAACGTTTTCTTGCCCCATAGCAAGTGCTACTCTATCGGGTGTGCCAAATAAATTAGTGAGTACTGGCATATTATGAGGCTGACCATTTTCATCTACCGCATTCTCGAATAATAATGCCGGTCCTTTAGCGCGCAGTGTACGATCGCTAATTTCAGTCATAGCAAGGTGAGTGGAAATAGGGGCTGTAATACGTTTCAATTGCCCTATTTTTTCAAGCTGACTGATAAAGTCTCGTAAGTCGTTATATTTCATAAATGCCATTAATTTTTGCAAAGGGTTTTAAAAACAAAAAAACCAGCCGGTATGACTGGTTTTCATCAGTACTATACCCGTATAAAGATTACTTGCGTTTCATTGAATCAAAAAATTCATTATTGGTTTTAGACATTGCTAGTTTATCAATAAGGAATTCAATAGCGCCTATTTCATCCATTTCATGAACGATTTTACGTAAAATCCACATTTTTTGTAATTCATCAGGCTTAGTAATCAATTCTTCACGACGTGTACCACTACGATTAATATTAATCGCTGGGAAAACGCGTTTTTCTGAAATCTTACGAGACAGGTGTAATTCCATATTACCTGTACCTTTAAATTCTTCGTAGATAACTTCATCCATTTTAGAGCCAGTTTCAACCAACGCAGTAGCAATAATAGTTAAACTACCACCTTCTTCAATATTACGTGCTGCGCCAAAGAAGCGCTTCGGACGATGTAAAGCATTGGCATCAACACCACCAGATAGAATTTTACCTGACGAAGGAATAACGGTGTTGTAGGCACGGGCTAAACGGGTAATTGAATCGAGTAAAATTACCACATCTTTTTTATGTTCAACTAAACGTTTTGCTTTCTCAATAACCATTTCAGCCACTTGTACGTGACGACTTGCTGGTTCATCAAAAGTAGAAGCAATAACTTCACCTTTAACCAAACGCTGCATTTCCGTTACTTCTTCTGGACGCTCATCAATTAATAATACCATTAGCTCGGCATCAGGATAATTATGCGCAATACTTTGTGCGATGTTTTGTAATAATAAGGTTTTACCCGCTTTTGGCGGCGCAACAATCAAACCACGTTGACCTTTACCAATGGGTGACGCTAAATCAATAACACGAGCGGTAATATCTTCCGTTGAGCCATTACCACGCTCCATAGTCATGCGGTCGGTAGGATGTATAGGTGTTAAGTTTTCAAATAAAATCTTACCGCGGGTATTTTCAGGGCGGTCAAAATTAACTTCCGTTACTTTTAACAAGGCGAAGTAACGCTCGCCTTTTTTCGGTGAACGAATTTTACCTTGAATAGTATCACCCGTTCTCATGCTAAAACGGCGGATTTGACTTGGTGATACATAAATATCATCTGGACCGGCTAAATAGGAAGAGTCGGCAGAGCGTAAAAAGCCAAAACCATCTTGTAAAATTTCTAAAACACCACCACCAAAAATATCATTGTCGTTTTCGGCATGCTTCTTTAAAATAGCAAATATTATGTCTTGTTTGCGTGTTCTAGCAAGGTTTTCTAGCTTCATAGATTCAGCTAGTGCAACCAATTCATTAATGGATTTTTCTTTCAATTCGGTAAGATTCATAGGGGGTTTCTTAAACTATTTTAAGTGGTTATGTCCTGGCGATTGCCGATGACAGTTTATTTTAAATGTGTGTTTATAATCTTTTTATCTAATAAAAAGCTAAAAGAAAGCTAATAAAAGTAGTAAAAAAAGATAATAGAATAGGGATGTAGAAATGTTATTTTATACTCAGGAGCTAAATCTAGCATTAAAAGTGAACTAGGTAAAGTCACTCGTGAAAATGTAAGCAAATATTTAACTGTTTTTATAGTATGCATAAAAAAACCTGAAATAATTTCAGGTTTTTTTATATTTAATGACTAATTAAAGGTTTTTATCTAAAAACTCTTTTAATTGTGTTTTAGATAAGGCGCCTACTTTAGTGTCAGCTATTTCGCCATCTTTAAACAACAATAGAGTTGGAATTCCTCGTACACCATACTTAGGTGGAGTATCTGAATTTTCATCAATGTTTAATTTACCAACCGTGACCTTACCATCATATTCTACCGCTATATCATCAAGAACTGGCGCTATCATTTTACAAGGACCACACCATTCTGCCCAAAAATCAACCAACACTAAGCCCTGGGCTTTTAAAACATCAGCTTCAAAACTATCATCAGTTAGCTGAACAATTTTATCGTTCATCTTATTCTCCATCTCTTATGGCTATTGTGCCACGCTATTTAATTTTTATACTATACCTTTATGAGGCTATGTTGCCTATTTTTCAAGTTTGTTTTCTTTTATATTCACTTAACGCAGCTAAAGTTAGTTATTAAACAACTATGGTGTTAAGCTAGCGCCATGAAAAAAACACACTTAACAGAAACAAAATTCGCTGACCTAAATCTTGCTCCGCAAGTAGTAACCGGATTAGAAGCCATGGGCTTCCACCATTGTACGTCCATTCAGGAACAGTCTTTACCTATATTGCTTAAAGGCACTGACATTGCAGGCCAAGCTCAAACAGGCGAAGGTAAAACCATCGCATTTTTGGCCGGAACTTTTCACCGATTGTTACAAGTAGAAGCACCGACGCATAATCAACCTCGAGCATTAATAATGGCTCCAACACGTGAACTTGCTATTCAAATTCATCGTGATGCTATTGAAATGGCAAAAAGTACTGGGCTACGTCTTGGTATTGTCTATGGCGGTGAAGGTTATGAAAGTCAACGTTTAGAACTAGAGCAAGGTGTTGATATTTTAATTGGCACCTGTGGACGCTTATTAGACTATTTAAAACAAGGCATTTATAACTTAAGTAATATTGAAGTTATTGTACTTGATGAAGCCGACAGAATGTTCGATTTAGGCTTTATTAAAGATATTCGCTATATGTTTAATAAAATGCCCCCTGCAAAGCAGCGTTTAAGCATGCTGTTCTCAGCAACATTATCATTTAGAGTTAAAGAGCTTGCTTTCGAGCATATGAATGATCCGACCAGTGTGGAAATTGCACCAGAACAAAAAACAAATACTCGCATCAGTGAAGAATTATTTTATCCTTCTAATGAAGATAAAATGGTTTTATTACAAACATTAATAGAAGAAGACTGGCCTGAAAAAGCTATTATTTTCGCCAATACTAAACACGTATGTGAAAAACTTTTCGATCACCTTGTTGCTGATAAATTACGTGCTGGTTTATTAACTGGCGATGTTCCCCAAAAGAAGCGTCTAAAAATACTAGAGCAATTTACCGATGGAACTTTAGATATATTAGTGGCTACTGATGTTGCCGCTCGTGGTTTACATATTCCATCAGTTACGCATGTTTTTAACTATGATTTACCAGATGATTGTGAAGATTATGTACATCGTATTGGTCGTACAGGCCGTGCTGGTGCAACTGGACATGCTATAAGCCTAGCTTGTGAACAATATGTATTTAACCTACCTGCAATTGAAGAGTACATTGAACACGCATTGCCAGTAACAAAATACTTACATGAAGCATTGCTTGATGATTTACCTAAAGTAAGTCCGCGCCCTCGCCGCCATAAACCTGGTGGTAACAGACAAGGAGGCCGTGGTAACTTTAGACAAAGCGGCAACAGTAACTCTCGCCCTCGCCGTTAGTTTCTCTTTGTTTTTAAATGACCATGCAAAAAAAAACACCACAGCTTAAGGCCGAATATACAAATTCGCATTATGCTGTGGTCGATTTAGGATCAAACAGCTTTCACTTACGGATTACTCAACTCGTTAACAACAAAATTAAGGTTGTAGCCAAAATAAAACAAAAAGTACGCTTGGCTGCAGGTTTAAATGATAACAATGAATTAAACCAAGATGCTATTAACCGTGGCATTGATTGTTTAACCTTATTTTCCGAACACCTCAAAGGCATCCCTGCTAGCAATATTCGTATTGTTGCTACCGCTGCATTAAGAATAGCGATAAATCGTGATGATTTTTTAATACCTGCCAATAAAATTTTACCAGTAAAAATCAAACTGATTAGTGGCGAACAAGAAGCCAAAATAATCTACAGTGGCGTTGCCCACACCTGCCAAGATAATTTTGAGAAAAAACGTTTCGTTATTGATATTGGTGGTGCAAGTACTGAATTAATTATTGGTCAAGGCTTTGATGCGAAACATACCATTAGCCTAAATTTAGGCTGCGTTAGTTTTAAAGAAATATTTTTTGCTGACAATTTATTAACAGAGAGAAATTTTACTACTGCTATAGCTGCAGCAATCAAAATCATTACTCCAATATCCGTAAACTTTCTCAATTTAGGTTGGCAATCTGTTTTAGGTAGCTCTGGCTCTATGCAAGCATTAGCCGAAATCCTTCACGGTAGAAAGCAACCTATTATAATCACTTCAGATTTTTTGCAAGAAATAAAACAAGCGCTTATTCACTGTAAAATCATTGATAACATCTCGTTTTCCGGGTTAAGAGCCGATAGAGCACCAGTGCTTGCTAGTGGTTTGAGTATTCTAATTGCTTTATTTAAAGTTTTTAACATTGCCGAGTTAACACTTTCTACTGGAGCGCTTCGTGAAGGATTACTCTATGAGATGCTCCCTCCCCGAAACATCTAACTCTACGTCTATTTCTCTTCTTTTAACCATCTGGCAACTTGTTTGGCAAAATACGTTAATATACCATCTGCACCAGCGCGCTTAAACGCCAACAAGCCTTCCATCACACAAGGTTTTTCAGCTAACCAACCATTTTGAATTGCTGCCATATGCATGGCATATTCACCGCTCACTTGATATGCGTATGTTGGTACTTGAAAGGTATCTTTAACACGGCGTACTATATCTAAATAAGGCATTCCCGGCTTAACCATCACCATATCAGCACCTTCACTAATATCCTGTGCAACTTCATGTAAGGCTTCGTTACTATTCGCAGGATCCATTTGATAAGTATGCTTATCGCCACCTTTTAAGTTACCGGCTGAGCCGACAGCATCGCGAAATGGACCATAGTAATGAGAAGCATATTTGGCTGAATAGGCTAAAATTTTAGTATTAACAAAACCCTGAGCTTCTAACCCTTGGCGAATAGCACCAACACGACCATCCATCATATCCGAAGGTGCAACAATATCAGCACCCGCTTGCGCATGTGATAACGCTTGCTTAACTAATATTTCTGTTGTGATATCGTTTAATACATAACCTGTCGCACCGGCTTTATTGTCATCACTTTCACTTAAAATCCCATCTTGACCATGGGTGGTGAACGGATCAAGCGCCACATCGGTAATAACAGCTAACTGTGGAAATTTTTCTTTTAATGCCCGTACCGTACGTTGAGCTAAACCTTCTGCATTGTATGCTTCTTCAGCCATTAAAGATTTTTTATCACTGGGTGTCACCGGAAATATAGCAATCGCAGGTATACCTAGATCAACTAATTCTTGTGCTTCTTCTAATAATAAATCAATACTTTTTCGCGATACTCCGGGCATTGAAGTAATTTCTTCACATTGGTTTTCACCCTCTAAAACAAATACAGGATAGATTAAATCGTTAACCGTTAATTGGTTTTCTGCCATTAGTCGACGAGTATAATCATCTTTGCGCATACGACGCATACGACGTGCTGGAAATTGACCAAAAGACGACTGATTTATATTGTTATTCATAGTTTTTCCTGAAAATTGATGCTGAGAATTTATGCTGCTTATTCAATACGATCTTTATATACTTTAGTTTGATTACGTCCGTTATGTTTTGCCTCATAAAGCGCTGTATCAGCTCTTGTAAATATCTGTTCGGGCTGCACATCATCTTGCTGTATATAAGTACAAATACCACTACTAATTGTCAATGATATTTCAAACTCTTTATGAGTACATACCTGACGCTCAATATTTTTTCTTAAAGCCTCGGCTAAAGTCATTGCCCCTTTAGCATCAGTATCAGGCAATATTACACAAAATTCTTCACCTCCATAGCGAAAAGCCATATCACTACCGCGCTTTAGGCTTTTTTGGAGATGCTTGCTCAGCCAAATTAAACATTGATCACCTGCTAAGTGTCCATAACTATCATTGACTGCTTTAAAATGATCAATATCAATAATGATCAAACTTAATGGGGTTAAGTTACGCTTACTACGACGATATTCAGCAAGGATTTTCTGATCATAAAATCGACGATTAAATAATCCAGTCAATTCATCTAAGGTGTTTTTTTGCTCTAGCTCACGATTAGCTTCTTCTAGCTCTTGCAAGGCAATATGCAATTCCAAAGTGCGCTCTTGAACTCTCTCTTCTAGCAGATCTTGGCTTTCTTGTTGCTGATTTAACAGTAACTGATAAGAGTTTTTTGCTGCTAAAATGGCGTTCTTTGCTTGTGTTAGTTGACCTTTCAAAGATTTTTGCCCTATTGAATACTTTCGATAGAATGTATAAGCGATAATTAACATTACCACCAAGCAAATGATGAAGCCTATTGCTAACCCTTGAAAAAGTAGTTCGTTACATTGAAGTGTTTGGTCAGTCACGGCTAGCTTCTTTATAAGTTAAAAACTTTACGAGCATTTATACTAGTTTGACAAGCTATTTCATCTGGGTCAATAGCTGTTATATCAGCTATTTGTTGAACTATATAGGGTAAGTAGCCTGGTTCATTGCGACTACTTTTAGGGCGAGGTCTAATCGTTCTAGGAGTTAAATAAGGAGCATCTGTTTCAATTAATAGGCGATTTAAGGGGATTAATTTAATGATATCTTGTAGCTCTTTTCCTCTGCGCTCATCACAGAGCCAACCGGTAATACCTATATACATATTAGCTGCCACACACTGCTCTAATTCTACTTTATTACCGGTAAAGCAGTGAGAAACCATGGCGGGAATTTGATGAATAAAAGGCTTTAGTTCCGAAAACCAAGGGGAAAAGGCATCACGCTGATGGAGGAATAATGGCATATTAAGATCTGCAGCTAAGTTAATTTGTTCTTTAAATATTTTTAATTGTTGTTCTGGTGCGGAAAAGTTACGGTTAAAATCTAAACCACACTCTCCTATCGCTTTAACGTGGGGTTGTTTTGCCAATTGAATTAATTGTGCTAAATAATCATCACTCACGCCATCAGCATCGTGAGGGTGAACACCTGCTGTACTGAATAGGGTATTAGGAAATTTTTGTTGATAATGTTGGCATAAGGCTAAAGCCTGCTTACTTTCATTTACACTTGTACCTGTAATCAAGAGCTTTTCAACACCTTGATTTTTAGCACGTAGGATAAGCTCTTCTCGATCTTTATCAAAGCGCTTATTCGTTAAGTTAACACCAACATCAATCAACATTTTTCACTACACAGCTTCCTCGTCTTCATCATCATCTTTATGGTATAGCGAGGCAATAATAATGCCAATTTCAAACAACAGTAACATAGGAATTGCTAACATAGATTGCGAAATAATGTCAGGAGGCGTCAATAACATACCAATCACAAAAGCACCAACGGCCATATAAGGGCGCTTTTTTCTTAAGTCGTCCGGGCTAGTCACACCCGTCCAGCACAATAAGATAATCGCAACAGGAATTTCAAACGCGGCACCAAAAGCGAAGAACAATTTCAAAACAAAATCTAAATAACTGCTAATATCGGTAGCAATCACTACACCTTCAGGTGCAACCGAAGTAAAAAAAGCAAACACTACAGGAAAAACGATAAAGTAAGCAAAAGCAATACCGCTATAAAACAACAATGTCGATCCTAACATCAGTGGTGCGATTAAGCGTTTTTCATTACGATATAAGCCCGGAGCAACAAATGACCATATTTGATATAAAATGTAAGGCATAGCAAGAAAGATAGATAAGACTATGGTGAGTTTGAAAGGTGCAAAAAAAGGAGATGCTACATCCGTAGCAATCATTTGTGAGCCTTCAGGCATTGTTTGCAACAGAGGTTGTGCTAAATATTGATAAATATCTTGAGCAAAATAGGCTAAGGAACAAAAGACCAACAAAACGCCTAGCACTGCGTGTAATAAACGCGTTCTGAGTTCAAGTAAGTGGTCAAAAAGCGTTACATTTTTAGCTGGTGCTAAGGTTTCTTCTGCAATAGGCTCTGAGGATTTAGACTGTTCTACTGATGAATTCATTTGTCCTGCTTAACTTCGTGCTCAACATTTTGCGTACTTTTTTGAGGCTTTTCTGATGACTCAACGCTTTGAATATCACTTGTTTGAATAGTATCTTCCGGTTCACTACTAGCGGCATTACCTATAGTTGATTGACTCGCTAACGAAGTTGAAATGAATGAATCCATAGAGCTTTTATCAATCTTTTTAAATGGTTCATTAACCATGGCAGCAGCTTCTTTCAATGACTTAATCGATTCAGCGACTTCGGGGCTTAAGTTAGCCATATCTGTCTGCTCTGCTTTTTTAAGGTTTGCATGTAGCTCATGAATTCTGAGCTCTTCTGAGAGCTCAGATTTTACCGAGTCACTAAACTTACGTACACCTGTGACCCAACCTTTAATGGTTCGAATCGCTACAGGTAAGCGTTCAGGGCCAAGTACCACTAAACCCATAATACCAATAAGTGTTAATTCCCAAAAACCAATATCAAACATTAATTACGCCTGACTGTTATCTTTTTGGCTTTCTTTAGATTTGCTAGTTTCGTGTGCAGTAGTACTACTGTTATCACCTAACGTATCTGAATTTTTTTCTACTTTATTAGCTGATTCTGTGTCAGCTGAATCTTTTTCATCACCTATTGCATTTTTAAAGCCTTTTACCGCTGAGCCTAAATCGCCACCTAAGTTGCGTAATTTCTTAGTACCAAACAATAAAACTACAATAACAGCAACAATTAATAATTGCCAAATACTGATACCACCCATAACAAACTCCTATAATCTAATTACCACTATTATATACTCAAATGGCGTCAGTAAACGAGTAAAAGCACACACTCATTAGTAATATAATGTGCCAAAACAAAGTTTAGAATAGATGGTTTCACTAAAAAAGAGATTAAGCGCAGTTTTCACCTTGCTGTTCAGAAGAGTTTTCTACTAGTTTTTCAGGTCTACTTATATGATAACCCTGTCCAAAGTCACATCCCACAGAATGAAGCTTTTGCATGACATCTTCACTTTCAATACCTTCGGCCACTAAGCGATAACCAAATTGTTCACCCAGATCATGTAAAGCTTTAACCAATGAAAGGTTTTTGTCATTGTGTTTCAAGGTACTAATAAAAGCACGGTCTAATTTGATAAACTCAAATGGATAACTATGTAAAAAATTAAAAGAAGATACACCTGAGGCATAATCATCTAGCGCTAATTTTACACCTAACTGCTTCAATTTACGTAAACTTTTCAATGCTATTTCAGCATGACGACAAAAAGCTAATTCATTGAACTCTAAAATTAACCTCCGCGGTTCAAATGATTGCTTTTTAATTAAAGTTATTAGTTTATTTAATTGACTAACTTGAGTTAAGTGTCTACCAGAAAGGTTAATGGCAATAAAGGCATGCTGATAATCAGCATCATTGTTCCATAACAATAACTGTCGAGAAACTTCGTCAATAACCCAGTCCTCAATAGCTAAAATGATGCCCGTTTCTTCAGCAAGATATAAGAATTCACTTGGCGTTAATAAACCTCTAGTTGGATGTTCCCAACGTAACAATGCTTCAAAGCCAATAGTTTTAGAACTATGCAAATCAGATATTTTTTGATAGTAAAGTGAGAATTGTTGCTGTTCAATCGCAATTCTCAATTCTTGTTCGAGTGTCATTGTTGCAATGAGTTTTTCACGCATGCTCTCATCAAAAAACACATACCGACCTCGTCCTAAGCTTTTTGCTTGATACATGGCAGCATCTGCATCTCGTAGTATTTCATCGGCATTTTTGTAATGACTGCTACACAGTGCAATCCCTATACTTGCGTTTGAATACAACGTATTACTTTCAATAACAAAAGGCTGTTCTATCGCGCTAATAATTCGGATAGCGACTTCCTCAGTATCATCTGACTTCAACGTATCTAATAAAACAACGAACTCATCGCCGCCTAAACGGGCTAAAACATCGTTGTCTCGTACACATGCACGTAAGCGCTTGGCTATTTCAACAAGAAATAAATCACCCACATGATGTCCCAAAGTATCATTAATAACTTTAAATCGGTCAAGATCAATAAAAAGTACAGAAAATTGTTGGTTAGGGTGACGTTTAATGTGGCGAATAGCATAGCTAAGCCGGTCTGAAAACATGGCACGATTAGGTAACTTGGTCAGAGCATCATGATGAGCGTCAAAATAAAGCTGTTGCTCTGCTTTGCGTCTTTCAGACATCTGCATACGCAAATTCAAATTTTCAGCTTGTAACTCTTGGGTACGTTCAACCACCAAAGCTTCGAGTTCCACACGGTGCTCTTGCTTTAATGCTTCATACTGTGCCTTTTCGTGATCAAGTCGCGTATTGACTAATTGCAACTCTTTCACCAATGACTTTATGTTAGGCCATTCTTGTGACGCACATACCTGTTTCTTTACCTTTAATTCCATTCAAGGGTCCCATATCTTCCAGCTATACTTAAAGTTAACACTAAATTATTTAAGTATAATTTTTATATAATTATTCACCATACCCAGCGTGCAAGTCATTCCGGTTGTGTCTTTGCCTACAGGACGTAGGGTCTAGCTTTGGTCTGGACACCAAAGCTGAAGCCGGAATCTGCCTGTTTTAAACATTAGACTCCCGATTAAAACATCTCGGGAGTGACGATAGGTGAGTAGTTACATTTTTATTAGTATTCTTTTTAAGCAGCTAGTGTAACAAAGTTTGATATTTAGGCTAGCTAAAATAAAAATAGATTATCAAAACAACATCTTCGGGGGATGAATTCAGAAGTATTGCAAAAAACATTTACGTTTTTATAAGGCTCTATTATCTGTTCAGAGTTCAAATTGTTGGCACAAAAAAACCGACCTAAGTCGGCTTTTATAATACGAGACTAAATTAACGTTATAGCACCATAGTATTTTTCAGCTTGTTCAAAGCATTTTTTTCTAATTGTCGAACACGCTCAGCAGAAATTTGATATTTATTAGCTAGCTCTTGCAACGTTGTTTTATCTTCGCTCAACCAACGAGTTTTAATTATATCCTGGCTGCGATCATCTAGCGCAACTAATGCTGTAGATAAACGATTATTCGCATGACTTTCCCAGTCAGCACTTTCTACTTCAATCGCTAAATCTGATTGTTTATCTTCTAAGTACTGCGCCGGTGAAAAATTACTTGCACTTGCATTATCGTCATCATCAGAAGAAAGCTCAAAAGCTTGATCATGGCTACTCATGCGATTTTCCATTTCCAAAACATCTTTGGTACTAACACCTAAAGTTTCGGCAACGCTATTCACTTCATCATTACTAAACCAACCCAAGCGTTTTTTATTCTTACGTAGATTAAAAAACAATTTACGTTGTGCTTTAGTAGTAGCAACTTTTACAATACGCCAGTTTTTCAATACATATTCATGTATCTCTGCTTTGATCCAATGCACTGCAAACGATACCAAACGTACACCCACTTCAGGGTTAAAACGTTTAACGGCTTTCATTAAACCCACATTACCTTCTTGCACCAAGTC
Organism: Candidatus Colwellia aromaticivorans; assembly: GCF_003333305.1. Taxonomy (GTDB): domain Bacteria; phylum Pseudomonadota; class Gammaproteobacteria; order Enterobacterales; family Alteromonadaceae; genus Colwellia; species Colwellia aromaticivorans. Next base: position 37,245 of record NZ_QOLD01000054.1, on the reverse strand, counting down.
AGATTGTGCTAACCCATAACCGGAATAGCCTTTAGCAATATGAATAACAAAACGTAAATGCGACATGATTAGCTGTTGAGCAGCTTGTAAGTCATTCTCATTATAGAGGCTAGTGGCAAGGCTATGCTCTTCTTCAGCCGTTAGCATCGGAATGCTATACGCTGATTGCATGTATGCTTCGATACTACCACTTTTTGGTAAAATAAGTTGCATTGTATTACTCATATATAAAACCTCTTTCCTTAAACTTTTTACTTGTTTTTCGCTCGCTATTCTAACATAAAATGGGTGTTTTAACTACTTATACCCATGATACTTCAAGATGTGCGTTTCAGGGCAGCTGAACGATTCATGATCAAGGCGCATCTTTTTATTAAGGGTCGTTCCCTTAAAAAGAGATGCAACGAAGAACATGATTTGATCAGGGGCCCCTGTAAGGCTGGTTTAGAAACGCTTTATGCTACGTTATTGATTTCGACAATGGAACAACCATTCTCTTCAATCAAAGCCTTGCCTAAAGGCGTTTCTAACTCCAGCTGAATCCGACATATTGAAGTAACATGGGTATACACCACACAGGAGCGCCAAGTGCCGACAAACATTAGCTTAATAGAAAGGGCAAAACAAGATCATCTTTCATTTAATTTGTTAAGATTTGTTAATTCAGTATTATATAATGTTTGAACAAGAGAGAAATTTAGTCTGCATTAGGCTCTATTACTCTAATATGTTTGCGTACCGAAATGTAGCTACCCACTAAACCAAGTAGTACCGCAAAAGCAATAAGCATTAATGCTTCACTAAATGCTAACCCTTGTAATTGAAAGTCACTTTGATATAAATCAGCTAGCTTGCTAATAGCACCCGTTAAATACTGTGCCAATAAACTCACCGCTAACCAAGATAGTAAACCTCCAAAAATACCATACCAAATACCGCTGTAAAGAAATGGTCGTTGAATAAAACTATCGGTTGCGCCAACTAATTTCATTATCGCAATTGCATCTTGCTGGCTTAAAATAGCAAGCCGTATAGTATTACCAACAATAAGTATCACCGATACACACAATAACAAAGCCACACCACTAACGATATTTTTTATTAACTGAGCCATGGCCTCTAAACGTGTAAGCCATTCCAAATCAAGCTTACCTTGTTCGACTTCTCGCTCTTGTTTTAATTTTGCTAACAGTTCATTCGCGGCATCCGCTTGACTAGCGCGCTTTGTTGGCGTGACTAATATAGTAGCAGGCAAAGGGTTATTTGCTAAGTATTCAAGAGACTGACCAAAACCTGAGAGTATTTTAAACTCTTTTAGAGCTTGCTTTGCTGAAATATAATGCACATCACTAACTTCAGGGTATAGCTTAAGCCTTTTTACTAAGTTCTGAGCAGTTTTGTCATTAACTGATAACTTCAAAAATAAAGTTATTTGCGAAGCACTGTCCCATTGCTCACTTACCTGCTGAGCATTTTTAACAAACAAGTGAAGGGTGGCAGGTAAAGCTAAACTAATACCTAAAACAAAGACGGTCATCACGGAAGTAAACGGTGTTCTCCATAAATCACCTAAGCTACCTACTGCTTGTTGAAGGTGCCTAATGGGTAAAGTTAATAACCTTCTCAACAAGCTATCACGCTGACTTAACTGACTAGAATGAAAATTACTCACCCATTGCTCCTTGCGTTGAGGTACCTGATGGAGTTATACCATCGGCACTTAACCCCTCAATGATGCCATCATTAATCATAGTGCCTTCTTTCAATGTGAGCGTGCGATATCTCATGCGAGCAATTAACCCTAAATCATGGGTAGCAATTAATACCGTAACGCCTGCGGCATTGAATTCTTCAAACAAACGAATAATATCTAAGGATAGCTTGGGATCTAGATTTCCGGTTGGCTCATCTGCAAGTAAGATAGGAGGTTTGTTAACAATAGCCCGGGCAATCCCCACTCTTTGTTGTTCACCACCAGAAAGCATATGCGGAAAACATTTGAGCTTAGCGCTTAAATGCACTTTATCTAAAGCCGTCTCAACACGCTTTTTAATTTCTTTATGGCTAACCCCTTCAATAATAAGCGGCAAAGCGACGTTATCAAATACGGTACGATCCTTTAGCAAGTTGTGATTTTGAAATATCATCCCTATACCGCGGCGTACATAAGGAATTTGTTTGTATTTAATTTTAGCAAGCTCAGTACCGTTCACTAAAATACTACCTGAACTTGGCTTTTCCATCATGGATATAAGCTTCAGCAAGGTACTTTTACCAGCACCCGAGTGACCTGTTAAAAATGCCATTTCACCCGCATCAAGAGTAAAATTCACTTGTTTTAGGGCGAGAAAACCACCGGGATAAGTTTTATTAACATCTTTAAAGCTGATCATAATTATTATTTTATTTAGTAATGATTTATTTAAGTCTATTACTCTTTGGTAAACAAAGCACCAATAAAATCATCGACATCAAATGGACGTAAATCATCAATGCCTTCACCAACGCCTAGGTAACGAATAGGAATACTGTGTTTATCAGCAACAGCAAAAACAACACCACCTTTAGCTGTACCATCAAGCTTAGTTAACGTTAAGCCCGTTAAACCAACAGCTTCATTAAATAATTTAGTTTGGCTTAATGCGTTCTGACCAGTGCCAGCATCAAGGGTTAGCATCACCTCATGAGGGGCATCTACGTCAAGCTTCTTCATTACTCGAACAACTTTCTTCAATTCTTCCATTAAATGTGATTTATTTTGTAAACGCCCTGCGGTATCGGCAATTAATATGTCTATTTTGCGCGCTTTTGCGGCACTTATCGCATCAAAAATCACAGAGGCACTATCAGCACCTGTATGTTGAGCTATGACAGGAATATCGTTACGTTCACCCCAAACTTGCAATTGCTCTACCGCAGCAGCTCTAAAGGTATCACCAGCGGCTAGCATTACTGATTTTCCTTCTGCTTGAAATTGCTTTGCTAGTTTACCAATAGTGGTGGTTTTACCGACGCCATTGACGCCCACCATTAGCATAACAAAAGGCCCGTCACTTTCAGGAATCTCTAACGGTTGATTAACATCTTCAATAATTTTTTTCAGCTCAACCTTTAATAACTCATATAATGCTTCAGCATCTTTTAACTGCTTACGACTAGCACCTTGCGTTAGTGAGTTAATAATTTTCGTGGTTGTTTCAACACCAACATCCGCCAGTAATAAATGTGTTTCTAGCTCTTCAAAAAGCTCATCATCAATTTGTTTTCCGCGAAACAAATCAAATAAACCACCGCCTAAATTTTGCCGAGTTTTAGCCAAACCTTGCTTTAAGCGAGCAAAAAAGCCAAGTTTAGCTGCCTTTTCTGGCTTGTCGACTTCCGGTGCTACCTGTACTTCCGGCTCATTTATTTCAACTGTAGGAGCTTCTTGTTCTTTAGGTTGCTCTATAAGAGTAGGCTCTGGTACTATCTCATGAGAAGTAATAGGCTCTGCAATGACAACTGCTTCATCAACAATCGCTTCGCTCTGCTCAGTATCAGCGTTTAATCCCGCCTCTTCCGCAATTTCTTCAACAGCTTGAGAACTCTCTTGTGTTGCTTGCTCTTTCTCATCCTGATCAAAGCCTAACCAGGAAAACATACCCTTTTTTTTCTTCGACACTTTTTTAGACCTTTTGCTATTCGATATAGGTAAATTACGTTATTTGATTGGTATTGAGACCAAAGATACCCATGCCACTTCAAGATGCAGGATTCAGCGAGAATTAAAAGGCTTATAGGCAAGGCATTGATTGAAGAGAATAGTATTCTATTGTCAAAATCAATAACGCGGCATATACGCCTTTTAAACTCGCCCTGCGGGGACAACAGAGAAAGTCATGCTCATCGTTGCCTCTATTATTAAGGGAACAACCATTAATAAAAGAAGCGTCTTGATCAGTAATTTCTCTGTTGTCCTGAAACTCACATCTTGAAGTATCATGGGTATATAGATAAAATCGCCGCTATATTAGCATTTAATAGCGTAGCTGTCAGTGATATGAATCAAGGTAAAAAACAACGTAGTAAAAAAGCAACAACAGGCAGTATTCGCATTATTGCAGGTAAACATAGGGGAAGAAAATTACCTGTGTTAATGGCTGAAGGTTTAAGACCCACCACAGACAGAGTGAAAGAAACGGTATTTAACTGGCTAATGCCCTATATACATGATGTAAATTGTTTAGATTGCTTCGCTGGTGCAGGCAGCTTAGGCTTTGAAGCATTATCTCGCGGCGCAGCGCACATTACCTTAATTGAGCTAAATAAGGCTGCAGCAAAGCAGTTACAAGAAAATAAAGAATTACTTAACGCCGATAATGTCATTGTAACCAACACTAATTCGCTAGATTTTCTTAAATCATCGGCCAAAAAACACTATAATATAGTATTCATTGACCCTCCTTTTAGGGGAGACTTGGTTACACAAACCGCTGAATTATTAAATGATGGTTGGTTAGCCAACCAAGCATTAATTTATGTTGAAATGGAGGTTCAGAGTAACCAACAGCTACCTAACAACTGGCTGTTACTAAAAGAAAAAGTGGCTGGGCAAGTGGCTTATCGCTTATTTCAATATACATACTAAAGTAACGAGTAGAAAATAATATTCAGCGCATTACTCTATTGCAATACCAAGGTTAGACAATCCTTCTGACAACACCATTTCTGTTGCTAATTGACAAGAGCGTTTAGTTTCTGAGGCAATCTTTAAAAAATCAAACAACTCATTTTGTGTCTCTTTTTCCCAAACGATTAACGGGTGCCCATCAATATTTGCAGCTTGAATATCTTCATCGCTCTCATCAATAAGTAATAACTCAACATAGTAATTAACACTATTTAGCGATAAACGGCTGACACTGTTAATGTCTTCATGATCTTTATCAGTGCCATTAGTCTGCATTAGCTGCCATAAAGACATCATAGCCATACACACATCAAGCGCAGGAAAAACACCAAAAGAGTCAAAGGCTTCTGGGTCTGGGGTTTGTTCTTCTAACTTAGTTAACTGAACGTTAATATTAATTTTGATTTTGTTGTTTTTATCTAACCACTGCCATATTAAATCAAGCTGATTGCGTAATAATCCATAACTACCAAATTGGCTGCTTTCACTAAACATTTGATAATTAGGTAACATCCGCTCTAATAAGGCACTAGCAAAAGCAACTTGTTGCCAATGACTTAACTTTGCAAAAGGAAGGTGGATAGCCAAATTTTTTTTCTCATTGAAATATGAATATTGAGCCATTGTAAACTAACTGTATATACCCAAGCTACTTTAAGTTAACTATTTTGAGTTAACTGCTTTTGTGCATATTCAAATTTCAATCGATATTCTGTTAGCTTATGTTCTAATTCACTAATCTTCTCAACAGACTCTTCTTTTTGGATATTATTTTGAGTGATCATCTCGCTATTTTCATCACGTAAGTATTTAATCGTTTCCCTTACTTGATCATTGTCTTTTTCTTGTTTGTCACGGGTAGCATTGAAGCGGTTAAGAATGTTTTCATGTCCTTCTTGAGCTAACGTCACCTGAGACTTTAACGTAGACACTTCTTTTTGGTACAACTTGATATCCGCTTGCTCGGTTATCAAACTATTTGTTAATTCTTGATTTTTTATTTCTAATTGATCAATTTGTTGTTGTGATATTGCTTGCGCTTTCTGCTGTTGTTGTTGCTGTTTATCATTTGCTTGTTTATCTGCTAATTGCTGCTGCGTTATTTGTGACTGTTCCGTATTTAGTTGCTTGATCGCTTGTTTAAAATCTTGAACTTCTTTTATTTTCTGCTTAATTTTCTCATCAAGAGCGACTAACTGTGCTTGTTGGTCAGCAACTATTTTTTGTTGGTTTTCTTCAGCTAATTGAGATTTTTGAAATTGCTCGGTAAGTTGAGATACTTTTTTCTCTGACTCTTGCTTTAGGCTGGCTGTTTGCTGCTGGTGTTTTGCTTGCGTTTGCTCTAAATCACTTACTGAAGTATTTAACTGTTTTGTTAGCTCTTTAATTTGACTCTTTTGTTCAGCCAAACTGTTTAGTTGTAACTCATCTGTTTCTTTCCAACTTGCTGCTGCTTTTTCTAACTTGTTATCACTATTATTACGCAGTTGTTCTACAGTATTTAAACGCTCAGTTAAACTTTGCTCTTGTTCTGCAAATGCCACTAATCTTTCATTTAACGCCTCGATTTCTTGTTGCTGCTCCAATAATTCTTTTTCATTAGACGCTATTTGGCTTTGTGATTGCTGATTTTGCGCATTAGCTTGCGTTTGTTCTTGATGCAATTGCTCTTTTTGTGCAGAAAGCTCCTGCTTTAAAACTTCAATAGTTTGACCTGACTTTTCCGTTTTTTCACTCAGTTCAGTTTTTAAACGTTGCTCTTGCTCTGCAAATACCGCTAAACTTTCATTCAGCGCCTCGATTTCTTGTTGCTGCTCCAATAATTCTTTTTCATTAGACGCTATTTGGCTTTGTGATTGTTGATTATGTGCATTAGCTTGCGTTTGCTCTTGGTGTAGTTGATCTTTTTTTGCCGAAAGCGCTTGTTCTAAATTTTTAATCGTTTGATTTACGTTAGTTGTTTGCCCACTAAGCTCTGCTTTTAACCTTTGCTCTTGCTCTGCAAATACCGCTAAACTTTCATTCAGCGCCTCGATTTCTTGTTGCTGCTTCAATAATGCTTTTTCATTAGACGCTATTTGGCTTTGTGATTGTTGATTATGCGCATTAGCTTGCGTTTGTTCTTGGAGTAATTGATCTTTTTGTGTAGAAAGCGCTTGTTCTAAATTTTTAATCGTTTGATTTAAATCGGTTTGTTGTCCGCTAAGAGCTGATTTTAAACTTTTATGCTCACTAGATAACTTTTCTTGCTCTTGCGTTAATGTAGATTTGAGCTGAGTATTTTCATATTCTAAACGTTCAATAGTTTCGGTAAAGTTAATATTGTTTTGCGTCAATTCAACTTGATAATTTAACTCATTACCTTCTTGCTTATCTATTTCATCCGCTAACTGTTGTTTAATGTCGACATTCTCCTGCGATAACTGAGCAAGTTTTGTCGCTGAATCCGCATCATGTGCTTTTAATGCCGCGGCACTATTCGCTTGTTTACTTCGTTCATCGTTTAGCTGTTCTTTTAACGCACTTGTATTTTGTTCTAATTGATGGATTTGTTCACAGAGATTTTTACTTTTTTCAGCCAACTCATTTTGACTGGTTTGATAATTATTTTGCAACGCAAGGTAAGCAGGATCTTGCTCCACGTTGATTTTTTTAGTCGGTGCTTTTGGCGTAACTGTGCATATAAGCTGAGTTAACTTCTCTTCTATTTGAATATAAACTTCACTTGCTAGGCTTTGTATTTTCTCTTCTACTTCCTTGGAAAGCTTATCTTTCTCAGCCATCATATTTCCACTATAAATAACGATTACGATTAAATTAGCACAAGAAAGCGCACACCGAAATAAACAATTACTATTATTTTTATTTAAAACGAAAAAAGGAGCAAAAGCTCCTTTTTTTTACTGAGGCATATTCTTCAAAAACTAACTTTCATTTGCCGCTTTATCAACAATAGGAGCAATCTGCACGCCTGTTACTTTAATTTCTGACGATTGGTTGCGCAATTGCGCTAAACGGTTCATTTGACTTATAGAACCTAACATTGAATAGATAGGAACAAATAAACCTCGCTTGTGGAAATCAAGCACTTTATCATCAGATAATTCTTTCACTTTCTCTTCATTGATAGTGAAAATACCCACTAGTTTTTTCTTTTCTCCAGTACTTAAAGCTATATTTAACTCAAGCTCTTGCAATAAATCATTTTCTTGTAATTCATTAATGAATTTTTCAGTCATTCTTTCATTGTCATATAAACGACCCAATGCTTGTTGCACGTTAACCAAAACTTCAGATTCTTTACCATCATCTTCAAACAAGGGTAAATCTTGTTCTTCGCCGACAAACCCGCTATCTAAATCAACACAAGCAATTAAGGTATTTTCTTTTTCAGGATCTATACCTAAAGAGAAAGGTACCATTGAAATACTTTGCGGTATTGAAATAGCAGTCCATTTATCATCTTGATAAAACAAGTTTTCACCTGCCTCTAAACCTAACATTGCAACACTACGGTAACGCTCTGAATCTGGGTTTTTAACCAGAACGATAGGAAAACTTGCTGATGCTTGGGCGAATTCGGCAGCTGTTACCGGAATAATGTGTTGTCCTGCAACGTGGGATAAATCACGTGCTTTAGCAAGTTTCAAATTTTGATGTTGTTCTTTTCTGATTGGAACGATATTCGCCATGATTTATTCTCTTTTATTGGTACTTCTATTCATACTTTACTTGAATATAAAGACACATTTTTTATAATTATGTAATCTATTAATTACTACGTACGTTTTTACGTGTAGGTTAGTTAACCTGAGCTCGGTTTAATAAATACTTCTCTAGCAGCTATTTTCACTAACTTCTGCGTTAAATTCACTTACAATAGACTAGCTATTGACGCGTAAATTTGCCTTGAAATAAGTAAAACTATCAAGCTAGAGGCGTTGTGACTATTTAAGGTGTGTATTTCAATAAATTAAACATCTCTTAAACAGAGTTCAGGTTAGTTATGGAGACACCTGTTTTCGCTTTCAATGCTAAACTTAAAAATAATTAAAATTAATGTACCCCTTGTATTATAGTGAGCTTCCTCAATGAAAATAAAAATATTTATTGGTTTCATACTATTAACTGTTGTCACAACAGCTCATGCCTCACCTAAATTTTTGGTGAAGCATCATCGTAACGCCAGAAATTTAGCTGAAATTCAAATTATTAATCAATCAATAGATAAATTAATTTGTTATGTCGCTATAGATGGTCATAAAATTTACTTTCGTTTACCCGCTAGGCAACCATCAAAATGGTATGTAGCAACTGATGAAGGTTTTAATCATGCTAATTTTAGTACCTGGTGTGACTACCTATCATTACACCCTAAATATCAGAAAAATTAAATTATAAATAAACAAGGAAAATTAATATTAATGAATGCAACCGATGTAAATCAATTTGTAAAGTCCTGACGATTCAAACCGTATTTTTTTAACTTTGACGCCAATGTCGTCGGTTTTAAAGCTAATAACTCAGCCGCTCCGTTATCACCATAAACTTTCCCTTTACAATATTTTAAAGCCTTTTCCACATTAGTTTTTTCAAGTGATTTTTGTTCTTCTACCCTCATTAACTGTGGAGCTATTGTAGGGGTAAATGATTCATTATTAAATACAGATTCTCTCGCCAAAAAACCGAAATTTATTTTATTGTTCTTTGCTAAGGTTATCTGACATTCACTTCATGAATCGCTCTAGCAAAGGCTACGTCTGCGCCTTCAGTGCACTAGTATTAAAATAAAATACTGCACACCTTTTTCATTCAGGTGACACCAGAATTTATCGTTTAACTGGTCAACAATTAGAGCAATTAACAAAAGATCACCGTCGAGTTGTTTCTGCCGGTGTTAGTTATTTAACACGTGCTTTAGGGATTGAGCAAACTTTTGATATTTTACCATATGCTTGTTCCTTGAAGCACAGGAGAAAACTCTTTTAACTCAGCTGTCATCTCCATAAAAGCTGGCAGGTAAACACTTTGTTCAATATTAACTTCAACAATACGTTCAGCGCCATTAAATCCGGCTCTCGCTTCTTCATCCCATAAAACATGTGCTTGTCCTGCAACAAAGACCGCATTGCCTGTTGAAAAATCAGGAAAAAACAAGCCTACTCGGCTATCTGATTCAATGTTACCTAAGGTGTTAAAAAAACCATTTCCCTTAAAATCTGGAAATTTCAATCGATTGTTTTCTACTTTAACAAATCCTGGTTTGCCGCCACGGTGTGATGCATCAATGCCACTACGTTTATCTTTATCAAAGTATTTAGTGCGTGATGCAATAAAAAAAGTATCTGCCTCTTCTATTAACGCTATTGCGTTAGCATCTATTGCTGTTACTAATTTTTCATCTAGGGAATGTGGTAATGATTGTGAGTGAGATGCCCAAATTAATTCTCGTTTTTGAATATATTTAGGGCAATTACCAAAACTTTGCTCTACTTGAATGGAAAAACTTTCGCCGCTAATCGTTTGAATAACCCCATTGACTCTATTTCGTCTTCTTGTTGATAGTTGTATACCCAGCATCCCAATTTTTTGCCCTGTTATAAATTCAAGAGCAAGAGTTTTTATTAAGCGAGGTAAACCTCTAAACTGTAAAGTGGTATCGTTTGTCGATTGAATAAATCCAGCTCTGCCAAACAAAGGAATTGGCCAAGGGTATCCTTTGGAATCAGTAACACCTAAAACCACAAAAGGTAATTCACTGTAAAACTTTCTATGTTGTTCAGGCATTACTGCCCGAATTAAACCTTCGCTATAGTGGGCAACTGACTCTGCAATACCTAACCGTTCTTGCACGGCAATTTCTGCCAAATGAAATTGTGACTGATTAGTTTGAGTCATTGTGTCACCAGTGGGTTTTTAGTGTGGATAAAACTATATACTTTCAGGTGAACGCGCCATACCTATAAATTTAGGCAGTGCTTCTATTCTAGCTAACCATGCACGAATTGCAGGGTAAGGCTGTAAACTTACACCGCCTTCTGGTACATGTGAAACATAACTGTAGCCAGCCACATCGGCCAAAGTGATGTTGTTACTTGCTAAGTAATCACGTTCTGCTAACAACGGTTCAAGCACAGAAAAAAGCGCATCTGTTTTTTGCTTCGCAACGTCCCAATCTAAATCAACACCAAAAACTTTCACTAAACGAACAGCACAAGGGCCATAAGCAATTTCACCTGCAGCCACTGATAACCAGCGTTGTACTTCTGCATATTCTGTAGGCTCTTGAGGGAACCACTCATAACCGTCATTATATTTTTTTTCTAAATACGTAATGATGGCGTTGGAATCCGATAATATGAAGCCGTTGTCGTCAATAGCAGGGACTTGGCCAAATGGACTAATTTTTAAATACTCTGGGGCTTTATGAGCACCGTTAACCAAATCAATATCAATAGTTTCATACGGAATATCAAGTAATGCCAGCATAAGCTCTACTCGATGACAGTGCCCTGAAATAGGATGACGATAAAGTTTAATAGGTGTGTTGTTTTTTGAGAATTTAGCATTCATTTTGAGTTCCTAATGTGTTGTAAAAATAAATAATAATTTATGTTTAACCTAGTTAAATGTAACTTGAATAGTAACTATGCGACAGCCACTATATTTACTGTAGTAGATCAACCCCTTTATCAATAAAAGCTAAGGTATATATCCGTTACATAATTTATGCCTTGGTAAAACTGTTGGATTAACTATAATCATGTTACCAGTGGAAATAATTAACTAATTATGAAATTAATTATTACGATATTTATAACAATAAAAATAAGGCTGAAAAATTGGATAAACTTGATGCGATGAAAGTATTTGTGGAGGTCGCCAAACAGCAAAGTTTTATTAGGGCTAGCAAACAGTTAAATTTATCAGCTCCTGCGGTAACAAGATTTGTCGCCAGTCTTGAAACTTCGCTTGGTGTTAAGCTTTTTAATCGTACCACTCGGCATGTACGTTTAACTGAATCAGGCGAACATTTTCTAACTGATTCAAAGCGTATTTTAGACGATATTGTGGAAGCGGAGGCTGCGGCAACAGGGATTTATTCAAAGCCTAAAGGAACATTAACTATCACCGCTCCTGTGCTGTTTGGAGAAAAGCACGTGTTGCCTATTATTACTGAATACCTAGAACTTAATCAGGAAGTAACGGTTAAAACTCTTTTCTCGGATCGTGTAACTAGTCTTGTTGAAGAAGAATTAGATATTGCTATTCGAATAGGCCATTTGAAAGATTCAAACCTTTATGCAACTCATGTTGGTAATGTTCATCGTATTGTTTGTAGCTCACCAAGTTATTTTAAAAAATACGGTAAGCCAATCTACCCTTCAGATTTACGTGATCATAATATTGTTTTTCCAACAACCTTTGAAACATCCCCTGTTTGGCATTTTATCAATAATGGCGAAAAAGAAGCTGTGAAATTAAATCCTAGATTACATTGCAATCAAACTAATTCGGCTCTACAAGCAGCAATTCAGGGGTTTGGTATCACTCGATTGATGTCTTACCAAGTAGGGGAAGAATTAGAAAAAGGAACATTACAAAGTATATTGACGGGTTATGAAGAAAAACCTTTGCCCGTTAATATTATACGTATAGAAGGACGACGATCTAATGCTAAAATTCGCTCATTCTTGGATTTAGCGACAAAATGTTTGAAAGCTAATCCATTTATTCATACTAAGTAACCACACGTATAGAAAATGAAAAACAGGCTTAATACCAATCCGATTAATTAATGGTTCAAATTTTAATGAGGATAAATTTTCAAGAACAAGACGCTTGATTGAGCAATAGCTGGCTATTGGGATTGAAAGCAACGATGTTATTAGATATTTAGACCATTTAAAAAGATCACTTAGTTAGTCTGATTGGTATAACTTAAGGATTGGTTACTAGGGCGATATACCAGAACTATTCTACTAAATATAGAATAGCTCAAGTTTCACAATCAATATTTTCAGAGAGCCTTTCTATTCCACTGTGACTGACTTCGCTAAATTTCGTGGTTGATCAACATCAGTACCTTTAATTATCGCTACATAATAAGAAAGTAGCTGTAATGGTAGGGTGTAAACAATGGGTGCTATGATGTCATCACACACAGGCACATCAATCACTTTCATGGTGTCATCACTAGCGAAGTTAGCATCACTATCAGCAAAAACATACATTAAGCCACCACGAGCACGTACTTCTTCTACGTTAGATTTAAGTTTTTCGATTAAATCATTTTTTGGTGCCACAACAATGACTGGCATTTCAGCATCTATAAGCGCTAATGGTCCATGTTTAAGCTCACCCGCAGCATAGGCTTCAGCATGAATATAAGAAATTTCTTTCAGCTTGAGCGCGCCTTCCATTGCGATAGGGTATTGGTCACCACGACCTAAAAATAGTGCATGATTTTTATCGGCAAAATCTTCGGCTAAATCTTCAATTGAAGAAGCAAGTGCTAACACTTCATCAAGTTTGGATGGCAACGACATTAGTGATTGAGTAATTTCGACCTGTTTCTCATCAGACATGCCATGATGCTGACCAATGGCTACGGTCATCATTAATAAACCAACAAGCTGAGTAGTGAATGCTTTGGTTGATGCTACGCCAATTTCAGCGCCCGCTTTAGTCATAAAGGCAAGATCAGATTCACGTACTAACGATGAACCCGGTACATTACAAATAACTAAACTAGATTGATAGCCAATCTCTTTCGCTAAACGCAAAGCAGCTAAGGTATCTGCTGTTTCCCCTGATTGCGAAATGGTAACCAATAAAGAGTTTTTCGGTACAAAAGATTTTCGGTATCTAAACTCACTGGCAATTTCAATATTACAAGAAACGCCGGCAAGTTCTTCTAACCAGTATCTTGCAACCATGCCTGAGTGGTAACTCGTACCACAGGCAATAATTTGTACATGCTCTACATTTTTAAATATCTCATCAGCGCCTTCGCCAAACGTATTGATATCTAGCATGCCACCCACTAAACGACCTTCTAATGAATTACGGATAGCGGTAGGTTGCTCATAAGTTTCTTTTAACATGTAGTGACGGTATTCACCTTTGTCGCCACTATCGTGTGAAACGTTTGCTTCTTTCGCTTCACGCTCAACTGGCTCGCCATTGGTATCAAAGATACTGACGTTAAATCGACTGATTTGTGCAACATCACCTTCTTCAAGGTAAGAGAACTTACGTGTTACAGGTAGTAACGCCATAATATCTGACGCAATAAAGTTTTCACCTAAGCCGTAACCAATAACTAATGGGCTACCTGAACGAGCAACAATAATACTGTCTTTATCACGACTATCCATGACAACCGCACCGTAAGCACCTTCAAGCTGCTTAACAGTTTTTTGTACTGCCGATAATAAGCTATCACTGGTTTTTAGTTCATGATGAACTAGGTGTGTAATAACTTCGGTATCGGTTTGCGATAGAAACTCATAACCTAAACCCTGTAGCTGACTACGTAAGGTTTGATGATTTTCGATAATACCATTATGTACAACCGCAATAGTATCATTAGAAATATGAGGGTGAGCATTCACTTCGCTTGGCACACCATGTGTTGCCCAACGTGTGTGTGCTATTCCTGTGCCACCACTTAAGGGGGTTTCTTGCAAAGCTTGCGCTAATTCTTGTACTTTACCTAAACGCTTAGCACTCGCTAACTGGTGATTTTGATCTACTGTTGCAATACCTGCTGAGTCATAACCACGATATTCTAAACGTCTTAATCCTTCGACTAAAATCTCTGCTACGTCACGTTGTGCTACCGCACCAACTATGCCACACATATCTTATTTCCTTTTCTCTTTTTTAAACCACTTTGGCACATATTAAATTTACGCCTTGAGCGATTAACTGTGTTCTTACTGATTGATCTAAATCATCATCAGTAATGAGGGTGTGTATTTGTTGCCAAGTTAACTCTAAGTTAGGTATTTTTTTTGTTATTTTTTCTGATTCAACCATAACAATAACTTCTCGAGCCACTTCCGCCATAACTCGACTTAAGCCAGTTAATTCATTGAAAGTGGTGGTACCTCGTTCAATATCAATACCGTCTGCGCCGATAAATAATTGATCAAAATCATACGAGCGTAATACTTGTTCAGCGACCTGACCTTGAAAAGCTTCTGAATTTGCATCCCAAGTACCACCAGTCATCAATAAGGTAGGTTCATTTTCAAGGGCATGAATTTCATTGGCTATACTTAATGCATTGGTCATCACAACTAAGCCCTTTTTACTCTCTAACTCACTCACTAAGGCCGAAGTCGTTTGACCACTATCAATGATAATTCGATTATGGTCACGAACTAAAGTAGCTGCATATTTAGCGATGGTTTTCTTTTGTTTTGAAAGTTTTGCATATTTAGGCTCTGTGATCTCACATGGCAACGCTATAGCACCACCATAACGTCTAAGTAATAAGCCGCTGTTTTCTAATGCTGCTAAATCTTTACGAATAGACACTTCACTTATATCAAATTGCTTCGCTAAGCTATCTACGCTTACTTCACCACTCAAATTAAGATCGGTAATAATGTGATGACGGCGTTGTTGGGTGTTTCTTTTTGACATGATTTTTGAATAAATCTTCGATGAACTTTCATTTTGAATGCCATTATGTTTCAAAACGAAAGTTAAAGCAATAAAGCTATAACTTACTTAGTTATAATTTAAAATATTTAAGGTCTTTTTAAAATATTAAAAATCGATCCATGTAAACAATTTAATACACTTTTATGCCTGTTCTTATTAGCCGCAAGCACAACTTTAGTGTCTACTCCCCCGCAGATATAAGAGTTTTCCCACAAATTGAAAAACAATAACGGTAATATAAAATTTTTCACCATCAACTAAGTAAACTACCGAGCTAGATAAAATTGAATACACTTAATTTAATTTTATCTATCATTATTTTTTAATCGGTCGTGGCCAATTCTTAATATTACGTTGTTTACCACGCCCTACCGCTAGCTCGTCTTTTTCAACATTTTTAGCAATAACAGAGCCTGCGCCTATTGTTGCACAATCGCCAATAAAGACAGGCGCAACTAATGAACTGTTTGAACCAATAAACACATTATCATTAATAATTGTTTGCGACTTATTAACACCGTCATAGTTACACGTAATTGTACCTGCACCCACATTAACATTTTTGCCTATAAGCGCATCGCCAAGGTATGTTAAGTGCCCTGCTTTGCTTCCTTCACCAAGGGTAGTTTTTTTCATTTCAACAAAGTTCCCTACGTGAGAATCTTTATTCATAACACTGCCTGGACGAATACGGGCAAACGGGCCAGCCGAACAATTTTCACCAATAGTTGCGTCTTCAATAATGCTATTAGGTTTAATTTCAACATTGTTGCTAATAGAGCAATTTTTAAGAATGCAGTTAGCACCAATTTTTACGTTATTTGCTAAGGTTACCGACCCTTCAAAAATACAATTAATATCAATACTCACTTCACTGCCAATAATTAAAGAGCCACGAATATCAATTCGGGCTGGATCGCGTAAACTAGCACCAGCTATCATTAACTCTTCAGCTAAACGAGCTTGATAAGCACGTTCAAGTGCCGCTAGTTGTACGCGATTATTAGCGCCCTCCACTTCAATTTCAGTTTCAGGGTGAGCAGTAGCAATAACTTTTCCTTCACTATGAGCCGCGGCGATAATATCTGTAAGGTAATATTCTCCCTGAGCATTGTCATTAGAAAGACCACTTAGCCAACGCTTTAAATCGCCACCATTGGCATATAAAATACCGGTGTTAGCTTCATTAATTAATAGCTGCTCTGGTTTAGCATCTTTTTGTTCAATAATACCAACTACTTGTCCATCCGTTCGCACTATTCGACCATAGCCAGTAGGGTTAGCCAAATAAACAGTTAATAGTGACATGCCGTTTTCAGGTTTAACTTGAAGTAAGTTTTCTAATGTTGATACTTTAGTTAATGGCACATCACCATAAAGCACTAAAACATCTTCATCATCTTTTAAAAATGGCGATGCTTGGTCAACGGCGTGACCAGTGCCCAGTTGTTCTCTTTGCTCAATAAAAGTTAGATCATCACCCGTATTTTTTGTGGTAATTGTCGCTTTAAGCACTTCACCACCAAAACCATAAACAACATAAATATTTACGGCTCCTAACTGACGTGCGCTATCAATAACATGAGAAACCATTGGTTTATCAGCAATAGCATGTAGTACTTTAGGTAAAGAAGAGCGCATGCGAGTACCTTTACCCGCAGCAAGGATGACAACAGAGAGCGACATAGAAAGTCCATTCAATTAAGCGTATTTATTATGCTTGTTATTGTAACCAAGTTTTATTTTGCTGAATAGAGGAATAATAAAGTATTGATGACTTCAGGCACTCGTAATCACAATTGTTGCCTGATATTCATTAACTATTTAACAGATATTGATGGTTGATGGTTGATGGTTGATGGTCAATTAGCTGCTGTAAAATAAATTTAATTGTAGATTTAAGCCGCTTAATTTAGAGAAAGCGGTTTTTTTTGAGGGAACTATTTATTTACTATTTTCCACTACATCATCAGTACAATCTGTTGGCCAGAATTTATAACCTTGCACTGTTGCCTGTGCTGCAGCGCACCAGCATCCCAACCTTATTCCTTAAAGCGACGTAATGCCTCAGCATCTTGATAAGCATATACAAAAGCCACTTTTTTAAAACCCACACCTAACGATGCAAAACGATAGAAACTTGAACTACCACCCTCTTTTAAAACACAAACACCGCCACCAGAAGAAGCAGCCAGTAAGTAACTATCACTGCCAGTGCAAACCAAGTAGCCTAAACTACTCGAAGCTTTTGCTTTCGATGCTGGGTGATCCTCATAAATTTGCTGTAAAGCATCATCAGTTTCACTGATTGCATTTGCTTTTTTTGCTGCGGGTGTATCACCCGTAGCACAACCTGCTAACAAACTGGTATCCAAGCGGCTAAGGCTAATTTTTCCCCTTATTTAATCCTTTCTTTTGTTAAAAAGTGTTATTTTTAATGGACCGACTAAACCTAGCAGTTTTGTTCTAAAAAAACTGTTTTTTTGCTTTATGCACACCCAATTAACTTTCTACGCGAAACGTATAAACTGACGCTTGATTGCACGCGCTTTTATTCGGTAATTTTATATAAAAAGTTGTACCGTACGAAACACTAGTATGAAAATAAAGTTCTCCTGCTAATTCTTTTATAATTAAAAAAGCCAAATATACACCGATACCTGTCCCTGTTGCATTGTTAGCGGTCACAAACAATTGATCAAAATTATCAATAAATTCATCAGGAATAACACTGACGTTGTGAATTTTTATTAAAAAGAAATCATTAATAACATCAGATGTAACAGATATTTTTGAACCACGCGGTGCTGCTTCAATAACATTACGATATAAACTAGTAAACATAACGATAGTGTTGGACTTTATTCACATACTTGAGTACCTATGGAAAGCAGCTTGGTGCTTCTTTGATAAAGGTGATGAAGCCTTCGAAGCATGGATCAGTAAATATGCAGTCAAGCTATTGAAAGGTGGCTGTAGCCAGGTAGCCAAAGGTTTCGTCAGAGTGCGACTAAACGCAAACTAACGAAGCGAGATGCCGTCGACAGTTGTGCTAAGTACTTGCTGAATAATAACAAAAGTCTGAAGTATGATGAGGCCTTGGTTGCAGGTTCCCCTATAGCCATCGGTATTATTGAAGGAGCCTGTCGCCACCTAATTAATGATAGATTAGATATAACAGGAGCTCGTTGGGGGCTGAAAGGAGCAGAGGCATTACTTAAGCTGAGATCGTTAAAATCAAGCGGTGATTTTGATGAGTACTGGGACTTCCATAAACAGCAATCGAAAAAGCGTCTGTATACAATCAATTCACTCGAGGTAGCTTAGTAATAGGTCGTCGTTTTAAAAGAACTACACCATATCAAATTGCATTATCTACCACCATATAGCCACAATTTAAACCCAATAGAGCGGCTTTGGAAAGTAATGAATGCGCATGTAAGAAATGGAACATATTTTGCGTCGGCGAAATAGTTTCGACAGAAAATCAACGAGTTTTTTGTTAAAACACTACCAGACATAGCTGAAACGTTGGACAGTTGGATTAATGACAATTTTCAAGCACTGACGCCTGCATATTGAAGAGTTATGGTTATAAATGCTCGTCGTTACGGCTTTAATATGGGTATTGATATAGCTTAAAGGGCCAGAAGATACTGTTTTCTATATTCAAGCTGGCTCTGCTTGGTGAGATTAATTAATATCAAGTGTATTAACACAGATATAAAAAAGAGCTTAGTAAGCTCTTTTATCTTTTACAATAGCTAACCAAAGACTAATGGTCTTTCAGGAATCTATAGTTACCTTTTATCGCTGCTTTGTATTGTTCACAAAGCTCACCTAGCGGCGCTTCAATTTTTAACATACCATATTCTTGATGAGCTTTACGTTTAACACGATCCCAGCTAATCCCTTCAATAGTCATATAACCTTCAGAAAAAGCTTTTAACTTTGATAACTCTTTAAATTTTTCAGCGTCTATTGCTTTACCACAATCTCGGTCTAAGTAAATCAATTTACTGGCCGCTTCTGCAAGTAAGGATTCAACTTCACCTTTTTCGGCTTTAGTTAGTGACTCAGCAGCAAATGCTGCGCTGCTTAATAATAATAAAGGTAAAATTAAACGTTTCATCTATTACTCTTCCTATTTAAATATTTTTAGCTTGTTATATTGGTATCCATGGTTAGGATTTTCGCTAGTAATTCAAGTATCGCTCTGTTCTAAGCTAACGCTATATCGAGCCTTGTAATAAATTTTGGTTAATAAGACTAAGTCAGAGCTTATACCAATTGAATTAATGAATGTACCACTTAGCGAAAATTAAAAGGCTTAGAGGCAAGGCATTGATTGAAGATAAGGGTTATTCCCTTGTCAAAATGAATAAAATATAGAATCACTATGTTTAACTCATTTTGTTTGTTCTAAGCTCACTACGTAACTCTAAGTTGGTCGATTCATTATTTCAATTGGCATTTCTTGTATATTTAGCATAACAGGTTTATCTACAAAAGTATTCGTACTTTATTAAAAGGCTTTATGTACTAAAATCATATTTAACATTAACATAACTAACTTGTTAACATAGGTAACCTTTCTATAGTTATCTCATCTATTTTTACTGTATATATAACGTGTAAGGAAGTAAACCATGTCACATTCATCAAATAAAACCTTAATTTTATTACTTTCAAGCTTGGCATTTTAAACTGTTAACGCCCGACAGTTTGTTTTTCCTTAAAATGGACAAACAGCAGATCAACAACAAAAAGCCGAATACAGTTGTCATACATGGGCAGTAGATCAATCAGCTGTAGATCCCACACAACCACAAGTCGCAGCAACCCCACTGTCACAATGATTACAACTGCTCCAGTGGCACAAGACCCTAAACGTGGTTCTGGTATGCGTGGCGCTATTGGTTGCGCACCAAAATATGCCGCTGTTGGTGCTATTGCAGGTAGAAGACAAACTAGTAGAGCTGTACCAGAGCAGCCGGCTGCTTCTCAAGCCGCTGCACAGCAACAAGCATCTCAAGCTCAAAGCTATCAAACGAACAACTGACTAACTACAATAAAGCGCGTAACGTTTGTTTAGAAGCATAAGGTTATAGCGTTAGCGAATAATAGACTACATCACACAAATAAAAATGCCCTGTTACAGTAGTAACAGGGCATTTAAATTAATTCACTAAAACTTTTTATAGAGCGATTAACATATCGCCTACACGTTAGCTTTTCTTAGTAGACGCTTGAATAACACGTAATTGTGCAACTGCACGTGCTAATTCAGCAGCAACAGCGGCATAATCAACATCTCCGCCATGAGCGTTCATGTTTTCTTCTGCACGTTGTTTTGCTTCTAGCGCTGCTTGTTCATCCAAGTCATCTGCACGACAAGCTACATCAGCGAGTACGATAATTTGATTTGGTTGAACTTCTAACATACCACCCGAAAGATATATAACTTCTTCGCTATTATCTTCTTTAGTGATTAATGCCATACCAGGTTTTAGTGAGGTCAATAAAGGTGCATGACCAGGCATAATACCTAACTCACCTTCACTACCTGTGATCTGTAATGATTTAATGCTGCCTGAAAACAAGCTTTCTTGTGCACTAACAACATTTAGATTAACAGTAAATAATGCCATTTGACTCGACCTCTAATAATGTAAGTATCTAAACCAAAGCTTAGATACTTACTAGATGATTACATCTTACTCGCTTTCTCTACGGCTTCTTCAATAGAACCAACCATGTAGAATGCTTGCTCAGGCATGTCATCATAATCACCAGCTATAATGCCTTTAAAGCCAGCTATGGTGTCTTTTAATGATACATATTTACCTGGAGAACCTGTAAATACTTCAGCAACGAAGAACGGCTGAGATAAGAAACGCTGTATTTTACGTGCACGGAATACAGTTTGCTTATCTTCTTCAGATAACTCATCCATACCTAAGATGGCGATGATATCTTTAAGTTCTTTGTATCGTTGTAATAACGTTTGTACACCACGAGCAGTTTCATAATGTTCAGTACCAACCACTAATGGGTCTAACTGACGTGAAGTTGAATCTAGTGGGTCAATCGCAGGGTAAATACCTTGCGAAGCAATATCACGACTTAATACAACAGTTGCATCTAAATGCGCAAAAGTAGTTGCAGGGCTAGGGTCAGTTAAATCATCTGCAGGTACATATACTGCTTGAATTGAAGTGATTGAACCTTTCTTAGTTGAAGTAATACGCTCTTGTAATACACCCATTTCTTCAGCAAGTGTTGGTTGATAACCAACCGCTGATGGCATACGGCCAAGTAGTGCTGAAACTTCAGTTCCCGCAAGAGTATAACGGTAAATGTTATCTACGAAGAATAAAACGTCACGACCTTCGTCACGGAATTTTTCAGCCATAGTCAAACCAGTAAAGGCAACACGTAAACGGTTTCCTGGAGGCTCGTTCATTTGACCGTACACTAACGATACTTTATCAAGTACATTAGAGTCGTTCATTTCGTGATAGAAATCGTTACCTTCACGTGTACGCTCACCAACACCAGCGAATACTGAATAGCCGCTATGCTCGATTGCGATGTTACGGATAAGTTCCATCATGTTTACTGTTTTACCAACACCAGCACCACCGAAAAGACCAACTTTACCACCCTTAGCGAATGGACAAACTAAATCGATTACTTTGATACCAGTTTCTAGCAATTCGCTAGACATTGCTTGTTCTGCGTAAGCAGGCGCTTCACGATGAATAGACCAACGAGCTTTTTCGCCGATAGGGCCAGCTTCATCAATTGGCTCACCAAGTACGTTCATGATGCGACCTAAAGTCTCAACACCAACGGGAACTTGGATACCTTCACCTGTATTTACTACATTCAGGCCACGACGCAAACCGTCTGAGGAACCCATTGCGATAGTACGTACAACGCCGCCACCAAGCTGCTGTTGAACTTCAAGTACTAAACCTTCAAGGTTACCTTCGGTTACTTTTACTGCGTCATATACCTGAGGTACGGCATCTTGTGGAAATTCAACATCCACAACTGCGCCAATTATTTGGACGACTTTACCTGTACTCATGTTTATTCCTCTTAATTTAAGTTAGCCAAGCATTGCTTAAGCTAACTTTTCGTTAAATTACGAAAATTGTTATCAGACTAATTCGTTACAGAATTATTCTGCTTACCCTACCGCAGCTGCACCAGCAACAATTTCACCCAATTCTTGAGTAATCGCTGCTTGACGCGCTTTGTTATATACCAATTGTAGGTCGTCGATTAAATCACCCGCATTATCAGTTGCAGCTTTCATTGCAACCATACGCGCTGCTTGTTCACAAGCAATATTCTCAACAACACCTTGGTATACTTGAGATTCAATATAACGAACTAACAGCTTATCTAACAAAGCGTTAGCGTCTGGTTCGTAGATATAATCCCAACGATGACTAATTTCTTCGTCATCTGATTTAGGTAAAGGTAACAATTGATCAATTGTCGCTTCTTGCGTCATGGTATTAACAAATTTGTTATACACAACGTATAGCCTATCAATTTCACCGTTATCATAAGCTTTAAGCATTACCGCTACACTACCAACTAAGTCAGTTAGTGAAGGAGCATCACCTAAGCCCGATATTTGTGCAGATACTGTAGCACCCATGTTATTGAAAAATGATGTGGCTTTTGAGCCAATTACACCAAATTCAACTTCAGCACCTGATGCTTGCTTTTGTGAAGCATCAGCAAGTACTTTCTTAAATAAATTAATATTTAAACCACCACACAAACCACGGTCACTTGAGACGACAATGTAGCCAACACGCTTAGCTTCACGTTCTTCCAAATAGGAATGACGATATTCTAAGTTACCAAGCGCGATATGACCGATCACATTTCGTATATTTGTCGCATATGGACGAGAGGCTGCCATGCCCTCTTGCGCTTTGCGCATCTTGCTAGCGGCAACCATTTCCATAGCGCTTGTGATCTTTTGAGTATTTTTAACACTCGCAATCTTGGTTTTTATTTCTTTACCAACGGCCATGACTCTTCTCCAAAAAGGTTACTTAATTAAAGATTCTATTACCAAGTTTGCGTAGACTTGAATAATTCAAGTGTCTTATTCAAACTAGCTTCGATATCTTTATTGTAGTCACCGCTTTCGTTGATAGTAGCCATCAGCTCAGCATGCTCATTGTTTACATAGGTATGTAACGCCGCTTCACAATCAACAATTTTGTTGATTTCAACATCATTTAAAAAGCCTTTTTCTGCGGCAAATAATGACACTGCTGTTTCAGCGATTGACAATGGGCTGTATTGCTTTTGCTTCATCAATTCAGTAACACGTTGACCATGCTCTAATTGAGCGCGAGTCGCGTCATCTAAATCTGATGCAAATTGAGCAAATGCTGCTAATTCAGCATATTGGGCTAAAGCTAAACGAATACCGCCACCAAGTTTCTTGATGATTTTCGTTTGAGCAGCACCACCAACACGAGATACTGAAATACCGGCGTTAACTGCTGGGCGGATGCCCGAGTTAAATAAGTTAGATTCTAAGAAAATCTGACCATCGGTAATTGAAATTACGTTTGTTGGTACGAAAGCAGATACATCACCCGCTTGCGTTTCAATAATTGGTAATGCAGTTAATGAACCTGTTTTACCTTTAACTTCACCGTTTGTGAATTTTTCTACGTATGCTTCGTTTACACGAGCAGCACGTTCTAATAAACGACTGTGAAGATAGAAAACATCACCTGGGTATGCTTCACGACCTGGCGGACGACGTAAAAGTAATGAAACTTGACGGTAAGCAACTGCTTGCTTAGACAAATCATCATATACGATTAGCGCATCTTCACCGCGGTCACGGAAGTATTCACCCATTGAACAACCAGCGTATGGTGCTAAGTATTGTAATGCTGCAGCTTCAGAAGCAGATGCAACAACTACGATTGTGTTTGATAACGCGCCGTGCTCTTCTAGGTTACGAACAAGGTTCGCTACAGTAGAAGCTTTTTGACCTATAGCTACGTAAACACACTTAATACCCGTGTCTTTTTGGTTGATGATAGCGTCAATTGCAATCGCTGATTTACCGATTTGACGGTCACCAATGATTAATTCACGCTGGCCACGACCAATTGGAATCATAGAATCGATAGACTTAATACCAGTTTGAACTGGTTGGTCTACTGATTTACGTTCGATTACACCTGGTGCTACAACTTCTACTGGAGAGAAGCCATCATTATCAATTGGGCCTTTGCCATCAATTGGTTGACCTAATGTGTCAACTACGCGGCCTAATAAACCACGACCTACTGGTACTTCTAAAATACGACCAGTACCTTTAACTTTTTGGCCTTCCGCTAAATCAGCGTAAGGACCCATTACTACCGCACCGACCGAATCTCGGTCAAGGTTTAACGCGATAGCAAAACGGCTACCAGGAAGTTCGATCATTTCACCTTGCATTACATCGGCAAGGCCATTGATACGAATAATACCATCTGTTACAGAAACGATAGTACCTTCGTTACGAGCTTCGCTGACAACGTCAAACTGTTCAATTCTATTCTTGATCAGTTCAGCGATTTCAGTGGAATTCAGTTGCATGCTCTGTTCCCTTATCTAAGATTGTAGTGTTGTTGCTAAGCGGTTCAGTTTACCTTTGATTGAACCATCTATTACCATGTCACCAGCTTGTATTACTAAACCGGAAACGATACTCGCATTAACAAAACAATTAAGCTTTACTTTACGTGCCAAGCGCTTTTCAAGCGCGGCGCTTAATGTTGTTTTTTGCTCTGCTGTTATTTCTACAGCAGAGGTTACATCCACAGAGACCTCTTGATCAAATTCAGCTTTTAATGCTATAAATTGTTCAAGAACTTGTGGTAGCACCAACAAACGTTCGTTTTCTGCCATTACTTTTAAAAAGTTTTGGCCTTGGCTGTCTACTTGTTCACCACAAATATTTAAAAATAATGTTTGTGCTTGCTCTGCTGATGCTCCACCAGATATATAACCGGTAACGGTTACATCTTTAGCAACTTCAGCAGCAAAAGTTAGCTGGCTTAACCAGCTATCAATTGCTTTAGCTTCAACAGCAAAGTCGAACGCTGCTTTAGCGTAAGGACGAGCGACAGTTGTCAATTCAGACATAGCTCTTTCCTCTTAAAGTTCAGCGACGAGTTTGTCTAAGATATCGCTGTGTGCAGCGACATCAATTGAACGCTCAAGAATTTTCTCGGCACCAGCTATAGCAAGAACAGCTACTTGTTTACGTAGTTCTTCTTTAGCACGGTTACGTTCAGTTTCGATTTCTGCATGACCAGAAGCTAAGATTTTTTCTTTCTCAGCTTGTGCTTTACCGGCTGTTTCCTCAACAATTTTGGCTTCATGTTTTTTAGCAGCATCAACGATAGACGCAGCTTCAACTTTAGCTTCTTTTAATTGGGCTGTAGCTTTCTCTTGAGCAAGCTCAAGATCTTTAGCAGCACGGTCAGAAGCAGCAAGTCCATCAGCAATAATTGCTTGACGAGCTTCGATGGCAGCCATAATTGGTGGCCATACAAACTTCATACAGAAAATTACAAATACGACAAATGCGATTAACTCACCTATTAATGTGGCATTAATATTCATTTGTGTACCTCCTAATTAGTTATTCGTTAAAAATTCTAGTAACTTACTTATTAAGCAAGTACGAATAACATATATAGGCCGATCGCAACACCGATCATCGCGATAGCATCAATAAGACCCGCTACGATGAACATTTTTACTTGAAGTTGTGGTGCTAGTTCAGGTTGGCGAGCAGCAGATTCTAAGAACTTGCCACCTAAAATACCAAAACCAATCGCAGTACCTAAAGCACCTAGACCGATTAATAACGCAACAGCGATGAATAACATATTTATCTCCGATAATTTAAAGTTAATGTTAAAAAGTTAAAAGTTAAAGTTTAAAAAGTTGTACAAAAAATGTTCTTTGGGACATCCTGTCCCCATTAATAGAGTTAACCCCATCAATGTAAATTAGTTTTTTAGGCTTCCTGCCTTCTACTCTACAATAAGAGCCGACTCCGTCGTTCTAAATTTGCTTAGAAAACCTAGTGATCTTCATGCGCTAAACTAAGATATACAATAGTTAACATCATAAAGATGAAAGCCTGTAATGGGATAATCAACAAGTGGAACGCTGCCCATAAAAAGTGTACTGGCAATTGGAATAAACCAATGGTTGCAATAAGTAAAAATATCAACTCACCCGCATATAAGTTACCAAACAAACGTAAGGCTAATGATAATGGACGTGCTAATAAGGTAACCAATTCTAATACAAAGTTAATTGGATACATTGTCCAATGACCAAAAGGTTGCGTAGTAAGCTCTTTAATGAAGCCACCAACACCTTTCACTTTAATTGAATAGTAAACTGTTAGAATAAATACGCCTAATGCCAATGCAAAAGTCATATTTGGATCTGCTGTTGGTACAGGTTTCATGTAAACATGCGACATTTCAACACCACCAACCGTAGCGATTAACCAAGGTAGTAAATCAACAGGTACCCAATCCATCGCATTCATTAATAACACCCAAACAAAGACGGTTAAGGCTAATGGTGCAATTAAAGGATTAGAGCCGTGAAAAGTACTTTTGACACTATCATCAACAAATCCCACAATTAATTCGACGCCAGATTGTAATTTACCTGGTACACCCGTTGTTGCTTTTTTAGCAACTGAGCGAAAAATATAAAGAAAAATACAGCCTAAAAACACCGACCAACCTAAAGTATCTAAATGTAAGGTCCAAAAACCTTCACCGACAGTTAAATTGGTTAAATGATGTTTAATATATTCTTGGCTGGTTAACTCAGCAGCAGCAGACATATTAATGTTCCTAATGATTAAAGTTTAAAATAAAATTCTTTTGTTACTATTTTATTAGCTATTGTTTAATAAAAAAGGGCGTTACTAATGGTAAAGCCATTACAAAACAAAACATGCTAAAAAAAGGTATTGGCAGTAGTACTAAAAATTTAAAGGCGAGTACAAATAACAAAGCCGTTAATACCATTTTCAATTTTACACCGCTAAAAAAGGATTCAACCACTAATTTAGACGATTTGGCTCCAGCATACTTAAATGCTTTAAGCGCAAAAACTATATTGGGAATTATCGTTACTACACCTGCAGTCAAAATTGACTTAGCATGGTCTAATCCCCAAATAAAATAACTGAGTAATGAACATAATAAAACAACACTAATGGCTAAAATATTTTGTTGCCATGCTAGCCTTCGACCAGCAATAGTAAGTTTATTTATCATTATTACTTCTTACATAAAGTTAAAACAAAGCATACGAATAAAGTTGTAAGCTATGTGCTCTTTTAAAGTAAAAACTTTATAAGTAAAAACTTTTCGCAAGTATACCCATTGTGGTTGTTTTTGCAAGAAAATAGGGCAGAGAAGCCCTCATTTTTTGCGAATAATTACTATTTATTTAATAAATACGACTAAAGGATTAGACCTTTCTTCAACTTACTTAAACTAAAGTATATAGCCACTTCATTCTCAAGTATAAAGCTCGGATGAATAAAAAAATATTATTTAAGACAAAAATCGTAAAACAACCTAGAAGTTTATAAACATACCTATTACAAAGTTAAAAAATAGCTTGTTTATAATAGGGGCTGTTGATCTTTCGAGATTGTTTTTGCAGCGATTTGTTGAGTAGTATTTGCTTAGAATGATTAGGCTAGATACTACTCGCCGCGATTTAAACGCTTTACTCTCTTTAAAAAAGGCGAACAAAATCTGTTACAGGGTAGTGTTTTCTGTTACTTCAGATCAACGAGTTGCTTAAACGTACATTTAGTTAAAGACAATTACTTGATAACAACTCTATTTTGACCAT
Source organism: Candidatus Colwellia aromaticivorans (assembly GCF_003333305.1). Classification (GTDB taxonomy): domain Bacteria; phylum Pseudomonadota; class Gammaproteobacteria; order Enterobacterales; family Alteromonadaceae; genus Colwellia; species Colwellia aromaticivorans. Next base: position 8,945 of record NZ_QOLD01000054.1, on the reverse strand, counting down.
CAACTTTAGCTGCATAAACAGCCTTCTCCGCTTTTTCTAGTAAATAACTCATAACACCAATACTTTCATCCCACGCAGTAACTCCTACGCTGACAGAAAATTTTATTTTAGTATCATTAATGATTACAGTGTGATTTTCTACCGATGTACAAATACGCTCAGCTAAAGCATGAGCTTGTTGTATCTTGGTTTCAGGCATAAGAATAACAAACTCTTCTCCTCCAATACGTGCAAAGATATCTGTATTTCGTACATTAGCATTACAAACTTGACATAATTCTTGTAATACACGGTCACCGGTTGCAAGACCATAAGTATCATTCACTTTTTTAAAGTTATCAATATCTATAATCATTAATGCAAGTCCATGTTTATAACGTTTAACTCGCATTAATTCATGTTCTGCCAATTCATTAAATTTACGTCTATTCATCACGCCTGTTAATCTATCTAGTGAGGAAAATGAGAGAGGTATTTCTTTTTCATCTTCTTTTTGATCTTCAAAAATAGTCAGTTTTACCGTTGTAAGCGTTGCTGCTATATCAGCTTGTAATAACTTACGGCGGCTATATTCATAAGCATTGATGATGTTACTTATTTCGTCATGAGCAAAGTGATTCGTAAATCGTAAATTTCTATACCCTTGAGATAAGTGAATCATTGCTTTGGTTATACGGCGTATAGGGAAAATAATGCTTTTAGCTAATAACCAAGATATAACAAGTGTCATTATAATAATAAAGAGCAATATGATCGCAATGCTATAAGCAAGTTGTTGCTGGTAATCAATTGTCTCATTAATGGAAGTTTCAGTATTTACAACAAGTTGTTTAGTTAATTGCTCAAGCAGATCTATTTTACTTGTCATGGATTTAAACCATTGTTCACTACTTATTTCAATCTGAGTTTTGTCTGTGCTTGATCTAATAATATCTGCTTCAATTTGTTTAACTACATTAAATTCTTTACTGCTATCAAGTTGCTTCCACTCAATATTTTTCTGATTACTAGTAAGACTATTATAAGTTCTTGATAGTCCTTCTTGTTTGCCAATTAACTGGAAAAATAACTGATATTTATCATACTCTTGATTTTCTAGTAAATTCATACCCAAAGCACGCTCTTTTCTTACAGCTTCTTTTAAATCAATTATTACGGATATAACGGTAATATTACGGGAAAAATCACCCTCAATATCTAATAAAATCATGCCATCATAAAGGTTTAATAAGGTTTCAATTGTGCTCTGATAATATTTCTGCATATTATTAACATTGCTAAGTTGCTCATCAATAGTCTGGCGTTTTTCATTTAAACTTACCAATAACCCTTTACTTTCATTAATATAAAGCTGCATACCATCATTAATCAATGGTGGTGACAATAGAGATAAATTCTTTTCATAATTATTTAATGCTGTATCTGTATTAAATCTCTGCTCTGTTAACCTAGTATAATTCTCCTGATAATTTGAGCTTATATACTGTGAAGATAAGTCACGCTCAATTTGCAGGTTGTGGGAAAGGTTATTAATATTGCGAATGGCACCACTAAGACCTAGTAACTGCTGTGCGCTATTGTAATGCACAAAACTTTGCCAAAAAATAAAAATACATAGTGACATAAAGCTAATAATGGGGACAAAAGCACTTAAAAAAATACGTTTATTTAACGTTATTTTTTGGCCAATATTGCATAATAGTTGACTTAAAAAGGAGTTTTTAGTTTTTGAAGTGGTTGCTAGGCCATTATCATGCACCGTTTGTGCATAAGACATATCATCAATAATAATATGTGTCATTAGCCAATTAAATAGAAATAAATGAACTTCTTTAGCTACTTCAACGGTATCTGAATGTAATAATTTATCTCTAAGTTCATGAATTTTATTTAGAAAATCAAGGTGCTGCTGTTTATGTTCTTCTATATCTCCATAATTACATTGCTCTAACAATAATTCTTCTTTAGAAAAATGTTTTTTGACATGTTTTTCTAACTTTTCAAAGATACCGATAATTACAAGATGAGTACTGCCATTATTAATAGCGTCATTGATTTCATTAATTAACAATAAAAGTGTCTTATGATCTTCATCTATTGACTCAACGCCAACACTCATTCCGTCATTCCACTCAATATTGCTCATAGTGGTTAATACCCTTTGTTTTTTTATTATTATTATTTAATATATAGGCTGATTACTTGAGTGATAAACAACGGTTTGCTAATTAATTTTTGTGAGTAAACCTTCCAACTCAGCTAAATTAGTATAAGAGATTACTAATTTACCTTTACCTTTTTTATTATGATTGACAGTAACTTTGAGCCCTAATTTATCAGCGAGGTTTTGCTCAATAGCAACACTACTTTGATCTTTCTCTTTTACTGGGTTTTCTTCACTTGGGTTTTGAATTTTTTTAATTAAAGCTTCTGTTTCTCTCACCGTAAATTCTTTTGTTGCTACTGTTCTTGCCGCTTCAGCTTGCAAATCATCATCAAGTGCTAATAATGCACGCGCATGACCCATTTCAATGTCGCCATTTTCCAAAAAGGTTTTAACTTCATCATTTAGATTATTTAAACGTAATAAATTTGTAACGGTAGTACGAGATTTACCTACCGCAATAGCAACCTCTTGATGTGTTAAATCAAATTCAGTTAGTAAACGTTCTAACGCAATAGCTTCTTCCATTGCATTAAGATCTTCCCGTTGAATATTCTCAATTAAAGCAATCGCAACCGCTGACTCATCAGGTACGTCTTTAATTATACAAGGAACTTCTGTTAATTGAGCCAATTGAGCTGCACGCCAACGACGTTCACCAGCAATAATCTCATACTCGCCTTTTACTTCATCTAATAGTCTAACAACAATCGGTTGAATAATACCTTGAGATTGAATAGATAGTGATAGTTCTTCTAACGCGGTATCTGACATATCTTTACGCGGCTGATATTTTCCTGGTGATAATTTATCTATTGCTATTTTTCTTAAATCCCCATCCTTTGGTGTATATTCACCACTTTCTTTTTCACCATCTAGAACAGGCGCTTTTATTTGGGGAGTAAGTAAAGCGTCAAGACCTCTGCCTAATCCGCGTCGTTTTGCTGTGCTCATAATATTCCTTGAATTTATTCAGCTGACTTTTCAATTGCAGAAGCTTCACTCTCTGATGAAGATGACGCTATTTTTGTATTTTTAACTGGGCTATTTTTACGTAACACTTCTCCCGCTAATGCTAAATAAGCTTTAGCGCCTGTTGAAGATTTATCATAATACATAGCAGGTGAGCCGAAACTAGGTGCTTCAGCTAAACGAACATTGCGAGGAATAACACTGCGATATACTTTATCACCAAAATGACGTTTTAATTGCTCTGAAACATCATTAGCTAAACGGTTACGAGGATCATACATGGTACGTAAAATACCTTCTATATGAAGATCGCTATTAACTACAGTGGTTAATTTAGAAATAGTATCCATTAAAGCAGTTAAACCTTCCAAAGCATAATATTCACACTGCATAGGTACAAGCACAGAATCTGCTGCGGTCATAGCATTTACGGTAAGCATATTTAATGAAGGAGGGCAGTCAATAATGATAAATTCATAATAGTCTTTTACGGGTGCTAATGCTGTTTTTAGTCTTTGCTCACGTGCGTATACTTCCATCAACTTAATTTCAGCCGCAGTAACATCTGCATTAGCAGCAATAAGATCATAAAGACCGGAGGTTTCTGTTTGAACGACTTGTTCTACTGATTGTTCTTCAATTAATAGTTCATAGCAGGTGGCTGGTACTTCATATTTATCAATACCACTTGCCATAGTGGCGTTACCTTGCGGATCGAGGTCTATTAATAATATTTTGCGCTTAGTTGCGGCTAAAGAGGCGGCTAAATTAACCGCGGTAGTGGTTTTTCCAACCCCACCTTTTTGATTTGCAACTGCAATTATTTTTCCCACAAACGCCTCTTTTTAAAATTTATTTTTCAATACATTTTTTTAATACAATAACATGTCGTTCACCAACAAGCTCAGGAACAGTTATTTTATGAGTAGACACTAATTTTATATTGTCAGGCAATTGTGCTAATTCATCCTTTGGGTATTGTCCTTTTAATGCGAAGAACTGTCCATGCTCAATAGTAATTAAATGTGAGCACCAACTAACCATGTCATTAAGTGAAGAAAAGGCTCTACTTAACACCCCATCAAAAGGCGTTTCAACAATGTATTCTTCTATGCGTGCTTTTATTGGCTGAACATTAGTTAATTTTAATTGAAATACTACTTGTCTCAGAAAAGTAATACGTTTTCCTAAACTGTCTAATAGTACAAAATTTCGTTCTGGATATAAAATAGCCAGTGGAATACCCGGTAAACCAGGGCCAGTACCTACATCTATAAAGTTTTCACCTTGTAATACTTCGCCTACCATTAAGCTGTCCATAATATGCTTAACAAGCATTTGCTGTGGATCACGAACAGACGTTAAGTTATACGCTTTATTCCATTTATGTAAAAGCTCTACATATTGAATAAGTAATTGCACCTGTTGTTCAGATACTTGTAATGTTGTTTTCGCAAGTAATGCTTTTAAATCCGTTGTTAGAGTCATTTTTTATTGCTTTATTAATACTGACTGAACTTACTAAGCTATTTTGCTTAGTAAACCATGTTTTTTTAAGTAAACCAATAATAACGAAATTGCAGCAGGAGTAATACCAGAAATTCGAGAAGCTTTACCAATAGTTTCTGGTCGTGCATCTTTTAACTTAGCAACCACTTCATTAGAAAGACCCGATATTTGATGATAATCAAATTCCAGTGGAATCAAAGTGTTTTCATTACGATTTTTCTTCGCTATTTCATCAAGCTGTCTATCAATATAACCGGCATATTTTGTTTGAATCTCAATTTGTTCTGAAGCTTGCTTATCAGCAATTTCAGGTCCTAGTCCTTCAATTTTCATCAAATCTTCATAACGCACTTCAGGTCGACGAATAAGATCTTCAAGACTTGCTTCTTTGCTCATTGGGCTTTTAAGTAATTTATTTACTTGTTCAACACAAGCATGGTCTTTTTGCACCCAAGTATCTTTTAATCGTTGACGTTCTAATTCAATATTTTCCATTTTTTCATTAAAACGCTGCCAACGTAGATCATCAACTAAACCCACTGATCGTCCTTTTTCAGTTAAACGAATATCAGCATTGTCTTCACGTAGTAATAAACGATACTCGGCACGTGATGTAAACATTCGGTAGGGTTCTTTAGTACCTAATGTAGATAGATCATCAATAAGCACACCCATATAGGCTTGATCACGTCCTAAAGTAAACTCATCTTTACCCTTAACACGATTAGCCGCATTAGTTGCTGCAATAAGTCCTTGGGCACCGGCTTCTTCATAACCCGTAGTACCGTTAATTTGTCCCGCAAAATATAGATTTTCAATAAATTTACTTTCTAGCGATTGTTTTAAATCACGGGGATCAAAATAATCATATTCAATTGCATAACCAGGACGAGTTATAAAGGCATTTTCAAAACCTTTAATTGAACGCACTAAATTCATTTGTACGTCGAAAGGTAGACTCGTAGAAATACCATTAGGATAAATTTCGTGAGTAGTTAAACCTTCTGGTTCAACAAATATTTGGTGAGAGTTTTTATCAGCAAAACGAGTGATTTTATCTTCAATAGAAGGGCAGTATCGTGGGCCTATTCCTTCAATGACACCTGTATACATCGGTGAACGATCAAGACCATCTCGAATATGTTGATGAGTTTGTTCGTTAGTATGCGTGATATAACACGAAATTTGCTCAGGATGATCCTTTCGTGATCCCATAAATGAAAATACAGGTCGGGGTGTATCACCGGGTTGTTCTTCCATTACTGAAAAATCTAACGATCTCGCATCTAAACGAGGTGGCGTACCTGTTTTTAAACGATCCATTCTAAATGGCATATCACGCATTTTAGCGGCTAAATTCATGCTAGCAGGATCACCTGCTCGGCCACCTTGATAATTGTTTAAACCAATATGTATTAGGCCAGAAAGGAAAGTTCCTACGGTTAGCACTACCGTTTTACTTTTAAATTTTAGTCCCATTTGAGTAGAGACACCAACAACACGATCATTTTCTAAGATCAGATCATCACAAGGTTGCTGAAAAATAGTTAAATTCTCTTGATTTTCCAAGCTTTTTCGAACGAAAGATCTATACAGCGCTCTGTCTGCTTGGGCACGTGTAGCTCGTACGGCAGGGCCTTTGCTAGCATTCAATGTTCTAAATTGAATAGCGCTATGATCAATGGCAGTAGCCATTAAACCACCTAAGGCATCAATTTCTTTTACTAAATGACCCTTACCAATACCACCAATGGCAGGATTACAAGACATTTGTCCTAACGTATCGATGTTGTGAGTCAACAGCAAAGTTTTGCAACCCATTCGTGCAGAGGCAAGTGCGGCCTCGGTGCCAGCATGACCACCACCAACAACGATTACATCATAAAACTCTTGATACCACATAAATCTAAACCTTCAGGGTTACGTTTTTAATAAAAAATAAATAACTCAGCTTGATGAAATTATTTTCATCAAAAAAAGTAATTCGAAAAATCAGGAGACATATTTTAGCGCTTTTTTGGCTTGAGGGAAACGATCAAATGATTAAAAAGATCAGACACCGATCTCTCTAATATATTATAAGATCTTTATAAAGATCTTATTACTATTACTTATTAAGGAATGATATTTCTGTGTGTAAGCCATTTTTAAGTATATTTTATATAGAGTTACCTGAATGATAAGTCTGTGATCAATACTTGATCAAGTAGCAAATAAGCTTTGATCAAAACACCTAGTTATACACAGGGACATTTAATTTAAAAGTTAACCACTGAATAATAAAGTTAAATTAATAGCTTATTCACTAAAGTATCCACAATGGCTTTAATATGTGATCTATATTGTGAATAAGTTATGAGTAAGATCACTATAAAAGATCTATATTTTGTTTTAACCAGTTTTGGGCAAGTAATTCTGGATCGATATCTTCACTCATATCTAGCATATTGATCGCTATTAACTCTTTACAACCTTTTGTTTTTAAAGTCTTATCTAATTCTACGCCAGCTTTGCAAAAAGTATCATAACTAGAATCTCCGATCGCTATGATCATAAAGCTAACTGAGGATAGATCTTGTTCACAATTTTTAAGATCAGTTACAAAAGCTTGAATATTGTCAGGGAAGTCACCAGCACCATGAGTTGACGTACATATTAACCAAACCTGTTTTTTGGTGGTATTTTGAGCAAATGTGTTTTTAAGGATCGATGTGAAGTCTGGTTTTAAATGTAAATTTACCTGATGATCAAGTATGTTTAGTTGTTCTTCACAGGCTTCAGCAACATATTCTGTTCCACCTAGCATGCTACCAACAATGATTTGAAATGTGCTCATATAACAATTTCCAATAGTTAATTATGGGGTTATTGTAATATTATCGAGCAATTAATTTAACTGATATTTTGTTATTTGAGGTAATAAAGTGAGAGTTTTTTAGCCGAAATTTTCTTTGATTGAGTAGTATATGGTTAGTGTTTTTTAGTAAAAAGTAGTGATAAAAGGATAAAATTTCACCGCTAGTTAAGATTGTTCTACTTATTTATTTTGGCGTTCAATCGGCCAATAACTTTAAAGTTTTTGCCATATATTTTCTAATGAATTACTTATTAGATGTAATAGTAAAAAACTTCATTTATTATGGCAAAGTAAATATACACAAATTCAAAATTTAGATCCGGCTTTTCCGCACCTTTCTGTTATGGAGTTTATTGCAATAGACAATCCTAGGTTAGTACCACACTAAGCTATTACGACTGTTACTAATCTTGATAATATAGAAGCTTATATCTTAGACAAGGAGATTAAAGATAGTGCTTTATACATAAGGGCAATAGATATTCCTGCTGGTTCTATGTTTTCCAGTATAGATGGAGTCTGTGAATAACTTAGGGAACGGAACTTTGATATATAAGTAAAAAATCAAAAAGAAGGGCACGGTAAACCACACATCATTTTGGGATATTATCAATACAAAAACTAATCTAAATTTCATTCTAGAAATTAATCGGTGCAAAATTTAGCCAAATATTTTGAAAGGTCTTTTTGCGCATTGCAGACATTAGCTTCAAATTCTTTGCCATATATAATCTTATCAAAATCAATGTTTTATCTTGATAGGGCAATGTACGCAGTGTGATTTTTTTTGTCATGAGCTGAAAGTTATTTTCTACGGCATTTTAATATCCGTATATTTATCGAACAAAAAAGCCTTTACTTTAGGGTGTATTTTATTTATAAGGTACTATATGTAACCACAGCATGGATGCAGAACAATAATAAAAAGGTCCAACATGCTGCAAAATTTAACCCAAGTCACTATCATTTATTATCAAGAGGAATCACTTGAATTACTACACGAAGTGAAATTAATACCAAGCAATGAGCAAGGAAGAGTAGTCATAGCTGAAGGGTTTAAAGAAGGTAAATCAATTATTGCTGTATGCGTAGGTGAAATTCAAATTTTAGATAAAATAGGCGATCGTATTTTGCCCATCGTCAATGTCGCTTAGTCAATTATTGAGTCTGAATAAAAATATCTGGTAACCATCCTAAAGAAAATGAGTGTACCTTTTAGTTACACTATACCTAACTATTATAGGTTCTTGTTTGAGGCGTTGGTACAAAATCTAATCTGAAGTATTGAATGGCGCTTATTAACTAATGTCTGCTTGTGTTGCTGCCGGAGTGAACCCGCTGTTATTTGCCGCAGAATAAATTGCCGATAAGAACGTATTCACCCGATTGTTCTTTTATGATGATCAGTGCTTAAAATAACAACTCATCAGTAGACCCACTGCT
>NZ_QOLD01000087.1 GCF_003333305.1 Candidatus Colwellia aromaticivorans | reverse complement strand
TTAGTTTATTTAATATTGCTTCTTTAAATTGGCTTGAATGCCTTTGATAGTACACTGTTGTTAACTTACCGCTCCCTGTTTATTTACTAAATTAATTGAGGCGACAACAATCCTGACACAGGGGGATTATTCTCTTGTGTATAAATGTAAGTTCAATGAAATATATTAATGATTTAACTTATCTCAGTCATATTACGCAAACAAAACAAGTGGCTAAAGATAAAAAACAGAAAAACAAATATCGCCAAATAGCATTATTAAAAGAAGATCAATGTTCAGATGAAGTGTCTGAAGAAGTATTAGAAGATTTACCTTTTATAGAAGAAGAAAATGATCGTCGTGCTGGTGGTGATCGACGAAAAACTCAACAAAACCGTGGACGCTATATTGAATCGCGCTTGAAAAAAAACCGCCGTTACAAAAAAGAAGTGTTCCTAGTAATATAGATTATCTGATGTTGCAACCTGTTTAATTCTATAGATAAAAATTCATGTCACTCAATTAAGTGGTTTATTTTTCCCTTTGTTCTGTATAAAAGTAAGTTGCAGTCATGCGTTCTAGTACCATAATAATTAAAGTGTTTGCCTTTATTTCTCTGGCTAAAAAATGATATTTTATTGATAATAGCATTCAATATTATCAATAAAATAAAGACAATCGTTTTATGAGTAAAAAATCTTATGTGGTTTGGAAAGGCGCTAAAACAGGCGTTTTTTCTACTTGGTCAGAAGTTCAAAACCATACTCAAGGACGTTCTGATGCCCAATTTATGGGGTTCCCATCTAAAGCCGAGGCAGAAACAGCCTTTGCCTCGACTTACACTAAAGCCTTGATGAAGCGTTCGTTAGCAAATAAAACTGGTACTCCTAAAAGTACATTAGCTAAAAAATATACTAGCGTTAACGATAATAGTGCTGCCGCTAAAGTGACCGCTGAAATACAAATATACTGTGACGGTGCTTGCTCACCTAATCCAGGTAAATCTGGAACGGGTTTGGCGGTTTATCAACAAGGTAAAATAACTGTACTTTATTACGGCTTATACCAAGCTAACGGCACCAACAATACGGCAGAGTTAAATGGTTTATTATATTCCTTTAAGCTTGCCAAAAAGTATTTAGATAAGGTTGAGCAAGTGCAAGTATTGTCTGATTCTAAATATTCAATTGACTGCATCACCAAGTGGGCTACTGGTTGGAAAAAAAAGGGTTGGACCCGCGGTAAAGGTGAAGAAATAAAAAACGTTGATTTGATCAAAGAGTGCTTTTCGCTATACCAAGAAATCAAGAAAAAATTGATGATCTCTCACGTTAAAGGCCATGCCAATATTGAAGGTAATGAATTATCAGATCGAATGGCCGTGTTAGCCCGTAAACAACAACAAGAATCGTTAATCAAATATCAAGGTGAACTTAATATTAAAGCTATTTTAGCGATGGACTCTGGCTAACAATGGCTATTATTTTATTGATCATAACGCTCATTGTTATTTCTGCCATTTTACTAACTAAAAAGTTTAGTTTACCTCGTAATATCAGCTTACTGTTTATGGCACAGCCTTTGGTTATGTGCTCTGCCCCTATCATTGTTTTTATTGGTGGGTTACTATCAAGTGAATTAACAACTAACACTTCACTTGCTACCTTACCTATTAGTTTAATGATTTTAGGTGTGGCTGCAGGCTCTATACCTGCTGCTATTATTGCTAGATCTAAAGGCAGAAAATTTGCAGTGTTCGCAGGATTTACTTGTCTTTTTGTTGCTTCATTATTCGCGGTTACCGCCACTAAACTAGCCTTGTTTGAATTATTTACCTTTGCCAGCTTCTTATTTGGTATAGGTGGTGCTTTTACGCAACAATTACGGTTTGCTGCAATAGAAAGCACCGACAACGAAGAAGATATCCCTAAAATTTTATCAATTTTAATGTTAAGTGGTGTATTCGCTGCATTTTTAGGTCCTGAAATAGCAGTAACAGCTAAAGAGTGGCTTGTATCCCCTCATGGTTATGCAGGCTCATTTCTTTTGTTAGCTTTTTTCATTGGCTTAGCCGCACTTATCATGGTCTTTTTTAAAGAGCCTGAAATAAAAGAAACATTAAGTAGAGGTGAAGCAAGGCCATTATCAGAGATAGTTAAACAGCCTATTTTTATTATTTCTGTTTGCACCGCTACCATAGGTTATGCGCTGATGAGTTACTTAATGACAGCAACGCCACTGAGCATGCATCATATGCAAGGTCACAGTTTAGTAGAAACAAAATGGGTAATACAAAGTCATATTGCTGCTATGTATATACCTTCTTTATTAACGCCTTGGTTAATCAAAAAAGTAGCTTTAAAAGGTTTATTAAAGCTCGGTAGTGTTATATACATTGCGGTAGCGTTAATCGCTTTTTCTGGTCAAGAAGTGATGCATTATTGGTGGGCATTAATTTTACTAGGTATTGGTTGGAACTTTCTATTTCTAACAGGAACATCAATCTTACCGCAAAGTTATAAAGCTTGCGAACGACATAAAGTACAAGCAACCAACGATTTTATTTTATTTGGTTTCCAAGCATTTGCGTCACTCATGGCCGGTTGGATTTTGTTTGCTGGCGGTTGGAATTATCTGGTATTAAGCAGTTTACCTTTTATGTTTGCCTTGTTAATAGTAAATATTGTTTACCATCGCCATGTAGCTAAAATAAAGTAAGGTAAAATAATGAAGTTAATCATGAAAACTGAGTTTGATAACCTTCGGGACAATGACAACTATTGTTATGATACCGACTCGAATGGCGATAAACAGGTAGTCAAAATTTATTGTGGTGAGTTATTAATTGCCAAAAAAGTGAAAATCAAAAGATCACTTCGCTATTTTGGCATTAACAATTATCAAGAATACTTAACACAAGAAGATTAGATTACGGTAACAGATCACTTTTTCAGCATTGATTTAAGATCCGCAAAAGGGTTATAAGTTGCCGACTCTTGATTAGTATCGCCCGCCTTCACCTCAGTTTCATATTGGGCATGGTCAGTATATTTTGCATGCTCGTAGGTATCACCTCCAAAACAGTACTATTAGATGTCATGTAATAAATATCTACATCATTACCTCTTATAATACAAAGCCTTCAGAACCTTTACTTTTAGTATGTTAATTATTACATACAGATTTATATATACTATTTAATATTAAATAGTTTGCAATTAACTTTAGTAACAGGTCATATTAAAACTGTCAGCATTGGATATGTATTATGACTTAACCGCACATTTAAATGGATCATAAAAATCACTGAACAATAAACCTCATTACCCAAAATGATTTTATCTACTTATATTCATAACCCACTTTTTTATCCTTAACTTTTATTTCAACATTTAAAGTAAGGGTTTAATCATGACAGCTTGGAATAAGGATAAACGTGTAGGTCAGAAGAAAGCATTTAAACTTGAAGAGATTTGGCGCATCAGAATACGGTTAGAAATTGAAAACAAACTAGAACAATTGGCTTTATTCAATTTAGCCATAGATAGTAAGCTTAGATCTTGTGATTTGATCAGCTTAAAAGTTCGTGACATATCATCTTCTTCACTAATTCAATCTCGAGTAATGATAGAACAACAGAAAACTCACAAAGAAGTTCAGTTTGAGATAACACCTAAAACTCAACAATGCCTGAGCCAATGGATTTGCATAAATAAACTATCCCCTTCTGATTTTTTATTTCCTAGCCCAAGGAAAACTGACCGTCATATTTGTTATCACTACTATGCCAATATAGTTAAAAACTGGGTATCGAAACTAGGCTTAGATATAACTCAGTATGGAACACACTCTCTCAGGCGTACTAAGGCATCACTGATTTACGCAAAAACAAAAAATTTAAGAGCGATACAACTACTGCTTGGCCATTCAAAACTTCAGAGTACGATTGAATATTATGATCAGTAGATTGTTATGTTGAGTTGAAACACTAAAGTATTGATATTCTGCCTTCCATCATTAGCTTTCTGAACATAACAAATACATTATGAATTTTCTCGGCGACCAACCGGTGGCCACAACGAGGAGGTTCATCATGAATCCGTCAAATCATCTTTCCAGCCAATTAGAGTCGCTCACCAAACTTGCTTTAGAACAGCTCAAATTGCTTGGTTATAGTAAAAAATCCCTTTTCCGGTACAGAACGACCTGGCGTCACTTTGTTGAATTCGCTCGACAGAAACATATGGTCGATACATATTCGGATGAACTGGCCACTCAGTTTGTTGTAGAAAATATTTTTAAAGATGGTAAAGCGATTAGAGATTTAGAAGGATGGCGGTCACATATGACGTTTAGTATGAAAGTGCTTGGCTGTTTCGTCAAAAATGGACGTATTTTGCGTCCTAAGACTTACATCAAGAATAGTAGTATATCTTGCGCATTTAAAAATGCTTTGAAAGACTATGAACATTACTGTAACGACCGATTACATCTTCGCGCTTCTTCTATTGAATTGCGCATTAAAGAAATTACCAAATTCTTAGAGTTTTTAGATGCAAGGTCGATCCAGTCTTTTAAGCAAGTGAAGCCAATTGACCTATCAGAATTTATTGTCTCAAAAAGCTATATGAAACCAAAAACAGTTTCAAGAATTGTCTCTGATTTACGATCATTCCTAAAATTCCTTTTGCTGCGTGGAAGTGTACTAGAAGACCTCTGTAAGTGCTTACCAAAGATCCGCGTGCCACAAGACTTAACTATTCCATCGGCTTGGGATAACGAACTCATCGTTAAACTTCTAGCGTCTGTTGATCGCAGTTCACCTAAAGGAAAAAGAGATTACGCTATTTTGATATTGGCTTCTCACCTAGGGTTGCGAGTTGGGGATATTAAACTGCTGACGCTGGATAACTTGAAATGGAACACAGAGACCATTGAAATTATCCAATCAAAAACTGAAACGCCATTGAGATTACCCTTAATGAAGGAAGTAGGTGAAGCGTTAATTGATTACTTGAAGTCAGGGCGACCTAAATCGAAGAGTAGAGTACTATTTTTAAAGTTACAACCTCCGTTTGAGCCTTTCGGCGAAAACAATCATCTTCATTACATTGTGAAATATTGGCGGGAGCTGGCAGGCATTCATTTTCACACCAAACAGCATCAAGGTTTGCACTCATTGCGCCACACTCTGGCAACGCGTTTGCTTAAAAAAGAAACTCCTTTCCATATTATTTCGGAAATCCTTGGGCATGCATCGACAACTACCACCATGATTTATGCTAAAGCTGAAGTAGAAAGCTTACGTGGTGTTGCGCTAAATGGCGATGAGGAGGTGAAAGATGAGCGCTAATATCCTTAAAGCGCCTCTACAAAGTATTCTGGCGACGGTAATAATGCAATTTATACAAGAAAAAAAAGCATGTGGTTATCAATACAATGAAGAAATGCGGCAGTTGAGACTGTTTGATCTGTATCTACTCGATGAGGCATTAACTAGGGTTGAATTACCTAGAACAACAGTCAGAAACTGGCTGACTAAACGGCCCCATGAAAGTCCAAGGACACACCAACACAGGGCCAGTATTGTTCGTCAACTTGCGGAATTTATGGTTAGACAGGATCTTTTTGCCTATATACCAGAAAAAGGTACAACAGATAAATGCTCAATAAGCTTTATGCCACATGTTCTTTCTCATGCGGAAGTTCAACGTTTATTTTACGCTGTGGACAACCTGCACCCCACAGCTAGATCACCTCTTCGACATATCGTAATGCCAGAAATATTTCGATTACTCTACAACTGTGGCTTTCGTGTTAACGAAGTATTGAAGCTACGCATTCAAGATGTTGATCTTAACCAAGGGATCATAACAGTTCGACAAGGAAAATTTGGTAAAGACCGCATGGTGCCGCCTGCTTTACCTATCATAAAACGACTTAGAATATTTGATACATACATGAAAAAGGAGAACAAACGTGATTTCTTCTTTACTACATTAAATGGAAGCGCTTGGGGTCATCGTTCAGTTTATCTTATGTTCCGAGAGTTGTTATTAGCATGCGGTATTCCACACTCAGGAAGAGGTGGTGGGCCAAGAGTTCATGATCTTCGCCATACATTTGCTGTACATGCACTAATACGCTGGTACCGGGTAGGTGCAGACATCGATGCCAAATTACCTTTACTAGCAGCTTACATGGGGCATCGTGACGTAAGTGGAACACAACAGTATTTACACCTTACCGCCGAGTTATTCCCGGAAATTAACAAGCGCACTAATTCTGACTTTAATGACGTTATTCCAACGGAGATTTAGACCATGAAACCAACCGATCTATCAGTTCATATCACAAATTTTTTGACGCATTATCTTGCGGGCCAACGAAACCTTAGCCCTAACACAATAAAAGCTTATCGAGACGTATTTACTTTGCTGCTTCGATACTGCCGAGATAAACACAATATCAAATTGGAAAAACTCTACCTTTCAAAAATTGATGCCTCTTTCGTACAAGTATTTTTAGATTATCTAGAAAAAGATAGACATTCGTCTATCAGAACACAAAATCATAGATTGGCTACTTTGCATGCCTTTTTTAGATACATTCAGTCTGAAGAGCCGGATCATTTGCTTCAGTGCCAAAAAATCTTGGCGCTTCCAATGCGGCGACATCCGCGCACTCAAGTCGAATACTTATCCAAAGAATATTTAACAGAGGTGCTTTCCCAGCCAGATTTGTCTACCTTGCTTGGTCGAAGGGATGCTGTTCTTTTGAGTTTGCTTTATGACACAGGAGCGCGTGTCCAGGAACTTGTTGACCTTTCAGTTGGAGATGTTCGACTTGAGTCACCTGCTCAGGTTCGTCTTTTAGGAAAAGGACGAAAAATGAGAGTAGTGCCTTTAATGGATGCAACAAAACAGCTTCTGTACAACTACTTCACAGAAAATAATCTGAATCGACCTGAGTATTTTGATTTTCCACTGTTTCAAAATCGCCTTGGTAATCGTTTAACTCGTTCAGGTGTTCGCTATATCTTGCAGAAATATGTGCAAAATGTACGGAACAAACATTCTGAGTTCACTCAAAAAATAAGCCCTCATAGCTTTAGGCATACAAAAGGTATGCACCTGTTGCAAAGCGGAGTATCACTCGAAATCA
>NZ_QOLD01000093.1 GCF_003333305.1 Candidatus Colwellia aromaticivorans | reverse complement strand
CGACCATTTCAATGATGAATTGCCATTTTAGTCATCGAGTTGATTAGTTCAAAAAATTGGTAATAGAGCCTTCTGAACGGTAAATTATTATGCGGCAAATAGTGGCGGATTTACGCCGGCACCAACAACATGAGCAACACCCGAAAACTCTAGCCTGTTACAGGTAAATACACGTTAATTCTATACCGACAGCGTGATTGTGATTCCGGTTGTCGAGGGTTCAAATCCCTTTAGCCCCATTATTCCATTTAAAATCAACGCCTCTGGGCATTCACTACTATAATCAGAACTTGCGGATGAGCGCTCCTGTCTATAAAAGGGCGTTTGACTTGAAAGTAGGTCAGTCAAAAGTGATCGGCTTGAATGGTATTGACCGATCGGCTTCATGGTATTACGCACTATGCGTAGCACAACCATTTAACTGAATACTGTTTGTTAGTAGCTTCTAAGTTTCTTTTTTTGAAGCTGTTTAATTGTTAGTGCGACCAAAAGCATTTTTCAATGGAGAAGAACCCCTGTATAATTGGTTAACATGTTAATTACTTTGTGGTAAAGTTGCTGTCATCTCTAGTCTGCATGAAAATAACTTATGTCTCTACGTATTAGCGTTACTGATCAATCACCCATCCACGCCAACTCTTCTTCTGGTGAATCGCCATTGCTTTCTGTTAAGTTGGCTCAGGCGTGTGAACGTTGGGGATATCATAGATTTTGGATGGCTGAGCATCATAACTCAGGTATCTTTGCGTGCCCTTGCCCTGAAATTTTGATTGGACATATCGCTAGTCAGACATCGCGTATTAAGGTGGGCACAGGTGGTGTGATGCTTTCTCATTATAGTCCTTATAAAGTTGCAGAGCAGTTTCGTATGCTAGAAGTACTTTATCCTGATCGAGTAGATCTTGGTGTTGGACGCGCACCGGGTGGTGATCAAGTGTCGAGTGATGCGTTGGCATTTCCGGCAAAAGCTTCTAATAGTCAGGCTTTTTCTCATCAAGCACATGACTTAGTGCATTTTCTGAAGGGAACGATGGAGCCCGATCATCCCTATTCAAAATTGATAGTAACACCTCAGGTAGATGCCGCTCCTTCGTTATGGATGCTTGGCTCTGGTAGTGCTTCTTGTGAATTTGCTGGCACCTTGGGTACAGGTTTTGTACTTGCACAGTTTATCGATAGTAGAACGCCAGCAGATAAAATTTTTAACGCTTATAGGGCAGCATTTCAGGCAGCAGGTCATAAAGGCTCTCCAAAAACTATGCTGGCATTGGCTGTTGTTTGCGCTGATACAACAGAGGAAGCACAGCAGATAGCATCCATTAGAGCATATTCGAAAGTATTAGCGCATATGCATGGTATTCGTGATGGTTTCCCATCACCACAGGAAACGGCAGCGGCTCTTAAAAAACTATCCGTATCTGAAATGGATTATTTTAATCAATGTATGGGTGACATTATTTCAGGCACAGGTGCCGAATGTCGTACAAAAATTGAGGCGCTGGTTGATAATTGTCAGGCGGATGAAGTTACTGTGGTGAATGTTACTTATACGTTTGAGCAGCGTCTACGCAGCTATGAGTTATTAGCTCAAGCATTTGAAATGTATTAATAGTGAACTTAGTTTAGTTGTTTAAGCAGTAATGTAATACTAATTGAAATAATGAATAGATCCTTCATTATCTCAATTGGTATAAGTAAACAAAATATAGCTTTATTTAAAACTACAAAATACCCGTATTTGAGTATTCTGTGAGTACGTGAAGCAATAAATTACGTTTAAATCCAAGCTATGACATGAGCAACACAAGTAATACCTAGATTGATCTACGTTAATCCAAGTAAATCCTATACCGACAACCTGAATGTGATTCCGGTTGTCGAGGGTTCAAATCCCTTTAGCTACCCCATTTCCTCCCCTTTAAAATCAAAGCCTCTGGGCATTACCCTCTATGATTAGCACTTTCTGATGAATGCTCCTGTGCATATTCTGTGCTGAAATAGAATGATTTTAATGTAAAAATACAAAACACGTCTACCTTAAATAATCGTTACCACCATGACTACATAGTGTCTACATGCTTATGGTGATATAACGTTTAAAGTTGATTTTTATTGGCATACTCACTTATTGAATAATAAGTGAGTATGCGTTCAAAATAGAGTTTTTATTTTCACAATGAGTTTTAAAACAGAACCTACAGGGTATGAAAAAACAGCGTTGTCAGATCTTCAAGGTGCTTGGGGGAATTTACGTAATGCTGTTGTTGAAGAATTTGGTTTCCCGAGCTCTGATAAATTATTATTTCAAATTGATGAGGCTATGAGTTGGGAATCTGTGAGAAATTTAAAACATATGAAATCAACTTTATTGTTAATTCAAAATATTACATGGCTATGTAGATCAATCAGGAACAATTAAAAATTGCTTGAAAACGTCATTCCAGTGGTGTTTTAGGCTGGAATCTAAACTAAAAGACAATGGATCTTCGACAAAAAACTTCGAAGATGACGATATTAATGAACTCCTGAGTAAAGTACATAGGCAAGAAATATTATTGCTCAAACAGAATCACCAGAAGAAGTAGTTTTCTGGGTAAATGATGTAAGAGCTAGTTTGGATAGTACTTTTCAAGCTATTGCAGAAGGCAAAGATAAATAGTTTAGTTGTAATCAACTTATTGATATATTTATTAAATGGCGGGGAAGTTCCTTGTATTTTTATGCTAAATATAAAAGCTATGGTGAAAATGCTATATCACCTAGCTTTGAAACTAAATTTGCGAGGTTAGTGTATATGGGGGAAGATAAATTTAACTGAAATTTGCTATCAAAACGTTAACCTATAGTTTCAATTGCTAGTAATGAACTAGCTAATTGTGTTTTTTACCTGCTCCCGAAGGTGGTTTGTGACAACTCCAAGGAACATGTTTTGCATTATCTTTAACATTTTGATCAACAAACTTGTAATACTCGTCTTTGGTATGTGTCCACCAATCATTGTGAATGTCAGCTCCATGCTTTTTAATGATTTCTTCAATCCCTTCAAGGTTAATGTTAGTTGCATCATATACGAGGTAGATGGTAGCTTCTGATGTATTAAAAGAAGCTTCATCAATACCAAAAAGGTTGTCAATATCTTCCATCAACAGCTCCCTATTGGCATCAGTAACATTAGTTAATCGTAAGTTCCTTACAACTAGGTTTGCTTCTTTAACACCGACTCTGTGGTCAAATTTAGTCATGTTATTCTCCTTAAATGGATGTGTTCACTTTACCAAAGATTTATTCAACTATCAGCGTGCCTTTATACATTTGCATTTGACAGTTAAATGGATATTCTCCTGATGTCATAGGTGGTAGTACGACGTCTGTATCAATATCAAGTGGTAGCTCTTCACTAATCTCAAAATCAGGAAATAAAACCATAGCCGCACAAGGGTTACTGTCTTTTCGAAGAAATTGAATAACGGTCTGCTGTCCTGTTTTAACTTTTATCCTTGCTGGTTGATAAACGCCATTATTAACAATAACTATAATTTTATTATCATCACTAGCAGCCTCCTCCTCAGCAGGTTTATATAACCAGAACCACCAAATAATTAGTGAGATAAGCACAAATCCTGCAATATTAATAATCATCATAAAACTCTCCTAGTGATCCTTAGCTTTGAAGAAGCGCAATCGGTTGGCATTACTCACCACCGTTAATGATGAAAAAGCCATTGCTGCTCCAGCAATAACGGGATTAAGTAAAATGCCAAAAAACGGATATAAAACGCCTGCTGCAAATGGCACTCCCGCGACATTGTAAATAAAGGCACCAAAGAGGTTTTGTTTGATATTACGAAGTGTTGCCTTGCTTATAGCAATCGCATCAGCAAGGCCGTGTAATGAACCCCGCATCAAGGTAATATCGGCACTTTCTATTGCTACATCTGTACCTGTGCCAATAGCAAAACCAACATTAGCTAATGCCAAAGCTGGAGCATCATTAATGCCGTCACCTGTCATACCTACAATTTCATGTTGCGCTTGTAACTCGGCAACCTTTCTAGATTTATCTTCAGGTAATACTTCAGCAAATACTTCAGTTATCCCGACTTTTTTGGCTACTGCTTGCGCGGTAGCACTATTGTCTCCGGTAATCATGACGACTCGAATACCATTGTTTTTCAGACGTTTTATTGCAGAAATAGAGTCCTCTTTTATGGGATCAGAGACTGCGATAATAGCCACCAACTTGTTATCTATAGCGAAGTACATTGGCGTTTTAGCTTCATCAGCCAATGCTTGCGCTTGTTCAACAAACCCACCAAGTGTAATACCATTTTTTAGCATCAATTTTTGATTACCAAAAAGTAAGTGCTGATCATCGATTGTTGCTGATACGCCTTGCCCTGTAATAGCGTAAAAGTCACTGACGTTATCTAGTTCAAGGCCACGTTCAATGGCAGATTCAACGATTGCCTGAGCCAAAGGGTGTTCAGATCCTCTTTCTAAACTGGCAACACTCGTTAAAATATTATTTTCGGTATAGTGATTATCTACAATGATAAAATCAGTCACCTTAGGAGCGCCTTCAGTAATAGTGCCCGTTTTATCTAATATCATAGCGGTGATTTTGGAAACTGTTTGTAATGCTTCACCATTACGAATGAGTACACCAGCTTCTGCCGCTTTACCTATACCAACCATGACCGACATTGGCGTTGCTAGTCCTAATGCACAGGGGCAAGCAATAATTAATACGGTAGTTGCCGATATCACGGCAAATGCAATGGCTGGCTCTGGACCAAAATTAAGCCAAGCTAATGCACTGACAATAGCGATAATCATGATAACAGGGACAAAGTAAGCAGCAATCACATCAGCTAAGCGCCCAATGGGAGGTTTTGAATTTTGTGCGCGTTTCACCATCTTGATGATTTGCGCTAGGGCTGTATCTTTACCAATACGAGTTGCTTTAAATAATATGGAGCCTGACTTATTGAGTGTTCCTGTAACAACTTCATCCCCAATACCTTTTTCAACAGGCATAGGCTCACCTGTTAACATTGATTCATCAATCGAGCTATGACCTTGTGTCACGATTCCATCAACAGGTATTTTCTCTCCTGGACGAACACGCAGAATATCCTTAAGTAAGACCTGCTCAATAGCGATATCAATGTCTTTATTGTCACGTACAACACGCGCAGTTTTTGCCTGTAAACCTATTAGTCTTTTAATCGCCTCACTGGTACGCCCACGAGCTTTTACTTCCAAGGCTAGACCTAAATTAATCAAACCAATAATCATTGCCGTTGCTTCAAAATAGACATGTCGGGCCATTTCTGGCAATACCATAGGAAAAAAAACCACGACCATCGAATATAACCATGCAGTTCCTGTGCCTAATGCAATGAGCGTATCCATATTAGCAGAATGATTAACGAAGGATTTCCAAGCGCCAACATAAAAATGTTTACCTGAAAAATACATAATAGCTACACAGACAAGGCCAACAGTGAGCCAAACTCCACGCTCAAATATCGTTTCTACCGTCATGGGTCCGCCAGCGATACTGTAAAGCATCAAAGGTATTCCAAGTCCCAATGCGATCCACATTTGGCGTATTAACCTTTGGTAATATTGCAGCTCAACTTGTTCTTTTTCATCAAGTAGTTGCTCATCGCCCAAACCAGATGTCGACTTTGCGTTATAACCAATGCTTTCAACTGCTTTGATTAATTTGTCAGTCTCGGCACTACCATTAACTGTGACGGTTCTTAAGGCAAAATTCATTGTTGCCTGTTTAACTCCAACAACTTCCATTAATGCTTTTTCAATTTTACCGACACAGCTTGCGCAGCCAGCACCTTCTATAATGAGTTCCAGAATTGAGTTAGAAAGAGCACTTTCATCTGGGGGGAGATGCTTTGGTGATTCTTTATCTTGTGCTAATTTTACTTTTCCTTCATTCATCATATTCTCCTTCAATAAGATGGCAAATCATTTTACCTGTAGGTGCACTGTCTGGTTTGTCTTGCCAATCATTGATGGTCTTTTTTAACCGTTCTATTAATAGCATTGCTTCTTGAAACTATAGCATTGCTTCTTGAAACTATAGCATTGCTTCTTGAAACTGTTTTTCAGTTGCAACTAGCCTTTGTTCAACAATATCCTTTACCAATGGACAAGCACTATGGCCTTTATCAGCTTGAGTCAGAATTTCTGTGATTTCTTCGACAGAAAAATCTAACTGTCTTGTACTTAGAATAAACTTCAATCTTTGCTGTTCTGGTTTGCCAAAGACTTTGTAGCCATTTTCCGCATTTTTATTCGGTGTAAGAAGACAGATCCTAGTATAGTAGCGGACTGTATTAGCTGTGGTATTCATATAATTGGAAAATTTTGTGACTTTCATGGCATCCTTCCTAGATAAAGCATAGATTAATAAACGATGCTTATATAACATACACATAGTTTACACCTGCGTCTAAGACACAGGTCAAGCTTTAAAATAAAGCGATGACAAAAGACATAATAAATGTCACTGCGACCTTACTAATACAGTTTATTTAGGATATTTAATGAAAAACTATAATAGTATTCAGTGGGAACATTCTCATGATTTCGGTATTGACAATAAGCGCCATGAAAATAAAGTAAAAACTGTATTTTAGTTAACAACAGTGATCATGGTACTTGAAATTACTGCTGGTACTTGGTCTGGTTCTATGGATCTTCTTGCTAACGGATGGCATATGGGAACTCACTCTGCCGCATTTCTAATTGCTATTTTTTCTTATTATTATGCTAAAAAAATGTGAATAATTACCTTGTCACTGTCTACTTATAAAATAAATGAGAAAAATACTCCCTAGATTATTAATAAACTTAGGACTTCATATACGATATAATTACAGACCATATTATAGCTTTATTGAGCATTCGAAATGATAAGAATCAGTCAATTCAATTCAAAGTACGAACTTATGTAATACAGTCATACATACCCCTTCGTAACCATCTTTTCTGCTACCATATTCTATAGGTATGGTTAGCAGTGTGGTAGTAGAGCTTCAGCATCGCTGAAAAGGATAATTACTTAACAGAAAGGTCTTTAGCAAAGGTAAATGTAGAAGGTTTTTTAAGCACAGAAATTCATAAACATTCATTTTATTAGCTTTAATTAATCTATCATCTTTATG
>NZ_QOLD01000008.1 GCF_003333305.1 Candidatus Colwellia aromaticivorans | reverse complement strand
CTACGTTCACCAATGCCGCGGATTTGATAATAACGAGCACGTTGTGAGCCACTGGCAAAATTAACGTTGGGACTAGCCGCTATTAATTCCTCAAGGTGTTGGGCATTGCGTTGTTTAATTTCAATATCAGTTAATACCGATAATGAAGAAGGTGTTTTTAATAGGTTTTGATGACGAAAGTCACTGTTGACAGTTATAACTTCAATAGTAGAGTTTGACGTTTTCTTTTCATTAGCGGTAGCACTTAAGCTAAAAATTAATACAGAAGAAACAGCGAGTGTTAGTGTAGATTTGGTAAAATTCATAAAGATCTCATTAGTATGAAAAAATAAATACTATGGGACCCGGCACTGGGAGGTTATCTTGAATAGACTGTGATTTGATCACTAACCATTCCTACGCCGGGTATATTAATCGATAACTGTTAAGTTATTGACTAATTCTCGTCCAGGTTCAAAGGGTTTGTTGATATCATCAACATCTCAGCGATTGGATATTTATTTTATAAAAATAAAATCGCACTCCTTGGTTTCGCGGAAAGTCTAGCAAAGTTTTTATATGGCTGCGCAACTATTTAACACCAAATAGCTAAAAGTAGTATTTATCAGGATGAAACTAGTTAGATATATTGCTATTCTTAGTATTTATACCCGTTCCACTTGAAAATGCATGATTCAGCTGGAATTAGAAACGCCTTTAGGCAAGGCATTGATTGAAGAGAATGATTACTCCCTTCTCTAAATCAATAACGCAGCATAAAGCGTTTCTAAACCAGCCCCTTGGGGAAGGCTGAGCAAATCATACTCTGCGTTACATTTGTTTTTAAGGACGCTACATGGATGTAGCTTATTAGAGAATGCAGGAGCATATTCTCCTGAATAACCCTTAATAAAAAATGTGCCTTGATTATGAATCACTCAGACTTCCTGAAACGAGCATTTTCAAGTGGAACGGGTATAGCTTTTAGATTCTGATTTCGTTCAGAATGACAACGATAGAGAGTCACAATGTTTCCCAATTGGCAATTAGTCAGTATCAGTTTAACTTACATTGGCTTGTTGTTTTTTATCGCCTTTTTAGGGGATAAATATAAACACCAATTAGCGAAAAAAGGGCAAGGAATCATTTATGCTTTAACGCTAGGTGTATACTGTACTTCATGGAGTTTTTTAGGGACAACAGGGCAATCTGCCTCAGGTTTTTTGTCACATATTCCTATTTATCTTGGGCCAATACTCTTATTTGTTTTTGCTTGGCCTTTTATTCAACGTATTATTCGCGTTAGCTTAAAACTAAATCTAACCTCTATTGCTGATTTGCTCGCAGCACGTTTTGGTAAATCACATAATCTTGCCATCATTGTTACTATTGTTGCGTTTGTCGGCACTATGCCCTACATCGCTTTGCAAATTAAAGCGATGGTGTATACCTTTCAGCAGTTACAAATTGATCAAAGCCTTGCGAGTTGGGATATTGGTTTAGTAGTCAGTTTAGTGTTGGTGCTTTTTACCATCTTATTTGGCATTCGAAATATTGATGTTACCGAGCGACATCCTGGGGTAATGTTGGCGATTGCCTTTGAGTCATTAGTTAAACTTATTGCTTTTATTGCGGTGGGTTTATTTGTTTGTTTTTCTTTATTCGACTCGCCTTTAGATATATGGCGACAATCAGGCGCTAGTTTGAAACTTGAACAGCAAATGAATGTTGATAATATTAGTGCAATGGTAGCTATGTTAGTCATTGTTATGGCGGCATTTTTATCGTTACCAAGACAGTTTCAGGTAATGGTAGTTGAGCTGAAAGATCAAAAAGATACTTGGTTAGGTCGACGGGTATTTCCTCTATATGTTCTTATTTTTGCTTTTTTTGCCGCACCGTTAGGTTTAGCGGGGCAATTATTATTAGGAGATACTGTCCCTACGGATACCTATGTCTTGTTCTTGCCAGGCGTTGGAGGACAAACGTGGTTAACCTTGTTTACTTTTCTTGGTGCGGTGTCTGCAGCGAGTTCTATGGTAATTATCTCAGCTCTCGCTTTAAGTACTATGCTGAGTAATGAAATTGTTTTTCCGTTTCTTTATCGCCAACAAAATGTAGCACAAACCAATTATGATACTTTTAGGCAACGCTTATTAAACATACGTAAGTTTTTAATCCTCTTTGTTATCATGTCGGGATACGCTGTTTTTGTCATGGCATCGCCTGATACTTTATCTTCATTAGGCGAAGTTGCTTTTGGTGCTTTTGCACAACTAACACCAGCATTAGTGGTAGCTTTTTATTGGCGACGAGCCAGTTTGGTGGGCGTTTATGCAGGTATATTAGTTGGCTTTATCTTATGGTTGAGTTTAAACTTTTTACCACAATTTGGTTTGTATGCTTCCCCTTTTGCTGAAGGTATGTTACCTGCTAAAACTACGGCAAGCTTATTTAGTTTAGCGGCGAATATTATCGTGATGTGGGCGCTATCACAAATAAGCCGACAAAGTGTACAAGAACGGGTGCAAGCCTCATTATTTTTAGAGTGGCAATCACCCACTTTATTGAAAGTAGAAAAGAAACGTCAGCTAGATGTGAGTGAATTAGAGTTATTGGCTTCTCGCTTTGTTGGCGAGTCTAAGGCTAAAGCGAGTTTTAGTATATTTCTTTCCTCTAATGATAAAAAACAACTAGGTAACGCAACTTATAATCAACTATTGCTGCAACATACTGAAAGTACTTTAGCGCTAGTAATGGGAGCGTCATCAGCGCGCTTGGTATTATCTTCAGCGCTTGATGGTAGAGATATTGCCCTAGATGAGTTGGCGGTATTAGTTGAAGATGCTTCCAGTCAAAAGCAGCAATTTTCACAAAATTTATTACAGAGTGCAATAGAAAATGCGAGTGAAGGTATTTCTATTGTTGATGAAGATTTAAAGCTTGTCGCATGGAATAAAAAATATTTGGACTTATTTGATTATCCTTCTGACATTGTTTATGTGGGTTGCCCTGTTGAATCATTGATTCGTCATAATGTTAGAAGCGGTTATTGTGGTACAGGCGATATTGATAATCAAGTCTTTAGACGTCTTGAATATTTGCGTAAAGGCAGCTCTCATAGCTCAGAGCGACAACAAGCCAATGGTCAAACTGTTCGTATTGAAGGTAATCCATTACCTGATGGTGGTTTTGTTATGTTGTTTTCCGACATCACCGCTTATCGTCAAGCCGAGCAAGTATTAAAAGAAGCTAATTTAGATTTAGAAACGCGAGTATATGAGCGTACGCTCACTTTAGCCAAAACCAATGAAGCATTAGCGAACGCCCATGATAAAGCTGAACAAGCCCATATTAAAAAAAGCCAATATTTAAAAGCCTGTAGCCACGATTTAATGCAACCTTTGGAAGCTGCCCGTTTATTTACTTCAGCATTAACGGAGCAACAAGATTTATCGTCGGAGCAACAAAGACAAGTAGACAATATTGATAGGTCTCTTAAGGCTGCAAATGATTTGTTGGCTGATTTAGCAGAAATTGCTCGTTTAGAAAGTGGGAACATAAAACCGCATATTGAAGTATTTGCCTTAAATGAGCTGTTTGAAGATTTAGCGCAAGAATTTTCTGCTTTGGCTGTCGAGCAAAATGTTGAATTTAGGTTAGTGGGAAGCAAGGCATGGGTTAAATCGGATCAACACTTATTAAGACGAATCATTCAAAACTTAGTTGGCAATGCATTTCGTTATGCTAGTCCTGGGAAAGTGCTATTGGGTGCACGGGTGTCTAATGATCAGGTTTTTATTCAAATATTAGATAATGGTCCTGGAATTCCTTTAGAAAAACAGGGGGTAGTTTTCGAACAATTCACTCAATTAGACACACCTACTAGTCAGTCAGCTAGAGGCTTAGGTTTAGGCCTAAACATTACCCAATCATTAGTGCAATTATTAGGACATTCATTAAGTTTACAGTCGAGAGAAATGCAAGGTTGTAAATTTTCTATTTCGGTAGAGAAAGCGACTCAATTAATGGCCAAACCAAAAATAGCAATGCCAACGATGAGTACGGGTTTAAAAGATATCACTGTGCTGTGTATTGATAATGACCCAGATGTTTTGAGTGGCATGGTGGAATTACTGTCGGCATGGCAATGTAATATTTATGCTGCTGATTCACGTGAAACAGCATTACAGGAATTTGCTAACCATCGAAATGAGATTGATATTTTATTAGTTGATTATCAATTGGGTTATCAATCGGGGTTACCAGTAGGCCATCAAGCAGATGGCTTAACCTTAATCGCTGATCTGCGACGAGAAGGTAATTATTCTATACCTGCTATATTAATTACGGCGACTTCAGAGAATGGCATTGAAGAGAAGGCAAAAAATGCCGATGTTGGCTTTATGCGTAAGCTGGTTAAACCTGCGGCACTTAGAGCGATGATGAGCGCTAAGTTAGCGCAGAAATTACAAGAGGATTATGGGTATTAGTAGTGAATGTAGGTTGAATTTTAGTCTGAAAAGGCGCAATAGATTACGCCTAGAATTAACGTTTATTTAAAACCTGCTTCTGTTAAGTCTAATTGAGCAATAGCGATAACCGCTTGAGTTCGGTTTCGTACATCTAATTTACGAAATATTGCGGTAGCATGCGCTTTTATAGTGGCTTCTGAAACATGTAGATCATAGGCAATTTGTTTATTAAGTAAACCTTGGGCAAACATCATTAATATACGGTATTGCTGCTGAGTTAAGCTGGCAACACGTGATGCAATATCACAATTTTCATGATCTTCTTTGCTGTTTTCAAATGATTCAGGTAGCCAAATATCACCGGATAAAACTTTCAATATCGCTGCCAAAATATCATCAACAGGCGTCGATTTTGGAACAAATCCCGCTGCTCCATACTTCATCGCTTTGCTAATAGTTACATGATCTTCATGTGCTGAAATAACGACTACAGGAATTTGAGGAAAGTGGTTTCGTACATGAATGAGTGTACTAAAGCCATGAGCACCTGGGATATTTAAATCGAGTAATAAAAGGTCACTGTCACTATTTTCTTGTAGTTGTTGTTCAAGTTCAGCGATTGTTTGTGCTTCAAGCCAGTTGGTGTAATTTAGCTTGGGTTTCAATGTGCCTAATAATGCTTGTCTAAATAAAGGGTGATCATCAGCTATTATTATTTTTTGTGGCTGAATCATAAAATAGTTCCTTAGAAGTGATTTAGTCATTCTAACGGAATAATACCAGATAACCAATCGGACTTGTTTGTTATCTGCTATTTATGTTTATTATATACCCGTTCCACTTGATTATGCATGATTCAGCTGGAATTAGAAACGTCTTTAGGCACAGGTTCATAGTTCCCGACTGAAGCTAAGTACCTACATCCATGTAGCGCCCTTCTCAATATCAATAACGCAACATAAAGCGTTTCTAAACCGGCCCCTTGGGGAAGGCTGAGAAAACCATACTCTGCGTTGTGTTATTTTTCAAGGGAGTGACCCTTAATAAAAAAATGCGCCTTGATTATGAATTACTCAGACTTCCTGAAACGAGTATCTTCAAGTAGAGCGGGTATAATCGTTTATTTTCGGTACTTTGGCTAATACAGCAGTCAGTAATTGCCAATATTGTGCAACGGTGGCAATTTCTATTTTTTCATCGGGTGAATGGGGGAACTTAATTGTTGGTCCAATTGAAACCATATCCCAGTGTGGGTAAGCGGTTTTGAATAAGCCACACTCCAAACCTGCGTGAATAACCATCACTGCGGGTATTTTACCAAATAACTCTTGATAGGTATCACGTACAGTTTTCATAATAGCGGAGTCAGTATCAGGTTTCCAACCGGGATACGCGCCACTAAACTGTATATCAGCGCCAGCTAACTCAAATACAGACTGTACTGTACGTTGGGTTTCTAAACGCCCATCATCATGTAAGCTACGAATAAGCACTAAGGCATTTAATTTTTTCCCTCGGGTGTGAATAACACCAAGGTTTAATGAGCTTTCTACTATACCTTCAATATCATCACTCATGCGAATAACGCCATTAGGGCAAGCATTGAGCGCACGTAAAATGTTATTTTGCGTTATGCTATCCCAGCATTGCTCAAAGTCTTCTGGCGAGATTAGTAGTATATCAATATCAGTTTCAATGGCGCTTAAGTTAGCTTTGATTGTCGATAGGTAAAGTGATAATGCAGATTTTAATCGCTTGACTTGGCTTTTTGCGATAACAAAGCTAGCATTTGCTTCGCGTGGAATAGCGTTACGTAAACTACCACCGTTAAGCTCAGTTAAACGAATGTCAAACTGATTACTGGCGTCAAGTAAAAAACGCACCAACAACTTGTTTGCATTGGCGCGTCCGGTGTGAATATCAACACCTGAGTGGCCACCTTTTAATCCGGAGAGTGATAAGTTAAAAGCTTGAAAATTATTAGGAACGTTTTCAAATTCTAGTGCGAATGTAGCAGAGCCATCAATGCCGCCAGCACAGCCCATATAGACTTCACCTTCTTGCTCTGAGTCGGTGTTAATTAAAATATCACCGTCGAGCCATCCGGCTTCTAAACCAAATGCGCCGCTCATTCCGGCTTCTTCGTCAATAGTGACTAACACTTCAATTGGCCCATGGGGAATATCATTACTGGCTAATACCGCTAAAGCAGAGGCTAAACCAACACCGTTGTCTGCACCTAAGGTAGTGCCATCAGCAGTTACCCAGTCGCCATCACTTTCGTTGATAATATAAGGGCGAATGGGGTCGGTTTCAAAGTTGTGATCAGTATCATTATTCTTTTGCGGAACCATGTCCATGTGCGCTTGTAAAATAATGCCTTGGCGATCTTCCATGCCTTGAGTTGCTGGTTTTTTAATGAATAAATTACCAATAGCATCTTCTTTGACAGATAAACCAAGCTCATTTGCCCAAGATTGGATCCAAAGGGATATTTTTTGTTCATGCTTTGATGGATGAGGAATGCTGCAAATTTTTTCAAATAATTGCCATAAACTAGCCGGCTTCAGTTGTGATAATGTGCTCATGAGGGGATCCTTCATAAATGTTTTGACTGTTCTCGCTCAGATTCAACAAAATAAGCCCTGTATGTTAAATTTTACTTGTCCTTCCTTCGACTGCTCCCTTCGACTGCTTCGCGCTCAGGACGAACGGAGACGCTCAGGACGAACGGAGACGCTCAGGA
>NZ_QOLD01000020.1 GCF_003333305.1 Candidatus Colwellia aromaticivorans | reverse complement strand
AATCAACCAGAAAAAGGTTGGTGGGTAACGTTATATGCCTTTGTGGAGGCTTGAGCCGTATGCAGTGAAAGTTGCACGTACGGTTCTCAGGAGGACGACACCTGGTAACAGGTGTCGTCTATCCGACCCGTAGCGCCATAGAGTCATAAATTTTTATTCGCTAAAATCATATTAATCGAACGTCCGCTTTTGGTGTTTTTAATAAAATTAGAATTTTTGACTTTATAGATTTCTGATGAAACTTAGAACAATTCTCTTATCTAATGCAAGGATGATTTGTATCGGTTCAAATGTCGCTAGATAAGCCAAGGCTAAGGTCCGTTTTCGTATCTTTGCTGCCATTAGTGATGTGTGGTTTGTATTATAGATAATCTATGTAAAGTAAAATAAGTGATGCATAACTTTTATTACCTTAAGCTAATTGTTTATTACTTTTTGTAAACGTAAAAAGGTAATGTCTAAGTGGCTGTATTTTAAAGGTTATCACTTGAAGATATCAAATTATTACTTTATTACCTCTAATTTTGGTGTTTTTGAGTGTGTGCATGTACATCATGTCTCTTTCTTCTATATATACTGTTTATTTAATAATTCATTTAATAGAAAATATGAGGTTATAAAAGTAATAAACCCTGTACGCCGCATATACAAAGCGATTGAGCATAACTTTTTCTAAAATAAAAAAGGTAATAT
Source organism: Candidatus Colwellia aromaticivorans (assembly GCF_003333305.1). Taxonomy (GTDB): domain Bacteria; phylum Pseudomonadota; class Gammaproteobacteria; order Enterobacterales; family Alteromonadaceae; genus Colwellia; species Colwellia aromaticivorans. Next base: position 65,602 of record NZ_QOLD01000020.1, on the reverse strand, counting down.
TACCTTTTAAAGGTAATAACCATAACTCACCATCAAAAACATAAAAAACCGCAACTAAGCGGTTTTGGTATTACGATATATTTTAAAAAATCAGCGACATCACTGTGATCAATTAATCAGGCGTGGTGTTTAAATTAATAGTGATACATTTAACGTTAACATTATTAATGAAGCGACCCTTTGTATCAAGACCATCAGCACTGAGCAACCTAACAACTTCTTTCTTTTTACGAGAAATTGCTTCTTTAGATGAGTCATCCATCTTGTTGTTCATATAATGACCAACAACCCGATTAGGTGTTTTAAGATAATAATTTTCATTACTATGCAATAAGCATTCATTGATGATTTGAATATCATTAGACCCTTTAGGCTGTTCAAAAACATTGTTTTTACAGTCATTTATCCAAGCTCTTATTTCATCAGCAAGATCAGGTAAAGAATTGCTAAATCTTTCACTGTGCTTATCAATAGCATACTTAGTATGGAATGCTTTTAGATTACTTCCGGCCTGTATACTTGCCTCATCTAAACCGAGTTCAACCATTTTTAACACTTCATTATTTAGGAAGTTAGCAGCATAGTTTTTAATACTATTATAATATTCAACACTGTTTGATCGATAGAGTAGGCGTTCAGATAGTTTGTTCTTACCAAGTATTAGACTAAATCTATTGGCGAATTGATCTTCAATGCCATACTCAGTCATTAAGCTATCAACTGATTCAGCACTCGCAAATAGCTTAGCAAAAATATCAACGGTTATAGATGGTTCGTACTTAACATTTAATGTTATTGAGTTCTGGAGTTGCTTAATCTCTCCTTTCACTGTCTTAAATTCATCAAAGAATATAGCAAAACACCGTTTAAACTCTTTCATTGATTTTCCAACAGGTTTAGCTTCAAAGATTGCTTCGACTTCTTTTGTACTCATTTCAACAATTAAACCTAAGTCTTTAAGAACGCCACCAAAGAAGAAACCCTTACCCCAATCTGATACAGCATTTAGCCAAAGATAAGCTAGCTTTCTATCTTGAGCAAAACGCGCAGCAACCAACATATTTAAAACATCGTCCAACTCAGGGAACTGCTCTTTATAATCCTCTACTATTTTAGTGTTAAAAGTACCTGTTATAAAAGGAGTGTGCGTGTAAGTTATTTCAGCAATATCTTCTTTTAACACCAAAGAGTTTTTATCAGCAAACATATCTACTTTCATGCCTATGTTGTTGCGTTGGCTGTTATAAATGATATGCCTTTCTATTAAGCTTTTTATCCCACTCAATAAAGAATTAGTTAACTTAGCAGCCTCTTCAGCAATACCAGCCTCTTTTTTCTTTGTGGTATTTGTTAAATGTGCCTCAAATATTTCATAAACTTCTTCGTACGAAAAAATGGGCGGAACTGCTTTAAATAAATAGTATTTACAATCTATTTTACTAAAACTAATTAGTTCGCCCCACTTATTAAGCGTATACATTTTACTGCTACCTGAATGCCAGAAAGACACCTCAATGGTTCTAGCGATAGCATAAGGCTTGTAATCAATATCTTCTAAAATAGCAGGTAGCTCTTTAAATGAAATACCCAACGAACGACACATCAAGCCCTTTATATCCTTAAGTAATCCATCTAGCCGTTCGTTGGTTTTAAACTCTTCACCTTTATCACTTACACTTAAACGATAAGTACAACCCCCATGAGCCTGAGAGTGGATAACAGGCTTTCCATCGTTATAGTAATACTTTGCGGTAGTTCGCCCATATTCGACACCCTCATATGGGTCAGGCATTGATTTATTATCATAGAATTCCCAATCTTCAATCAGATCAGCAACAAAGCCTTCATTGCCACTTGGTAAGGTCAAAGGAAAATCTAACTCTAAGTTTCCATTTACACTTTTTTTGATTACCCTAACAGCTTTCTCGTATGTAATTTCTTGCTTATTAGAGAGAACATTTGCTTTATTTTCAATGTACTCATCTCTCACAATATCAGCCTCGGCTTGTATTGCCGTTTTTCCTTTGCTTTTAAGCTTTAAAGCCTTTGAACGTTGCTCTGGTGTAATGTCAGGTAAGGTTAATAATTCGCTATTATCACGAATAAAGGGTTCTGACAATTCGCGTTCAATACCTTCTCCTAGAGTCGGTGGAGCCTCAAAGATCAAGCGTTCAGGACTAAAAACAGCAAGATCAATAATAGCACGAGGTAATAAACTTCCGGCTTTGCTAATATCCCACCAACCAAACCCATTAAGCCAACTTAACAATTCAATCTTCTCTTTGAGCTGTTCTAAACCACCATCATATAAAAAGAAAGCGTGTTGGCTTGTAGACTTCTGAGCTATGTCAGTGCCAGCTATTTTAATGCCGTTGCTTGAGCTTGACCGGATAAGACAACCAGCCTCATTAAAACTAGGGTCTAGTTTCGCTAAATTACAGATCAGCTCATTTGCATCTTTAATCGCTGGGAAAGTACAATTAAGACTATGATCATAATCAAAAAACACTAAGCCAGTGGAGGGCTGTGTCATGTGTTCTTTAGTTCGCGAACGGTAATCGTCTCGATTTTCTTCTGCAAGGGTTAAGTACTTTGTATTAGTAACAATCTTTGCATTCGCAACATCAAACACACCCGTTGCAATAGCTTGGTTGGGGTTTAGATCGTTGATTAAAGTATTTAGGCCAGGAAAACCGTCGTTTACTGTAAGAGCTTGCCCCTTACCCGTTGTCATTACCGCATTTGATGTTTTAACAATAGAACCATTAACCAGATTAAACTGTTTGTTTAAATCCTTAGTAGATGTAAAGCTAGTGATTACGAAAGGCGTATATGTAGTGCTACTTTTTAGGGGCGCTGTATTAGTGCTGTTCATCTTGAACCCCCAAAAATATCGAGTTCATATGGCTATGTAAATTTAAGGTAGATTCCCACCGCCCATTCGCTATAATGGTTATGTCTTGAGTATTCATATTTTTGACTCCTAACCCGTTTTGAAAGTTGGTAGCTGGCTTAACGGGTTTTTCATATGTGTTACGTTTGTAAGTAGTTTTAAATGCTTATCCATTATTTAGCTTTCCATTCACCAGCAACTAGCTGTTGAATTTCAGAGTTACGCCAGAACCAACGCCCTCCAATTTTTTGTGGTTTTGGTGCAATATTTTTTGCTGCCCATCTAAGCAGTGTAATGCGATGAACATTTGTTGCTTGTTCGGCTTCTTGTGCTTGGATTAAATAGTCTGCTAGGTTTTCTAAGTTACGAGTTTTCATGGTTATTACCTGTATCGTTTGATTTGTTGATTTTCAAATTAAACAGGTAGTTCAGCATCTTAGATACAATCTAATTTTGACTTTTGCATCTAAGATGGGTTTCATAGGGGCTGTAGCGAAGCAAAATAAGATGAATGATTTTAATTTTTATCCTTTTGAATATACTCAATAATTTTTTTAGCATTAATATTACCTAAACCTTTAGCGGTTCTTTGATTGTTCCCAAAGTAAACTCCCTTATTTTTCGCTAGATTCTCTAATTTACTAATTGCTGATTTTTCATCGTAACTGGAATTCTCTCTGTCGTATTCTGGCTTGTTACTAACTTCTATCATTAATTGAAGTATTTTAGGTAGAGTTTCAATTTTTATATAATCTTTGCCTTTATCATTATCAGTGGATTTGCTATCGACGGCTCTTTTCTTTAATTCTTCTTTAAACCAATCGGCTAAAGGGTACCCTGATAAATCGTATTTAGTAGATACCCAGCCAATTAAATCACCTATTGTGTATTTCCAATGCTCATCATCCCTTTTACTAGTTTTTGGGCATATACACTGAGATACAGGAAACCGTATTTCATCAGGGTCGTCCTTTATATCCTGATTTAACCTATCAAGTACTCGACCAAAGCAAGGCTTGTTCTCCTCAGTGCCATTTATAAATATATTACTGTATAAATATTTTTGCTTATTAGAACAAGCCTCTATAACTTCATCAAATTCAAAATTACCAGATATAACCAATACAAACTCTAATGTGGATACTCGCTGGCTTAGATACTCGTTTCTATTTGTTTTCATTTCTCAAGTTACCAATAAACTTACCAAATAATAAATAACTGAGTCAGGCGGCTTGGTTAACCGCTTTTCGGTAGCGAACCTAGACTCAATTAAACCGTTAAATTGTTTTACTTAACTGCAACTCTAAAACATTAGTATTGCTTAGTTGTTTACCCCACCATTGCATTAGAGTCTTTCTAAGTTCTAATAGCTCACCTCGGTTGTAAGCCTGTGTAACTGCATTGCCGACTACATGATCAAGACAGCGTTCAATTACATCATCTCTGAATAAAGCCTTGCCAGTGTCGTCTATAGCTTCATGTGCCAGTGTTGAAAAGCTCGAACGCCAGCCATGTGCACAATGGCTATCTAACTTGAGTCTAACTTTATAAACCTTAGTCAATGCCTCTACGGTTATGTGGCCGCTCTTAGAAGTACTTGGGAATAAGTAATCACTTTGTTGCCAGCGTAATGAATCACGCCATTGAGCTATTAATTCTGTGCTTTCGCTTGATAGAGGAACATTGAAGTAATCACCATATTTAGCCGCATCAGAAAGCTTTATACGTCCTTTAATGCGAGGTATACGCCATACTTGATTAGTAAGGTCGAATTCATCCCATTTTGCTTTAATGACTGTTTGTGAGCGTAAAACCGTTTGGGCTTGAAGTAATGAAGCAACACGAATAGTTGGTGTTATGTTTATTGTATTTATTCCAGCAATAATATTTTGCAGTATGGGTAAAGAGGTTACAGCGGGTAATTTTTTTGCAACGTATTTAGTTACTGCACCAACAGATTTTCTAGGTGTTGGGTTAACTTCAATCTTATTCGAGGTTACAGCATCTTCAAGGATCATATTGAGTAACGAGCGTACTTTCTTATATGTCGCGGGTTTATCTGATAAGTTTTCTAAAACATTACCTATATGCTGGCGTGAAATTCTATTGAGTGGTAATTCACCAATAGTAGGGGCAATGTGCAGTTTGAACTTAGCTGACATGTCTGTGTAGTGCTTTTCACTCCATTGGGTAGCAATAGATATTCTTTTTACCCACATAACAAAATAGTTATTCAAGGTTAAATATTGGCTTTCTGTGTTTTGAGCTTTAGCAATTTGTTTTTCTTTAGTGGGGTCGATACCTTGCTTTACTTGAGCTTTAGCCTTTTCTGCATTATCTAGAACCTGAGTTATTGCTTTATTTAGTGTTATATCTGTTCTTGCTGTTAGTTTATCTAGGGTTAGGGTGCGTTCTTTTATTTTACCCGCTTCTTTAATTCTGTACCGTAACTGAAATACTGCACTAGATTTACTAATGTTAAGCCTTATACCATCACCAACGCTCAGTTTAACGGGCTTACCAAGCTTTTTAGCTTGCTGCTTTGCTTCCCTTATTGCTTCGATAGTAATAGCCATATTAAGTCCTTAAATATTTTTACCCACACAAGAAAAACGTAATTTGTGGTTTTACCCACGCGTTTACCCGCAGTTGAGTTGGTCTATTATTGTACAGAGTTGTTTAGGTTTGTATAGGGTGTTTGCTGAAAAGTTACTGTGTACAGGTGGTTACGCTAAATTTTAGGTATAAAAAAAGACGCCATTGTGACGTCTTTTTTAGTTATGTGGTGGAGCGGGGGGGAATCGAACCCCCGTCCAAAAAGCCTACATCCTCGGTACTACATGCTTAGTCGCTCATTTATTTAACCAATTAGACGCCAAGCGACAGGCTTCGTCATGGTGAGCTTGATACTATTTCGCGGTTCAGCCTCAAGCGTGCTTCCCTCGCTAACCTATTTGGGGTGACCATCAATCCTCTAACCAATAGGTGAGATTTCAAGGTGATGGCTAGCCTAAGCGGCTAGTGCGAACGTATCGTCGTTAGCAATTATAGTTTTGCGGCTTTTTACCAGGCAAACCGCCCCTGGGCATGCACCTTGGGTTTCGTGAATCTTGTCGAATCCTAGATCCGCCCCAAAGTTTTTCTTTTCTTTTTCAATAGGCTCGATACGCCTATGCCCTCATTATACAACGATGAAGTTGAATAGACAACGTGGTAATTTTTAACCACATATCGAACAAATTAACGATCCAAGTTTTTATTCTTCATTAAACGTCCTTTATCAACAGCCCACTCTCTGTCTTTTATGTCGGAACGTTTATCGTGATCTTTCTTACCTTTACCCAGATAAAATTCTAGTTTCACCCAACATTGCTTCCAGTACATGGCGGTTGCAATCAAAGAGTAACCGTCACGTTCTACGGCGGCAATTATTTTTTCTAGTTCTCTACGGTTCAGTAATAATTTTCTATCACGATTTGGGTCACATACAACATGACTAGAGGCTGCATTAAGCGGCATTATTTCAGAACCTAATAAATAGGCTTCTCGGTCTTTAATATGTACGTAACAGTCAGAAATGTTTACTTTACCACTTCTAATGCTCTTTATTTCCCAACCTTGTAAGCTCATTCCACCTTCAAACTTATCGGTTAAGCTATAATTGTGCCTCGCTTTCTTATTTAAAGCGATAGTATTACTGTTGGAGCTTTTTGATTTCTTCTTAGCCATTTTTTTTCCACGTGTCTCTATACATAAGAGGTTTTGCTTTTTCTTTGTCATTCTTTATTGTAAAAATGACTCAGTAAACGGCAGTTATTATACGTAGAATGCTACGCATTTATATGAGAATTTTACTATTAGCAAATAAATTACTAGATTAATGCGCTTGGTGGCATGTTTTGGTATCATATTGTCAATTTATTGTTGAGGTAAAAACAGAATGCCATCCATAAGTCGTAGTGCACTGGTTATGTATAGTGCTGAGCAAATGTATCAATTAATTAATGATGTTCCTGCTTATCCTCAATTTTTACCTGACTGCAGTAATAGTAAAATAATTGCTCAAGACGAAAGCTCTGTAACAGCGGCATTACTGGTGTCTAAAGCAGGCTTGAAAAAATGGTTTACAACGAAGAACACCTTAGTTTCTAATCAGCAAGTAACTTTAGAGCTAGTTGATGGACCCTTTAATAAATTACAAGGGCATTGGTTACTAACACCACTATCAGAAGATGCGTGTAAAGTCAGTTTAGAGCTTGAATATGAATTTTCTAATAGAATGTTTGATCTTGCATTCGGTCGTGTTTTTAATCATATGACGAATAATATGGTGCAGGCATTTACTCAACGCGCTAAGCAAGTATATGGAGTTAATTGCTAAAATGGAGACCACAATAACAAACAAGGCTACCATTCAAGTTGAAGTTGTTTATGGCTTAGCGCATAAACAAAAGCTATTATCTATGCCAGTTAGTATAGGGGCAACGGTTGAACAAGTTATTATTGAGTCAGGGATATTAACGCTTTTTTCTGAAATAGATTTAAATGAAAATAAAGTCGGTATTTGGAATAAAGCGGTAAAGCTATCACAAGTTGTAGAAGATTTAGATAGAATTGAAATTTATCGTCCCTTAATTGCTGATCCCAAAGAAGTAAGAAAGCGTAGGGCTGAAAAGGCAAAGCTTGAAGGCCGAGCTGATAAAACAACGGGTGGTCGAGTTAATCCTTTAGCTAAAAAAGGTTAACTGTTTCTAAAGAATATTTTATACCCACAACCAGATAAAATTATAATAAAAAACGGCATTGATGCCGTTTTTATTGGCTAACTATTTTTAACGTTGCTGTTTATTGATTCTACTTTCTATTGATTGGCTTTATCATCGTCTGTAGAAGCAGGAGCATTAAATGGCGTGTTAAAGTTTTTTGATAGTTCAAAATCACCGTCAGCCGAAATCAACTCATCATCTTTAAATTTTATAGTGAAACTTTTTTGAACATCTAATTTATCGCTCTTACCTGATTTGAAACGATAAATATAGTTCCAAGTGTCATTATCAAAAGTATCAATTAAAACTGGGCTACCGAGAATAAATTTAACTTGTTCTTTAGTCATACCTATTTGTATTTTATCTATACTTTTTTGTTCAAGATAATTTCCTTGTGGGATATCAATACGGTAAACCCAGCTTGAACAAGCAGAAAGCGATAAAGCGATGGAAATAATAACGGTACGAAGCAACATGAAATTTTACTTTCCTTTAATACAAATAAATACAATTTAAAATTAACACTTAAAAATAATAGTACTTTAAGTGTGGCAGGGATAATAACTAAGCATGGCTATAGATACAAAACTATTTTTCATAATTTTGGTATTACTTATTAACTTGCCAATAATTCTTGGGCATTAGCTAAGCTATGTTCTGATATTTTATCACCTGCGAGTAAGCGTGCTATTTCTTGGATGCGATTTTGTTCACTTAGTTCCGTTACTTTTGTTTCAGTGTGCTCACCATCGGTTAATTTACTCACAAATAGCTGTTGATGTCCTTTGCAGGCAACCTGCGGCAGATGGGTAACACAAATTACTTGAGTACTTTGTGCTAATTGCTGTAATTTTTTTCCTACCATGGCAGCAGTTGGGCCACTTATACCCACATCAACTTCATCAAAGATGAGGGTAGGGGTAACAACCTTGTCAGCTAAAATAACTTGCATTGCTAAGCTTATTCGTGATAATTCGCCTCCAGAAGCAACTTTATTCATTGCTTCTAACGACTGTCCTGGATTTAAACTTACTTGAAAATCAATTCTGTCAAAGCCATTTGCTGATATATTAACTAATACATTGTCAGAATTGCTATCAACGTCATTATTTTTTTGTTCTATAACGATATTAAATTGTCCATGAGGCATATTTAGCTCTTGCATACTTAACGTAATTAATTCACTTAAGGCACTGGCTGCTTGAATCCTTGATGATGATAAAGTGAGTGCTGCATCGCGATAGTATTGCTGAGTTTTTGAAATCTCGTCTATTATTGAGTTTATTCTAGAATCATCACTTGAAATAGCGGTTAATTCTTGTTTTAGTTCTTGGTGAAAAGAAACTAGGTTTTCAGGAGGTAAACTGTGTTTTTTGGCAAGTTGCAAAGCAGTAGAGTAGCGCTCTTCAATTAGCGTATAGGCTTGGGGATCTAGCTCAAGCTCTTGATAGTAATGTGTAAGATCTGTACTGGCTTCTTCAAGTTGAATATGAGAATCATTAAGAATATTTGCTACGTTTATAAGCCTATTATCAAGCTTAGCTAATGCGTTGATATTTTCACTACATTGCCTGAGAGAATCGAGTACGTTAAATTGCTCATTTTCAGCTAATATTTGTAGTGATTGCAGTGTTGTATCAAGTATATCTTGGGCATTAGCATGGCGTTTATAATCACTTTCAAGTAGTTGAAATTCACTTTCTTGTAACGAAAATTCATCTAGTTCACTTACTTGGTATTGAAGGAGTTGTCGTTGTGCTTCACGCTGCTGCTTATTTTGTTGTAACAATGTTAGTTCTTTATTCAGTTTATGCCATTGTTGATAATAGTGTTTTACGCCATCAATAAGTGGTTTGTGATCGGCGTATTCGTCAACAAGTTTACACTGCTGACTTGATTTAACGATTAGTTGATGATCATGCTGCCCATGAATATTGATGAGTAATTGACCAATTTCTTTAAGTTGTACTAAAGGAACCTGACTACCATTAATATAAGATTTAGAGCGTCCCTCAGAGGAAATAACCCGTCGTAATATACATTCACTACTCGATTCTAGTAATAAATCATGTTGCGCTAACCATTGTTGCGCGCAAATGTTTTTTTGTGTTTCAAAGGTCGCGGCTAGCTCGGCTTTTTTACTGTTGGGCCGAACTACATTAGTTGTTGCGCGTTCACCTAAACATAGCCCTAATGCATCAATTGCTATTGATTTACCTGCACCTGTTTCGCCGGTGATGGTGGTCATACCCGATTGCCAATCAATATCAAGTGATCGCACAATGGCAAAGTTTTGAATGTTTAGTTGTAATAGCATAACGTGGCACCAGTAACTGTATAAATAACTACCTGTTAATTTATACAGTAAATTAGGTTTTTGCAAGATGTTTATGAGAAATAGTATAAAAAAGAGGCTCTGTTGTAGTTTATTGTTGTCGCCTTGGTTGAAATTAACCTCAGCCTTTATGTGTAGTGCTATAGGAGCAATTTATCCTCAAATACTAATTGTCTCTCTAGCCCTTTAATAATCTGACTTTCGTAGCCTAACAACAGTGTAATGGAACATAGCCAAAAAAGAGTATTGATTGTTTATTTGTTCATTCGTCACATTCAACGATTAACTCGTTCGTAGCGACTAGTAAAGCTTATTACCCCAACTAAGTTTATTACGTAATACGGTAAAATAGTTATGATCAAGGGGGTGCACCAAGCCAATTGTGGATTCACTTTTTCTGATGATGACTTCATCTCCGGGCATAACCGCTAATATTACATGACCATCACAGCTTATTTGTAAACGTTCCTGGTTTTCATTGGCTAGTATCAGTTTAATTTCACTATCACCATCAACAACAATTGGGCGGCTGGTTAACGAATGTGGAAACATGGGTACCAAAGATAACGCATTTAAATTGGGTGTTAAAATAGGACCACCAGCAGACATTGAATAAGCGGTTGAACCCGTAGGAGTAGCAATAATTAAGCCATCTGAACGCTGGCTAAACATAAAGCAGTTATCAATATAAACTTCAAACTCTATCATGCTAGCCACTTTACCGGCATGTAGTACCGCTTCATTAACAGCACTATTTGAGCTTTTTAGTTTACCGTGTCGGTAAACTTCAGCCTCTATAATAAAGCGTTTTTCTGAACCTGATTTTCCCGCTAAAATTTGCGTTAACGGCTCAATAATATCGTCAGGTGAAAGATCGGTTAAAAACCCTAAGTTACCACGGTTTACGCCAATAACCCCTATGTCATACCAAGCTAGAACTCTAGCTGCACCTAACATATAGCCATCGCCACCGATTACAATGGCTAGGTCTGCCTGTTCACCAATTTCAGTTAATGAACAAGTGGTCATATTTTTAATTGTCATTGAGCTGGCGACTGAGTTTTCGACCAACACCTGATATTCATTCTCAATTAAGTATTGGTGTAAGGTGGTAATTGTAGCGTTAGCGCCTTTGTGTTCGGGCTTACCGATAAGACCTATTGTTTTAAATTGTTGAGTCATAACAAATATTTCGTAGTTTTAATCTCTATAGAGCAAGTTTCCCCCTATTTGGATGGCTTGTAAAGTTGACTTTTGATAAAATATTTTTAATTTAGTTTTAAATTCAGCTTGAATCAAACAAGCTAGACCCCATAATTAGCAACAATGTTAAAGTTTACCTAGATTTAATCGGAGTTTTTCATGACAACAGAGTCAACGACCAATAACGCAAACCAAGAGATCTCAGCAGAGCAATTAGCGGATGAGATAGTACAACAAGCTGAAGAGCAAGTAGAAGAGCAACACGATCATGCACAAGAAGTGATTAGTGAAGAGCAAGAACGCATTAATGAATTAGAGTTAGCTCTTGCCACTGCACAATCTACGGTTAGTGATCAAAAAGACTCAGTAATTCGTGCTAAAGCTGAAGTGGATAATATTCGTCGCCGTGCTGCACAAGATGTAGAAAAAGCGCGAAAATTTGCGCTAGAAAAATTTGCTGGTGAAATGTTAACCACGGTTGATAACTTAGAGCGTGCTTTGCAAAGTATCGATAAAGAAGATGAAAGCAAAAAAGGTGTTATCGAGGGGATTGAATTAACCTTACAAGGTTTAATTGCTTCATTAGAAAAATTTGGAGTTAAAGCAGTCGATCCACAAGATCAACCATTTAACCCTGAGTTTCATCAAGCGATGTCAATGCAAGAAGTACCTGATGTAGCACCAAATACCGTGATAGCAGTGATGCAAAAAGGTTATGAATTAAATGGCCGATTGGTTCGTCCAGCGATGGTAATGGTATCTAAAGCGGCACCTTCCGTAGATACATCAGCATAAATTATATGTCAAAAGTAATGATTTATTTTCGTAAAATCTGTGATTTTTTCGTTAAATTTAGCCATACAGCTTAAAGTTGAGTACTTGGTTTTGTCTCGGTTTAAGCCCAGTTTAAGCTAAGTCAGCTAAAGCGAAAACTTAAACATAGAATCCGTTAATGAAAATTAGTGGATTTTTTTTGCTTTTAATACTTTGAATTTAGAATAAAAACACTTTTATTTACATTTTTCTATTGAAAAGTAATTTGCTGACCCCACTTACTATTTCAACAACAAATTAGATTTAACTCTTTACTTCTGTCGGAATAAACGGCGAAGTAATCAAACAATGAATAGGAGCTCCCACCATGGGCAAAATAATCGGTATTGACCTAGGAACAACTAACTCATGTGTAGCTGTTTTAGACGGCGACAGTGTACGTGTAATTGAAAATGCAGAAGGCGATAGAACAACGCCATCAATCATTGCCTATACTGAAGAAGGCGAAACTTTAGTAGGTCAACCTGCTAAACGTCAATCAGTAACAAACCCAACAAATACCTTATATGCTATCAAGCGTTTAATTGGTCGTCGTTTTGAAGATGAAGAAGTTCAACGTGACATAAAAATAATGCCATTTGGCATTGTTAAAGCTGACAATGGCGATGCTTGGGTAACTGCTCGCGATAAAAATGTAGCTCCACCGCAAGTGTCTGCTGAAGTATTAGCAAAAATGAAAAAAACTGCTGAAGATTACTTAGGTGAAACAGTTTCTGAAGCGGTAATTACGGTTCCTGCATATTTCAATGATTCACAACGTCAAGCAACTAAAGATGCTGGTCGTATTGCTGGCTTAGATGTTAAGCGTATTATCAACGAACCAACTGCTGCTGCTCTTGCTTACGGCATGGACAAGCAAGAAGGTGACAAAGTTGTTGCTGTTTACGATTTAGGTGGCGGTACATTCGATATTTCAATCATTGAAATTGATGAAATGGATGGCGAACACACATTTGAAGTATTAGCGACTAATGGTGATACTCACTTAGGTGGTGAAGATTTCGATAACCGTTTAATTAACTATCTTGTCGCTGAATTCAAAAAAGACCAAGGCATGGACTTAACGTCTGATCCTTTAGCAATGCAGCGTTTAAAAGAAGCAGCAGAAAAAGCTAAATGTGAGCTTTCTTCAGCACAGCAAACCGATGTTAACTTACCTTACATCACTGCTGATGGTTCTGGTCCTAAGCACATGAACATCAAAGTGACGCGTGCTAAATTAGAGTCGTTAGTTGAAGATATGGTTAAAGCAACATTAGAGCCGCTTAAAAAAGCGCTTAAAGATGCCGATTTATCCGTAAGTAAAATTGATGATGTTATCTTGGTTGGTGGTCAATCTCGTATGCCAATGGTACAAAAAGCGGTTACTGATTTCTTCGGTAAAGAGCCACGTAAAGACGTTAACCCTGATGAAGCAGTAGCTTCTGGTGCGGCGATTCAAGCGGGTGTTCTTTCTGGTGATGTAACTGACGTTCTTTTATTAGACGTTACGCCATTATCATTAGGTATTGAAACGATGGGTGGCGTAATGACGAAAGTTATCGATAAAAACACCACTATCCCAACGAAGCAATCACAAACATTCTCAACAGCTGACGATAACCAAGCGGCAGTAACGGTTCATGTTTGTCAAGGTGAGCGTAAGCAAGCTTCTGCTAATAAATCTTTAGGTCAATTCAACCTTGAAGGTATCCCTGCAGCACCACGTGGTCAACCGCAAATTGAAGTAACTTTCGATATTGATGCGGATGGTATATTGCACGTAACAGCAAAAGATAAAAATACGGGTAAAGAACAAAAAATCACCATTAAAGCGTCTTCAGGTTTATCTGATGAAGAAGTAGAACAAATGGTACGTGATGCTGAAGCAAATGCTGATGAAGATGCGAAATTTGAAGAGTTAGTTACTGCGCGTAACCAAGCTGATGGCATGATTCACGCTACTCGCAAGCAAGTTGAAGAAGCCGGCGATGATTTACCAGCGGAAGACAAAGAAAAAATTGAAACCGCATTAACTGAGCTTGAAGAAGCGGTTAAAGGTGATGATAAAGAAGTGATTGATGCAAAAACTCAAGCGTTAATGGAAGCATCAGCTAAGTTAATGGAAATTGCTCAAGCTAAACAAGAAGCTCAAAGCGCGCCTGAAGGTTCAGCTTCTGAAGATGGTGGCGCAGCGCCAGCAGATGACGTTGTAGACGCAGAGTTTGAAGAGGTTAAGGACGACAAGTAAGTCAGTTAAAAAGCTTGTTGCTAGTCAGCTCCATTACGACGTTGTCAGTACTCACTTGGTAAACCAAGCTCCGTGCTTCCGCCTTGTACTGAAACTAACTAGCTTAAAGCTTATTTAACTTTGCTTTATAACGTCTTTTTAAAGCGTCGATATTTCTCGGCGCTTTTTGTGTATAAGAAATCAGTAATTAATTTTTAAATTGGTGCTGATTTTCTTGATTTTTTTCGGACTACTTCTAAAAAATGAAGAAAATTAGTCTCAATCAACTTGAAGTAAAGAAGATTTATGTCAAAACGTGATTATTATGAAACGCTTGGTGTTTCAAAAAGTGCTGAAGATAAAGAAATTAAAAAAGCCTATAAAAAGTTAGCGATGAAGTTTCATCCTGATCGTACTCAAGGTGACAAGAAAAAAGAAGAAACCTTTAAAGAAATCCAAGAAGCGTATGAGATATTAAAAGACGATCAAAAACGCGCTGCTTATGATCAATACGGTCATGCTGCTTTTGAACAAGGTGGTCATGGCGGCGGTGGTGGTCATGGTCATGGCGATTTTGGTGATGCATTTGGTGATATTTTTGGTGATATTTTTGGTGGCGGTCGCGGTCGTGGTGGTCGTCAATCACGTGCGCAACGTGGCTCAGATTTACGCTATAACGTAGAATTAAACCTAGAAGATGCCGTTAAAGGTAAAAGCTTAGAAATTAAAGTGCCTACTTTTGTTAGCTGTGAGCCGTGTGATGGCTCAGGTGCTAAAAAAGGCACTAGCGCTAAAGCGTGTAGCACTTGTCATGGTCACGGCCAAGTGCAAATGCGTCAAGGGCTATTTGCTGTTCAGCAAACCTGTCCAACTTGTAGTGGTAAAGGCAAAGTTATTTCTAGCCCTTGTACTTCATGTCGTGGTCAAGGTCGTGTTGAAAAAACTAAGACTTTGTCAGTTAAAATTCCACCTGGTGTAGATACTGGTGACAGAATTCGCTTATCTGGTGAAGGTGAAGCGGGTGAACATGGTGCTCCAGCGGGTGATCTATATGTACAAGTCAATGTACGTGATCACGAAATTTTTGTTCGTGACGAAAACCACTTATATTGTGAAGTGCCTATTAGTTTTGTTACCGCAGCGTTGGGTGGTGAAATAGAAGTGCCGACATTAGGCGGTAAAGTTAAACTTAAAGTACCAAAAGAAACGCAAACGGGAAAAATGTTCCGCTTACGTGGTAAAGGCGTTAAATCAGTACGTAGTTCTATTACCGGTGATTTAATGTGTAAAGTGGTACTTGAAACGCCAATTAATTTATCTGGCGATCAAGCTGATTTATTACGTCAATTAGAAGAAAAAATGGGTAAAAGCAGTAAAAAGCATAGCCCGAAAGAAACCGGTTTCTTTGATGGCGTAAAAAAGTTTTTTGATGACTTAAAAAGTTAATCAATTAATTTTTAGTTAATAACCAAAACAAAAGCCACAAAAAGTAAGACTTCTTGTGGCTTTCCCTTATCTAAAGTTATACCAATTTGATTAAATTTCTTCCCAACTCAGAGCTATGCTCGATGTTCAATAACAAGGCAAATTTATTTAGATCTAGTCACTCTAAATCAAATTAATTTAACGATGTTAGTGGGCATCGAGCAAGTTCCCAAAGGGCGAGTTTAAAAAGCTTACATGCTGCGTTATTGATTTTGATAAGGGAATAACCATTCTCTTCAATCAATGCCTTGCCTCTAAGCTTTTTAATTCTCGCTGAGTGGGAAAGAACTTAATCAACTTGGTATTATTAAAAATTAGTATTTTCTATTTACGGTACGAACCGAATATATGAATAGAAAAAGTAATAGTATGACTATTGAAAAACTGCCACCGTGGCTTATTTCAATAACTTCTATATATTCTATATAGGGCTCATCATAATCGGCACTTTCTAGTGGTAAAGCGTATAAAGCATTACTGTCGTCAGCGCTATAACTTGCCACAATATCGCTATAACCTACTTGGTATAAATCAATTAATATATCGTAATGATCAGCAGAATAACCGGATAAAAAAGTAGTTATTACTTCATATTCATCTAAGTCTGAATCGCCTTCTATAAGAAAGTTGTCAGTGGTGTAGTAATGTGTCCAAGGTCCGCCATTTTTACTTATATACAATAAAGCATACACTTCACCCAATTGGCTCGGAGTATAACTATAAATGTCAGCATCAAAACTAACGCTAAAAGTTTGGTAAAAGCCATCTCCGTCATAATCATCTTGCAATAGTGTTGTTGCACCGTAAATAGCAAAGTCAGCATAGTTGTTGTAGCTGTTACTACGCGCGAATGATGTGGTTTTCGATATTTTATTTTCTAGTATTTCTGTTCTGGTTTTACCTGTTGCTTTACCAATGTGTTGGTCAACAATCGATGCCTCACTATTTTCTTTGGTAATGGCAAGCCTAATATCAGTAGTAAGGTTTTGTGATAATTCCCCAAATGAAATACTTGTTTGTTCTTCGGCAATTGTGTAGCTGCTAACAATTAAGTTTGCTAGTAGAAATATGCCTACAACGCTCTTGTTGATAAATTTTTTGAACATCACCTTACTCATAATATTGTCCTATTAATATTTGCTGCTATTGAAGCTATTGAAGCTATTAGAGCGTAATGAAGATGAATACAAGCTGAACATTTTAAGCATTCATAACTTTTTAGTGAGAATTTAGTGTGTATTAAATTACTGTTCAGCGAATGTTCAGTTGCGAAGGGGTATTATTTTAATAATACCAATTGAAATAATGAATCGACCAACTTAGATTTACGTAGCGAGCTTAGAACAAACAAAATGAGTTAAACATAGTTATTCTATATTTCATTCATTTTGTGATGTTATCAGTTTGCTACGAAACTCCCGAAGGGCGAGTACCTAATAAAAGGTAAAGGCTTACAAGCGGCGTTATTGATTTTGACAAGGGCAATAACCATTCACTTCAATCAATGCCTTGCCTTCGTCGGTCCTGAGCTTGTCGAAGGAAGCCTTTTAATTCTCGCTAAGTGGTACATTCATTAATTCAATTGGTATAAGCTATAGCTATTAATGTCAGCACTCGGAAAAATAATGAAATCTGTTTTATCTTTAATTATTATTTTGGTCACTACTTTTATGATTACCTTTTCTGTGCCCGCGGTTGCTCAAGGAAACTTCGCTGCAACAATAAACACAATGAAAACTAATCAGCAAACTAGTAAGCAGCAGGTACGGGTTAAAAGTACTAAACAAGCGGCTCAACTGGCTCAAAGACGTTTTGGTGGTAAAGTACTCAAGGTGCAATCACAAAAATCAGGTTATAGAGTTAAGCTGATTAAAAAAGATGGTCATATTATTTCTGTTTTTGTTGATGCCAAGTCTGGCCGAATAAGTGGGCGATAAGATTATGCGTTTATTGCTTATAGAAGATGACATTGCTCTACAACAAAACTTAAACAAACATTTATTAGCGGCAAATTATTTGGTTGATGTTGCTAGCGATGGTGAAACAGGATTATTTCAGGGGTTAGAATACCCTTATGATGCTGCGGTAATTGATATTGGTTTACCCGTTATTGATGGTATTAGTGTTATTAAATCTTTACGAGAAAAAAATAAAATCTTTCCTATTTTGGTACTAACTGCACGTAACAGCTGGCAAGATAAAGTCGCTGGCTTAGATGCCGGTGCCGATGATTACCTGACTAAACCATTTCACGCAGAAGAATTACTTGCCCGCTTAAATGCACTTATTCGTCGCTCAGCAGGGCAGGCGAGCCCACTAATAAAAAATGGCCCGTTATCTATTAATACTAAAAGCCTGCTTGTTGAAGTGAATAACCAAGTAGTGAAATTAAGTAGTTCGGAATATAAATTACTTGAATACATGATGTTGCACCTTGATGAAGTTACATCGAAAGCGCTATTAACTGAACATATTTATGATCAAGACTTTGATTTAGACTCTAACGTCATTGAAGTATTTATTCGTCGTTTACGCAAGAAACTCGATCCTAACAACGACTATGGTTTTATCGAAACGCTTCGTGGGCACGGTTATAAATTAAAGCGCGTAAGTCAATAATGGAAACAAAAGCGATTACGCCTCCCTTTTGGAAAATAAATTCATTAAAAATTCGGGTGCTATTAAGTACTTTAGTGATGACTATTGTCATGTTGCCTGTTATTGGTTTTACGTTAACTCAGGCTTTTGAACGTCAGTTAAGTATTGCAATGAAAAATGAACTTACCGCCTATAGTTACTCCATTCTAACCGTTGCAGAAGTTGATGAACGTCAGTTATTGATGCCTGAATACCTGTTGGAAAATCAATTTAATATCAGTCAATCTGGCTTATATGCCTTGATTTATTCGCTACCTAAGCAAAACTTTCGAGCAGAAAAATTATGGCAATCACAATCATTATTAACTCTGCCAATACAGGCGTTATCTGCTGAATTTATCCCGTCACCAAAAGTCGGAGAAAGTGCCTTCTCTTCTATTATGCTTGAAGGAAGAAAACATTTACTTTATAGCTTTAGTGTAAGTTTTTCTGATAATGCACAGCCATTTCCTATCACCTTACATTTAATTAAAGATCAAAAAGAATTATTGCTTGCGCTAAATGATTTTAAACAACAACTATGGAGCTGGCTTATTGCCTTAATGTTAGTGTTTATAGTGATTCAAGTGGCTTGGTTGCTGTGGACATTGAAGCCGTTAAAAGTGTTAGCCCATGAGCTGGCGAATATAGAGCAAGGTAAGAAGAATGCATTAAACGCACATTACCCACTCGAATTACAGCAAGTTACCTCACAGCTAAATACGTTGTTATTAACTGAACAGAATCAACGTAAACGTTATCGCAATGCCTTATCTGATTTAGCGCATAGTTTAAAAAATCCATTGGCTATTATGCAAAGCGAAGCAAACTTATCAAAAGATGCCCGTCAGCAAATTAGTTTGATTAATAATATCATCGAACATCAATTAAAAAGAGCACAAAGTGCTGGTGAGTCTTCATGGCATTTAGGGGTCTCGGTGAAACCAGTATTAGACAAACTTATCGCTAGCTTGATGAAAATTTATCAAGAGAAGCAATTACGCTTTACTGTTAATATTGATAAAAGCGCTTTATTTAAGGGCGATGAAGCTGATTTGATGGAAATGCTAGGTAATGTTGTAGACAACGCTTGTAAGGCTGCAAAATTTGCAGTTACGGTTACTGTAAAGGGCAACGATAAACAATTGACCATAACCGTTGAAGATGATGGTGTTGGCATTGAAGCATCGAAACAACAAGCTATTCTAGCGCGAGGAACAAGAGCTGACACTTATCATGCAGGCCACGGCATTGGCCTAGCCATTGTGCGAGATTTGGTTAGTAGTTATCAAGGGCAATTAGCTATTAGCACTTCCACATTACTAGGTGGCGCTGCTTTTATTCTCACATTCTAATTCTTACCTTCTAATTCTCACTAAAACTCTGCACGTGAATGATAACAGCTATGATTGTTCAGCTTGCGTTCAGTTTACTATTGATATTCTTATAACGAGTAATTGGTTATAAGGATCATCATAATGAAAAACATCATATTTTATCTAAGCCTAGTTGTCAGTATGTTGGTAAGTTTTACCACAATAGCTGAGCAAGAAGAGCAAACATTTAGCGATGCAGAGCTGGCTCAAATGCTGGCGCCTATTGCTTTGTACCCCGACAGTTTATTAACACATATTTTAATTGCTTCAACTTACCCCATTGAAATTATCGAAGCCCACCGTTGGTTGAAAAAAAATGACAATCTAAGTACTGGGCAAAAGAAGGAGTTAATAGACAATTTTAATTGGGACGCCAGTGTCAAAGCGTTAATTCCATTTGAGCGTGTTTTGAGCCGATTAAGTGAAGATTTAAGTTGGACACAAGTGCTTGGTGATGCTTTTTTGCAAGATGAATCACGATTGTTGCTAAGTATTCAAACGTTAAGAAAACAGGCTAAGTTAGCAGGCAGCCTTAAAAAAATGAACAATATGGATATTGACTATCAAGATAATAATATTAGTATTTTGTCGCGAGAAAAAGAGGTTGTGTATGTGCCTTACTATGACTCTCGTATGGTCTATGGTTCATGGTATTGGTCAGCCTATCCACCGGTTTATTGGCGTCCGTATCGCAATGTATATGTAAGTCATTACCGTCCTTTTTATTGGCATACCGGCGTTCATATTACTTTTAATTATTTTTTTAGCGCTGTTCATTGGCACAATCGTCATGTGGTGGTCGTTAACCCCAATCGTGGTCATTATCGTTATTATCATCAGCGCCCGCGTCGTTTAGTTGCTAATGGTGGTTACGCAAAACGTTGGTCGCATAAACCTTCTCATCGAAAAGGCGTTGCTTATCGAACTAAACGAACCAGTGAAAAATATTACAGTAAGCGTGTAGGTGCTCACCGTGTTAACAAGCAATTAAAAAGCAGTCATCATAAAATTAAACAAAGGTTACACGCTGCCAATAAGTCACAGTACAAAGCAAAATATAACCCTAAGAATAAAGTTAATCATAAGGCTAGTCATAAGGCTAGTCATAAGGCTAGTCATAAGGCTAGTCATAAGGTAAAGCACAATAAAGTGAAGTCTCGTCAAGTTTCTAAACATTCAGCGTTGCACCAGAAACCGCGAAGTACAAGTTCTCATCAACATAAGCAGAGTCGCCAAATAAGTCAGCAAAAAAGAAAACAAAAGCCAAAACCAAATAAGCGTGTTGCATCATCGGTAAGAAAAGAGCAGCACCGAGCAACTAAAGCTTCAAGCCATAAAGCCTCAAACCGTAAAGGAGCATCAACAAAAAGAAATCATTCGAGAATAGCGAAAAATCGAAATTAAATAACGAGGGTTATTCTTATTGAAAATCAGGCAATACACCACTGCGGCTATGTTCAAATACTAATGAAGTTTCCACCGTGGTAACTTCATCACGCGATGTGATTTTTTTAAAAACAAACTGACGTAAATGTTCGCTGTCTTGTACTGACATGTGAATATAATAATCGTAACTGCCACCCATATGATAAAGGTTTAATATCTCTGGGTATCTTAATAAGTCATCGCGAAATTTATTTACAATTTCTTCAGAATAAGGCTGTAAACGAATGGCGGCAATGGCTTCAATATTTCCACCGATGATCTTTAAGTTAACATCAATAAAAGCGCCTTTAATTACCCCATTTTGTTTAAGGCGTTTAACTCGCTCTAAACAAGTTGATGGGGCAATACCTATTTTAGCGGCTAATTCTTTATTAGTGATATCAGCATCATTATACAAGAGAGTTAAAATACGAAGGTCTATATTGTCGAGTTTTTTCATCAGGTACCTGTAATACCAATTCTATTAAATTTATTCCCAGCTCAGAGCTACTATTAGTGAGCTTAGAACAAGTGAAATTGATTAAACATAGTTATTCTATATTTTACCAATTTTGCGATGTTATCAGTTTGCTAATAAGCTCCCGGAGGGCGAGTTTAAAAGGCTTATATGCTGCGTTATTTATTTTGATAAGGGAATAACCATTATCTTTAATTAAAGCCTTGCCTCTTAGCCTTTTAATTCTCGCTGAGCAGGAAATAACTTAATAGACTTGGTATAAGCCTATTAACGCATCATTAGGCTAAATACTACACTTAACACGGGTGCTGACACTAGTATAACTAGTGAAAATAGACAGTTTATTTGAATTTTCGACGTTAATAAGTGAAAAGTCCGAATTTTCATTAGACTTTAGTGCTAATTATTGTGTTACTTCGTGGTAATATCGTTACAAATTTTCAGAGTGATAATGTTTGCCAGTGCTATATGATTTGACATAATATGGCAATATCTCTCGATACCATGACTTCTAATAAGAAAAATAAATAAGGTTTACTCTATGACTTTGCTTTGGATACCCTTGTTATCCTTACTTGGCAGTATTATTTCTTCAATGACGGGTAAGTTAACTCGTAACCAATCGACAAGGTTGACGATGTTAATGCCGATCATCGCCTTATTAATGACGATTAGCTTAGCGCCAGCAGTATTTTCTGGTGAGGTTATCCGTGAAACATTTTCGTGGATCCCTTTATTAGGTGTAGATATTGCTTTTCGTTTAGACGGCTTAGCGCTGTTATTTGTTTTTATGATATTAGGGATTGGTATATTAGTTATCTTTTATGCCCGTTATTACCTAAGTAGTAATGACTCCATGCCTAAGCTTTATGCGTATTTGATGTTATTTATGACAGCAATGCTTGGTATTGTTATGTCAAACAATGTCATTCAGCTCTGGTTTTTTTGGGAACTTACCAGTATTAGCTCGTTTTTGTTAATTAGTTATTGGTGGCATAAACCCGAAGCACGTAAAGGCGCAATCATGGCCTTAACTGTAACTGGTGGTGGCGGTTTAGCATTATTGGCTGGCTTGCTTTTATTGGGTAATATCGTTGGTAGTTACAATTTAGATGTTATTTTAGCCAGCAGAGAAATTATTCAGGCGCATGCTTGGTACGAAGTCACCTTAATTTTAATATTACTTGGCGCGTTCACTAAATCAGCACAATTTCCTTTTCATTTTTGGTTACCACATGCGATGGCGGCGCCAACACCGGTAAGTGCTTATCTGCACTCGGCCACAATGGTAAAAGCGGGGATCTTCTTATTAGCGCGTTTTTACCCAGCCTTAGCCGGTACTGACATATGGTTTATTATTGTTAGTTTAACCGGACTCGCGACATTATTGTTTGGCGCTTATATCGCGTTATTTAAACATGATTTAAAAGGTTTATTAGCCTATTCGACCATCAGCCATTTAGGTTTGATCACCTTATTATTTGGTTTGGATACTAAGCTTGCGGCAGTAGCAGCCATTTTTCATATCATTAATCATGCAACATTTAAAGCCTCTTTGTTTATGGCAACGGGCATTATTGACCATGAAACCGGTACGCGTGACATGAGAAAGCTCAACGGCATGTGGCGATTTATGCCTTACACGGCTACCTTGGCAATGGTTGCAGCAGCAGCGATGGCAGGTGTGCCACTGTTAAATGGCTTCTTGTCTAA
The DNA here is from genome assembly GCF_003333305.1 of Candidatus Colwellia aromaticivorans. Taxonomy (GTDB): domain Bacteria; phylum Pseudomonadota; class Gammaproteobacteria; order Enterobacterales; family Alteromonadaceae; genus Colwellia; species Colwellia aromaticivorans. Next base: position 42,248 of record NZ_QOLD01000020.1, on the reverse strand, counting down.
AGAAATGTTTTTTGCTGAGACGCTACATCAACAGCTACTTGGCTCTATGTCTTGGCTTATTCCTGTGTTGGCAACTGTTGCTGGCGCTTTAGCCGTGGCTTATTCAGCGCGCTTTATTCATGATGTTTTCTTTAATGGCGATCCCATTGATTTACCCAAACAGCCTAGTGAGCCGCCTCGTTATATGCGAGTGCCAATTGAGATACTTGTAGCTTTATGTTTACTTGTAGGAATATTTCCAAACTTTATTATTGATGATATTTTAAAGGCGGCATCTTTTGCTGTTCTCGGTGGTTACGTACCAGAATTTAAGGTTGCGCTATGGCACGGTTTTAACTTACCTCTATTGATGAGCGCCTTTGCAGTAGGTGGTGGCTTATTTCTGTACGCACAGCGACGACATCTATACAAATTCCAAGAGTCACTGCCTTCTTTAAATGCTAAAAAGGCCTTCGATGGCGCAATGTCTGCCATAACAACCTGGTGTCAGCTTAAAATAAACGCCATAGAAAATGGCTCTTTACAACGTTATTTAATGTTGATATTTCTGGTTGTGTTACTTTTTGCTGGTTGGCCATTATTTGAAATGAATCAGTTAAGTGGGCAAAAACAACTGACGCCAATTGATGTTCATAATGCGATGGGCGCAGCGTTGTTAATGGTTGGTGCAATTTGTACTGTGATTTGGTATCGCAAACGAGTGGTATCATTGTTGATGATTTCAGTTGTGGGTTTAATGGTGTCTGTCGCGTTTACTCGGTTTTCTGCACCGGATCTAGCATTAACGCAATTAACGGTAGAAGTAGTTACTATTATTTTACTTATGTTGGCATTGTTTTTCTTACCACAGCACTCGCCAAGAGAGTCTAGCTCTATGCGTGTGCTTCGTGACGTAGGGATTTCAGCTGGCTTGGGTATTGTTGTTGCGAGTATTTGTTATGCATTAATTACCCGTCCACTTGAATCAATCTCGGACTTTTTCTTAGCCAATGCTAAAACAGGGGGCGGTGGTACTAACGTTGTTAATGTTATTTTGGTGGATTTTCGTGGTTTTGATACCTTAGGTGAAATTTGCGTACTGGGCATTGCTGCTTTAGGTATTTACAAGTTATTAATCAACTTACCATTGTTTATGCCAACCAGTGATAGTGAAGGGCGGCCATGGGCGAAAGAGCGTTACCCGGTATTATTAGCCAGTATTTCTCAGTCATTACTGCCTTTGGCATTAATGGTGTCGTTTTATATTTTCTTACGTGGACACAATCTCCCTGGCGGTGGGTTTATCGCAGGTTTGGTGACCGCAGTGGCGTTTATTTTGCAGTATATAGCGCATGGCTCAAATTGGATTGCTGAGCGGTTAACGATAAATTACCGCAAGATTATTGCGTCAGGAATTGCTATCGCGTTATTTACAGGGGTTGGCAGTTGGTTCTTTGGCAGACCTTTCATGACCACTTGGTTTGATTATTTTGATATTCCTTTGATTGGGGAAATTGAACTCGCTAGTGCATTGGTATTTGATGTAGGTGTTTATATTACGGTTGTTGGTGCGACATTAATGATTTTGGCGAGCCTCGGTCAATTAACGGTTAATGCACCTAAAAAAGAGGTTAATGTTTAATGGAATTACTTTACGCATCCTGCGTTGGGCTTTTAGTGGCTTGTGGCGTATTTTTAATATTACGTGCTAGAACTTTCACTGTTGTATTAGGGCTAACGATGCTTTCTTACGCGGTTAATTTATTCTTGTTTTCCTCTGGACGACTAAGTCTAAACCAAGCTGCAGTACTTGGATATAGTTCAGGATATGCTGATCCATTGCCGCAAGCTTTAGTGTTAACCGCGATTGTTATCGGCTTTGCTATGACTGCCTTTGTAGTTATTTTAGCAATAAGAGGACGAGCAGATTTAGGTAGTGATCATGTAGATGGTTCTGTTAAAGACAAAAATGAAAAGGTTAAAGTATGATCCAGCATTTGACCTTTTTACCTGTTTTATTACCCATGTTGGCAGGTGTTATTTTATTGCTGCCACCTTTTGGCAGCAAAACGGCCAGCAGAAGGATCACTTCTGTATTGCTAGGTACAGTCTCATTTTTAGTTTCATTAGCGCTATTATTGAAAGTTCAAACCGAGGGTACGCAAGTTTATGCCGTTGGTGATTGGAGTGCACCTTTTGGTATCGTTTTAGTTGCTGATCCATTTTCGATCTTGTTAGTTTGTTTAACCACATTACTTGGTGTTGTTTGTGTTTTATATGCGAGCGCGGGTGATGATGAAAAAGGCAGCTTCTTCCACCCATTAGTACACTTTTTGGTGTTAGGGGTAAACGGTGCATTTTTAACGGGTGATGCTTTTAATCTATTTGTATTTTTTGAAGTGTTACTGATTGCCTCGTATGCATTACTAATGCACGGTGGAGATAAAACCAATACTCGGGCGGCTTTACATTATGTGATCCTAAACCTTGTAGGATCGGCTATTTTTTTGATTGCCCTGGGTATTCTATACGGTGTGTTAGGCACACTAAACATGGCTGATATGGCTCAGAAAGTAGCACTTTTACAAGGAGATAATGTTTTTCTCGTTAAAATAGGTGGGCTGTTATTGCTGGTGGTGTTTGCTTTAAAGGGAGCTTTATTACCCTTGCATTTGTGGTTACCCAATACTTACGCGACAGCGATGCCCGTTGTAGCGGCATTATTTGCGATTATGACAAAAGTCGGCGTTTACTCAATGATGCGTGTTTATACGTTAATTTTTGGCGAAGAAGCCGGTGAGTTGAGTCATATGGCGCAAAGTTGGTTATGGTGGTTAGCACTTGCTACTATTGCAATGGGCGCAATGGGCGTTTTAGCCAGTAAAGACTTAAGAAAATTAACCGCTAATTTAGTCATTGTCTCGGTGGGAACGTTAGTTGCGCTGGCTGCGGTACAGAGCGTTGAGGCCAGCTCTGCGGCTATTTATTACTTAGTTCATTCAACGTTGGTCACTGCTGCACTGTTCCTTTTAGCTGATTTGATTGGTCGCCAACGAGGTGTAGCTTCAGATCGTATAGCTGCAGGACCACCGCTTTATCAGCCAAAATTGCTCGGTGTTTGTTTTTTGATTGCAGCTATTGCGGTAATAGGCATGCCTCCCTTGTCAGGCTTTATCGGTAAAGTGTGGCTGCTTAAAGCCACATTGAATGCTGAATATACCTTTGTCTTTTGGCCGCTCTATTTACTTGCAAGTCTAGCGATATTAATGGGTATGTCTAAAGCAGGTAGTACTGTGTTTTGGCATCATCACGATAAGATAACAGAAGGTGCTAAGCAAGAATGCGTTCATCCTGCGCAGTTAGTAGCATTGGTTATTCTTATTTCTGGTGCACCCTTGATGAGTATTTTTGCTGGACCATTAAGTGAATATGCCACTGGTGCCGCTGCCCAGTTACATGACTTTAATAATAACATTAACGTTATTCTTTCAGGAGGGCAGTAATGCAGTTAGAAACACGATTTAAATGGCTACCCGCGCCAGTATTGAGCCTTTTATTATTTATTGTATGGTTATTATTAAATAATAGTGTCTCAGCAGGGCATATTGTCTTGGCGACAATTTTAGCCATTGTTATTCCAATGGCGACTAATCCATTTAGAGAAAAACAGCCATTAATTATAAAGCCAGGTTTGGCATTACGTCATTTAATGCTGGTTTTATTTGACATAGTTACAGCCAATGTACAGGTTGCTATTTTGATATTAGGCCCGAATAAAAAATTAACCCCAGGGTTTGTTAAAGTGCCGTTAGACTTAACACACAGTACGCCCATTACCATTTTGGCCAGTACTGTGTCATTAACACCGGGAACAGTCAGTGCTGAAGTGTATCCTTGTAGTGAGACTTTCATTGAAGGGAAAACATCGGAGCAACGATTTTTATTGATACACGTTTTAGATCTTAAAGATGAGCAAGCCTTAATAAACACCATTAAGCAACGTTACGAAGCCCCTCTTAAGGAGATATTTCAATGCTAGAAACTGTGATTTTAATTGTCTTTGCCATGATAGGTTTGTCATTATTGTTAAACGTATGGCGCTTATTAATAGGCCCATCAGTACCGGATAGAATACTTGCACTCGATACTATGTACATTAATAGCATTGCATTGATCATCTTGTACGGTATGAGTATGGGAACAGCATTGTATTTCGAAGCAGCACTGTTAATAGCTATGCTAGGATTTGTAAGTACTGTCGCAGTATGTAAATACTTGCTACGCGGCGACATCATTGAATAAGGGCTAGGTTATGACTGAATGGATTATTTCAATATTATTATTAATTGGCGGTTCTTTTGTACTCGTTGGCTCTATTGGTTTAGTGAAAATGCCTGACTTTTTTATGCGGCTTCATGGCCCAACTAAAGCGACAACACTGGGAATGGCATCGTTGTTAACTGGGGCAATGATTTTTTTTAGCACGACAGAAGCCGGCTTGAGTGTAAAAGAAATACTCATCTCTTTATTTTTATTACTAACGGCACCGATCAGCGCCTATATGATGATTAAATCGGCTATTCATCATAAGCTTGATTCTATAGAGCGTACTAAAGGTAAAGGTAATATCGAAGATGATGTTTAATGTCTTTACAGATTTCTGTTTATAAATAAAAGCATGCTTAAAGGCATAATGCTTTTATTTTTCACACAACTTGACAATAATAGATTTTTTAAGGATAAATAATCTGAAATATCTTAACTATTATCCATCGGCTTAGCCTTAATTCTCTTGATTTAGAACTAAAAAAATATTCACTTATTTAAGGTATAAATGACGATGTATAAATCACATTTTTTCGTTACAATAGTGTCATAAAATTTTATATGTTGTTATCTCTTCATGCCAGATCACATTAAGTCTCATCAGTATCAAGATCTTATCACCTTATTCAATGATTGCTTCAGTCAAAGTCATAATACCCGTTTAGTTAAAGGTGGTGATGAGCCTTTATATAGTCCAGCTAATGATGATTGCGAGTATCATCAAGTTATTTTCGCTAGAGGCTATTATGCTAGTGCATTTCACGAAATATCTCATTGGTGTCAAGCCGGTGAAGCAAGACGGTTATTAGAAGACTTTGGCTACTGGTATAAACCTGATGGAAGAAATGAGCAAGAACAGAAAGAGTTTGAGCAAGTTGAAGTTATTCCACAAGCAATAGAGTGGGCGTTTAATGTTGCCGCACAACGAAAGTTTCACGTCTCTTCTGATAACCTAAGTGGCTTTCAAGCAGATACAAATAGTTTTAAAAAGAAAGTATTTCAACAAGTTCAGGTGTTTTTAGAAAAAGGCTTTCCTGAAAGAGCTAATCAGTTTATTGAAGTATTAGCGCAATTTTATAATACGCCATACCCATTAACGATTGAACATTTTTCTAAAATTAAAGAAGAAAGCGTATGTTTAAATTAGGTTTAATTATTAACCCTGTTGCTGGTATTGGTGGTAGCGTTGCTTTAAAAGGTAGCGATGGCATGACTATGCATGCGCTTGCTTTAGGTGCAGAGCCAAAAGCTAATGACCGCGCACAAACCGCATTAAAAGTATTACAGCCCTATCAAGACGAAATTACCGTTTATACGGTGAATGACTTGATGGGTGAAAAAGCGGCCAAAGCGTTAGGCTTTCCAGTTAAATTGGTTTATAAAACCGACAGTGCCAATACACAGGCAGATGATACTGAACAATCCGTTGCGGCCTTACTTGCTGAACAAGTTGATATTATTCTTTTTGCTGGCGGCGATGGTACCGCGCGTAATATTGCCAAGATAGTCACTGAACATGCTAACCAACAAAACCAAACGCAAATACCGGTTTTAGGTATCCCTGCAGGATGTAAAATACATTCGGGCGTGTATGCTATCACGCCAATAGCAGCAGGTCGTGTGGTGGAGTTAATGGTAACTAAACAGTTAGTCACCTTAACGACCGGTGATATTATGGATATTGATGAATCTTTATTTCGCGAAGGTGTTGTTAAAGCAAAGCGCTTTGGGGAAATGCAGATCCCGAGCGAGTTACGTTATGTACAAGCGGTGAAGTCAGGTGGCAAAGAGTCAGATGAACTGGTATTGCATGACCTGAGCGAAGATGTCATTGATCAAATGAGTGATGGCGAGGATAGCTTATTTATTATTGGCTCTGGCTCAACAACGGCTTTTTTAATGACCGAGCTTAACCTAGACAATACCTTACTTGGTGTAGATTTGGTGCAAAATAATGATTTGATCGCTAGTGATGTTACCGAGGAAAAATTGTGGGAACAGTTAATGCGAGCCGAGCAGAATAAGCAAAGCGTGCATTTGATTATTACCTTAATCGGTGGTCAAGGTCACTTGTTTGGGCGAGGTAACCAACAATTAAGCCCGCGTATTATTAATCACATCATTGAGCAAAAAGGTGGGAAAGAAAATATTACCATTATTGCCAGTAAAACTAAATTAACCGCACTTGAAAATAGGCCACTAATCAGTGATACCGGTGATGTTAAATTAGATCAAAAATTATCAGGATTTATGCCTGTTACTACCGGGTATAAAGATCAGGTTTTATATCCGGTTGCTAGCCCAGAATAAGTCAGTTACCTAGTTTTGGTATTAGCCTTTTTTAAGTAAACTCCCCTTAGTCATAATAAATAAACATTACAAAGAGATTCCATGTTAAAAAAATTGCACACAGTCGCTGATCTTTATCAGCATTTTGATAGCTTGTTTGATCAAGATATCGATAATGATACTTTATTCGCAAGTAGCTATTTACGCGGTTTATTCTCATCTGCCGTGTCACCAACATTAGGTGAGCAACAAGAAATATCAGCTGAACTAATTGACTCAGTCACTGATAAATTAGCCAAAGTAAAAACTGAACTTAGTCCACAAGATAATGCCATAGTGCAAAATTATTGGTCGGTATTACAGCAAGCGATGTAAAATTAAAATAGCTAAAGAAGTGGTAACTATTCACCTATCGTCACTCCCGAGGTCTTTAAATCGGGAGTCTAGAATTTTAAACACTGAGATTCTAGCTTAAGACACAACTGGAATGACGGGAATACTAGGTATGGTGAATAGATACAAGAAGTGAAAGATATTTCATGGTACGCGGTCTTTGTTTGTACAGAGAATTAAGACAAGGGTTAAGGCATGTTAACTAGCCAGTTAGAAATAATAAAACAGGGGCAGGATTATCTTAATCTGCTACCCAATAACAATAATAATGCTAATTACCGTGAGGTGTTTTCACCGTTATTTATGAGTTCAGCAGGGGCGCATATGCGCCATATTATTGATCATTACTTAGCGCTTATTACTGGCTTACCATTAGGCAAGGTTGATTACGATATTAGGCATCGACATTCGAAGGTAGAGCAAGATCCTGCGTTAGCCTTGGATAAATTGTCACAAATTTCATACTGGCTTAATTCATTAGTAAATACAGATTTAACGCGCGCTTTAACTTTATCGACAGAAGTTTCAGTACATGAACAGAAAGTGCAATCAGTGCCTACCTCGTTAGCGCGAGAGTTAGTCTTTACTGGTAGCCACGCGGTACATCATTATGCAATGATTGCGCAAATTGCTCAGCACCAAGGCATGGAATTACCAAGTAGTTTTGGTATTGCGCCAGCTACCGCAACTTATTTGAGAAAAGCGTAACCTGGGTATAATTGCTATTCTTTGTAGGCTAAATAATCAGCCTTGTTATTACCCAAATAGAGTTTTAGTAATTTTTTTGGCGCGCTAGGAAAATGAACACTTAACAATAAACCGGGCGTTTGGTTGAAGTTAGTATCAATAGCCATACAATGAAAGTTAGCGCCAAGTTTATGATATTGCTTTAGCAGTACGGGTATATCTTTACCATCTTCCTCTATTGCGCTAATGATTGTTGATAGTCCTTCTAGACCAAGAGTATTTTGCTCCATAAACTGAGTTACTTCAGGATGTAGTTGTCCACTAAAGGCTGTTTTTGCTGTTACACCTGCTGATGCATTCACCATAATTTTTTCCATAATGGCAACTGAGCGAGGATCATATAGTTTACTTAATGAAACGGTTCCGTAAAAAGTACGGTATCTTGGATTTTGAGAAACATAGGCACCAATGCCTTTCCAAAGTAATAATAGGCTGTGATAGCTTTTTTGTTCGCTGGCAATAATAAAAGAGCGTCCCATTTCCAAACAAGGTTGTTGCTGGTTAATAAAGTCGTCGTTAAAGTTAAACATTTGTGACAGATACAATTGTGCTAAACCGCCTTGCTTTTGTAGTCTATCTGTTTGGCCAATACGATAAGCCCCTGTGATTTGATTATTATTATGATCATAGATAAATAGATGCATATAGGTAGCATCAAACTTATCGGTGTCGTATGGCTCTCCACTGCCTTCGTCTAAATCACGGAAAGTTAACTCACGTAAACGGGCTATTTCTTTTACACAGTTTGGTATTTGTGTTTGATAACCGTAGTAAACAGCATAATGTTTAAAGGCTAATAAATGTTGTTTTGCTGGTAGTTTCTCTAGTTCAGACTTTATCAAAGCACTATCGGTTTTTTCAGCGACAGGACTTATCAATGTTTTAGCTTCATCTTGTAGCCAAGGTTGAAAATACTGTTGATCATTTAAGTAACACTGTAATCGTAAGAGATTGTTTTTCATTTCACTGTTGCTAAAGGGGGCTAATTGCTTTGGCGTAATTAGGTTGTTGGCACTCAGTGTAATTTGATGGTTTTGTAATTTAAACATTTCTCGGGCTAGCATCAATAAACGAAAACGATAATAAACTCGCCCTAAACGGTGAAAAAGTGCTGAGTTGGTTCCAGAAATAAATATGGGTAAAATAGGCGATTGTGTTTTGTCAGCTATATTTACGGCTAAGCGATTCCAATGACCATCAGTAATTACTTTTTGTTCACTTTGATAAAAAGATACTCGACCGGCTGGAAATATCACTAATAACCCATCATTTTCTACATGCCGATAACATTGCTTTATGGCGGTACTATTAATCACTGCTTTAGGTTTTAATGGATTGGCAAAAATAAAATAATCGTTTATTTCTTTAAACACTTTAAGGCCAATATTTGCCATTACTTTGGTGTCTTTTCGGTAGTTCGTTAATAGATGCGCAATAATGACGCCTTCAACCATGCCATAGGGATGATTACAAACAACAATGCACTTGCCTGTTTTGGGAATTTTATTAAGTACTTTATCCACCGATAAAATACTGACACCTAGCGCATCTAATAGCTTTTCTGAAAAATCTTGTTTGTCTAGGCCTGAAAACTGTTGTTCTATATAAAGGTTGTTGAGTTTTTTTATGCCGAGTAGTCTATCTAAAATAGGCGCGAAAAAGTTGAACACTTTACCAGAGATGGTTTTTTGTGAAAAAGCAGCAAGGCTGATGTGTGATAAAGGTTTAGGGTTAGAGTTCGGTTCTATTGAGCTTAGTGTGTTTTCAACTTTGCTACTACTCATGTTATCTTCCTGATCAAACCAAGTTTGTATTGCTGTTTAATACAACTCTATACACTTAGGTGATACTAAGTAAGTGAAGGTTAAAATTATTATGCCTATGCCTATGCCTATGCCTATGCCTATGCACATAGCTCAGGAGCGTCATTCCCGTGGTTTCTTAATCGGGAATCTTAGTCTAAAGTGAAAATAAGATCATCGACAATTGATGGAGTGGCGCATGGCTGTATTTATTTTATTTTGTATTTGGTAACTTTCTGTCATCACTTTTTAACACAGTGTAATGTTCATCGTATTGCTCATCGTTAGCCACAGACTCTTTATTTTTAGGGTTCATTAATTTTTGAACACTTGCATGTACTAGGTTGTGGCCAACAACATAACAATTAAGTCCAATGGTACAAAAAACGCAGGGGAGTAATTTGTGTTCGAGCTTTTTCATTAAATTATCTTCTTTTACTCATTTATATGTTAATAAAAGACCGTCGATAAGATTTTATATTTCATTCATTTCATTCGTTAAACTTTTCGTCTAACTATATCGCGAATAACAAAGCGATTTGGACTTAAGTTAAATAACATATCGTTACTTACAGGGTAAGGTGTACCGCATAAATCTGCTGTTAAAATATCTGCGGCTAAAGGTGCTGAACATAAACCACGAGCACCAAAGCCCATCATTACATAAAGGTTATTAACCACAGGCGCCGCTTGGTTGTATTTCCAATTTTTATCTTTGGCCAGATGAGGGTATGTCTCGATATGTTTTTGAATATCAGGCATTGCGCCAACCATAGGCATATGGTCTGGTGTCATACAGCGTAGCCTTGCTTTACTGGTTGATATATCTTGCTCAGTCCAATTTATTTCCTTAGCTAACTCAGGTAAGCAGCTATAAAGCATGTTTAAATTGAACTTGTCATCTTCTTTTGTCGCGATAGTGCTCGTGTTATTTTTCTTAAAAGTGGCACCGATACAATGAATGCCTTGGTGTTGAGAAGCGTTGCTGGTAGGGGTTAAATAACCTTTATGACAAATAACCGTAGATAATGCGTTAATGCGACTGTTAGTTGTCATCGAGGTTACTTGCCCTTGAACTGAGCTAAAGGGCAATTGTTTGATAAACTCAGCGTCAATAATTTCTGCACCACCACATACCACTAAAACACTGGCATCAAAATCACCTTTGTCAGTGCGTAATCGCCAGTGTGTTTTCTCTTTTTCAGCTTTCACTTTTTGAGTATGATCTTCAATGGGTTGTACTTGTTCTATTTTATTCACCAAAACATTAGTATTAACATTTAACCTACCTGTGGCTTTGGCTACATTAATCATTTGTTTAACAAGTTCTTGAGGAGCTATCCAACCAGCATTTGGCATAAATAGGCCGCCATTACTTAATGTTATATTGGCAATTTCACTCGCCTGTTCAGCGCTAATTTTATGAATAAGCTCGGTTGGCCAAGTGGCAAGTTCAGTGAATTTTTCTTGGCGTTTTACTATTGACTCTTTATAGCCTATTTCTAGTAAACCACACCAACTATGAGGAAAATCGAATCCTTGTTCAGCCACTTCAGTATAAAGCGCTTTCGCTCGCCAAAAAGCTTGCTGGTAAAATAAACTAATGTCATCTTTTTGCTGGTGTAATAACGGATACAATGCACCGATAGCATTGCTTGAAGCGCCTTGGGCGAGAGTATTGTCTTTGCAGTATAAAGTAACTTTTATGCCTTGCTTAGTTAAAGTATAAGCAGCGCAAGCAGAAGCGATACCACCACCGATAATGCTGACGTGTTGTGGTTTTGTTATTTGTGGCCTTAATTTGTAGCCAGATCTACACTCAACATTAATATCACTAAATTGTTCAGAGTAGGTCGTACTATCGGATTGAAAACTTGATTTTATTTTGTTATTCATATGTTTAGTTGGTTTTACTTAGCTTGCATCGGCATATTTTACGATAATTATTGATTGAGATCAGTGATATTCATTTCTTTTTTAGCTAAAGGGCGTAGATATATTTTTATTAAAAATATAGTATAGCGTACATGTGTACGCTGGTTTACTAGGTTAGCTAACTAGTAATACCAGTTTGGGGGCTAAGTTAAGTATAATGATATGTCCGATTTTTGAAATTTTCTTATTATAATAATGGTTATTTAAATGAAACGTGTAGTGATCACCGGTCTCGGTATAGTCTCAAGCATTGGTAATAATGCAGAAGAAGTTTTAGCGTCATTAAAATCTGGTAAGTCAGGTATAACTCACTCGGAAAGTTTTGCTGAGCAAGGCTTAAAAAGTAATGTGTGGGGCAGACCTGATATTGATATTAAAGATCACATTGATCGTAAAGCATTACGCTTTATGGGTGATGCAGCAGGTTATTCTTATATTGCTATGGAACAAGCCATTAGTGATGCAAAATTAACAGATGAACAAGTATCTAATTTTCGTACCGGCATTGTTGCTGGCTCTGGTGGCGCATCTTCAGCCAACATTGTTGCGTCAACTGATACCCTTCGTAGCCGCGGTATTCGCCGTGTAGGTCCTTATGCGGTTCCTAAAACGATGAGTAGTACCGTATCGGCCTGTTTAGCAACACCTTTTAAAATTAAAGGTGTTAACTATTCTATCAGTTCAGCGTGTGCAACTAGTGCTCATTGTATTGGTAATGCCATGGAGCTTATTCAACTAGGCAAGCAAGATATTGTTTTTGCTGGTGGTGGTGAAGAAGTTGATTGGTCCTTAGCTATGATGTTTGATGGTATGGGCGCATTATCTGCGGGTCGTAATGATACCCCTGAACTAGCTTCACGTACTTATGATGCTGATAGAGATGGTTTTGTTATTTCTGGCGGCGGCGGTATGGTTGTTGTTGAAGAGCTAGAACACGCACTTTCTCGTGGCGCACACATTTATGCCGAACTAGTTGGCTACGGAGCTACATCTGATGGTTACGACATGGTAGCACCAAGTGGTGAAGGCGCAGTACGTTGTATGCAACAAGCCATGCAAGGTGTGACTGGCGAAGTAGATTATTTAAATACTCACGGCACATCGACTCCGGTAGGTGATGTTAAAGAACTTGGCGCGATTCAAGCCCTATTCGGTGAAAAATCACCTGCGATTAGCGCAACTAAAGCAATGACTGGTCACGCATTAGGTGCAGCTGGTGTTCATGAAGCAATTTACTCAATCTTAATGATGGAAAACAACTTTGTTGCGCCATCAATTAATATTGAAAACTTAGATGAACAAGCACAAGGTTTAGATATTGTTACTGAAAAACGTGACGTTGAACTTAATTTAGTAATGTCTAACAGTTTTGGTTTTGGTGGCACTAACGCGACGTTAGTGATGCAGAAGTATAAAGGCTAGTGATGCTTTGTCAGTGTTGAATTTCGAATGTTAAGTTTAAGCACACAAAAGTTCAAGTTAAGAGTTTAAATTAAGAGTTCAAATGAAGCCATGTGAGATAAATTGATCCACATGGCTTTTTTATGGCAAATAAACTGAGTATAATACGCGAAACCTCCCAATCATCTAATAGCTTTAAGCATCAATGAAAATACTTTTCGATGAAAATATGCCTTACGCTAAAGAGTTTTTTAATGATTTAGTTGTCAATGATACTAAGTTAATACCTTTTTCAGGTCGAGATTTATCCCCTGAGCAAGTCCTTGATGCTGACGTGTTATTAGTGCGCTCAATTACTCAGGTTGATGAAGCGCTATTACATAAAAATCAAAATATAACCTTCGTTGGTACTGCCACTATAGGTACAGATCACATAGATCAAGCTTATCTTGCTGATCGTGATGTTACTTTTCATTCAGCTCCTGGTTGTAATGCAGTTTCGGTTGCCGAATATGTTATTAGTGCCTTAGTTGTTTTAGCTGAACGGTATTTATTTGATTTAACAAAGCTCAGTGTAGGGATTGTTGGTGGCGGAAACACGGGTACTCGTTTAAGTGAAAAGTTATCAGCATTAGGTATTCAATACAAAATTTGTGATCCGCTACTTGCCTCTGCCCCAAAGGATATAAGAAAGTTTGTATCATTAGAGGAGGTGCTTGAGTGTGATGTTATTTCATTGCATGTACCTAAAGTTATGGGTGGTGAATATCCTACCTATCATCTAATAGATGAGACTCGGTTAAGTAATTTAAAAGATGAACAAATATTGATCAGTGCTTGTCGTGGTGAGGTCATAGATAATCACGCCTTACTTGCGCTAAAAAAATCAGGCCATGGAGTTAAATTAGTATTAGATGTATGGGAAGGTGAGCCAGAGGTATTAACACCACTTATAGACTATACCGAAATAGCTACAGCCCATATAGCAGGTTATAGCTTAGAAGGAAAAGCGCGTGGTACAGAAATGCTATATCAGGCATTATGCCAACATATTAATATTGAGCCTGTATGTCAGTTAACAACACTTCTACCTATAGCTAGTATTTCATCTGTAGAATTAAATAAAGAATTTAATGAAATAGTACTAAACCAGTTAGTAAAAATGGTTTACGATGTTAGACGGGACGATGCTATTTTTCGTCACCAATTATCAAGTCAAGGTTTCGATGCTCTTAGAAAAAACTACCCAATTCGCAGGGAGTTTTCAGCAGTGCAAGTAACTTCGTCATTTAACGCCTATAGCGGTGTGCCACATCGCTTAGGTTTCAGTAGCGCTTAGATTTTAAGTGAAAACTACTTAATTTAAACAAAAGTAAAGAGAGAGGATCATGGCACAAAAATTTGATGTATGCATACTTGGCGCAACCGGGCTAGTTGGCAAAACCATTATGGAAATTTTAGAAGAAAGAGATTTCCCAATTAATAAACTATATCCATTAGCAAGTGCTCGCTCTGCTGGTGAATTTATTGAATTTAATGGCGAAAGCATTGAAGTGCTTGATGCAGATAATTTTGATTGGAGCCAAGCGCAAATTGGTTTCTTCTCTGCTGGTGGCGCTACCTCAGCAAAATATGCACCTATTGCAGGCGAAGCTGGCTGTATCGTTATTGATAATACCTCAGAGTTTCGTTATGACGACGATATTCCATTAGTTGTACCAGAAGTAAATCCACAAGCATTAGGTGAATACCGCAATCGCAATATTATTGCTAACCCTAATTGTTCTACCATTCAAATGCTGGTGGCATTAAAGCCTATTTATGATGCGGTAGGAATTAGCCGTGTTAACGTGTGTACTTATCAGTCAGTTTCTGGCGGTGGTAAAGCTGCAATGGATGAGTTAGCTAAGCAAACTGCTGATTTATTAAGTGGTAAGCCTGTTGAAACAAAAAACTTTTCACGCCAAATAGCGTTTAACGTTATTCCACAAATTGATGTTTTTCTTGAAAATGGTTACACCAAAGAAGAAATGAAAATGGTATGGGAAACGAAGAAAATATTATGTGATGATAATGTTTTGGTAAACCCTACCGCTGTTCGTGTGCCAGTATTTTTTGGTCATGGTGAGGCTTTACATATTGAAACTAATTCTCCTATTTCTGCTGAAGAAGTTAAAGAGTTATTAGCACAAGCTCCGGGGTTAGTAGTTTGTCATAAAGACGAAGACTTCCCTACACAAATTAGTGATGCAAGTGGTAAAGATGACACTTTTGTTGGTCGTATTCGTGAAGATATTAGCCATAATTGTGGCATAAATATGTGGATAGTTGCCGATAACGTGCGTAAAGGTGCGGCAACAAATAGTGTTCAAATTGCGGAATTATTGATTAAAGATCACTTAAGCTAACTAAGCCGTTTAGTTAAAGAAAGCTCAAGAAACTTTAAAACTCGTCGTTAACATTAGTAATAATGATAACGACGAGTTTTTTTTGTTTTATTTCTCAAAAATGGAGTAATACCAATTGAAATAATGAATCGACCAACTTAGAGTTACGTAGCGAGCTTATACCCATGATACTTCAAGATGTGCGTTTCAGGGCAGCTGAACGATTCATGGTCAAGGCGCATCTTTTTATTAAGGGTCGTTCCCTTAAAAAGAGATGCAACGAAGAACATGATTTGATCAGGGGCCCCTGTAAGGCTGGTTTAGAAACGCTTTATGCTTCGTTATTGATTTCGACAATGGCGCTACATGGATGTAGCTTATTAGATAATGCAGGAGCACATTATCCTGAACAACCATTATCTTCAATCAAAGCCTTGCCTAAAGGCGTTTCTAACTCCAGCTGAATCCGACATATTGAAGTAACATGGGTATAGAACAAACGAAATGAGTTAAACATAGTTATTCTATATTTCATTCATTTTGTGATGTTATCAGTTTGCTACGAAACTCCCGAAGGGCGAGTACCTAATAAAAGGTAAAGGCTTACAGGCGGCGTTATTGATTTTGACAAGGACGCTACATGGATGTAGCTTTTGTGGAGAATGCAGGAGCACATTCTCCTGAATAACCATTCTCTTCAATCAATGCCTTGCCTTCGTCGGTCCTGAGCTTGTCGAAGGAAGCCTTTTAATTCTCGCTAAGTGGTGCATTCATTAATTCAATTGGTATAATCTCTTTTGAATTTGGTATTATTATTTATTCACTAATTTCAGACTTATACCAAATGAAAAAATGAATGATCTATTCATTTATTCAATTGGTATTATATAAGATGGAATGAATTTTGCTTAAATTTGTATGTTTATCTATCACCTTAATGATGTCAAATAACTGACAAATAGCTAATTTTATGGAAAATATTAACTAGGAAAATTGCAATGCAAAAATTATTACGCCTGTGCCTATGGCAGGTTGTTCTTGGTATATTCACTGTTAGTGTATTCTCTATTAGTACTCTCTCCTTAAGCGAATCTGCATTTGCACAAGAAGTGCAAACACAAGAACGCGGCATTCGTATGCGTGGCCCAAAAAGTACAGATGTTTTCCCTTATGATAGATATGGGCCAATTACACAAAGGGATACGTTATGGAAAATAGCATTAACGGTTCGCCCTGATAGCCGCTTAAGTGTTTATCAAGTAATGCAAGCCTTGTATCAAGCTAACCCTAATTCATTTGTTAATGGTAATTTTAACCATTTGGTCCAAGGACAATATTTAAAAATTCCATCATTTGATCGCATGATGTCTGTGAATAAAAATGCTGCAAGACAAAAGTCTAATCAAGATGATAAAGATTGGCAGAAAAAACAGCCTAAAAAGGTAGCTAAGAAAGCTATAACACCACAAGTACCTAGCGTTAACAAAAAAGATTTAGATACTGTAAAAGTTGAAATAAATGATCAACTTCAAAAAATAGATGATGAACAGCAAAAGCGTTTAACAAATATTCAAAATGATGTTTTAGATTCTATTGATGGTTTACAAGCCATTTTAAAAGAAAATGAAGACTTACGTCAGAGGTTAACTTCATTCAACAGTCAATTAGGTACTATGCAAAAAGAGGTTGCTAAAGGAAAAGAAATTAAGCTGCAAATGGATGATATGATCAAGTTGCAGCAAGCACTATTAGAAAAAGCACAAGCGAGAGAACAAGAGCTATTATTAGAAAAACAGCAAGCAGCATTAGAAAAAAATAATATTTTTTCAAGTCTATGGTTTGTTGTTTTAATGTCAACGTTACCTGCTATTTTAATTTTGTTCGTTGTTGCGCTTATTTTTAAACGACGTAAAACAGAGACGATTACAGCGGAAAGTAAGCCTAATAAAAAATCTAAAGTTAAATCTGAAAATATATCAAAAGAACCAAAAGCTAATATAGACGAAATAGATGAATTATCTTTAGAGGATGAGCTGTCTCTTGATGATGAATTATCTTTAGAAGGTGAGATTTCTCTTGATGATGAATTATCTTTAGAAGGTGAGATTTCTCTTGATGATGACTTATCAATTGACTTACTTGAGGAAGAAGACAATAGTGAAAATGATGTCGTTCACCTAGATGAAGACGATGACGATCTTTTAGATGGTCTTGATGATTTAGAAGATATTTTATTAGATGACGATGATGAACTTGAAGGAGGGGAGTTAGGACAAGATGCGCTTGATTCTTTATTGATGGAAGATGATGCTCTTGAAGAGCCCTTAGCAATTGAAGAGCAAGAAGCTAAAGAAAGTGAAGCACTAGTCGATGATCAACTTGATCAAAGTGATCTTGATGATTTACTTGGTGACCTTGGTGATGATGAGTTAGTCGTTGAAGATGCAGAGCTCTCAAGCATAGAGGAAGTAGATCTTGATGACTTGCTTGATTCAATAGCGTTAGATGAAGTTCCTTTAGTTAAAGAAGAACCATCAGAGGGTGATAATGCTCAAACCGAAATAACCGATCCCGATGATATTGATGCCTTGCTTGATTCAATGGCGATAGATGAAGCGCCTTTAGTTAAAGAAGAACCATCAGAAGGTGATAATGCTCAAACCGAAATAACCGATCCCGATGATATTGATGCCTTGCTTGATTCAATGGCGATAGATGAAGCGCCTTTAGTTAAAGAAGAACCATCAGAAGGTGATAATGCTCAAACCGAAATAACCGATCCCGATGATATTGATGCCTTGCTTGATTCAATGGCGTTAGATGAAGCGCCTTTAGTTAAAGAAGAACCATCAGAAGGTGATAATGCTCAAACCGAAATAACCGATCCCGATGATATTGATGCCTTGCTTGATTCAATGGCGATAGATGAAGCGCCTTTAGTTAAAGAAGAACCATCAGAAGGTGATAATGCTCAAACCGAAATTACCGATCCCGATGATATTGATGCCTTGCTTGATTCAATGGCGATAGATGAAGCGCCTTTAGTTAAAGAAGAACCATCAGAAGGTGATAATGCTCAAACCGAAATTACCGATCCCGATGATATTGATGCTTTGCTAGCCTCGATGGATGTTGTAGGTTTAGAAAGTGATAATAATTCTGAAAAAAAAGCTGTTGATGAAGAAAACGTAAAACCAGAGGAAAACCAAAATAAGGCTAAGATTGACAGCTTGACTGAGGAATATCTAGCACCTCTGTTAGCCACTGACTTTAGTGATATATTAGTAAAAACAGAGACAGATCTTATAGAAGCAGATGCTTCACAAGAAGATTTCGCTAATGATGATTTTGATATTGGCGATGACTTAGCAGAAGGGGCGTTTGATGAAGATACACTTGCTGAGTTATTAAACGATCAATCGACAGAGCCAGCTGTTGAATTAACACCTGACTTTTCTGATCAGAATGTTCTTGCAGGTTTACTTAATGATGAAAATAACGATATTAGCCAAGTATCTGAAGCTACTGAAATAAATGATATTCAAGAATTAGACAGTTTAGATTTTGATGAACTATTAGCAAATATTGAAGAAGAATCTAGTGTTGCTAGCCAGTCTGTTGATTTCAATGAAAACTTAGGTGTTGTCGATGATGTTTCTCTTGCAGATTTCGACAATCTCACCTCAAATAATCCTCTAAATGACAATAATCAAACGACTGAAAATGAACAAGATTTTGTCTCTGTAGATTCATTATTGTCAGAAAGTCAATATGAAGTAAGCCCGAATGAGCCTTATGATAAAGCTAACATTGATGTTGGTTTAAATGAATTTTCAGAATTTACCGATGGCGTTAATCAGGTTGACGTAGATATTGATGAGAATGGTATGGCTGCAAAGCTCGATCTAGCCAAAGTTTATATTGAAATTGGTGATCAAGACAATGCTCTGGTGATTTTAGAAGAGGTTGTTAAGCAAGGAGATACTCAACAACAAGTTGTAGCGCAAGAATTGTTAGATAACTTATAGTTAATTCAATGGGTATATACCCGTGACCATTCAAAGTGCAGGTTTCAGTGGGAGAAAAAAACGATTTAAACAAGGTATTGATTGCGGAGAATGGTTGTTCCCTTGTCAAAATCAATAAGGCAGTGTAAATCGTTTTTAGCCCCATCGGAGAAGCACTTGAGCAATCCCATTTTATTGTTGCGCCAAAGAAATAGGGAATACCATGATTTAATTGACGCGCCTCAAACTGAAATTGCTCAAGTACTCTGAATCGAGCACTTTGAATGATTACGGGTATATGTTTAACAAGCGTTGGCATAGCGAAGTAAAATAATAGATAATGCGCCACTTGTATAAGTTGGATATATACCCGCTCCACTTGAAGATGCATGATTCAGCTGGAATTAGAAACGCCTTTAGGCAAGGTATTGATTGAAGAGAATGGTTATTTCCTTCTCAAAATCAATAACGCAGCATAAAGCGTTTCTAAACCAGCCCTTTGGGGAAGGCTGAGCAAATCATACTCTGCGTTACATTTATTTTTAAGGGAATAACCCTTAATAAAAAATGTGTCTTGATTATGAATCGCTCAGACTTCCTGAAACGAGCATCTTCAAGTGGAGCGGGTATAAGTCCATCAGAGCTGCGTTTGAAGAGGTTTACATGCGTTATGCGTTAGGTGTTGAATACGATGGTAGAAATTACTGTGGTTGGCAGCGTCAAAAGAATGTTATTGGTGTTCAGCAAAAGGTTGAAGAAGCGCTCTCAAAAATAGCTAACGAACCGATAGAAATTATTTGCGCTGGTCGTACAGACACTGGTGTCAATGCTACTAACCAAGTTGTTCACTTTGATACCAGTAAAATTCGTAAAGATACCGCGTGGACTCTAGGCGTAAATACTCATTTACCGAGTGATATTGCTATTACTTGGGTTAAAGCCGTTAATGAAGAGTTTCATGCTCGTTTTAGCGCTACAGCTAGGCGTTATCGTTATATTATTTATAATAACAAATTACGTCCCGCTATTTTAAGTTACGGTATTAGCCACCATCATTTTCCTCTCGATGAGAAATTAATGAACCAAGGGGCACAATACCTTATTGGAAAAAATGATTTTACCTCATTTCGTACGGTTCATTGTCAATCACATTCACCAATACGCACCATTATTCATTGTGACATAACTCGCCAAGGCGATTATATTATTGTTGATATTAAGGCAAATGCATTTTTACACCATATGGTACGAAATATTGTTGGAAGTTTGATGAGAGTAGGGCAAGCGCAAGAAAACCCTGCTTGGATGAGAGAAGTACTTGAGCTTAAAAACCGTTGTTTAGCCGGTGTAACAGCACCTCCTGAGGGCTTGTATTTTGTTGAGGTTGATTATCCGCAAGAATTTAACTTACCTAAAAGACCTTTTGGACCACTTTTTTTAAGTTAATTCAAACTTTCAGATATTTAAATAGCACGCCCGACCAGTTTTTTATATAAAACATAGGCTAAAGTGTGTTCTAATTAACGGTAAATTAGCATTATTTTTTAAATTGACTATCGAAGTGATAATTTTCACTCAAAAGTTGATTTGTATTCGTTGCAATAGGCAAAAAAATTATGAGCTGGATAGAAAAAATTCTCCCCAAAGCAAAATCTACTCAAAAACGCAATATTCCTGAAGGCGTTTGGAGTAAGTGCTCTGCATGTAATGCAGTATTATATAAAGTTGAACTAGAGCGTCAAATATCTGTTTGTCCAAAATGTGATCATCATATGCGCATTAGTGCTCGTAAGCGCATTGATAGCTTCCTTGATCAAGACAATAGAGAGGAGCTCGGTGAAGAGTTTGAAGCACAAGATGTTTTAAAATTTAAAGATTCAAAGCGTTATAAAGATAGATTAAGTGCTGCTCGTAAAAGTACGGGTGAGAAAGATGCCTTAGTCGTAATGAAGGGGGAACTTCATGGCATGCCAGTGGTTGTTGCCGCTTTTGAATTTTCATTTTTAGGCGGTTCAATGGCCTCTGTTGTTGGTGCCCGTTTTGTAAAAGGTGTTGAATATTGCTTAGAACATAATATACCTTTTATTTGCTTCTCGGCCAGTGGTGGTGCGCGTATGCAAGAAGCCCTATTCTCGTTAATGCAAATGGCTAAAACCAGTGCAGCATTAGCTAAAATGAGCGAAAAAGGTTTACCTTATGTTTCTGTGTTGACCGATCCTACTATGGGTGGTGTTTCGGCAAGTTTAGCTATGCTAGGTGATATTAACGTTGCTGAGCCTAAAGCATTAATTGGTTTTGCGGGTCCTCGTGTAATAGAGCAAACAGTACGTGAAAAATTACCTGAAGGCTTTCAGCGTAGTGAATTTTTACTTTCGAAAGGTGCTATTGATATGATTATTGATCGCCGTGAAATGCGTGAAACTTTAGCACGCATGTTAGGTAAGTTTATGGGACAAACTAGCCCATTTTCAGAAAGTTAAGTAATACCAATGCCAATAAATATTTGATCACTAACTTACTGGTATTGGTATAAATAACGTAGCTTTGTCAGATACATTACTACGTTAAATAAAACACAAAAAGCAAGAGCAATAAATGCCACAAAACACTTCAAGCCACTCTAAAGGTTGTAAAGATCTTAATGAGTGGCTTTGTTATTTAGAAACACTTCATAATGCCGAAATTGATTTGGGTTTATCTCGCATTGGTCAAGTTGCCAAACGGTTAAATATTAATTTTGACTTTGCTCGTGTTATTACTGTTGCCGGAACTAATGGCAAGGGAACTACCTGTTCCTTTCTGGAAAATGCTTTACTTGAAGAAATCATTAATGAACAAGCATTAACTGTTGCGGTGTATTCTTCACCACATATTGAACGTTTTAATGAAAGGTTGCGAATAAATAAAACCGATGTTGATGATCAATCTTTTATCACTGCTTTTGAGCAGATAGAGCTGGCAAGAGCTGAAATATCATTAAGTTATTATGAATTTACTACTTTAGCAGCTTTTATTATATTGATGGCGAAGAAGCCAAACATTATTATTCTCGAGGTAGGTCTTGGCGGGCGCCTTGATGCAACCAATATTATTGATGCTGATGTAGCGGTGGTTACAACGATTGATCTGGATCATCAAACCTATTTAGGAAATGACAGAGAAACTATCGGTTTTGAAAAAGCGGGTATTTTTCGTGCTAATCAGCATATTATTATTGGTGATAGCCATGCGCCTAACTCTGTCATTGAATATGCTGAAAAGGTGAATCATTCTATTGCCAACGTACTTACTAAAGAAGTAAGAAACAAAATAAAAGTACGCGAGCAAGACTTCACAATAGTTGAGCAGAATATTGGTAAAAATCAAGGTTTATGGCAATGGCAGTACACAGATGTTAATAGCACAGGTATTAATGATGAAACTATTTATTTTGAAGGTTTAATTAGTACGCATATTCCTCGAGATAATGTTGCCACAGCACTGATGGTATTAACACAACTTGGTGTTACGTTAACAACAGATAAAATTAATGCGTTAATAGCAAAAACTAAAGTTGCGGGTCGAACTGAATTATTAATCAATAATTCAGTAGATGATAGTGATGTTATGCTTGATGTTGGCCATAACCCTCATGCAGGACGTTATTTAGCAAAAAAATTAGTTCAGTTAAAGAAGCAGAATCAATATCAGAAAGTAATCGCTGTTGTTGCCATGTTAGCAGATAAAGATATCAATAATACTTTACAGCCATTTCATGACGTAATTGACGATTGGTATATAGCGCAGTTAACTGTACCAAGAGCTGCATCAGTTGAGATTATGACTGCAGAGCTAGCTAGCTTTACTAATTCAATCAATTGCTTTGACAATATCACTCAAGCATTTAAAATAGCGAATAAAAAAGCACAATCAACTGACTTGATTCTTGTTTTTGGTTCTTTTTATACGGTTGCTGAAATTAGGCGATTATTGGTTTAAGTTAAATTTAGCGCAACCCTTATTTCTTTGGAGTATTACTTGTCTACACCGTTTCAAAATCGCCTTGTTGGTACTGTCATCGTTGCTGCTGCCGTTATCATTTTTTTACCGGACTTACTTGATGGTAAAAAGGAATCGAATCAAACGGACTTTGAGAAAATACCCCAAGTTTCCACTTTTACTGGAAAAATGACTAAAAAACCTTTTCCAGAGCAAAAGCTAGTAATAAAAGATAAAGTAACAGTTTTTAATGAACAAGCGCAAGATGATCTGTTGAAAATAGATAATACCGCGCAGACTAGTAAACAAAGTATCAGTAAAATCAATAATCAAGCAGTAGATACTGATGTACAAAAAACAAAAGTTACTCCGGCTATCAAGGTTAAAAAAATTGTTGCTAACGCACCTTTAAAAATGAATACTAAATCGGCAATCACTAAGCCAGTCTTAGGTCAACAACCACCGAAATCAGTTAATAAAGAAGCCTGGGTTATTCAACTCGGTAGCTTTAAACATAAAAGCAACGTTGCTGAACTCGTGACTAAACTGAAACGTAATGGTTATACCGCTTTTACCAAACCAATTAAAACAAAACAAGGTACTTTGACTAAGGTCTTCGTTGGGCCGGAATTAATTAAAGCGACATTGATGAAAAAAATACCAGCGTTGAAAAAGTTGACCAATGTACAAGGAAAGATTGCACGTTTTTACCCGACAAAATAATTTATTTTTGTTAAAAACTTAAGTATTTTTACTTTTATTCTGATAGAATGCGCGCCTCTAATCAATGAGAAACTCAAAACATGGTTTGGATAGATTATGCCATTTTGGCAGTTGTAGGTATATCAACGTTAATTAGTTTGGCACGCGGCTTTGTAAAAGAAGCAGTCTCACTAGTTATCTGGATAAGTGCCTTCTTTATTGCCAGTACTTTTTATGCCAATCTAGCCAATCTTCTTACCAATATTTCCGATCAAACCTTGCGAAATGCTGCCGCAATCGCGATCTTGTTTATTGTTACCTTAATACTAGGTGCGCTTGTTAATTACCTTATAGGTCAATTAGTCAGTAAAACTGGTTTGTCAGGTACAGATCGTGTGTTAGGGCTAGTCTTTGGAGCTTTACGTGGCGTTTTAATTATTAGCGCTGTGTTATTCTTTATGGATGCTTTCACGGGAGCAGCAACAAGTGGTTGGTGGAAAAGCTCACAACTAATACCCGAATTTAGGTTAGTTGTTGAGTGGTTTTTTGAGTATCTCAAGCAATCATCAAGTTTTCTAACTTAGTCTATTTATTTGATTAAAGTTAACTAAGTTTCAAGCGGAGAAAAATTCATGTGTGGTATTGTTGGTATTGTCGGTAAAACCCCGGTTAATCAGTATTTGTATGACGGATTAACAGTGTTACAGCATCGGGGACAAGATGCTGCCGGTATTGTAACTATTCATAACAATACATTTCGCCTTAGAAAAGGTAATGGTTTAGTAAAAGATGTCTTTCATACTCGCCATATGTTGCGTTTGCAAGGTAATGTTGGTATTGGTCATGTACGCTACCCAACAGCGGGTACGTCAAGCTCATCTGAGGCTCAGCCTTTTTATGCTAACTCACCTTACGGAATATCTTTAGCTCATAATGGTAACTTAACTAATGCAGACGAGTTAAAAGTTTGGTTGAATACTGAAGCTCGCCGTCATGTAAATACTACGTCTGATTCAGAGTTACTATTAAATATTTTGGGTCATGAGTTACAACAAAGCACCCAAGTAACATTAACGCCTGATGATGTTTTTACAGCCGTTGCTAATGTGCATAAACGTGTGCGAGGTGCTTACGCAACAGTAGCCCTAATTGTTGGTTATGGCATGATTGCTTTTCGTGACCCAAATGGTATTCGTCCGTTAGTTTTTGGTAAACGTGAAACTGAAAACGGTGTTGAATACATGATCGCCTCTGAGTCAGTAGCCCTTGATGCTTGTTCATTTGAGTTTGTGCGTGATGTAGCCCCTGGCGAAGCGATATTTTTCACTGAAGATGGTCAGATTTATAGCCGACAGTGCTCCGAAAATCCTGTCTATAGTCCTTGTATTTTTGAATTTGTCTATTTTGCTCGTCCAGATTCAACTATTGATAAAATGTCTGTTTATGCATCTCGTGTTGAAATGGGAACTAAACTTGGTGAAAAAATAGCTGAAGAATGGAGTGATGTGGATATCGATGTCGTTATTCCTATCCCTGAAACATCATGCGATATTGCTTTGCAAATAGCGCATCAATTAAAGTTACCCTATAGACAAGGTTTTGTGAAAAATCGTTATATTGGTCGAACTTTTATTATGCCAGGCCAAGAGCAACGTAAAAAATCTGTACGACAAAAACTTAATGCTATTACAACAGAATTTAAAGGTAAAAATGTACTACTTGTTGATGACTCAGTAGTGCGTGGAACAACGTCCTCACAGATCATTGAAATGGCACGCTCTGCTGGAGCTAAAAAAGTTTATTTTGCTTCTGCTGCCCCTGAAGTACGCTTTCCTAACGTTTATGGTATAGATATGCCGAGCGCTAATGAATTAATTGCTCATGGACGTGATGTTGATGATATATGCAGTTTAATTGGTGCGGATAAACTCATTTTTCAATCTATTGAAGATTTAGTTATTGCTGTCGGTTTAGGGAACCCAGATATAAAATGTTTTGATACCTCTGTATTCAATGGTCATTATATCACCAATGATATTGATAATGCTTATTTAGAAAGACTGGATGCTATGCGTAACAATAACTCTAAAGAAGAGTCAGATAAAAATGCCGATTCTGTAATCGATATGTATAACGAAGGGGCTGAATAGCCAATAGGTACGAGTAAGAAAAGTAGCGAGTTATTTCGTCACTCGCTACTCGTTAACTCGAAACTAGCTTACATATTCAGGACCAAAGCCCGTGGTCCAGAATATTGCACTCAATGCCATGATAGCTACCAGTAGCACTAAGCCACAAGTTACCACTGAGCTTGAATAGATAAAGCCTTTCTCTTCTGGAATATTCATCATAATAGGTACACCAGAGTATAATAGATATACTGAATAACTAACTGCGGCTAGTCCGGCTAGAGCAACAAACCAAAGCACAGGAAACAAAGTAACGATACCAACCATTAACATAGGTGTTGCGGTATAAGCAGCTAACTCTAGTGATTGAATAAAGCTAGGTTTAGAATCGAAGGTTTTTGCCATCCATTGAATTAAATAAGCCAGTGAAAATACGCCTAAAACTAAGGCTATATACATAGCAATAGCCATCATTTGTGCACTTGACTGGCTGATTTTTATTGGGTCACCGACGCCTATAGTCCAACCTATGTGTGCTGCTGAATAATAACTGCATATTGAGGGAATCAACGCTACCACTAAAATATGCATTAGACTGTATATCAAACTTTCATGACGTTTTTCAATTGTTTGCCATTCATCTTTTGGATGAGCGTACAATCCCCAAATATGATTTAATATCATAATAACTTCCTCTTACAGTCCCCAATAAATTATTTAGTTTTGTTATTCTTGTTCGCTAAATAAACGTTCGGTAGTAATAATTATTTTATACCGATACCTTATTTATGGGAGATGGCTGAGCATTCGTCAAGACTTGTTTGAAAAACAAGGGTAAAAACATCAAAATATATTCTTTTTATATTAAAAATAAATAAAAACAATGCTTTTTATAATTAATTGATATAAAAATAATAATCGTTAGTATTTAGTCTTGGTGTTTTTATATCAGAGTTAAGCTACTTTTATTCGTACTATTTTCATTACTTCAATATCTAAACCGGCAACTTTTTCATTATCTGGATAATAAGTAATATTAACTCTTGAATTTTTAAGGTTTTTGTAGAGTTTCTTTCGTTTATATTTAAAGGGGACATCAACGCCATCAAGCATTAATGTATTAAGTTGCCAATCATAAGATTCGCGTTGTACATGAGAAACTACCTTAATGTTTTCTGTATGAATCAATTTTGGGTGGCGCTTGGTAAGCTTGGTAGCTATATTATTTTTTTGAGGTGTTGTCATACTTTTATCTGTATCAATATAGGTTAAAACAGTAATGTACACTATATATAACAACTAGATGAGCGTAAATAAGATAGAGTAGCGAAAGTTTCACTATATGTGGGCTTATAGAATCATATATTCACAATCAATATCGTTTTCATAAGGAAATTTAAACAGTGGTTGAAGAGAAAGTTAAATCGATAATTGACAGTTTATCCCATTCTACATCGGATGATTTTACCGATTCTATTTGCTTATCTCTAGCCAAAAGCTATAAAAGCTGATTTCGTCTTTATTGCAAAATTAAACGCTGAAAAACTCTCGCGACCACTATTTCCTTAGCTGCGCATGGTGTTATCAATGACAACTTCTCTTATGGTTTACAACATACGCCATGCCAGAATGTTAGCGAAGGTGATGTGTGCTTTCATACTTCTCACACGCAACAAGCATACCTGGATGATTAACTATTGATTGATATGGCTATCGTAGGTTATGTAGGCGTACCTTTAAAAAATAGTATGGGTGAAACCGATGCCATTTTAGTCGCTCTGTATCGCCATCCTACTCTTTCAAGATGATACAGATGATGCAAGTACGTTAATTAAAAAAGCTGAACATGCAATGGTTCATGCGAAAGATGATGGGAGAAATTCATTTAATTATTTCACCCAAGATATGCAACAAAATGTACAGCGACAA
The DNA here is from genome assembly GCF_003333305.1 of Candidatus Colwellia aromaticivorans. Taxonomy (GTDB): domain Bacteria; phylum Pseudomonadota; class Gammaproteobacteria; order Enterobacterales; family Alteromonadaceae; genus Colwellia; species Colwellia aromaticivorans. The sequence goes on along the minus strand of NZ_QOLD01000020.1, from coordinate 14,244 downwards.
TTATTTTTGAAAAAGGCTTTATCCGCAGCATTAACCAGTAATTTACTTAGTGTGGCCTTTCAGCCAATAGTCTCAATTACAGAACAAAAAATTAATAAATTTGAAGCGTTAGTACGTTGGAAAAATGAAGGACAATGGATTTCGCCTGAAGAGTTTATTCCTATTGCAGAAGAATTCTCATTGATTAGACCGTTAGGTGAGTTTGTTTTAAATGAAGCCTGTCGCCAGTTAAAAATATTAAAGTCTCAAGGTTTTAATGATATTGTTTTTAATATAAATCGTTCTGTATATGAAATTCCTTTAAACAAAAGTGAAAATGGTCAATGGCTGATGGTTATTGAACAACATGGGCTTAAGCCGAGTGATATTTGCTTTGAATTAACAGAAAGTGCACTAGCGCCTGATAAACGAAATAACGAACGCCTTTTTAACCAGTTACGAGTAGCAGGTTGTACTATTGCACTTGATTATTTTGGTACAGGTTATTCATCGTTAAGCTATTTGCGCCGTATTCCTGTTGATTATATAAAAATTGATAAATCATTCATTAGAGGCATGAGTACAAATGAAGGTGACAACGTTTTAGTCTCTACTATTATTGTCATGTCTAAATCATTAGGGAAAAAAGTTGTTACTGAAGGCGTTGAAACCAAAGAACAGTTACAACAACTTACTGAATTAGGTTGTGATTGTATTCAAGGTTATTATTTTTCTAAACCTCTACCTAGCGAACACTTAGTTAACTACTTAACTGATTATAAATATTAATGTTATAATCAAGACAATTCACTTGGCAGTAAACCTGTTATACTCTTTTTATTTATTATTCCTCTTACTATTTAAATTCTAATGAGATTTACAATTGGCTTTAGAAAAGTAAAGCATGAAGATATAGACTTTTTACTAAGACTTCGACAAAAATCAATGTCAGCACATTTAGCTAAAGCTAAATTAAAGTTAACCAATGAACAGCACCTTGAACGAATCAAAGAACACTACTATGACTCGCATATTATCTTACGAGATCGTAAACCCATTGGCGTGTTAAAGATGGGAGTAATTGCACTTAATGGCACAACAAAAAGCCTCCATATTAGACAACTACAAATATTACCAGAATTTCAAGGAAAGGGTGTTGGTAGTAAGATATTAACTGTTGTGAAAAAAAGAGCATTGCAACTTCAATTACCAGTTACCCTTAATGTATTATTGCAAAACCCAGCTAGAGGGCTTTATTTACGTCATGGTTTTCAGATTGAAGGAAAAAATAAACTAGAGTTCCAAATGCGTTGTCCACTTGACGTTATTGTTGCCTGAGTTTTCTGATTACTTAATTAAAATATAAGTCCTTTCCCTTTTACCAATTTTTTATCAATTCGTGAAGGGGTTATATTGCCGTCGACTAAAGGCTGAGTTGCCATAGCAAGCATTTCAATAATTTGATGAAGAGATGTTAAATCTAATGATGATAGATCGTCGCTAGTTTGATGATAGTACTGATCTTTATCAAGCTGAGCACTACTAAAACTATGAGCGGGTACACCTAACCTTGCTAAGGTTGCATTGTCTGAACGATAGAATAAACCTTGCTCTGGGTAAGGGTCTTCGTATATTTTTTTACCTGATTTGGCTAGCACTGTATTTAATTGTTCGCCTAGATTAGAGCGATCCATCCCTGTCATCCACAGTGTGCCAGCGCCAAATTTTGACGGTTTACCAATCATTTCAATATTAATCATTGCGGTGATTGTTTGTGGCTCAAGTTGTTTCGAAAAATAACTCGAGCCAAAACCGCCAATTTCTTCTGCGCTAAAGGCAGCAAACATAAGCGTACGCGCATTATCTCCCTGTTTGGCATAGTAATGTGCCAAGTTGATAATTGCGGTTGTACCTGAAGCATTATCATCAGCGCCATTATAAATAACGTCACTTTGGTCATCTTTAACTCCCAAGTGATCATAATGAGCAGAATAGAGCACAACTTCTTCTGGTTTAGTTTTCCCAGGTAATATAGCCACTACGTTCATTAGTTCGTTTTTACTTATTGTGTTAACACCTGAAACGTTCAATGTCTTAATTTTTTCAGCTTTCATTGTTGAGAGCGCTATAACGATAACTCCACCTGAGTTTTTACCATTATCTTCTTGTGTTAGTTTTGTTGACCCTTGTTGCAAATAGTGTTGATAACGTTCAAAGAGAGCTTTATGATCGGTGTTTAATAAAACTAGATGTTTTCCTCCTTGATTATTTAATGTGTCAACGATGGCTCGCATATCATCGTTTTTACCTATGCTATGTATAGTAAACTCCGTGTTTTTAACATTGTTGTTAATTGCCCATGAAAAATCAGTAATAGTGCTAGCCATTGCTAAACTTTCAGAAGCAATATTTTGTCCATTTATCGTTAAGTTGATTTTTTTTGGGATAGTTTTAGTTATTTGATATTTTTGTAAAAAATCCGCCCCTGATATGTTGTCTGCAGCCACTAAACCACTTTCTTGAAAACGTTTAGCAATATAATCAGCAGCTAAGCGTATTTCTGCTGAATAGTTATTTCGACCTTTTAAGTCGTCACTCGCTAGGTAGGTCACATCTTTAGTGACTTGTGCTAAAGATATATTATTTGTCACTGCACAAGCAAAGCTTGCTGTAGCTAAGCTAGTTATCAGTACACCAACTTTCATTAATAAAGTAGAAAGGCTGTTAGTCTTTTTTTTCTCGTTGAACATTATTAATTCTTTTATGAGGGAGTAAGTTTTTTACGACTTTAAAGTAGTTGTTTCTATCAACAATGTTTCATCACCACAGCTTAGCCATAGTTGATCGTCTTGAATGCTACATTGAAATTCCATATTTCTACTCAGTAATTTCACTAACTCATTCGTTGTAGTGGTATCAAACTGTTCAATACTCAGTTTAGGGAACTTCAGTAAAGTAGCTTGTGACTGCGACCACCAAGTATTCACGCTTGAGCCATAACAATATAGCTTTACTTTTGCAGCCTTATTACACGCTTTTTTGATTCGTTTTTCGTCTATTTGCCCTAACTCAATCCAGAGAGCAATTTCATCACTATAATTTATTTGACGGATAACCGCTTCATCTTCGTCACTAACACCCTTACCAAACTGCAAGTCTGGATGAGCATTTAATATATAACAGATTAAACGTACCATAAGCCGTTGCTCTGTTTCTGAAGGGTGTTGCGCTAGCGTAAGTTGTAATGAATCATAATAATTACGATCCATATTTGCTAGCTCAATGTTTACTTTATAAATTGTTGCTTTTAGTGCCATAAGAAGCTATTCGTCATCAGTAAAGTCAATAAAATCAATGATAACAATAAGTGGAGTACTTGCCACTTCATTTATGAAATGAATAACTAGGATAACAACTATTAATTAAAGAAATAGTTCAATTAATGCTATGGTGTTAGCATCTATAGCCAAATTATATCAACAGGTGAGCTCACTATGCCAATTCAATCTTTTATACCACCACAACGTACGTTAATGGGCCCAGGTCCTTCTGATGTTAGTCCTCGTGTATTGTCAGCTTTAGCAAGACCGACAGTGGGTCATTTAGATCCTACTTTTATTGGTATGATGGATGAAGTTAAGTCATTGTTACAATATGCCTTTCAAACTAAAAACACTTATACAATGGCTATTTCTGCTCCTGGCTCTGCGGGTATGGAAGCATGTTTTGTTAACTTAATTACGCCAAATGATACGGTTGTTGTTTGTCGTAATGGTGTGTTTGGCGCGCGTATGATTGAAAATGTACAGCGTATTGGTGCAAAAGCCGTTGTTGTTGATGGCACATGGGGTAGAGCGGTTGACCCACAAGCATTAGAGGATACTTTAAAGCAGACACCGCAAGCAACTTTTGTTGCTTTTGTACATGCCGAAACCTCTACAGGTGCATTATCTGATGCTAAAACCCTTTGTGAAATAGCACGTAAACACAACTGTTTAACGATTGTTGATGCGGTAACTTCACTGGGTGGCGTTGAATTAAAAGTTGATGACTGGGGCATAGATGCTGTGTATGCCGGTAGTCAAAAATGCTTATCTTGCGTGCCAGGTTTATCACCAGTGAGCTTTAGCGATCGAGCTGCTGAGATCATTAAAAATAGAGAAATTCCCGTACAAAGTTGGTTTTTAGATCAATCACTTGTCATGGGTTATTGGTCAGGTGAAGGTAAGCGTAGTTATCACCATACCGCACCAGTCAATTCTTTATATGCACTACATGAGTCTTTATTAATGCTTCAGAACGAAGGCTTAGAAAACAGCTGGGCACGCCATAAAGCTCAACATGAAAAATTGGCTTCTGGTTTAGAGGCGTTAGGAATAAGTTTTGTTGTGCCTGAAAGTGAAAGGTTACCACAGTTAAATACGGTTCATATTCCTGAAGGTGTTGACGATGCAAAAGTGCGTCAATTTTTATTAAATGAATATAACTTAGAGATTGGCGCTGGCTTAGGACAATTTGCTGGCAATGCTTGGCGTATTGGTTTAATGGGCTATGCGGCTCGTAATGAAAATGTTCTTTTATGTTTAGCTGCGCTTAAAGAGGCGTTGGCTCGATAAGCGATTTTTACTGATAATCTGTTAAATAATTGATGACTACAAAGCACTACCAAGAGCCAATGTTTTTCATACTTGACCACGGCTCTTGTGGTGCTAATGCAGGTCCTTTTTGTAATAATTCAATAGAAACATTGTCAGGTGATTTAACAAAAGCCATTTTTCCACAACGTGGAGGTCGGTTAATAATCACGCCACTTGCTTGCAGTTGTTGACACGTTTGGTAAATATCTTCTACTTCAAAGGCTAAATGCCCAAAATTACGTCCTGTAGTGTATTCTTCTTTTGAGTCCCAATTATGGGTTAATTCAATTTCTGCTTCCCCTTTAGCTGTCGCTAAAAAGATCAAGGTAAACTTTCCTTCTGGTACATCTCTACGTCTGATTTCAACTAACCCTAGTTTATTGATGTAAAAGTCGAGCGATTGGTCAAGATCATGAATTCGAACCATGGTATGTAAAAACTTCATCTTTATTCCTTAACTTAAAGTAAGACGACTTATCATTCTACTTTATCTTTAAACTCACATAAATATTCAATAATACATGAGCCGCCTTTGGATTTATGGGCAACACAAGTGTACCGGCCATGAAGAATTAGCCAATGATGAACATCCACATTAAACGCTTTAAGTACAACCTTTAATAACTTTTGTTCTACTTTATCAAAAGTATCGCCTATGGCTCGTTTCGTACGATTACTAACACTAAAAATGTGAGTATTTTCAGCGATAGTAGGCCAACCATTGATTGTAGTCATATTCTATTACAAAGTGGAGGTTTAGTTTTAAATTCTGATGAAGGCTTAGCGAGCAGAAGTCATAAGGTAATCATTGATGTTAACGGCCGCTCTGAGTCAAAACAGTTGCCCTTTAGTACCTTGAATAGCTCACTGAGTGATGCAAGCGACGCATTGACTCAAAAGAAAAGGTAACCGAACGATGATTTATAAAGCTAACTGCATTTAGCCGCTCTGCCTTCAAGCTTCTAAAAAATCGCTCCATTATTGTATTGACGCTCCTATGTTAATACATGACGAGAATTTGTCAGATCCTGGCAGATAATTGGAAATAATTCTCTGGCTATATATCGCTTTAAACACCGTTGGATTTCTTTAACCGTAAGGCTATCACAAGTTCGTTTTTCCGTGTATTGGATAGTTATTGCATCGGCTCTCATTCTTATTAGCGCTACTGTCCATAAAGCATTATTCGCTTCTCTAGATCCGCCACGGTTTAAACGGTGCCGTTGCTTCTTAGCTGAAGATGCCTCTAATGGGCTAACACCACATAAGGCTGCAAAAGAGGACTCTTTTCTTAAACGTTCTGGATTATCTCCTGCCGTAACCAATAAGGTTGCGGCTACATATGGGCCAACACCATGTTGCGTTATTAAACTACCAGCAGCAGGTTTGTTAATTTCTTAAGCTGTCCATCTATGAGTTTTAGTTCCTCTTTTAAGTTCAACCAACGTGATGATAGAAGCTTCAGCATAGCGGATAAGGTTTCCAGCACAACTGAGTCACCTAAAGAAACTATGCTGTTACACAGCGAAATGTATTTATGTGTTTCGTCGTACTCATTTAAAGCGTGTAGAGCGCATAAGAAAAATTGATGAAAGTTATCATATTCAAATAAAGCCCAAAGATTCTTCTTATCGACGATAGTTTACTCATCCATTTAGTATTATTTATTCTACGTTTGTTCATTTAATTCAAAAGCGCGGCGTTGGCAAAACCATGAAAATGCTGCTGGCACAAATAAGAAGGATAACAACGTTGTTAATACGGTACCGCCTGCTATTGCAATAGCAAAAGGTGGCCAAAAGCCTCCCCCTGCCAAAATTAAAGGTAAGAAGCCCCCTACAGTGGTAATTGTGGTGGACGTTATATGGCGAGTACAGTTTTGTACGCCTCTAATAATAGCACTTGGATTACCTTGTACGGCTTGGGCGTCACTTTTTAATTCAGCAATAATAACTATCGCTGCATTTATCGCTAGGCCCATTAGGCCTAATAAAGCAATTATCACAGTGAAACCAAATGGGTAACCAAATATATATACTGTTAGTAATCCTAATCCTACGGATTGTAGTGCAGAGAAGAAGATAATACCGCCGAGTCTAAAAGAATTAAATGACAGTACTACCACGGTTATTAATAAAGTAAATATAACTCCTACGCTGGCAAGTAATTTACCCACTGCATCATTACGTTTGGATGACTCTCCACCAATTTCTATTTTGTATCCAGCGGGTAATTGGTAATTTTCTGCTGCGATCTTTGCGCTAACGTTTGTCAAAACCACGCTGGGTAAAACCCCTGAGCGGATATAACCTTCAATAACATTTACTCTTGAGCCATTACGATGTGGAATTGCCCCACGACTAGGCTTTAGTGAGAAATCAGCGATTGCTGTCAAAGGGATAGGTTGTGCATTACTCGCAACACTTGGGCTAAGTAAATTGATATTAGCTAAATCATTGATAGTAGATCTGTCTTCATTGGCAAGCCGTACTCGAACAGGAATTGATTCAGTTGCTTCAATAATAGAGCCGCTAACTTGCCCACTTAAGTTGCCTTGCAATTGCTCTGCAATATCAACTAAAGATAACCCGAGTAAGGCTGCCGCTTCTTCATCGGCATTTACCCACACTTTAGGTGTGCCAGGCTGTAGTGAAACTCGAGTATGAATAATATCAGTGGTTTGCGTCATTATTTTTCGAATGTCATCACCAATAACTTTTAGGGTATCTAAGTTAGGGCCATATACACGTAATTCAACTGGCGCATTAAAAGGAGGGCCTTGTTCTAGTTTTCGCACTAATATTTGTGCTTGTGGTATTAATTCATCTAAGGCTGATTGTAATTTAGGAATTAAATTATTTGCGGTTTGAAAATCAGTTGTCGTGATCATCGCCTGACCATAATTTTGAAAACCATCTTTTGTTGGTGTTAAATTATAATAAAAGGAAGGCGCATTTTTCCCTAGGAACCAACGGACTTTTTCTATGCCTTGTTGTTGATAAAGGTAGTCACTTATTTGTTGGCTAGTGACTTGTGTATTAAGAATGCTGCTTTGTGTTGGCATAAATAGTTCAATTTGAAACATATCGCGATCAGAAGGTGGAAAAAACTGCTCGCTTAAGTGTTTGGAGAGAACAAAACCTAATAGGGGTAAACCAAATACGGTGATTATCGTTATTTTTTTATACGTCAGCGCCCAGTGCAGTCCTTTTTCAAATGATTGATTTAGTTTAGGTAAGTGAATACCCACTTGATACCAGTGGCTATCGGTCTTTATAGATCCTCCTGACGCTATCCCTCTAGGAATGAAACGTCCAGCTAAGCCAGCTACTATAGTATGAGAAATTATATAGGAGCCAATAAGGGAAAAAATAACGCTATAAGCGATACCACCAACAAATTCTCCGGCAGAGCCAGGCATTAAAATAAGGGGCATAAAGGCTAAAATAGTAGTGATGGTTGAACCAAGTAAAGGTAACCATAAGTGTTTTACCGCAAAGCTAACACTGTCAAGTCGATTCATACCTTCTTGGCGTTTAGTTTGAATAGTGTCTGTCATCACTATGGCGTTATCAACCATAATACCTAAAGCTACGACTAAACCAGTGACGGACATTTGGTGAATAGGTATACCATAAAAATTCATTACAGAAAGTGTAAATAATACCGTTAATGGTAAAGAAGCTGCCACAATGGCAGCGGATCGCCAGCCTAATGTGACTAACAATACGGTTGAAATTAAAATAAAGCCAAGTGCAATATTATCTACTAAATCACCAAGGCGTTTTTCAGTATAAGTATTCTGATCAAACAAAACTTCAAGCTCAATAGTTTGCGGCAATTGTTTAGCGTATTGTGCTAACGCTTCCTTTATATTTGCACTCCATTGATCTATGCGTAAATTTGGCAGCATACGCGCCGCTACCACCACAGCGGGTTTATCATTAACAATAGCCATTTCTTGGGCAGGCCAAGCTAAATTTTTACTTACTTTTGCTATGTCACCTAATCGTAGAATGGTACCTGAATTTCCTCCTTTAATGGGGATATTTTCAATACGTGTAACGCTATTAAAAGCGCCATTTAACTCAACTTGCATTTGGTTTTTCTGGTTAACCAATTGCCCTGCTGAGACTTTGGCATCCGATTGTTGAATTTTCTGGGCGATAACCTTACTGGAAAGATTTAACTTACTATTAAGCCCTTGTTCTATTTCTACTAAAACTTCTTCTTGACCATGACCAAAAATACTAACCAAATCAGTGCCAGTGACAATACGTAAACGGTTTTGAAGATCATTAGCATATCGACCTAAACTAGCAATATCACTAGGACTATCCCCTTGCCAATTTAAGGCGATAAGTTGGGTAAAGGCGTAACTTCGATCATCTTCTAATGTTGGTGGTAGTGTATTTGGTGGAAATTGTGGCGCCACGTCATTAATTAAATCTCTAACTCTAGACCAAATAGGTAGGGAGTTTGTCACTTCATCGTGTAATTCAAGTTTTACCGATGAAATTCCAGGACGTGATACTGATGTAATATTTTTTATTTCAGAAATTTTACGCAGTTTTTGTTCTATTTTTTCTGTAATGAGTACTTCTATTCTTTCAGCACTAGCGCCGGGTAAACGCGTTAAAACACTTGCATGCCTGTTTTCCATTCGTGGATCTTCCATCCTTGGCATCGTAGATAGTGCACCAAGTCCTGAAACAATTAATAGAATAATGGCAAGCGACATTAACCGGCCATTTTTAACAAATGAACGGATCATTCTTGGCTACCTATAGTATAGTCAGGAATATTGGCTAATGCTTGTGTTGATGCTTTGACTACTTGCCCGCCCACATAACGATGCACCCCTTGAGCAACTATTTTATGTGGCTCTAGTGATAAACCATTTATATAGGCTGAATGTTCGCTAGTATGTAAAACATTTACTGTTGCCGCCTGTAATTGATGACTATTGCTTGAGCCACCGGTAGGGGTGGCAATAAATAGTTGCCATTGACCACGAACACCGTCTGTAATGGCATTAAGTGGTAACCAAAAGCCCGGCTTTTTAATTTCTTGCACAATAGTTACTCTGACAAGTTGGCCGTTATAACTGTTTGCTTTATCTAATTGTTTGAGCATTTTTAACCGCAACTGTACTGTTCTATTTACTGTATTGATTTGCTGACCAATGGCAATTAGCTTGGCTTGCTTGGGTTGATTATCCAGACGAATATTATCTATTTTTATTTCAAATACTTGGCCTAAAACTAATGTACTAGCCACTTTACGGGGAATGCCGACATTAATTTCATTATTAGCATTTTCTATGAAACGAAAGCTTGGCTGGCTGGCGGTGGTCACTTCACCATTTGAAATAAATCGCTCGGTGATCACACCATCAAAGGGGGCAATTAATGCGGACTTTTCTCTTTGATATTGTAAGGTGTTAATTCGAGCATTTAACCCGTTTATTTGCGCTTTAAGGATTTGATTTTCACTATTAAGTTCATCAAGACGTTGTAAAGAACTATAGCCATCGTTGATCAAGGTTTTTATTCGCCTTAAATTAGCTTGATTCAATGTTATTTGTGCTTGTGCTTGGTTCTTTTGTGATTGTAGCTCAGTAGTTTTATAGCTAAGTAATTGTGTATCTTGTTGAGCAAGTAATTGCCCTTTTTTTATCACATCACCACTGTCTACCAATACATTACTTATTCTGCCAGAATATTCAAAACTAAGGTTTGTGTGTTGTTTGGCAGTGATTTGACCTAGATAGTTTCTCGCGATGGTGTAACTTTTTTCTGGAGAGATGGTTATTAATGAAGCACTTTGCTTATAACTATTGCTGGCATCTTTTTTTTCTACCGCTTTTGAACATGCTGTTAGTGCAGAGACGGCGATAAAAATTAAAATGATGGCTTTCATTTTTGCTAACCGACATTGGAAAGGGTGAATTTTACTGTGCTGTATCATTTATCCATACCTAAAAAGAAGAGTGCTTAACAATAAATTGCTGCAAAACAAGACTGGACTGTATAGTCTAATTAGGATTAGTTTAACAAAATAAACTAGACTGTCTAGTTTACTTTGTTAGAATGGTAAAATAAGCAGATGAAAAATAGATGTAGTGAGAGACAATGGTTAATAAGCGAAGTAAAAATGAAATAAAGCGACAACAAATACTAGATGCTGCAGTTACGTTGTTTACCGAACATGGTTATGCAGCAACAAGTATGGATCTGATTGCTAAAAATGCAGATGTTTCTAAGCAAACTGTTTATAGCCACTTTGGTAGTAAAGATGAGTTATTTTCGGCATCTGTTGAATATAAATGTGAATCACTAAATATTTTAGATTTATCACTTCATGACTTATCAGATCCTCAAGCTGTTTTATTAAAATTAGCCCAAAATTTTACTGAGTTTATTACGTCTAAAGAAGCATGTGCCGTACATAAAATATGTGTGTTTGAGTCTACTTCTTATCCGCAAGTATCTGAAATTTTTTATAAAGCAGGGCCACTTAGAATAATTAATGAGGTAACTCTCTTGATGGCTAAGTTGCATCAACAGAAAATACTCGTTATTGAAAATCCCAGACATGCTGCTTCGCAGTTCCTAAATATGATGAAAGGGGAATTGTGGATGCAAACGGAATTTAATATTAAAGAGCGTATCTCTCCTGAGGAAGTTGAAGAGTATTTACGTAATAGTGTCGCTTTTTTTATACGGGGTTATGCTATTAAATAACGAGTAACGAAATAGGTGTACTTGGTAATTTACACGGCATTGATTTTACCTTAATTAAAAACGCGTTGCTATTAGTTAAATATATTGTATCTTTTATAAAACTATGTATAATGCGCGCCTCGATATAGGGATGTTGTTTTTTTCGACAAAAGCAACAATTGCACTAAAATTTATTAAGAAAGTGCATTATTTATTGATTTCATTATTTAGAATGAAGAATAAATAAACAAATCGAAAATGAGTGGGGTTTATACCGCCCAATAGACTTGCCCAGCTGAACATTTCGTTTCCAGCAGAAATATAGTGTGACAATACACTATGCGCTTTAAGTCTTCCTGGTGGTTTCCTCGTATGATGTACGCAGGTTTAAGACTTAGCAATTAAAAATTATTTATCAGTACACTTTTCGCTATCGATCTTTTTTTGATCAATATGTCGTTTGAAGGTGTTCTATTCTTTTGTGATTTTTTTGTGTTCTTCGTTAATGCCTGCCTTGAGAAGATGAAACTTAACAATGACTGAACAAAAAAATACGGATAAAAACAAAACTGAACAAAAAAATGACGCTATCGGTTTTGATACTCTAGGCTTACCTGAAAATTTATTAACGGCCATTACCTCAATTGGTTTTAGTGCTGCTACCGATATTCAAGCACAAACGATACCGCCTTTATTAGCGGGAAAAGATGTTTTAGGCGAAGCGCAAACAGGTACAGGTAAAACTGCTGCGTTTGGTTTACCGGCATTAGCAAAAATTGATACTTCAATTAAAAAACCACAATTAATGGTATTAGCGCCTACACGTGAATTAGCGATGCAAGTAGCTGAAGCGATTGAATCTTTCGGTAAGAACATGAAAGGTTTACGTGTTGCTACTTTATATGGTGGTCAATCTTACGGTCCACAATTTCAACAATTAGAGCGCGGAGCGCAAGTTGTTGTTGGTACACCAGGTCGACTAATGGATCACCTACGTCGTAAGAGTCTAAAATTAGGCGACTTAAAAGTATGTGTTCTCGATGAAGCTGATGAAATGTTAAACATGGGCTTTTTAGAAGATATTCAGTGGATTTTGGATCATTTACCTGAAACTACGCAAATGTGCTTGTTCTCAGCGACTATGCCAGCAGCTATTCGCAAAATTGCTAACCGTTTCTTAAAAAATCCTGAGCACATTAAAATTGCAGCGGTTAAAAAAGCCAAAGCTAATATTACTCAATATGCATGGAAAGTAGGTGGCATTACTAAAATGACCGCTTTAGAGCGTATAGCTGAAATTGTTGATTACGATGCGATGATTATTTTTGTACGTACGCGTAACGATACTGTTGATGTTGCTGAAAAATTAGAGCGTGCTGGTTATCCTGCATTAGCACTTAATGGTGATTTGAACCAAGCACAGCGTGAACGTTGTATTGATCAAATGAAATCTGGTAAATCGTCAATTCTAGTTGCAACAGATGTTGTTGCTCGTGGTTTAGATATTCCTCGTATTTCTTTAGTAATAAACTATGACTTACCAGGTGATCATGAAGCTTATGTTCACCGTATTGGTCGTACAGGCCGTGCTGGTCGTGAAGGTATGTCAATTGCTTTCGTTCGCCCACGTGAAATGTACTCAATACGTCACTATGAGCGTTTAACTTCTGGCACAGTAAATATGTATGAATTACCAAATATACAAGAACTTGGTAAAAAACGTATTGAACGCGCTCGCGATGAAATAGCTGGTATTGTTGAATCGAAAGAAATATCAAGCATGCGTGAAATCGTTGAAGCAATGGCAAGTGAATCTGAAATGTCGATGACTGATTTAGCGGCAGCGTTGTTATATCAAAAACAGTTAAAACAACCATTACAACCAAAAGAAGATCCTAAGCCTCGTCGTGATGCTCGTGAAAAAGATAGCAGAGGTGAACGTAATGGCCGTGATAGAAATGATCGCGGTAGAGATTCTCGTCGTGACTCTCGTGCAGATAGCCGAGGAGATAGAAATAATCAACGTGGTTCACGTGATGAAAGACCACGTAAAGCTAAAGTAAATCGCAACGATGTTGATTGGCAGACGTACCGTTTAGAAGTTGGTAAAGAGCATGGCGCACGTCCTGGTGATATTGTTGGCGCTATCGCCAATGAAATATCACTAGACAGTAGTTACATAGGCGCAATTAACTTACATGACAAACACAGCTTTGTTCAATTGCCTAAAGGTATTCCAGCTGAATTGTTTAAGCAGTTAAAAGGTGTACGTGTTCGTCGTCAACCGCTTGCTATTAGTACCTCAGATGAACAAATAGTTAGACAGGAAGCTCCTCGTCGCACTGAACGTCCACAACGTCATAACTAATATAGAATTATTTTGATGTTTATAAAGGCGCTTTTTAGCGCCTTTTTTGTTTGCCCAGCGAAGCTGGCAAACCCGATAGGCTGAAAGAAGCCTTATCACCCCGACTAAGGGGAAGATAATCTGAATGGCAAGGGCGTCACTGGCTAACGGTGGGGTCTGAAGGAAGCCATAAGAAGTTAGAGGTACACAACTAACCGTAACCTGCTTCGGCGGTATTGGTGGGTAAGCGTCCAAAATAGCGCGAAGCCCAATACTTAGTCAGACCAATGCTGTGTTTGAGGGTGGAATTTCTAACAGGGAACTAGTGCAGTAACTGGGGAAGCCTGGCATTGTATCCAATCAAAATGATTTGATCAAAAATGGTTGGACGTATTATTCAAGAGGTGACTCAAGAGTATTACGAGTGTGAGGTGGCAGATGAACCCGTAGTAGTGAGTAAGGCTAGGCCGATGAAAGCCAGTAATGGTGTGGAGGATAAAACCAAGCCGACTGTCAACACTGTGTTTGACAGAGTCAATTTAAGCCACAAGCTTTC
>NZ_QOLD01000079.1 GCF_003333305.1 Candidatus Colwellia aromaticivorans | reverse complement strand
CATAAAGATGATAGATTAATTAAAGCTAATAAAATGAATGTTTATGAATTTCTGTGCTTAAAAAACCTTCTACATTTACCTTTGCTAAAGACCTTTCTGTTAAGTAATTATCCTTTTCAGCGATGCTATTCATGTCAGCTTTTAGCGAGAAGAAAACCAACGGATGAGACCCTACTAACATAAGCAAAAGTGAACAAAATTGCTGTCACTAGTTTAACTCTCTATGTCTCCTTTGGTGGCTCAGGAGCCTATTAGGATGATGAATAATCATGATTGATCGTCTATGCCTCCTGTAAGCTCATTACTGCCGTTGAATGCGCTGATGGGGTTAATATATGATATTTGCTGCCTGACTCTGGAAAAATACACAGTTATCTCAAGAAGAAATTTTGATCTATCTGATAACTATTCAATACTCTGCAATCAATTCCTTATCTAAATCGTTTTTTTCTCCCACTGAAACATGCATTTTGAATGGCCACGGGTATAGATATCGAAAACAAGTTTAAATACTCAACATTTTAGTTATTATCATTAAAGTTTTTTAAATATTCTATAAGTTAAATTATGACACCACTAGTATTTCACCCTATTTATAGCCAACTTGAGTTACCCGTTAGACATCGATTTCCAATAGAAAAATATGTTGGAATACGAAATGCACTTACTTCAAATGGAGTTCCCAATAATTACTTTAAAAAACCAACACCTGTTAATGTTAATAATTTAAAAACCGTTTATGACCCCACCTATATACACCAGTTGATTAATAATCAGTTAGATCCTAAAGCTATGCGAAGAATAGGTTTTCCTTGGTCTCAACAATTGATTGAACGAACACTAACTGCTGTCGGTGGAACTATAATGACTACGCAATTAGCCTTACAACATGGAAAATCTATAAATTTAACTGGAGGTTACCATCATGCTTTTGCTAACTTTGGCTCTGGATTTTGCATGATTAACGATTTATATTTAGCCGCACTATCCATGTTACAAAATGATAATATCAACAAAGTACTTATATTTGATGCTGATGTACATCAAGGTGACGGAACAGCCAAGTTAGCCTCAAATAATCAGAATGTTTTTACGGTTTCAATTCATGGTGAAAAAAATTTTCCACACCGTAAACAGATTTCAAATTTAGATTTTGCATTACCGAAAGGAACAACAGATGAGCTTTATTTGGAGACAGTAGATAATGCTTTGAGTAAAGCCTTTAATAGCTTTAAGCCTGATGCAGTAATTTACGATGCGGGAGTAGATATTCATTGCAATGACGATCTTGGTCATCTTGATATTTCCACTCAAGGTGTTTTGGCTCGTGACAAACTAGTTTTTGATTACTGTAAGCTTAAAGGTATACCAATCGCTGCGGTTATTGGTGGTGGTTACCAAAGAGATATTGAAGCATTAGTTAATGTACACCTACAACTTTTTATTGCTGCTGGTGTTCTTACTTAGGATATTCGACAGACAGCTTCAAGCTCATTGAACTAAACCGCTCCGCGGTAATGGTGGCTCAGGAGTCAGTCATAGTGGTGTTTAATCGGGTTTGGTGATGCTATGACTCCTGCAATAGCAAATACCGACGTTAAAAAACGAATACGGTCTACCATCCATTGCCGACGATGTTCGTAACTTTGCTGAGTGTAGACATCTTCACCACAAAGGTAAGCGCGGCGAACACAACGTGAAATTAAGTGATAATAACGCGTATCTTTTAAAGACACTTGCTGACTGCGTGATTGGGTCATAATTAAACCTCTTCCTTGACTGTTATTTAACCATAGTAAAGACCTGTTATTTATTCAACAAAGTATGAGTGTCCCCAATTTTTATTTTCCCTATAGCTATAGTAAAAAACATAACTACTTATTTACCGGCGGGACTAAATCCAGCCACAACCTTCCCCGCTTTTTCCATTGCCGACTTCGCCTCCTGGGACGTAAACGCACG
The DNA here is from genome assembly GCF_003333305.1 of Candidatus Colwellia aromaticivorans. GTDB lineage: Bacteria > Pseudomonadota > Gammaproteobacteria > Enterobacterales > Alteromonadaceae > Colwellia > Colwellia aromaticivorans. Next base: position 5,711 of record NZ_QOLD01000079.1, on the reverse strand, counting down.
AATGGTTTTTAAATTACAAGTCCCACCACTTGAACCAGCAACCATGAGTCCTGCCAGCATAGCTTCATTGGTATCGTCGCCCTCAGTTATCACCATAAAATCATACTCTCCAAGAGTAACATAATACTGTAGCATTTTGGCACCAACAGCCTCCATTAATGCCGCAACTGCAGTAGCCCTATCTTCTGGATTTTGTATCATCCCCTTGATTGCTGATTCTGTATAGTTACCTTGAGTAATATAAAGTCCCATATTGTTGCTCCTTTCCTTATTTTTTATAAGGAATTTTAGTGAGTATAGGTAAAATGAAACATCATTTTTCCTGATTTTTTTTCATTTACCAGTATAGTGTAGTATATATTTGAGGGAATGAAAGTCGGCTATTTTTCGTCTATTACTCAACTGTTTTCACGTAATTCAGAATTCAAAACAAGCGTCTCCCACTGTTGTGAAAACCAGTTTTGAATATTGCTTTTGTTTACGATGAAGGATTGCTTTTATTCAAACAGACTTATCTGAGGCGGCGCTCGATTTTCGCCGTTAGATACCTTTTTCAGCGCGTACTTGGTATTTATACGGTTAGAAAAGTAATCCTCCCACCGTGCGCAATAGGCTCAAAGTTAACCTCAAGTGAGGAAGAACACAGGCATAATGAGCTTCCAGCAGTCATATATATTGTTCTCGTTCTATAACTCTATTTTGCTTTTTTGACCATGAAACTAGCCTCCAAACTGATTTTTGGAACGTCCGCTAAGTCGAAGGGGATTAAGTTAACTGTCGACCTGATTAGTCAATTAACGGGTGTACAGTCGACTTCGTCCTACACAAACGATTTCAGAATTTTTATTCCGCAATGCACACTTTAAAGTCATCCCAATACAACATCGTGACAGTCGGCAATGGTGGCATTTTTGCCAGTCAGGTTATTCGATTAATTGATCATATTTATACTCAAACAAAGCGTATTTATATCTGTGGGGAACGTCAGCTATCGTATCATTGTTAACATCGAGCCTGTGAGCACTAGAACATTTACCAGCTTGCTATAAGCTGTCATTGACCTTTTATCACTAGATGTTTTGACCCTAAAACAATAGTAAACATGCGTCATAGCTTTGTTTACTTTGTGCATAGATGACATAATTATTTATGGGTTCAAAGTTGAGTATTATGCAGCAGTACCTATTGTAAGTATTTACAATAGGTACTTTGACATCAACTTCTCTTATTTAGTTACGACCGTTGGAGCAAGAGAAACAAGAAAGCAAATAACTTCTTGAATTTCATTTTCCCCACGGCCTAAATCAGCTAAAACAGCTTGAACATCGCCACCTGCCGCTAGAAAGTTTTCAAGAGAAATACCTAAGTCTTTATGAACAGTTGTCATATCCCTTTGTGTATAAACACCTCCACCACCGGAATGAACTGAAACGAAGTCAGTAACATTCTTAATGAAGGGGTCTTTCGGCACATGTTCAAAAAAATGACCGATGACTGGATTTGCTTTGTGGGAAGCGTATAAATTTGTAGCGAATTCTTTAATGCCTGGACGTTCTCCCAACCTTGAGTATAAGGAGTGAGATTTCTGGCGTTGTTGAATTGCATTGGCGTTTTCACTGCACATCGTTGTTACGTTTGCAGCTTGTTCTTCGACAGTTAACACTGACTTTTCGTTTGTTGAACACGCTGTAATACTGCTAACAAGAGCGATATAAAAAATGTGCTTAATCATAGAGCGTACCTCTGATAAGTTATTGTTGAATATCTAAGATAATGATAAGTATAATTAGTCTATACTGCTAGTTCTGAATCTGTACTTAGCTAAAAGACTTGGATGCTAAATAATATGACAAACAAAAATATCAATAAAACAAAAAGTTACGGTCAGTTCTGCCCTGTAGCCAGAGCAGCTGAAATTGTTGCAACTCGATGGACGCCTGTTCTGTTGAGAGAATTGATTGCTGGGAGTACCAAATTCAATGATCTTCGTAATGGTGTTCCACTAATGTCTCCTTCATTACTATCTAAGCGATTGAGTGAATTGGAGGAAGTGGGGGTTATTACAAAGAAAAAACCAGAAAAAGGCCGTGGCTGGGAGTACTTCATAACCGACTCAGGTAAAGAGCTGTGGCCAATGGTTGAAACTTTGGGGATATGGGGGCAGAAATTTATTTTATCAGAATTTCAAAAACACGAGTTAGATCCAACATTACTCATGTGGGATATTCAGCGTCGCGTTGATTGTGAAATGTTTCCTATAAACGGCTGTTTTACTGCGCATTTCACTTTAAGAGGCGCACCAGCTGAAAGGGCTGTTTGGTGGTTAGTTATAAAGGATAGGAAGGTGGATTTATGTATCCATAACCCGGGGCATGAAACTAATCTATATGTTGATGCCTGCTTGAAGCCGTTAACTGACGTTTGGATGGGACATATGGACATAAACCGAGCAATCCGAACGAAAGATCTTATTCTTAATGGTGAAATCAAATATATAAAGTCATTTTCACAATGGTTTTTGCTTAGTCCATTTGCAGAATACTCAACCCGCAGCTAAAACAAATTGATAATAGAGTATATTTGAATAATAACTCAAAGCTGAGACATAAATAAACTTGTTGTGAATAACATAAAATAAGGCATATTCCCTAGGCTCTAACGTCCGCTACCGTATCAAAGTGATCCTTTTTGACCTAGGCTTTGAGCTGTCTTCAGTAACTAAAAAGCTAACGTCAACTTTATGATGGTTTAAAGAGTTTATGGTGGCAAACTAAAATGTAATTGGCTGGCAAGGCTAAATGCAATTCGGTGGCACTGGTAGTAGATATTTTCCAGTGAATAGTTACCGGATTTCTATTTATTCTATTCGCTATTATAAAGGCATAAAAAAACCACCGATTAAGCCACGGTGGTTTTTTTGTATCGAAGGCATCACAAAAATATACCTAACGCGATGGTAACTCTTGTGGCGTTATTGCTACATCGGTATTCTTTTTCTCGTGCTTTTTGCTAGTAAACACTCCACGTATATCTTCAATAATCATATAGAGGCTAGGAATAAACACTAACGTAACTATTGTCGCAAATAATACCCCAAAAGATAATGACACAGCCATTGGAATAACGATTTGCGCTTGGGCACTGGTTTCAAAATAGATGATAGGAACTAGGCCAATAAAAGTAGTGAGTGATGTCAGCATTATTGCTCTAAAACGTTTAGTACCCGCATGCATCACTGCATCTTTTAATCGTTCACCACGTTTTCTAGCATTGTTAACATAATCAACCATTACCAAGGAGTCATTAACCGCAATCCCTGCAGCCGCTAAAATCCCAAAAACAGACAATACACTAAGATCCATTCCCAGCATAAAGTGACAAAATACCGCACCAATGATACCAAAAGGAATAACGGTCATAATCATCACCGCTTGCGAGTATGACTTTAGCGGTATCGCTAATAATGAAAAGATAACCATAAATGAAATGAGTCCATCTCGAATTTGATCCGATACACTATCCAATTCTTCTTGAATTTCACCTGATAACTTACTGTTAACTTTAGGGTACTTCTTCAACAACTTAAGAATAAAATTATCACGAATATCCTTAGCAACCTCAAATGGATCAACCTGCGAGGCATCAACGCTACCCCAGATATTAATCGGTCTATTACAAGATGTGCGCGTATTTGCCAAAACCGTTAATATTCAAAATAAAATAAAGCATTAATCTTTATATTTCATTAACTTAATAATCATTGGTTTTTACAAAAATAATAAATTAAACTAAACTAAATACGGTATAAATAACTTGGTTTTTTAACCACTTTTTATATTTTTTAAAATGTTAGTGGGTAAAATAACTAGATGCCCGACACGTCAAGTGCAAGTTATAGGTATAGCTTGTAACCCATACATACGCGATAAAAGGAGCACACATGCTAAATAAAATTAGCGCATTCTTTACTGAGTTAGTTGAAGACTTTCAACAAACAACTGAGCAGAAAAAAAATACTGAACTTTCACTAGAAATTTGCTGTGCTGTTTTATTATGTGAAGTGATGCGTGCTGATAGTGCTTTTACTGAAGAAGAGCAAGATGCGCTCAGTATCATTTTAACTAATCAATTTAACCTGAGTGCTCTGGAAGTTACTGACATCCTAATCAAAGCGTTCGAGTTAAGTGAAAATGCCAGTGATTTTTATCAGTTCACCTCAAAAATAAATCAATACTATTCACTTGATGAACGTATAAAAATAGTCACATTATTATGGAAAGTTGCTTATGCCGATGGTGAACTTGCCAGTATTGAAGAGCATATTATTAGAAAAATTGCTGACTTATTACACCTTAGACATAACGAATATATCGCTACAAAAATTGCTGCAGAGGAATTTCACCTTAAAAACAAATGAAATGTAGGATAACTATGTTTAACTCATTACGTTTGCTCTAAGCTCGCTATTGTAGCGCTAAGTTGAGCGATTCATTATTTCAATTGGTATGAACACCTAGCGATATCGGTTATTATATACAACAGCAGCTTCTAATACATTTTCTATACTTGGCAATTCAATGACACAATCAATTCCAGATTCAAACGCAGAAATCGGCAAATTCAATACTTTACGCGTTATTGCGTTAAACGACAGTGGTACTTATCTTGATGGCGGAGAGTTAGGAGAGATACTACTACCCAAGCGTTTTAGGCCTGATGATTGTAAAGTAGGAAATAACATCCGTGTTTTTATTTATGTCGACGGCGCCGAACGATTAGTTGCTACCACAGAGAAAGCATTGGGCCAAGTTGGTGAATTTGTTTCATTAAAAGTCATTCAAGTAAATAAAATGGGTGCCTTTTTAGATTGGGGTTTACCAAAGGATTTACTAGTACCATACAACCAACAGCATTCAGAAATGGAAGTGGGTAAATATTACCTTGTACGAATTTTCCTAGACCAAGTTACCCAACGTATTGCTGCTTCAAGTAAATTAGATAAATTTATCGATATTTGGCCTGCGGAATATCAGCAAGGCGATAAAGTAAAATTGATTATCGGTGGTAAAACTGATTTAGGTTTTAAAGCCATAGTAAACGATTTACATTGGGGACTATTATACGACAATGAAATCTTTCAACCTTTGCGTATAGGTAAGCACATTGATGGTTATATCAAACAAGTACGTGAAGACGGCCGCCTCGATCTGATTTTATCTCGTGGCAGCAAAAATAAAGTAAATGATTTTGCTGAAAAGTTTTTACAACACTTACGAGACAATGATGGATTTAGCCCACTACATGATAAAAGCTCTCCAGATTTAATCCAACGAATACTGGGAGTCAGTAAAAAAACCTTTAAGGCCACGATTGGTAACTTAATGAAAAATGGTAAAGTAACCATTGATAAAGATGGTGTTCGCTTAAAGTAATACCAATCAGATTAATTAATGGTTCAAATTTTAATGAGGATAAATTTTCAAGAACAAGGCGCTTGATTGAGCAATAGCTGGCTATTGGGATTGAAAGCAACGATGTTATGGAATATTTAGACCATTTAAAAAGATCACTTAGTTAGTCTAATGTGAAGGTCTGGGTAAAACACTTAGCTAAGTTTTACATTCCAGGGCAATAATGTTTCGATATCAAGTGCAGAGTTGGTCAATTGCTCTAGGCAATGCATGAGATAGTCGAATGGTATTAATCCATTC
>NZ_QOLD01000049.1 GCF_003333305.1 Candidatus Colwellia aromaticivorans | reverse complement strand
CCGACAAACACTATTGTTTTCAGCTACTATGCCTGCTGAAATAGAGATACTTGCAGAAGAAATATTAACGGATCCAGCAAAAATTCAAATTACTGCTGAAACGGTTACTATCGACCTAGTTAATCAAAGTGTATACCATCTTGATAAATCGAATAAGATACCTTTGCTATTTAATATCCTGAAAAAATCTGACTATGAAAAAGTTCTCATCTTTTGTAAAACAAAGTATGGCGCTGACATCATTGTTAAAGCACTAGAAAAAGCGTCAATAACAGCCGCTAGCCTGCACAGTGGTAAAACACAAACAGTTAGAGAGGAAGCGCTACAAAACTTTAAAGATTCTAATTTAAGGGTGTTGGTTGCAACTGATGTTGCTGCTCGTGGCATTGATGTCAATAATATTACTTTAGTCATTAACTATAACCTTCCTGAAGATCCAAGAAACTACATACACCGCATAGGACGAACTGCTCGTGCAGGGAAAAGTGGAATGGCCATTTCATTTGCTGTAGAAAATGATGTAAATCAATTAAATAATATTGAAAAGAGCATAGGGCAAGTAATTCCTGTGGTTATAGAACAGCCTTTCCATAAAGAGTTTTCAAAAGCGCCTAAACAAGTCAAGAAAAAGAAAAAAGTTAAAAAAACAAATAGAACAAGAACAAAAAACAAATAAGGACAGGCATAAATTAGCCAACTAAAGGTTTTCAGCTAGACTACAAATATCACCTCATCTCACGATGCGTTAGACGTGCCTTTCTTTGTGGTGAAGATAACGTCTATATTCGTATCTAAGTGACTGAATGAGCCTTTATTTTTCGGTTGTCAAACTGACGTAATTCCCCAACTGTGCTGTCAGCTTGATAATATTAAATTAGAAATGATGTACCGAGAGCTTTAAGTGCTATATGTTAGGTGTATTAGTATTCTATGATTGATAAAGCGTATGGCGTTAAAAGCAGATTTAAGACATTTTCTTGACGAAGAAGGTAACGTACTAGAGCTTACTGAACAAGCAAAAACGGTTTTCAAATTTCTGACCAAAATTGTGTCATCTGTTTCTGAGAATATTGAGCAGCCACTAATTGATGTTGATTTGAAATGCAACAGCCGAGCTGATGAATTGTCTTGTGTGGGAAGCGTTGAAGCAACTTGTATCTCAATTGGCATGATTGAGTGGCATTGCGACACCTGTGAAGCTTCTGGAACGATCTCGAATTGGCAAGGAAGTATGTGGGACAAGCAAGAACGCACAATCCATTAATCTACAATTCAGTCCTAACAAGGTGTCTTGGCACAAAACGGTCGTTAGCAAAGATAAATTATGAAGGCAATATTTATTCGCTTTGTATCAAAAGAATAAGTTAGCTATTGATTGTTCTTTTGTTCTTTTGTTCTTTTGTTCTTCTGATTGCTCTTACCTGACTTTAATCTTGGTCAATATTGTGCCACATAACCGACTAAGCTAAATAATGCTGATGGATTCTCTTGTGCAAATCATAGTAATTATCTAAAAACGTAATGTAAGAAAAACATAATTCTAGATGTTTAAGATCGAGTTTTAAGTGTTCTGCCACATTGATTTATACAAGTTCAATATTCATCATTACTTTAGTTACTGTTCATTCCTCAACTTTCTTATAAGCTTTAAAATTAAAGGTTATTCAACCATAGCCGATACTATTTGTAAGTAGTAAAATAAGGAATTTATCTTGATGCAATCTAAAATTAAAATCACTCGTACATTAGCTCTTTTTGCGGCTATTTCCTTGCCATTTTTAGTATTAGCAAACGCTGACTTTAAACAGGGTGAAGTTATAGTGCAAGGTAAGGTCTCGGAAAAAGATGGCTTTACCGTATTGCGCTATTACCCCAATGCTAATATTACAGTGGTGCAGGTATCACCGGGTAAAGAACTGAAAAAGGTGAAAAACTTGCGCCAAAAAGGTAAAAGTGCGCACGTAAATGTTAGCGTAAGTAAATCGTCTGTGCCAAACGATCCATTAATAAGCGTTCAATGGCAATGGGCAAATATTAATGCTGAACAAGCATGGCAGCTAAATACAGGAGCCAATACCACTGTCGCGGTGTTAGATACTGGAATAGCCAGTGCGCCAAGCGATGGTGTCAATTGTTTAACCTTGCCCCATAACGTCTATAACACCAGCGCATTCCCTGAAGATGGTGATGGCCACGGCACCCATGTTTCAGGCACTATAGCGCAAACGGCTAATAACAACGTTGGCGCAGTAGGCTTAGCTTTTGATGCCTGTGTTATGCCCGTTAAAGTGTTAGATGATAGTGGTTCTGGCGGTATGGCGGAAATTGCCGAGGGCATATATTACGCGGTAAACAACGGTGCTCACGTTATTAATATGAGCTTAGGCACCAACGCCCGTTACAATATTACTTCAGACCCTGTTTTAGATGTTGCTTTAGATTATGCATATAGCGAAGGCGTAGTCGTAGTCGCGGCTTCCGGTAACGACGGTAACCGTAAAAACTTAAGTTATCCCGCCAGTTACCCTAGCGTGATTTCAGTAGGTGCAACCGACTACAATAACAGCGTAACTAGTTATTCTAATAAAAGTAATTTGCTCGATATAGTGGCCCCCGGTGGTGATATGAATGCCGACCGAAATGGTGATGGCTTGGGCGACGGTATTTTGCAAGAAACAAGAGTAGACGGTACATGGGGTTATTACTTATTCCAAGGTACTTCTATGGCATCTCCCCATGTTGCCGCACTTTCCGCGATGTTAATTAGCCACAGAACTGCGACCACACCTGATGAAGTAAAACAAGCGCTTACCGAAAGTGCCACCGATTTATACAGTAGCGGCCACGATAAAACCTCTGGTTACGGCTTAATTAACAGCATTGATGCATTAAATTGGCAACAGGGCGTTACAACACCACCTCCTCCTGGCGACGGATGTACCGACAACGATGGTGATGGAGTATGTTATGAAAATGGCGATTGCGATGACAATAACAGCTCAATATTTCCTGGCGCTAATGACAGACGCGGCAAAAAAGGCAGAGATAACATAGATAACGACTGTAACGGTATTATCGACGGTTAAAATAAGTATTTCACGTAACAAAAATAACTGATAGCAGTCTGTTTTCGCACAAAGGCGTTATTTTTAGTATCTATAAAATGTGCCTAGCCGTAGAACTTATCCTTACTCCAAGTCGCCTATAATCTCCAGTAAGAGTTTCATTTAATGTTAAAGGAGGAAAAGTTATGCTTTGATCAAGCTTTCCGTTCTCCGATGAATCGAACAGAGAAAAGGTTCCACCAATGATAAAGTCGGCTCCTTCATCAACAGGAAACTGAACAAGACTAATATCATTTGTTTGCCCCTGATGAAGTGAAAAACTTTGTGAAGATGCCCCACTAGGGGGATATATTAAATCCGCAGATAATCTTAAATGGAGATCATTACTTAATCCCATATTAATAGAAACATTTTCATTACCAACAACTTCTGCATTGGTATTTATACAAGTAAATAACACAACTAAAACAATCACAAACCTAAAATATAGTAGTGACATACAGTAACAAGATAGATTAATGTATTTCATGATTTTCGCCTTAAATTTTTATGTTCATTAGTGTTTGATAAAAGACACAGCAGACTGTTAACCCAAAGAGAGTATTTAATCGATGAAATCCATTTATCCAAACTTATTCCTCTTTAATAATCTTAGCTATCTCTCTTTTTTTAACCTCCCCCCAATAGGGTGGAGTTTTTCATTCTTTAATTGGCTGCTTTGTAGTTTGGCAACTAAACTAACTAGAACTTGTACAAGGGAACTGAGGATTTTATGGACTTTGACAAATACAATGATGTTATCGAATCTATCTATCAAGCCTCTATTGATGCTCATCAATGGGATACAGCACTTCAAGATGTTAGCGATTATTTTCATTCTGAAGGAGCAGGACTTTTTAGCCAAAACCCATACACTCAAGAAGTTAATTCAATCGCTTTTTTAGGACTAAAAGAGGGCTACTTAGAAAGCTATGGCGAATATTATGGCCACATTAACCCTACTTTCATCGATCATTCCGAATTACGATCTGGCGTAATGTTCACCGAGCAAGTTTTCAATCAACGACGCAAAAATGAGGACTTTTACAAAAACAGCACCTTTAGTAATGAATGGATGAATCCACAAGGCTTTTCACACGCCGCGGGCGGTATGTTGATTGCCGATGGTAAAAATACACTGCACTTCACCTTGATACGTTCTTCACAACAAGGTTTATATACTCAGCAAGAATTAAAAGTACTAGGGGCGTTTTCAAAACATATTTGTAAAGCAGTACAATTGTCTAAAGTTTTTCAGAGAACAAATTATCGCATGAAAAATGCTGAACAATTATTAGCGAACATGGGACATGGGATTTTAATAATAGATGGGGATCAAAACGTATTAGAATCAAATCAAATAGCATTAAATAGCATAGAAAAAAATCCTATCTTAGCGATACAGCAAGGTAAATTAATTAGTCATCATTTAGGTTTTAAAAAACAGTTATGCATTGAACTGCAACAGACTATGGTTAACTCAATGCTGAAAAAAGAGCTACCGATACGTCTTAATTTACCTGAATATGAAAATGTTTTATTAATATTGATGCCGGTAATGCCAGAGTTACAATCACAATTTGATAGACCAGCCGCCCTTTTGATTATCAAAGAAAGTACAGCTATAAATCCATTAAATATGAATTACTTACAGAAAAGCTATAATCTAAACCCCAGTGAAACGCGGTTAACAAAATACTTAGCAGAAGGTTATGAGTTAAAGCGCGCTGCTTATGAAATGGGAGTAAGTTATGAAACCGCACGTTGGTATTTAAAATCAATATTCGAAAAAACAGGCACTCATAGGCAAATTGATTTAATCTTGAAAATTAATGTAGACCCTGTAGCCCGCCATGCTCAGTAACAGCGAATATTAAAATTTATTTTTCTATTACTAATGTCATTAGGTTAAGGTGGTTTACATGAGGCATATAAAAACATTTGCTTTACCTTTCCTTACTACGGCCTGTTTATTTTTCTGTAGACAAGGCTTTACTGCCCAAATGGCTGAAGAAAATAGCATTGAAAGGCATCTTGAGGTTATTACTATAACTGCCAGACGTATTGAAGAGTCTGTCCAACAAGCGCCAATTTCAGTTTCTGTCGTAGATGGCTCTACATTAGAGCGTGCCGGTATTGACGCTTTTGATATGTTATTAGCTAGTATACCCAATGCTACACAATCAGGTGGTGTCGCTGGTGGTTTACAAGGATTAATCAGTATTAGAGGTATCTCTACCTTAGTTCGCACGGTTGGTATTGAAACTGGCGTGGGAATGTATATTGATGGAGTTTATATTGGTAGGCCGGAGAACTTCAATTTTGACTTGTTAGATATTAACCGAATTGAAGTGCTACGTGGCCCTCAAGGAGCTGTCTCCGGTAAAAATACTATTGCCGGTGCGATAAATATTATCACTAACACTCCTAACGAAGATTTTGTTGGGGTAGTTGAAGCACAATATGGTAATTATGACCATATACGTTTGCGCACAACCTTATCGGGTGAGATCGGTAATAATACGTTTGCATCACTCACTGCTAATTTTCATCGTCGTGATGGATATGTTGAGAATTTTTATGACAAGGCATCAGATTTAGACAATGCGGATTTACAGTCGACCCGCGGGAAACTACGTTACCATCCTAATGAAGATGTCGATATTGTTTTGTCTGTTGATTATTTAAGAGAGCGCAGCAACCCATCATTTCTTGAAGTCAGTGATGCTGAATTCATTACTGATCCATCGGAGGAAACACCATTTACTGTTAATAGTGATCAACCTAATTATCTAAACCGCGACAATTGGGGACTATCAATATCTAGCAGTGTGACTTTTGATAATGCAAAGTGGGTAACATTGGTGGCCCGTCGCGGCACTAGTTTTCATGCTGGTATTGATGAGGATAAGCTTCCAGTTAGATTCTTTGTTGAGGACTTTTCTAGTGACTCACAGTTTTCCTCAATTGAAACCCGTTATTTATCAAAAATTAACAAATTTATTGATTACAATGTTGGCTTATATTATTTCAGTCAAAATGCAGGAAACGACTCTAATTTTGCCTTGGGGGATTTTCTTACTGGTATACCTGGCGTAGAGCCTCCTATTAATCTTATCAGTTCCGTGGATACAAACAGTATTGCTGTGTTTTTTAATACTATGTCGTCGCTCACTGAACAACTGACCTTTGAAATAGGTGGACGATATGTATCTGAAGATAAAGATGCTAGTCATTTTCAACTTGATGAAACTGGCATCTTTGGTAATACGAACTATCAGCTTAGTCGTACCGATTCAAATTTTTCTGGCATCATTTCACTTAGATACCTGACCGACTCTAATGTTACCTTGTATGGGAGATACGCTGAAGGTTTTAAAAGTGCCGGGTTTAATACAGACTTCGTCAGTGCAGGGGTAAATCTTGAAGTAGAGCCAGAAGAAGCAAGTTCCATTGAAGCTGGTGTTAAGTTAAATATTTTTAATGGTATGATGAATGCTAATTTTTCCATATTTCAAACCCAATACCATAACTTACAACTATCACAAGTTGCCGGCTCAGCCGTTTCCCTGAATAATGCCGCTAAAGCAGAAATTTCAGGTCTGGAAATTGATTTTCACGCTTTAATTGGCGACTACTTTGTTGTTACTGGTAGTCTGGGCTATCTTGATGCTAGCTATGAAGATTTTCCTGGCTGTCCTTCTGCCGCTGCAAACCCAGGAATACCAAAAAATAATTGCGCAAGAAATCACCTTAATCTGGCACCAAAATGGACAAAATCACTTGGTCTTGAATTTGTCTACCCCCTTAAAAATACATCCATGAAGTATATAACCAGATTAGACTGGAATTATCGTAGTGAAGTTTTTTTTGATCCGCAAAATGAAACCAGACTATCAGGAAATGCACATAACCTTACCAACCTTCGTGTAGGATTAGTAGAGGAGCAGTGGGAAGCGTTCTTTTGGATGAACAATGTATTTGATAAGAAGTATGTGAACTTTTCTGATGACCGCAGTGCAATATATATCTATACAACAAAGGCCTATGGGCCACCGCGAACATATGGTATGACATTCCGATACAAGTTTTGAGCATATATACCCAAATAGGCGGATGTGTTGTATGATTTCAAGCCTCTATGACCGCTGTGGTGGCTGAGTTGCCAATCATGGGATGAATATTGGTTAGGTGAAACCTATGTATTCTGAATTGCTCATTGCTGCCGTTGGCAGCTCTAACCTGAAACTATAAAATCAAAGCCAAAACGACTACTTCAAATGCTTTGACCCATTGGTTTATTAGAGTAGCTTAATTTTCTTTGTGTAGAATCGAAAGTTCAGTTAATTCATCTTTGTTTTTTTTGAGAATTCAGTAAAATAGTTAGTATTTAACAGTTCTATAAAGGTTAGTGATGAAACGCGTTGTTTTATATATTTCAGATAAATGCCCCCATTGCCGTGAAGCTCAAAAATACTTGGATGATAATGGCATTAAATACAGATTAACAAATGCAAAAATGCAGCGTGGTAGAAAAGAGCTTGACGCTATAGGGGCTAACTCTGTACCAGCCCTTAAAATTGGTAATGAAGTAATGATTGGCTGGAATCTAAAAAATTTTAAGATACTCTATGCCGCAGATTAAGAAGCAGAATTATCTAATTAGATAATTGAGCAACCAATGGGCACAGAGTTATTGATTACTCTATTT
>NZ_QOLD01000017.1 GCF_003333305.1 Candidatus Colwellia aromaticivorans | reverse complement strand
GTACGGTTCTTAGGAGGGCGACACCTGGTAACAGGTGTCGTCTATCCGACATGTGCCCACAGCGACTTAGAAATCATTTTTTGAAGGGCATATTAATGTAGCTGGTTTTCCTTAGTAGCATATTTTTGAGTTTTAGACGTCAATTACTCTCTTAGTGCTTTAGAATAATCTGATAATTCTTTCTCTTCCAAATTTAGCAAATATGCCAAATCCGATGCTCTGTAACATATTTGACTAACAAGGTTATCTATATCATCTTCAGACTTTAGACCTGACTCTACACTGAGTAATATCGACGCCTTTACTCCTTTCCTGAAAGAGGCCTCAGCAGTTTCTGCAAACACAATATCTTTTGCTGTTGTATACGAACTTAATATTTGTTGTGCAACCTCTTCTTCCACATCTAATTTCGTTGCTAATTCCTTTATGCCCTTACCTGAATTAATAACTTTTTCAATTACATCTATATCATTTGGCATGTATTCATCAAAACGCGGATTTATACCGAGATGATCTGCATAATTAGCATAACTATATGAAAAAGTTTCTGCTGCTAACAAATATTTTTTCGACATTCTTTTATATTTCATTTATCACCATACTTAATATTATTTTGGGGGGTGAAAGCTTTATATTCAACGCAATAACGATTTCAGTTGCTGCTTGTCATGACTTACAATAAGCATGATTGCAAATATATTCAATAAGTTCAGTTACTATTGATAAAAATAGTGACAGGAAATATGTGTCATATGTCTCATTTTAAATCACAAAAGACTAAGTCGCTTTGTGCCTTAGGATTTTCAACTTTTTTGGTCGCTCAGTGTAAAAAAAGCCCTGTTAACAATAAAACCTATGGAATAAACGTGACTTTATAAAGTTTACAATAAGTCTGAGTGATAGGGTTTTGAGTGGGTTGAATGTAAAGACAATATGTAAAATGTGGTCTAATATGAATATAATTTCACAGGGAGAAACTCATGAGTTTATACAAAAGCAGATCTATATCTAGGTTATTTCCACTCGTCATTATGGTCAGCCTTATCAGTACGTCACTTTTGGCCGATCAAATTCAGAAGCCGGATGCATCCCAAAAAGCCGCAATAGATAAAATGCATCACAAACTGCATATTGATCAGGCCCCCTTTAAAGTGCAAGAAGTGCAGGCACTTAAAGAACTCAATGAAATGACTATCCTTGATGGTGTTAAACTTGAAAAAGTTAATGTCAAGATTGATGAACTTATGGCGGCAAAAACACAGATCATGCGTCTGAGATATGAACACCTGATCGAAATGCGTGCAATTCTTTCCGATGTGCAAAAAGTACCATACGACAAGAACGTATTAAAGCGATCGGCTGTTAAGTAATAAA
>NZ_QOLD01000046.1 GCF_003333305.1 Candidatus Colwellia aromaticivorans | reverse complement strand
AGCCAAACAAGTAATAAAGCAATTCAAAAGGCGTATCACGCTGAACTATATAGAAAAAAGTTTAAAATACTTCATTTTGAATTACCAAAAAGAAGCGTTCAACTAAAATGGGGATCCCTCAGCCCTACGGGGGTGTCTGAGCAAATCATATTATTCGTTGCATCTTTTTTTAAGGGAATAACCATTAATAAAAAGATGCGCCTTGATCATGAATCGCTCATACATCCTGAAACGCACATTTTGAGGTATCACGGGTATATTACGTCTTGTGGCTCTCCTGAATCACATTTTTTACAGTTTAATTCGTAACCAATCATTGAACAACGGCCAACTTGTGTTGTTACCCAAGGTCTATTAATAAAAGGAGGGTTATTCCTTATATGCTGAAAATGGCCACATAGTAATTCAGCTACCCAATCATTTTCATCATCTTTATGATAACCAGTAATTGATTGATTCATTAAACTACACAACACCATTTTATGCGCAGATAATAGTTATACCAATTACACTAACTAAGTGATCATTTTCAAATGGCTTAAATATCCAATAACATCGTTGCTTTCAATCCCAATAGCCAGCTATTACTCAATCAAGCGCCTTGTTCTTGAACATTTATTCTCATTGAATTTTGTAACCTTAATTAATGTAAATGGTATTAGTTAAACGGTATACTTTACCAACTGCTAGGCGCCCTAGTTTAAATATTTGTCATGCGAGCTGCATGATGTACCCTATCCGCAACACTTTTTATATTTGTTACCGCTGCCACAAACACAGGGATCGTTACGTCCAGGTACTTTATCTACTTTAACAGCCTCTTGTTTATTCAAAAGCATGGTTAATTCGGTAATAGATTCTACAGCACCTTCGCCACTATCAATACTTACTTCAGCAAACAAATCAGCGTCAGCAACCAACGTTTCAACTTCTAGCTTACGTGCTTCACTTGTAACCACCAATGCTAAAGGATATTTCTTACTACCGGCTTTATTACTACTTTTTGTTTTGTGACCGTACTTTATATGATTTTGCCGTGCATCCTGACGACCCTTGAAAAATAACTTATCTGACATGTCTAACCCTTGTGAAAGGTATACTCAACCAACTAAATATTGGTCGGTTGAAAAAAGGCAAGTCTAACACACTCACAAACCTTATTTGAGTTTATTATTCTTGCTTTATTTGCGTATTGAGCATGCGTTTACTCTAGCCTATCGGCCCATTTTCCATTGTTGTTTGTCTGACAGTTTTCTTCGGTGTCATAAGATATATGATTGGTTATGTTTTTAAGGTTTATACCCTTTTCAAAAAGATTTTTCTGAATTAAAGAATCAAGCTCATGGCTACTTTTGCTGTTTATAAAGTTAGAAAGATTATCGTTAGTATCAAAAACACAAATTACCTTTAAACTTTTAGGAAAGTTACTATGATTAACTAAATGAGTTAACCACTCAAAGCCAGTAAAATTATTTAATGCTGTCTCACATACCTCGGTTAACGCTATTCTAAGTTGGTTTTCTATTTTTTTATCAGATTTACGCATATTACTATAGCAGCCTAGTTGCCCTGAAAAGGGCTGAAATCATGAACCAAAACATTTAAATATAAAGATAAAGAATTTATATAGACTCATTTACTAACTTACTATTGTGCTGTTCAAGCAATATCTTTCTTAAGCTTTTTAACAGTAAATAAGTGTTAATTTCTGTCACGGCAACTCTAGAAAGAAGTAAACCTAAAAATACAGTAACTATCAGTAACCAGGCAGAATAGCCAAAGAGTAAATAACTTCCCCCCGAAAGGATCGCTATAAAAAGAGTGCGTATAAAAAAGGCAATCCTAGAGAAATTTAAAAATTTAAACTGTGTACAAGCATCATTAGAAGCCATTTCAAGTACCAAAAATTGTTGATCTCTTTCTAAATGTGAAATTTCATTAACTTTATCAATATACGCTTTTATATTCATACACCCTCATTACTATATCACCACATTAAATGGAAAAAATTGTTGGCTTTAATGATGATAAACGAACAAAACCAACTGTTACTTTCTGTTTAATAAATTGTTAAGCAACATATTGTTCAACTAATTTTATTAATACAGGTAATACAGACACAGTTAAAAGCAAAGCCATCGATAAATTAAATATTTTTTGATGTTTTGTTGATTTCAAGAATTTTTTGATACCCACACCAAATGTCAACCAAATACCCAAAGAAGGAAAGGCAACAATTAAGAAAGCTAATGCAATATAAATCACTTGTGCAAAATGTCCGATGAAACGGAAGTATAAGCAGAGACAGCACCAGTGGCAACAACCCATGCTTTAGGATTTACCCATTGAAATAATGCTGCTTGAGTAAAGCTAAGCGGTTTAGACTTTTTACCTTCAAGTGATATAGGAGAAGATGACGCAATAAGCCAAGATAAATATAATAAATATACAACGCCTAATACTTTTATTACTTCATTAAATAGCGGATACCTTTCAAAAATAACACTAAAGCCAAAACCAATGACGATTACCATCACAGGAAAGCCAAAGCAGATCCCTAATAAATGAGGGATGCTATTTTTAACACCATAATTTAAACCTGAAGTCATAATCATTATGTTATTTGGACCAGGTGTTACCGTTGACGACACTGCAAACATAAAAATTGATAAATAAAACTCCATAAATTCTAATTTTCCTTATTGCTTAATCACCTATGACTTCAAACGATTAATTTCGTTGATTAACTTTTATATTCGGTTTAACCATTTTTTTTGATGATTTGATCTACAATATCTTCCATTGTTGTCGCATAAATATCAGGTTGGCGATACAGAGGATGATAGATTGTACCTGAGCGATTAATATAAGCAGCGCGCATTCCAACAGACAGCGCGCCATGAGTATCCCAATCGTGAGTGGCAACAAGCCTCAAAGACTTTAGCGGTTGGTTTAATTGTTTAGCCGCAAACTTATATACATTAGGGTCAGGCTTAAAACTACCTGTTTCTTCGACTGAAATTATATCATCAAAATATTCCATTAAACCTGCATTTGTCATTTGAGCTGATATTAGCTTAAGTGATGAATTTGAAAAAGCGACAGTGCGAAATCCGGCGGACTTTAACTGAGCTAGTGCTTGTTTGATATCATCATGAGGCAAAAGACTAGCAAAACCACTAAGTATATCATCACGCATTGTCTGTGAAAGTTTTACATCCATACGAGCAGCAATTGATTCAAGCATAGTACCTGCTAATGTCGCAAAGTCAGTTTTTACACCTGTCATCATACAAACTGTAGATGAGTGTAAAAGCATGGAAAACCATGTTGCCATAACACTTTCGTTACCAAAAGTTGCTTTGAACTTGGGCTTTAATGTATTGAGGTTAAGCACTGTCTCATTTATGTCAAACAATATTATGTTTTTTTTCATTACGACCTCACCATTATATTTTGAGAGCTTAAAAAATAAATTAAAATCTCCTCAGTTAAGTATCAGCTTATTATGAATTGTAAAAGCAATCAAAACATTAAAGCTAAAGAAGCCATGAACCACAAATAATATCAATGATATAATATAGCTTTCACACCCTACAATTAGCAAGCGATGAAAGACTGTAATCAATGTGGTAAATGTTGTATAAAATATGGAGGTGGCGATCTTTCAGTGACAAAAGAGGAAATTGATCTATGGGAGATATTTAATCCCGAAATATTCAAATTCGTTAAAAATAACGAAATATGGTTCGATCCTGAATCAGGTTTAAGTCTCAAAAAATGCCCATTTCTAGAAATTGAAATCAAAACAAACTCACTCGCCCAAAACAAATACACATGCAGCATCTACTTAGATAGACCTGAAGACTGCCGTCATTACCCAAGTCTTATTGCTGAAATGATTAGAGATGAATGCGAAATGATTGAAGTAATAGACCTAGCAAAGCCGAAGCAAGCTCAAATAAAGTTGGATGAATTGATGCAGGATAGTCGTCCTCCTAGCGGATCATAATTCAAACACTTATAAGAGTTCCCAATACAATTAGCGCACTTAATTCCTAAAGCATACACTAAATATTTATTATAAAAAAAGGCGCTTTAAAGCACCTTTTTTTATATGAAAAATACTTGTTACTAGCCCATTTGATGTAGGGCACAAATTTTATTACCTGATGGATCAAGTAAATAAGCAAGATACAGTTTCCCTAATCCCCCTTCACGCACACCCGGTAAGTCTTCACAATTTACACCGCCGTTTGCAATACCTGCAGCATGCCATGCGTCTGCTTGCTCTCCAGAGTCAACAGAAAAGCCTATCGTTGTGCCATTGCCATGGGTAGAAGCTTCACCATTAATAGGTGGTGTAAGGGCAAAAATACCACCCTTAGTAAAGTAAAAACAACGACCCTTTTCGTCAATGACACCTGGTTTATGGCCTAGTTCGCCTAAAATGGCATCGTAAAATACTTTAGACGCTTGAATATCGTTCGCCCCGATCATGACATGACTAAACATTGAACTTTCCTTTTATTATTTATTAGTTAACATGTTTACATTACGCTAATAATTTAAAAAAATCATTCTGTTTTAGCTTTTAAATCCATACAAAGACTAGAACAAATCAAAATATTAATACGTGTTAGGTTGTATTACACGCCAACTTATAATAATTATTGTTATTGAACTCAAAGTGCTTAATTACTTTTAAATTTGTTTTTCGAATATGAGCCTCAAACGATCTTGTATTTATTTTATTGATGAAAGTAACCATTATAGGGTATCTTTTTGACATTTCAGCAAGAGAAAAGTTAAATACCTTTTCAAATACGCCTAGACCTCTTACCGTTTTATCTACACAAACAGGGCCATATTGATAAGAGCTAACTACATTTATTTTTTGGTTTAAGTGCGTCGAGTCATCTAGATTTTTAATCATAAATTCAAACATCGGCCATTGTGACCAATATTTCCAAGACGCAGCCATAGCGTATGCGACTATTTTATTATTAATACTAGCAATAAAAAGACCATTCTCGTCTTGGATTAAACTAGTTAAATGAGCTTTTGTAAAAGCAGTAGTGATAAACCCATCTGATTTATCTTCTTCGTTGATAGAATCTATTTGATATCTGTAATGTAGGTTTAGAATTTCTTCTACATTACTTAATGTTGCAACTTTTAATTCAATTTTCATTGTACATTTATACTCTAGTCAGCCTATTACCCTCATTAAGGGTAATAAAATAGTTGGCGATATGTAAACTAGGCTGAACGTAGCCAGCTATTATTTTTCCATTTAATTAACACCGATTAAAAAATATCGGGATTCTGATAGATATTATATTTAATGTGGCATTCATCTGTATCAAATACATTGCCTAGTTCAGCTCATAATGGAGTTATTAACAGTCATTTTTAACTTCTATTTGATAAAAAATAGTGCACGCTTATTAACTACTGAATAAATACTACTTATAAATTTTACTTAATCGTTCAAGAAGTGCCACATCAGAGTGAGCTAATTTTCCTATACGTAACCAATTAATCAAACTTTGCGATAAGTCTATCCCTACCCCTGACAACATTTGCTGTTGCATTAAACTAACTTGCACTGCTAATCGTTGGTCTGCATATTCTTGAGGTGATTCAACCTGTGCTAAAATTTCAATTTCTAGCGTTTTAACTTCACGTTCTTTAACATTAGCTTGTACGTTGAGTGTTAGTTGCTCTTGTAAACGCTTTTGCCAAAAATTTGTTAAACGTTGATAATCATCAGCACTATTTTCTAACAGCGTTTCAAGTGATATTTCACTTTCATCTTGAGCAACTTTGTTAAGTAGGCAAAAAAGGCTGCGCCAATTTTCTTGCTCTGACTTGCTATCTTGTACCGATATTTTCTTTGTAACGTCTTTAATAAATGATTCTATTGCTACAACAACTGATTTAATCACCGGTTTATTGCTTATTACTTCACTTAATAGTTGTTCAGCTTGTTCTTTACTGTAAGCTAATTGAGAATCAATAAGTTCATCTTTAATTTGAGTAAGAGTTTGATTAAATTGCTTTGCTAATGATGCTACTACAGTTTGTTGTTTTGATTTTAACTCATCACGTTTTGTAAACACTTGATCGTTTATCGATCTAAATTTTTGCCATAACGTAGACTCTTGATGAGTTCCAGCAAAGCCAATATCGCGCCATTGTTGTTGTAATTGTTTTACCGTATCAATCGCTTGATATATGTCTTCCACAGCTAACTGTTGCTCAGCCAAGTTGATTAATGCCTGTTTACTTGTGCTATTAGCATCATGAAAATCTTTAATTGATTTTCTAATCGGTTGTAAGGTATTTTTAAATTGTCGATAAAGTTTTTGGTAACCTTGTCTGTCAACCTCACCTGCTTGTTGCCATCGTTGTTGTAGTTTATTTAGTTGCCCATCAAGCATTTTATAGTCAGTTGTTGCAACATCATCGTATGTGTCTGTAATTG
The DNA here is from genome assembly GCF_003333305.1 of Candidatus Colwellia aromaticivorans. GTDB lineage: Bacteria > Pseudomonadota > Gammaproteobacteria > Enterobacterales > Alteromonadaceae > Colwellia > Colwellia aromaticivorans. Next base: position 64,720 of record NZ_QOLD01000046.1, on the reverse strand, counting down.
AGTCAGCAAGTTGTTTTGCTTGTGTAATTATTTCATTGCGAGTAACTAGATGCTGCTCGCGTAGTTTTTCTTGTTCTGCATAAAATAAACGACATGGAGCAAATGCTTTTTCACAGGCAAGGTTAAACTGTTTATTTAACTCTTGATCTACGCTTTCATCAGCATGACCTAATGAGTTCCATATTTTACGATATTCTTTTACTTTATCAGCTTGCTCATTCGGGTGATCCATAGGCGTGCTAATCAAAGTAGTAATTTCGCTTAATAATTGTTGTTTACGTGGCGTAGCAATGTAATGCTCCCAATCACTAATTTCTGCCATTTGTTCACTAACATTATCAAAATCTCGCTGCAGTTGTTGTTGCTGCTTAACAGACAATAAAGTTATCGCTTGGTTAACCCCTTTAAATAAACCAAAACAAACTTTGTATTTTCCGCTAAGAAGTAAACGTTTCAAATCAATAAGTTTTTTCTTAGTTTGAGTAAACAACTGTTTTTGTTCATGTTGTAAAGGTTTAAGGCCATTTTTCCAAAGCTGTGTGATTTCTTTATGAGCGTCTTTAATTGTCTGAGGTAAAACACCATATGCTTGTTTTTCTACATCTTGCCACTGAGTTAGCCAATCACGGTAAACTTGTTGACGTTCAGTTAATTCTGCGAGTGTTTGCGGCAATGCTAACTGAGATATTTGAGAAATGAGGTAAGTTGCTTGGCTTACTGATTGAGCAATTTCAGGTAGTTGGGTTAAGCGTTTATCTAACTGTATTATTTGTTTTGCAAAAACGTCTTGTTCTTGTTCATTTAAAACACTGACTACTAATTGCTGATTGAGTTGTTCTAGTTGATTTATAAAATCTGCTTGGTTAAGTGTTTCATCTTCAAAAACAGCAGTAGTGATAACTTGATTTAATTCAGCTATGACTTTGCTTACGCTATTTTTTATAATTTGTTTATCGAGAACTAATTGCTCAGCAATTTTGTCTTGTTGATAAGCTTCTTCTTTAGGGGCAAATAGTTGACTGAGTTGAGAGGTTATTTTGTCGTACTTAGCCACTAATATTTGTTGGTCTTCATCTGACAAACTTGGTAATTCAGGTATGCACTGTTGCCATTCTTGCTCTAAAGCTGATTTTTTTGTTAAATACAGCCCAAAATCAGACAGGTCTTTTAATGCGAGTAGTTTAGAAAGCAATAACTGACATTGTTTATGTAATCTTTTAGGTTTTTCTTGTTGTTCAATTAATTGTGATAACTTGTCATTAATTACCTGTACAACGTCATCATTGGCAGCTTTTTTGAGAAGTTTTGTTAATAATGCTGCTTCATTAAGTTCTTTTAAATCAAGTGATAATAATTTAATTTGTACTTCACTATTATTTTTCTTGATAAAAGTTTGTAATAATAATGAGACAATATTTTTCTTTTTTGAAATCGCTCGAAATAAGCCAATAATTATTTGTGGCTCTGCTTCATATTCAAGCCAATGATTCAATAATGAAAAGTTTATAGTCGGCTCTGCTAGTAACAAGCTTAAAAAGTTTTCTTTTTGCGCTATCGTTAACTTAATTGCATGTGTATCTAATAGAATATCTTGTACTTGCGTATAAGAAAATTCTTGCACCGCTTTATTATCATTTTTAATGCTCGCATTGTAATAATCATCAAAATTATTAAATTTTAATAAAACAGCGCGACGCACTAACTCGCTGCTATCAGTATTAAGAAGTGATAACAACGTGGTTTTGTTTTCACTGTTATTACTATCTAATTCTTCATTTATCGCAGCAATACGTACATTACTATCTTTGTGTTGCCATTTGCTTTTACTTTTAAAGAGATTAAAAATCATGAGAGCCGTTATTATTTTCGTTAAGTGTTAAATTATTAATTACTGAAACAGTTTACAAGTTAGTAAAATGAGCAATATCGCTTTTTGGTGCTTCTTCATCAGGCTTAGTACAAGGTACAATCGGCTTGTCTTTGGCAGCACTAGTAAACTTCTCTTTTAATTGTCGTTTATTTTTATGTACCATATTGCCATCGCTGCCTATCGTTAACATTTCATCACTATCTAAATGTCGCGCTTGATAAGCCATAATTAATTGTAATGCGGTATCTCGCTGTGCCTGTTCTACAACGACACCTTCAGGCCATTTACCTGTTTCAGCAGCACACTTTAATCTTAAATACATTGCTTCAGGCATGTTTTCTATTGTGTTATCTAAATTCATATTATACTCATGTTATTTCGAAATACTCGTTTCAGCGAGAATTAAAAGGCTTAGAGACATCGGTTCATCGTTCAAGACTGAACCTAAGTACCTACATCAGGAGAATGTGCGTCCTGCATTCTCTAATAAGGTACTTCCTGTACCGTCATGTAGGGAAGGCATTGATTGACGGTAATGGTTATACCCTACTTTTTTCGTTTAAAGAAAAGCAATCGAATGCGGATAATTATATATAAAATAAAACCTACAACGGTGCTTGCCATGGCTAGATTGTGCTGCCAAGTACCTTGTTCAACATTGTCCCAAAACATAAATAAAAAACCACCGCAAAATAATAGCATGGCAACAAAGGAATAAGTCATTAGACGTTGGGCTTGATTGATACGGTTGACATGATTTAAATTAGCTATTTTGTCACTATCTAATGCTTGCAAAGATAATCCACAATGACTGCACTCTATTGCTTTATCTGATGTTTTTTTCTTACAACCGGGACAATTAATTACAGCCATTAATACTTTCTTTTTTACCTTTAATATATGACGACCATTCTACCTAACTTTAGACAATAAAAAACGCTCTGATGAGCGTTTTTTGAATTAATACCAAATGAAATAGAAAGATAACCTAGCTTTGCTCTGTTTTACCTTGCTCAGTTGCTCTTTTTTCCCATCTTTCTTCCCAGAAAGTCGCATCTTTTATGCCTAGTTTTTTGGGATTAAAAGTATACTGTTTCACACCCGCTTTTTGTTGCGCTTCATAATCTTTCAACGCGGTAATAGCAGGCTTTGACATGAAAAATATAATAATGATACCAATAATATTAAGCCATGCCATTAAACCGACCCCAATATCACCTAAGCCCCAAGCGATATTAGCTGCTTTGATTGTGCCATAGAATGTTGCCGTCATGATTACTACCTTTAACATAAACACGGCACCTGGAATATTAAGCGTGCGTTTAATATAGTAAATGTTATTTTCTGCAATAAAGTAATAAGCTAATAATGTAGTAAAAGCGAAGAAAAACAACGCTAATGCAACAAAAGGTTTACCTACCCCCACAAATACACTTTCCACAGCCATTTGGGTAAATTGCGGACCATTGGCGACCACATCACTAGCAATATTTTGAACGATAAAAGCATCACCTACCCCATGAACATTGTACGTACCGGTAATGATAATCATAAATGCCGTTGCAGAACATACAAATAAAGTATCGATGTAAACGGAGAAAGCTTGTACTAAACCTTGTTGTGCTGGATGGTCAACTTCGGCAGCCGCGGCAGCATGAGGTCCAGTACCTTGGCCAGCTTCATTAGAATATACCCCACGTTTTACACCCCAACCAATGGCAGCACCAAAACCCGCCATAGGCGTGAAAGCATCACCCACAATCATCATTACAACATTCGGTAACTGCGTTATGTTTAATCCAATGATGATTAGAGAAATCAAGATATACGCTAATGCCATAAATGGCACAATAATTTGGGTAAAATTAGCAATACGTTTGATACCACCAAAAATAATAAAGCCGAATAACAAAACGATAGCTGTCGCTGTATAAAGCTTAGCATAGCTAATCACACCAATGGCTGTTTCGATGCTGCCACTGTTAGAGAATACTTGCTCAACTGCAGTGCCTATGGTGTTTGATTGCACGGTAGGCAGTAATATACCCGTAGCAATAATAGTTGCGATAGCAAAAGTCCACGCGTACCACTTTTGCCCCATCGCTTTTTCAATATAATAAGCAGGGCCGCCATGATATTTACCATCATGTTCTTCTTTATATATTTGTGCATTGGTTGATTCCACATAAGCGGTGGCCGCACCAAAAAAAGCGACTACCCACATCCAAAATACGGCTCCAGGTCCACCAAAGCCTATAGCGGCAGCAACACCGGCAATGTTACCTGCACCCACTCTACCCGATAATGAAACAGCTAACGCTTGAAAAGACGAGATTCCTTGTGCTGAGCTTTTACCTGACATTAACAAACGCCACATTTCTGAAAACTGTCGAACCTGAACAAAGCGCGTTAGCACAGTAAAAAACAAACCTGCGCCTAAACATAAATAGATCAGAGCACTGCTCCAAATATATCCATTAATAATATTGACTAGTTCTTGCACGTAAACGTCCTCTTTTATTTTTATATCATTATTTTAGCTGATTTTTTATCGTGTGGTTATCGTAAATCATCAACAATGTGATAAACACCTGTTAAGAAGTCACGGCCAAGCAAGCTACTACGAATATCAGACCATCCCATACTGTAATCAGGCAGTAAATCATTATCTTTAAAGGGCATTTCTATGGTGTAAGCCAAACATTTAAACTGATTACCTACCCAGTTAGTACCAACCGTTGGGTTAGCTTTACCTGGCTCATCTTTATCATAGCCGCGTTCATCTTGAAATTCAGGAGTTAACGACAATAAAATGGCTTTAAACTTATCTTCAAGCGATTTATGGCGTTCATCATAAGCAACAACACCTTCACATCCTGCTAAAAAATTAACAGGTAAAGCCTCATCACCGTGAACATCTAAAAACATATCAACGCCTGTTTCAAGCATTTTTTTACGTACTAAATAAACTTCTGGGCTGCGTTCCATTGTTGGATTTAACCATTCACGATTTAAGTTTGCACCAACAGCATTTGTGCGAAGGTGCCCGCGAACACTACCATCAGGATTCATATTGGGTACAATATAAAAAACAGCTTTGTTTACTAAGACTCGGGCAACACCGTCATCGTCATCAAGAAGACGATCTAAAAAGCCTTCAATAAACCACTCTGCCATGGTTTCACCTGGATGTTGACGGGCAGTTAACCAAATTATGCGTTTACCCTCGCCTTCTTCACCAACTTTTAACAAGCTGATATCACGTCCATCAAGGGTTTGGCCTAATACTTGTAACTGGCAATCTAAATGCATTTGCGCATTATGTAATAAATTTTGGTGGCGTTCGTAACTATAAGGAGAAAAGTAAGCAAAATACACAGAATCATATTCTGGCGTTAGGGTAATAGTAAGCTTATCACCGTCGTAGGTTGTAGGTACACGGAACCAGTGTTCACGGTCATACGAAGCAACTGCTTGGTAATCTTCCCACCCTGCTACATAGGCGGCTTTGCCTGCATTATTTAAATGAATAACATGTTCTTGGGGATTTGTAGTTTGCGTAGTATCAGTTTGTAATTTGAAATGAAACCATTGATAAAATTCAGATTGATTATCATGTTTTATTGCTAGTCGAATATTGCTAGGGTCGCTTGCATCGATTACTCGAATATTGCCGCTATCAAAATTGTCAGATATTTGCATCGGTAGAGCCTTTCCGTTCTGTACTCAAATTTATCTCAACATCATAACTCTAGTGAATTTGAAGTATAGATTAAAGGATAAACTTAACAGTCTACACAAACAACATTGAGATCACTACACTAGACTAGTCAAAAGAAAAGAACAATTACAAAGAACGCAAATAAAGACCAAGTTCAGAAGAATATCCCATAGATTTCCCTATTATGGTATTTTCTTCATTTATTACGTAATAGCTTGGAAAGCCTGAGATTGAAAAAGCATGTTTGATTTCTTCATTACCTAAGGCTATTGGAAACGTTAGTTGATGCTGCTTGGTAAAATCCAAGACTTCTTCAATACTTGTGTAATCCATTGCAACCGCAACGACTTCAAGGTGTTCATTTTTCTCATATAATGTTTGTAAATTACCGATACTAATGTGGCATATTTGGCACCAAGGCGCAAAGAAGTAAAGTACTGTAGTTTTACCTTCTGAATTTAATGAGACGCTATCGCCCATGAGCGTTGGCACTTGTGTAAACGATTGGCTCTTTGAGGCTGATAATTCAACATCAGTTGATAGCATGCTCGTTTCACGAAAGAAAGATATTGCTTGGAAAACAATAAAAAATAGTAATACTTGAATGCCAAGGCTACGCAATGTTGCTAACAATAAAATGTCCTAATAAATGCGAAGTAGTATTACTTTAATAGACCCGATCATCATTAATTTATTGCAAAGAAAATGTAAATTTTTGTTCTTTGTAGTTAATCAAATAAAAGAGCTGTTTGAAAATTACAAACAGCTTAATATTAATCACCCACTATAAGTAACGCGTAACAAAAAGCTTAACTTATTTTTGTTAAACCCTTCATATAAGGTTGTAACACTGTTGGTATATTAATACTACCATCAGCTTGTTGGTAGTTTTCTAACACAGCAACTAAAGTACGGCCTACAGCTAAGCCTGAGCCATTCAGCGTATGTAGTAATTCAGGTTTGTTAGTTTCGCTATTTCTGAAACGTGCTTGCATACGGCGTGCTTGGAAAGCGCCCATATTCGAGCAAGATGAAATTTCACGATAAGTGTTTTGCGCAGGTAACCACACTTCTAAATCAAATGTTTTAGTGGCACTAAAACCAACATCACCACTACAAAGTACCATAGTACGATAAGGTAATTCTAATTTTTCTAGAATAGCTTCAGCGTGACCTGTTAATTCATCAAGTGCAGCAAAAGAATTTTCAGGTTTTACCAATTGCACCATTTCAACTTTATCGAACTGATGTTGACGAATAAGGCCTCTAATATCACGGCCACCCGATCCCGCTTCACTACGAAAACAAGGGGTATGAGCCGTCATTTTAATTGGCAACTCTGCTTCATCTACAATTTCATCACGGTAAAGATTAGTAAGCGGTACTTCTGAGGTAGGAATTAATGAGAAATTTTTACCTGATAAATCGGTATGAAACAAATCTTCACCAAACTTAGGTAGTTGACCAGTGCCATATAAAGAAGCTGCATTGACTAAATAAGGCACATACATTTCTTGATAACCATGTTCCTCAGTATGCACATCGAGCATAAACTGAGCTAAAGCACGGTGCAATTTAGCGATATTACCACGCATTACTGCAAAACGAGTTCCGGCTAATTTAGCACCACTTTCAAAATCTAAGCCTTTACCAACTCCAAAACCTAAATCAACATGATCTTTAACTTCAAAATCAAATATTCTAGGTGTACCCCAGCGTTTAAGCTCAACATTGTCATCTTCATCAGCGCCCGTTGGCACAGATTCATCAAGTAAGTTAGGCATAGCACTAGCAATATCATTTATTTTTGCTAACACATCATCTTGTTGGGCTTTTGCTGCATCAAGTTCCTCACCTAATTGACTAACCGCAGCAAGTAATGGTGCAATATCTTCACCACGTGCTTTTGCTTGACCAATGGATTTTGAACGTGTGTTGCGCTCATTTTGTAATTCTTGGGTTTTAACCTGAATAGCTTTACGTTTTTCTTCTAACGCAGTTAGTGTTGCCGTATCAAGGGTAAAGCCACGCTTTGCTAGTTGTGTGGCTACATTATCTAAATCTGATCTAAGTTGTTTTGCATCAAGCATAATTATTCACGTATCTATCTAATTGAAGTTAAAGTTGAAGTTTTAAATCAACTTATTTTTATATATGTATACCCGTTACCAATCAAGGTGCATTTTGAATGGCCATGAGTATAAATACATTATTTTGCTATAGCGGAGACTAGATAAAGTCCCAAGGCAGCAGCAGCTATACAAAGCGAAACATTTAATAAAATATTAATGGCCGCTTTGGTTAAGTCTCCTTGTTGTATTAATAACAAAGAGTCTAATGAAAATGTTGAAAAGGTGGTAAATGCACCTAAAAAACCAACGCCAAGTAATGTTCTATGGATATTAATATCTAAAATTCCACTTTCAATTAGTTGGTATAATAAACCCATAATAAATGAGCCGGTGATATTAACCATCAATGTGGCAAAAGGAAACCCTTTTCCTAACCAATTTAACACCAATTGATAAATATAAAAGCGTAAACTTGCACCACATGCACCGCCAAGAGCAACAAAAAGGTAAAGGGTGAAGTTACTAATAGTACTAGTCATAGCGCTGCTCATTACTGTTTTGGTTTAACTGATTCAAATAATCTAGTTTTTCTTTTAATTGTTTTTCTAAGCCGCGATCACTTGGTTGATAAAGTTTACAATCAGCACCGCTAGCTCTAGCTAACGCTTCGGGGAAATAATTTTCACCGGCAGCAAAAGCATTTAGTTCATCATGAGCATAACGATAACCCGTGCCATGACCTAGGTTTTTAGTCAGTTCACTCGTCGCATTTTTTAAATGTTCTGGTACATCTAAATTAGACGTTTGCTCGGCTAGCAGTTTAGCTTGATTAAAAGCACTATAAACCGCATTACTTTTGGGTGCTAATGCCATATAAACTACCGCTTGTGCAATAGCACGCTCACCTTCACTTGGCCCTACTCTATGAAAAGTATCCCAAGCATTAATCGCTAATTGCATTGCACGCGGGTCAGCATTACCAATATCTTCACTGGCAATGGCCAATAAACGTCGCGCTACATATAAGGCATCACCACCGCCAATCAGAATTCTTGCATACCAATATAAGGCAGCATCAGCATCTGATCCCCGTACTGATTTATGAAAGGCACTAATTAAATCATAAAATGCATCACCGCCTTTATCATAAAGCGCAATTTTACTACCGGCAACTAGTGCAATTAATTCAACAGTTATAGCTTTATTTTTTTTATTTTCGACTACAGAACTACTTTGGCCATGCTGGCTATCAAGGCAGTTTTCTAATAAATTGAGTAAACGCCTCGCATCACCATCAGCTCGATTTAATAAACTTTGTTTAGCATCTTTATCTATAGTAACAAGCGTTTGCTGTTCTTCTATTAACAATAATGCTCTATTGAGTACTTGTGCTAACTCTTCATGGCTTAGTTTTTTTAACGTATAAACACGTGTTCGAGAGAGTATTGCCTGATTCAACTCAAACGCTGGGTTTTCGGTGGTTGCGCCAATAAAAATAATAGTGCCATCTTCTATAAAAGGTAAAAAAGCATCTTGTTGTGACTTGTTAAAACGGTGAACTTCATCAACAAATAGAACGGTGCGACTATAGTCATTTTGACTAACACCCTGCTTTCTAATTTTAGCTTGTTCAATGGCTTGACGGATATCTTTAATACCCGATGTTACCGCAGAAAGCCTAACCACTTGAGCTTTAGCGTGGTTTGCTATAATTTCAGCGAGGGTGGTTTTCCCAGTGCCTGGTGGCCCCCAAAAAATAAGCGAATGACAATGACCTTGTTCGATGGCTCGTTTAAGCGGCGAGTTATCGCCAAGGATATGTTGTTGTCCAACATAATCAACCAAAGATTTCGGGCGCATTCTCGCTGCAAGGGGTATAGCTAAAGACGCAGCACCGGAAGCAGATTGGTTACAGGTAACATTTGTATTCTCTTGTTCCGAAGTAAATAAGCTAGATTGCTGCTGTTGGTTTTTCACAAAAGTTCCTAGTTAGCGCGTTGGTCATCTATTTGTACGCCTTCTGGCACAGTAAAATTGAATAAACTACTTTCGGGTACATTTTTGGCATCAAAATTTGATAATTTAATATGGCTTACCTGTCCGGTGGCATCAAGAAAAGAAAACTGACTAAGTTCGCTACCTTGCACCTTTTGCTTTTTAACTGAGAATATTAAGGTTAAATTTTTAATTTGGCTATTGGGATCTTTAGCGCTGATCACAAAGCTATTATCTGATTTGCTAACATTGTACTGCTGCCATAACGATTCATCTTTACTCGTGAGTAACAATATGGGTGTTTTGGCAATCGCTGCGGATAAAGAATAAACACTGACTTGTTCAATCCATGGGTTATAAAACCAAACATCACGGCCGTCAGAAACGATTGCAAGTTCATCTGGTTCTAGAGTATGCCAATTAGCTAAGTTTGGCTTGCTGATAGCCAATTTCCCTGAACTTTGTTCTAATAACTCACCTGTTTCACTAACAACTTCTTGAGTAAAGTTAGCACTAAAAAACTTCAAATCAGCAAGCTTTGCCCTTAATAGCTTTTTACTTGCTTCAAACTTTATTGGAGAACTAACCTGTGACTCAGCCATTACAGGCATTATTGAGCTCGTGACAAAACTTAATGCGATGACAAAAGTAGAGTTAACAAAAAACGCTTTATTCATATTATGCTTAATCTTTAATTGGTGGTGGCGCTAACACTTCACGTGCGCCATTGTTGCCAGCAGTTGACACTACGCCCTGAATTTCCATTTGTTCGACTATTCGCGCAGAGCGGTTGTAGCCAATTCTAAATTGTCTCTGCACGCTGGAAATAGATACTCGACGCTTTTCAGTTACAAACTTTACTGCATCATCATAAAGAACATCTAGCTCTTCTGCTTCACCACCTTCGCTCTGCTCACCTGGCAGTAACATGTCTGGATCATTACTACCGGCTAAAATTTCTTCAATATAATTTGGCCCGCCACGTAATTTCCAATCATTAACAACTGCATGTACTTCATGATCGTCAATAAAAGCACCATGAACACGTGTTGGTACTCCTGTTCCTGGCGGTAAATAGAGCATGTCCCCCATTCCCAATAATTGCTCAGCACCTTGCTGATCCAAAATAGTGCGAGAGTTTAAACCAGAGGATACTTGAAACGCCATACGGGTTGGTATATTCGCTTTAATTAAACCGGTAATAACATCAACTGATGGACGTTGTGTTGCTAATATTAAGTGGATACCTGCAGCACGAGCTTTTTGTGCAATACGCGCTATTAATTCTTCTACTTTTTTACCAACAATCATCATCATATCAGCAAATTCATCAACGATAACAACAATGCTAGGCAGCTTTTCTAATAGTGGTGGTGTTTGATCTAAGCCATCACTGGGTTGCCATAGAGGGTCAATAAGTGGCTCGCCTGTGGCAATAGCAGCCAATACTTTTTTGTTATAACCTTTTAAGTTACGTACACCAAGCGCAGACATTAATTTATAACGACGTTCCATTTCACCCACACACCAACGCAGCGCGTTAGCAGCATCTTTCATATCGGTAACCACCTCAGTTAACAAGTGAGGTATCCCTTCATAAACACTTAGTTCAAGCATTTTAGGGTCAATCATGATCAGCCGTACATCTTCTGGCGTTGATTTATATAACAAGCTAACAATCATGGTATTAACACCCACGGACTTACCTGAGCCTGTGGTACCGGCAACCAATAAATGTGGCATCTTTGCTAAATCAACCACGACTGGCTCACCAGCAATATCTTTACCTAACACCATCGCTAAGGGTGAAGTTGACTCTTCAAAAGCAGCACATGAAATAACTTCACTTAAATGGACTATCTCACGATATTTATTAGGTAATTCTAAACCGATAACAGATTTTCCCGGAATAACTTCAACCACACGAACACTTATTGCAGATAGAGCCCGGGCTAAGTCTTTTGACAACGCACTAATTTTACTCACTTTCATGCCTGGTGCTAAATCAAGTTCAAAGCGGGTAATAACAGGGCCTGGATATACAGCAACCACTTGTGCTTGTACTTTAAAATCTAATAGTATCGTTTCTACTAAACGACTTACCTGCTCTAGCTCTTCTCTATTAATGGGATTTTTTGCTTTGTCAGGCCGATCAAGTAAGTCAATTGAAGGCATACCTAGAAAATTTTCTTCCGGTGACGGTACTAAATTAACTTGATTGGCATCACTACTGTTAACTAGCTCACCCGCAGAATTTGTATTTCCTAATGCGTTATCATCAGCAACTTCAACTTTTTCAACATCCGCAAAAGCTGCAGATATTTCAGCATCACTAACGTGCTCTTGCACTTTTATTGCAAGAGGCCCATCCATTAAGTCATTAATATCGATGAAGTGCTCTTGTTTCTGAACTTCTTTTTCTGACGTTGATGAAAGAAAAGGAATAGCTAGCTTTTTCTTTTTTTGTGTCGTTACAGGTGCTTTTTCAGAATTAACATTGGCACTTTGGTCTATTACGTTACTTTCTGGTTCATTTGGTAAGGTTGAATCACCCACACCAAATTTATCTTTAATATAACTAGGAATGTGTTGTAAAAACACCACGCCTGCTATGGTGTAACGACCTACGTTATCAATAAAATTAAGCCATGAAAAACCAGTTAATAATACAAAGCCCGCACAACTAAACATTACAAAGACTAAGGTGCTACCAACAAATGAAAAATAAGGTATAAGCATTTCACTTAATACATCACCTAAAATACCACCTGCTGAAAAATAAAAGAGATCATCAAAGTTCATACTTGCTAGCGAAGTAATACCTAAGTAAAACATAAAAAAGCCAATCAGCTTTAAGGCAAGTGTTAAGTAATCTAGCTTCATTAACTGATGAAACTTCTGAAATAATAACCAACCTATAATAGCGACAACAAAAGGTAAACTGTAGGCGATAAAACCAAATAAATTTAATAATAAATCTGATAAATAAGCACCAACAGCGCCACCTAGATTTCTAATGGGTGTTTGATAGCCAGTTTGGGCCCAGCCAGGATCTGCGGGATCAAAGCTAAACAATGCCAACATAATGAACATGGCAAAGACACTGAAAAATAACAAGCCAGTTTCAAGTAAACGTTGTACACCACTGAGTTGAGAGTTCTTGGTGTTGGCATTTTTTACGTCACCGAGGTCTTGTTCGGTATTTTTAACTAATTCTGAAGGCAATTAAGGTTCCATGAAAGCAGAGTTTATTGATATATCCCCATATTACCTCAAGATGCAGCATTCAGCGAGAATTAAAAGGCATATAATCAAGGCATTGATTAAAGATAATATTCATCGTTGCATAGGTTTTAAAGTCGTAATCATTAATAAAAATATTCGACTTGAGCATAAATAGTTAAGCAGCTCTAAAACTGCTGAAATAATCACCATAGTTAATGAGTCACAACCGGTTAAATACAACATGTATTGCTCATGAAACGTTCAGCTACCCTGAAACGCACATCTTGAAGTATCATGGGTATATACACTGAGTTCAACAGTAGTTAAAAAAGAAAAGAGTGAATTTTACCATTTAGACTCTTTTTTATATTCATTTTAACTATTATTTCTTTAAAGCAACTGTACACCCTTGATAGAACCCCTTATCATCCCAATCATTAAAGATATACCCAAGTCACTTCAAAATGCGAGTTTCAGGATGCCTGAACGGATCATGTTCAAGGCGCATCTTTTTATTAATGGTTATTCCATTAAAAACAGATGTAACGATGAGCATATTTTGTTCAGTCATCCCCACAGGGCTGGTTTATAAAAGTTTTATGCTGCGTTATTGATTTTGAGAAGGGAGTAACCATTCTCTTCAATCAATGCCTTGCCTAAAAACGTTTCTAATTCCAGCTAAATCCTGCATTTTAAAGTAACTTGGGTATATATCTATTTATCAAAAAACTATTTGTTAAAAATAAACTCCGGAGAACTCATTCATGAGCGACGTTAGACATTGTCCCCTACTTATTTTAGGCTCAGGCCCTGCAGGATACACTGCCGCAGTCTATGCAGCCCGCGCTAACCTAAAACCAGTAATGATTACAGGTATGCAACAAGGTGGTCAGTTAACCACCACAACAGAAGTAGAAAACTGGCCAGGTGATGCTGATGATTTAACCGGTCCTGCGTTAATGGAACGTATGCAAAAACATGCTGAGAAATTTGATACTGAAATCATTTTTGATCACATCAATAAAGTCGATTTCTCTAAACGTCCTTTTACCTTAACTGGCGACAATGGTACATTTACCTGTGATGCCTTAATTATTTGTACTGGCGCATCGGCACAATATTTAGGTTTACCTTCTGAAGAAGCCTTTATGGGTCGTGGTGTTTCAGCTTGTGCAACATGTGATGGTTTCTTTTATAAAAACCAGAAAGTTGCTGTCGTTGGTGGTGGTAATACTGCTGTTGAAGAAGCACTTTACTTATCCAATATTGCTAGTGAAGTACATTTAGTTCATCGTCGTGATGCTTTCCGCTCTGAAAAAATATTAATCGAGCGTTTATATGAAAAAGTTAAAAACGGTAATATTATTCTGCACACAGATCGCACTTTAGATGAAGTTTTAGGTGATAAAATGGGTGTTACAGGCTTACGCTTAAAAGACACTAAATCAGATGCTACTGAAGAGATCGATGTTGCCGGTGTATTTATCGCTATTGGTCACAAACCAAATACTGATATTTTTAACGACCAGCTCGACATGAAAAATGGTTATTTAACCATTGAAAGTGGTACGCAAGGTAATGCTACTCAAACCAGTATTGAAGGTATATTTGCCGCAGGTGATGTTGCCGATCATATCTATCGTCAAGCAATCACATCCGCTGGTGCAGGTTGTATGGCAGCGTTAGATGCTGAACGCTTCCTTGATTCGCAATAATTAGCACGTAATAACAACTATGAGCCAAACTCTTTATCAACTAGATGTGAAAGATTTGGCTTTTCCTCCTGTAGAGCTAGCCTTCACTGAGCCAAATGGTTTATTAGCCGTCGGTGGCGATTTACAACCACAGCGATTAATTAACGCTTACAGCCAAGGTATCTTTCCGTGGTTTAGTGAAAACGATCCGCTAATGTGGTGGTCGCCTAACCCAAGGGCGATTATCAAACTTGACAATTTACACATTAATCGTACCTTAAGAAAAGCACTAAAAAAATCCTCTTATAAAATCACCTTAAATACTGTCTTTGAACAAGTGATAGCATTATGTGCAGATGCCCCCTTTCGCGATGACGGCACATGGATTTTACCTGAAATGCAAACTTCCTATGCCAATTTACATCATTTGGGTTTTGCTCATTCTATTGAAGTTTGGCAAACAAACTCGATTGATGAGCCTAAGTTAGTCGGTGGCTTATATGGTGTCGCCATTAATGGTTTTTTTTCTGGTGAGTCAATGTTTTATACCTCGTCTAATGCTTCTAAGTTTGCTTTGGTTGCGTTAGCTGAGTTACTTAGAACAATTGACGTTGATTTTATTGATTGTCAATTGCTTAATAGTTTTTTAGAAGATATGGGCGCGACAGAAATTTCACGAGAAAACTTTGTTGCATTCAAACAAACTGCTATAAATAAAGAAGTACCAGCTAATTTTTGGCAACCACGTGAATTACCGATTAATTAAAGTGGCATAGGTATATCGCACTATTAATTTGATAGAAGTAGTCGTATGAATGATAGCAGTTTTAAAGTAGGTATAACCAAAACCTTTCCTTGTAGTTACTTACCTGATGAAGAAGAACGTTTATTAATTGCCATCGATGAACGCCTGCAAAATAAACACAGTTATAGCATTTTAATGACGGAGGGCTTTCGACGTAGTGGTGAACAATCTTATCGACCCTATTGTCCAAACTGTAATGCTTGCCAATCTATTCGTGTATTAGTTAATGACTTTAGTCCTTCTAAAAGCCAAAAACGCTCATTAAAACGTAATGCTAGCTTCACCATAAAACACTCTGAGCAAATGAGAGAGTATTATTACCCCCTCTATGAAAATTATATTAATACCTTTCATCAAGATGGCAGCATGTATCCCGCAACTGTTCAGCAATTTGAAAGCTTTATCAGTAGTAAATTAACCACACAATTATTTATCGAAACCTGGTGTGAAATTAATGGTATTAAACAGCTTATATGCGTTGCCGTAACTGATGTGCTGACTAATGGTTTATCCGCTGTTTATACTTTTTATCATCCTGACTTTAAAAGTTATGGCTTAGGACGTTTTTCTATCCTTACTCAAATTGATTTATGCCGACAATTAAATTTTCCGTATTTATATTTAGGGTATCAAATTGATGACTGTCAAAAGATGAATTATAAAAATAGTTACTTTCCGCACGAACGATTTATTAGCTCTAAATGGTTGTTAGTTGAAAGAAAGTCTTCCACAGGATAAAAAATCAACGATTACAGTAAATAAACAGGTACAAAGCTTTACTTTGGTCGTGCAATTAGGCATCATTCGCGCAGCTTTTTTTATCAGTCAAAAATCCTTACAATTTAAATAGAATTTTTGGCTTTTTTGCACAACATATAGAGGTTTAGCGCCCCATGGCGAAAGAAGAAAATATTGAAATGCAAGGTACAGTTTTAGATACTTTACCTAACACTATGTTCCGAGTTGAATTAGAGAATGGCCACGTAGTGACTGCTCATATTTCTGGTAAAATGCGTAAAAACTACATTCGTATTTTAACAGGTGATAAAGTAACAGTTGAACTAACACCATATGATTTATCTAAAGGTCGCATTACTTTCCGTGCAAGATAACTTCTATATTTAGACTAGATAAGTACTTATGTAGTTGATGATAAAATATATAAACCAGTCCTTTAATTAGTACTGGTTTTTTTATGTCTTATTTATGGTCACTAAATTGCTAACAGTTCTGCATATCCTAATACCAGTTTCATTAATTAGGTGATCTATTTTATACGTAGGAAAAACGGTCAAATACAAGGCGTTCATTTCAATAACTAGTTGTTCTAGCTATTAAATAAATAACGAAATAGTTGGTCGTTTTAACAAGTAGAAATGATCACATAGTTAGTGAGATTGGTATAAGACCATAAAAAGCATCTACTTTGTCTATGAAATCTAGCGAATTGTGTCCATTATTTGAAAGAAGTTATCAGTTTTTTATCAAATTGTTCAGCGTTAATAGTTAAATTGTTGTTAACAATTATTTCTTGTAAATCAGCTAAATCTTTATTTATCTTAGTCATAGTTATCGTATTATCATCAAGTTGATAAACTTGTTGTTGACTTTGGTAGTAAAAAGTCAAAATAATCAACGCTTCTTGTTCTAAATCTTTCGCAGCTTTTTTGACTTTTTTTAATTTACGGTAAATTAAATTTTGTATTTGCTTTATTTGCCAAACATAGTAAATCTCTTTGAAAAAATCTGACGTTTTTAAGGTATGCAAAGCTGCCATACAAGCTAGCAACGACAATACAACACCTAATAGGTTGTATCTGAAATTATTGACATCTGCTTGACCAAAACTGAAGATCAATAGTTGTCCGAACGTTAACGCTAACACTAATAATGTTGTAATAAAGCCAATGATGACTATGTTTAAGTGTTTTCTATAACGCGCTTTGTCTATATTCATTAATTGCATTGAGGTTTTATTTCCTAAAAAAGTATTTTTAAATATGTATATTCAGTACATGTAATTATATTGAATCTGCTTGGTTATAAGTATATCAATATACTTAATGTTGAGCTTCATTTACTCTACTATCTTTAAGCCCGAATAACGTTTTACTACACTTATAACCCCTTGTTGCCAAGTTTGCTTGTTACTGGCAATAGTAAGTTGTGTTTTCGCCCGAGTAATACCGGTATAAAGTAATTCGCGTGATAGTAATAAATTATTGCTTTGTTTAGGTAATAACATGGCAACATGGGCAAACTCACTGCCCTGTGTTTTATGAATGGTCATCGCATATACGCTGTCATATTTTGGTAACCTTGATGGCAATAGCGTTTTATAATGTGTTTCTCCCTCTGCTGTCTTAGGCTGTTCAAAGAACGCCATTAGATGATCACTATTACGACTAGAGTTGTCACTAGCGTAACTATTAGCACGCCAAAGCAAACCGATATCACCGTTAAAAAGCCCGAGGCGATAATCATTTTCACTGATCATTATAGGCATACCATGATAGTTTTGTTGGGATTGGCCCCAAGGCTGGGCAGAGTTAACCGCCAATTGCTCTTTTACCCATTGGTTAATGGCATCAACACCAAACTCACCTTGGCGAGTAACACAGAGAATACGAAATTTAGTTAATAAAGCAAACGCATCATCAATAGTGCTACATTGGCTGATACCTTGATAGTATTCTTTTATTAATGGTGACAGCCAAGTATATAAATCACCATCAACTAACGACAACTGATTTTCTTTACGTTCATTAGCTGCCTTTAACAACTGCCAACTTTGCGTATTTTCCCCTTTGATAACATGAGCTGCTAATCTACCAATCCCCCCTTCACCATCAAAACGGCGACTGGTGACCAAAAAGCTGAGATGATCACTATAACTTTCTGTTTGCTCGAATGCATTATTCAGTTGTTGAATATCTAATTGACAAACTTGGGCTAAATAATGGGCATTATCGGCGCTATAACCAGAATGCGGTCTAGGAGCAATATCTGCTAAAACACCACCAACAGCGACAGATGGCAATTGATCGGCATCCCCTAGCAAGATGATTTTTGTATTACTTTTTAAGGCTCTAAATATTCGTGTCATCATAGGCAAATCAACCATAGAGACCTCGTCTATTAATAAAACATCACAATTAAGTAGATTGTTTTGATCGTGCCTAAAGTTAGGGCTGTTAGGAATAACACCGAGTAATCTATGAATGGTTTTCGCTTGTGTTGGTATTGCTGCTAAAACATCCTTATTAATCAATTCTTTAAAACCGGCAATCGCATTCATAATGGACTCAGATAAACGTTGTGCCGCTTTACCTGTTGGCGCCACTAACGCTATTTCAAGTGCTTGGTTATTTATAGCATTAGTGTTTTTATTACTAGTATTAGAGTGAGAGTTGCCATTTAACATAACTAAAGCGGCTAACAATTTGGTAACAGTATAAGTTTTTCCTGTACCCGGCCCGCCAGCGATAACAGTAAAGTTTTTATTCATCGCATTGGCAACCGCAAGTTGTTGCCAATCAATCGTTTTTTCTTGATCGTTTGCTAGCGGTGGAAATAATTGTTGAAGGACACAGCTGATATTTTCAGGTGATGTCGGCAGTCGCTGTGTTAATCGTGCTTTAATATTTTGTACAAGCGTTTGTTCAAACTGATAGTAACGACGCATGTATACACGATTATTTTCAAATACGATGGGTTGCTGTGCCTTCGCGCTAAGATCAAGTGCTGTTAGCACATTGAACAAACTGTCTTTATCGGGAAAAATAAAACCTTGATGACTACACTGCCCTTGCTCGTCAAAAGCTACTCCCCAATGTTGCAGCGCAAGTTCAGTTAACGGCAAACACGTATGACCTGCACGTAAACTCACACTGAGTGCAAAAAATACATGGCTAAGGATTTGCTCTTGCTCGGCTGAAAGTTCATTCGACTCTTTTAATGCGGTTAGCATTTCTATTGCAAAAAAATAATCAATTGCTTCAATATCAACTAGCTGCTGTTGTGCTTGATAAAAGCTATTATAAATAGGCACGATTATATTTCCTCCTTAGTCGATGCCGTAACATCTTCTATTATAGATTCTTTATCAATAGACTCTTTATCTAAGCCTTTTTTACCTAGCTCTTTACCCAACTCTTTACCGAGGAAAAGACAATCTAACGCTGTTAACTCATCAAGCAGAATTTTTCGAAAATAAACCCCTGCGCCACTGTATTTCTCATCATTGGTCATACCGCGTAAATAGAGATAATAGATACCACCAAAATGGTGCTTAGCATTATAGTCAGGCACATTTTGCTGTAAGTAGCGATGTAAAGCTAAGCTATAGATAAGATATTGTAAATCATAATAATTTTTTTCGATATTATGGCGTAAAGCGTGATGATTATAATCAGTAAAATCGTCACCTAAATGGCTAGATTTATAATCACAAACATAATATTTACCATTTTGCTCAAAGACTAAATCAATAAAACCATGCATCATACCTTTTAGGGATTTATAACTTGGTAGTCTAACGTGATTAATGCCATAAACATTATTTGGATCAACTAAAGCAGAGTTTCGATGATCGGTTAGCAATTTAGTCAGTGCGCTAATATTTGCTTCTTCCATAGGAAAATAAAATTCACTTTCACGTAATGTTTGGTGCATTGTAATATCGGCCAAACAAAAGTGTTCACCAGTAGTTGTGCTTGTTTTAACTAGCGGTGTTGCGACTATTTCATCAAGCCAAGTAATAAGGTCGTCTTCAGTAAAACCAGCTGTTAGCTCGCCATAGTTAACTAATGGCCACTTGATGCTTTCTTGCCAGTTACTTGCTGATTCATACGCTGTAACAAAGTCACTATGTTCTAAAATATCATGTAATAAATTACCACTGTGCGCGCCTTTCGCAAGTTGAAAACGTAATAGTAGTATTGCTTGGTTAGTCGCCGTTATACCAATGTTATCTAATAGCTCAGTGTCTCTATCCGGTGTTGATACGCCACCATGGCGTAGGTTTCTACTTAACGCCGAAAATGAACTAAGCCACCAGTCACGCTCAATCTTGCCATGGAATTTACTCACTTCGGGTATTTGTGCATTGGCTAAATCAGAGTTACTTTGCTGATAAATGTCCACTTCAATACCATCAAACGAAACTTGCTTTACTTCTATCGCTTGTGGTGATTTAGCCATTAATTGCTGTAAGTTTTGTACTATATCTTGCTCTTTTTGCCATTTTAGCGTTTTGCCAAGAGGCGATAAAGCATATTTATCAAATGACGTGGTAAGCACATAACAACGGCTTTCTGCGCGTGTTATCGCCACATACAACAAACGTATCGTTTCTGCATAGGCTTCATTAGCCATGGCAGCTTTCGCTTGTTCGTCACCATCTAAACTCAAGCACAATTGACCTTGCTCATTATGATATTCGATATAGCTTACCGATTTATTGCCAAATTTAAGCGGATCTTTATGACGGGTCGCAAACGGAATAAAGACTATTGGATATTCCAACCCCTTCGCACCATGTTGCGTCACTATGCGAATCAAATCACCATCACTTTCAAGGCGCTGCTCTGCTTCTACATCACTATTTGCTGCGGTACTTTCTAAGCTACACTGTTGTTCAAACCAAAAGAGTAGTTCTTGTGGCTGTAAGAACTTTTGACTAGCTGATTGTAAAATTTCAAATAAATGTAACAAGTTAGTTAACGCGCGATCTTTAATGTCCAATGTAATTTTAAAGTGCTGATGCATTAAATTTATTGCCATCGCAATAAAACCTTGCCGTTGCCATTGAGTTCTATAATCGAAAAAGCTGAACTTCAATGTTTGATAAGCCATTTCATCTTGCTGAAGCTGATACAACGTTGGGGCATCAAAACCCAATAAACCACTGGCCAATGCGTTTAAGTATAATCGTTCATCTTCAGGCGCTAATATGCCCTTCAATAAACTGATAAGTTGCGTGGCTTGTTCACTGTGAAATAAGTTTGCCCGATCAGATAAGAACACACTGGCCAAATTAGCGGTTAACAGTGCTTGTTTGATATCAGCAGCTTCGCGGCCATCACGCACTAAAATAGCAATATCTTGCGGCTTAACGTCTTCATCCCTTAATAATTGCACAATTTCATTGGCACACCAGATTGCCATTAAAGGTCTATCTGACTGTTTGGTATCACCCTCATCACCTGAAAAGTGAATAAATTGTAGTGCTTTAGGTTTGTTATTCGACTGGTTACTTGATTGACTACTCAGTTGATTAGTAGTTTTACCCGCATGAACAGACTGATAAGGAATACCATAACCAAACACCGTGTTATTACCATCACCCAAAAACACCTGATTATAAGCATTAACCATATCAGGACTTGATCGCCAGTTAGTATCCATAAGCCAGTGGTAATCACAGTCATTACGTGCACTCAAATAAGCAAAAACATCACCACCACGAAAACCATAAATGGCTTGCTTAGGGTCGCCAATGAGATAAAGCGCTGCATCAGCCTGTTGAGTTTGAGGTTTATGGGCTTGAGCCTGATAGTAAATGCCCTGCAAAATAGCAAATTGCTGGGGATCAGTATCTTGAAATTCATCAACTAGGGCTACCGGATATTGCGCCAATAATGTCTTTGCTAGCTGACTATCCTCTTCATTTTTTAAGCAGTCCGCTAAGGTATTAATTAAATCATCAAAGTCGAGTAAGTTATGTTGCTCTTTGGCTTGTTGAACTTGCTCACGTATTTGATAAATTGCAGTACGAACTATTTGATACGCTTTGGCTTTATTAATTTTTTTAGCTAAGTCTTTAACATCACTTTTAATTTTTTTACTGCTTGCTAACACTTGGGCTAGTGCTGCTTTAAATGCCTTAGGATGACGATTGCCGTTAAGTAAATAGTCTGGCATCGGCTGTTGTATTGCAGCAAGTAACGCTTGTTCATTTTCACACGTACTTAACTGTGCTAACCAAGCTTGTAGCTTAACTAACTCAACCGCCCTCTTTTCTTGTTCATCGGCTTTTTTATGTGCAACTAAACCTTCGTTAAGTAAACTTAAATCTGCTGTAATAGCACTGCAAGCTTGCTTAGCTAATTGAGTGAATTGAACCACTAAACCTTGAACATCAAGGACAGATAGCTCAGTTTTATGTGCAATAGCCTTAGCAAAGCTACTAACAAAAGCAGTTGGCGTAACCCAAAATTGAGCGACTAACGCAAAGGAATCACTGTTTTGTTTAGCCAGTTGACGATACCAATCTTGGCAAGCTTCTAAAATCAACTCATTGCTATTGGTCGACATGTTAGCGTTAAAGGGTAAACCACTGGCAAAAGCGTGTTGTGTCAACGCCCGTTGGCAAAAGCCGTGAATGGTGAAAATAGCGGCTTCATCTAAAAATAATAACGCCCGTTTTAGCAGGAATTGAATTTTTTCGTGACTTTCTTTTTTATCATCGCTTACACGTTCGCTAATGGCTTGAAAATAAGGTTCCTTTTCACATAATGCTTGCCAGTTAGTTAACGCCTCACGAATAAAAGCATCGATTCGGCCACGAAGCTCTTGTGTGGCATCTTTGGTAAAAGTCATCAGTAAAATTTCTTCTACTTTTAACTCTCTTTCTAGTAATAATCGTAAATAAATACGGGTAATATTATGGGTTTTACCGGTACCCGCACTGGCTTCAATTAAGTGCCTCCCTGTTAAAGGGATAGTAGCCGCATCTAAGTTTTTCAAATTCACCTTGGTAGACATTAGCGGCTAGTTCCTTTTGTTGCTTTCACTGCGTTGGTACTTGTCTTTTCTTTTAAGACACGGCTATACACCCCTTGATAAACGGACTCAATTTGCGGTAATAATGTTTCTATATTCGGGCATTGTGGCCAAAAGTAATGAATATAAGAATCGGTACCAAAACCGGGTATAGCGCCTATTGGCATCGCTGAGCCTAGCCAAAATTGATCGAAACGCTCTGGCGTCATTTCAACTCGTTTACCTCGTGATTCTTTAAAAACTTGAGCGGCTAAATCAGCATTGAGCATTAACGCTTGTTTTTGCCCTTGGGCATAAACCTTCAATAACATGATTAACTCAGCTTTAGCCTCTTCAGCTCCTTCACTTCTAACACAGTATTGTTCAACTTTTTGTGCTTTAGCATTAAAATAAAAACCACGCGTTTGTTCTACTTGGCTCAATAAGCGAAGCGAGTTAGTACTGTCAGGCGTTATTACACTATTTTGTTGTTGCCACACCTGCATGATTAAATGATGTAAATACAAGGTGAATAAATCTTTAGGTTTCGCGCTAGAGCTACGGTAAAACACCAGTTGCACGCCTGCATGAGTCACTTTAACGGGTAATTGTGCCATAAGCATTATGCTTTGTTCGGATGAATTGCCAGCGACAGTATTGCTATTAGTATTGGCAAGCACTATTTGGCAATCAATTAGCTCGGGATTATCACAACCTTGATCGATAATTTCTTCGGCAAGTTGGCTACTTGCATCAAGCGCCTCATCAAAATGTGATTCTGTGCTCGGTAAGTCAGGAAATTTACCCGATAAAGAAGCGGTTTCAATGACTTGTTCGATTGTCAGACTATTTTTCGCCGCTAAACTGGCAGCAAGTAAATCCTGTTTTAGTAAATAATTTTCTAAATGGTTCGCAGTAAAAGGTTCAACATCATCAAGGCTTACCTCATTACTAGCTAAATATAAATTAAGCACTTGTTGCGCAAACACTTTACTTGGATGCTGGAAGAAACGAATGAGTTCTGTCGCACTTAAGGTGTTAACGTTATCCGCTATATCACACGCTTCAACAACCAATGTCGCTTGTGTTGCTTGTGCCTGTTCGTTTTGACCTAACGTTAACCAATTAGCATCAAAGCTGGGCTTAAAACCTGACTCAGTATCGCGAGCTATATAGTTATCCTCACTGTAAGGCTGCATTGGCATTTGATGAACATGAGAATTTTCTTGCTGAAATTGCCAACCATAACCTTGAACCAAATAGTCCATTAACTCTTTTAAGACTAATGAGGGTTGTTTTTCGTTGTTATTTCTAATATTTCGTCCCTGATAACTTAAATATAAAGCTTTTCTGGCAGAAATAAGCGCTTCTAAAAACAAATATCGGTCATCACCTCGACGAGATCTATCGCCTAAAACAGCCTTACTTTGTGCTATCAAATCAAAACCTAATGCCGGGCGCTGCCTTGGAAACTCACCATCATTTAACCCTAATACCGCAATAACTTTAAACGGGATACTGCGCATAGGTAACATAGAGCAAAAGGTGACTTGCCCAACCATAAATTGTCGACTAGCATCGCCTTGGCTAAAATGATTATTAAGAAAATCAACAATGATAGGTAATCCAATTTGTTCATCAAAATGTGCATGTTCACAATACTCAACTAACGATGAAATCGCTTGTTCAATAATAGCGATACTGCTATCTATTTGATTATTAGTTTGGTGCGAGGCTTGTAACTTACTTTGTTCAGCACTATTCGTTGAAAAAACAAGTCGGGTGGCAAAAAGCAGTTCAAGTTGGCTTAGTAAGAAACTTTGCCATGCTTTAGCCGTTCTAGCACTATTTAGCTGATGAGCAAAATGTTGTAATTGTTCGATAAACAACATTAATTGCCCTAATAAAATAGCGTCATCACCTTCAACAATGCCAAGTAGCAGTTGGTTTTGATAAATGCTATCGGTATCCGAATAAGCAAAACCTTGTAACAAGCGAGATAACCCTTGCTGCCAAGTGAAGCTATTACTGGCTTGTTCTCCTAATAACGCTTCTTTATGCGCTTGATCTAAACCCCAGTGAATAGTGGCTTGTTGTAACCAAAGGCTAATTTTTTCACTGTCTTCAGCGTTTATGGAAAATTTATTAGCAACCGCAGGCAAACGGATAAAACTTAACAATTGAGATACTTGAAAACGAGAGTCAGGTAATGTCAGTAGTTCGCTAAAAGCAGCTATTAAGGGATCGCTATCTTTAGCGCTGCGATCGGCGATTGAACACGGTAATGGCGGTACTTCATCGGTTAAATCTTGCCAACCACGGGTAAAAACAGCATTCACATAAGGCGCATATTGCTCTATTTGTGGGCACATAACCAACACATCTTTTGGTGTTAACTTATTGTCGTTATATGCTGTGTCATTAAACTGATGAAGCAAATAGTCGTGCAACGCTTGCACTTCACGTAGCGCACTGTGACAACTAACAATGGTGATTGAATCGTCAACTAACGGTGAAGGTTGCTCTGTTGCGTCACCGTTGTCTGTCGCATCGAATAACTCTAAAATATCATTTTGCAATTGATGTAAAATGCACACTGATGACGTTGAGTTTTCATTGTCATCTAGATCACTATTATCGCTACTGGCTTTAACAAACAATTCTATATCAACAGTACTGTATTCTTGTAATAATGCTAGAAACTCACGCCCTTGTTGACCAAAATTGGCTAATAACGGATTTCCAACAAATAAATGCTCATCGTTATCAGCATCATTTGACCAATGAGATAGTTTTTTGAACGCTTGTTTTTCATTGATAATATCGCCCCAATAAGAAAAACAGGGGTTTAAATGAAAAAAGTCGACATCAATATATTCGCTCAACGCATTGATAAAATTCAACCACATCGGTGCCATGGTATTAATGCCGAAAAAACTCATGCGTTTAGGCAGAATATTCGGATCATTACTCAATTTATCGGCTATGTTAGCAATCGCATCATTTAGCAATTCAACCGGATTATAAGGGAGTTGAGTAATCAGTAACTGCCACAACTTGGCTTGCCATTTATTCTCAGTGATAAGCGGAATATCTTCTTCGCCGCGTTGCCATGCATCAAGCCATTCTGGACGAAAAATCAAATACTGCTCGTACAAGTCAGCCATTTGACCTGCTAACTGATACCGTTTTAAATCAGCTTTACTGGAGGTTTCTGATGTTGAGTTTGTAGATGTTTTTGATGCGGCCTGATCAAACCAATAACGGGTCGCTGGTGTAAAAACTTCATCATTTCTCACCGATTCAGTGGCTAACAAGGCATAAATCCGCCAAGTGAGCACTTCTCTTGAATAGGGAGACTGCTCAGGTACTTTATCTTCACTAGCCAGTGTTCTTATTAGCTGCCACAAATATTGAGCTGGTAACGCGTAACGCATATTCATGCTAATTCCGCGTTCACTCGCAATCGCAAGGTTAAGCCAGTGTTGCATACCAGCATTTTGCACAATAATGACTTCTTGGTTGAAAACACCGATGGGAGATACTTGGGAAATTTTATTGAGTAGCGTTAACAAATTTTCCATTTTGTTGGCGGGATAAAGGTTAATCAATACTGAACCTGTTTACTAAAATATTAATAAATAAATTTAACCATAAGCATCAAGTGAACACCATTTATTTAGGTAAATAATTACCCGTATTAGTATTTAAACCCGTTCCACTTGAATGTAATGAATTAAATGGAACGGGATTATCTTTTAATATTGGTTAATTGTGAAGCGTTTTAATGCTCATATTGTACAAGATGAAAGCAAAAATATCGGCATATTGATTGATCGTTTTGCTCACTGGGGTACCTGCGCCATGACCACTGTTAGTTTCAATGCGAATAAGCATAGGGAGTGCTGCTGTTTGCGTTTGCTTTGCTTGTAGCTCCGCCGCCAAACCTAAAAGAATGCGCTGGTACAACTCTGTCATCATGATCGCCCGTAGTGACCATTGGGTTGACCATTGGGTTGACCACGTCAAGTAAAGGCACTAAGATTCAGATTTTTCGCTTTTATTTTATTTTATTTAGGAGGAGGAACCATTGTTAACTTACTTTTTTTACTTGATTCATTATCTGTAGATTGGCAGTATCCGATAAAGTCATTTCCTTCTTTTTCTAACATACAGTCTTGTTTGTCATACTCGTCGGGAATACTGAATGACAAACTATCATGTTTCAGATTGATATTTTTTAACTTATAAGTGTATTCAGGAGTTGGATCCAAATCGAGATTAATCATTGTAATGGCTAATTCTTCTTGATCAAATTTAACGATAAACGCCAAGTTGTATAAATTGGTCATTCTATCAAATAACTTTCCACTCCATTCACCCATTTGTATCTGTTCAGTTGGTTCAGAATTTTCTTGCTTTTGTTCTGAGTTTTGTTGCGACTCCGATTGAGCTAAAACAGCTTTTGATGGCACTAGAACTATTACTATAGCCAAAAACAGGTTTGTATTAAATTTCATTTTCCTTAATCCTTATCTAGTTATCCAATTACACCTAATTATTAACCGATACATATATTATTCATCATCTAGCGCATTTTCTAACAGTGTTTTTGCTTCACTCATTCCTGGCCTATCCCTTAAACTAGCGTATTCCGAAGGAAACATAATTCCGATTAATTCGATATGTGGATCATCACTTTTTAAATCTAAATTTTCTAATACAATCGCGAATCGGTGATTATTTTGCAGCCGGGTATTATCAACCATTGGAAAATTAAAATAATCGAGTTTGAAACTTCGTACTATCTCGGGCACGAACCCCTGATTAGTTTTGACCGCCAGATCTCCTCGTTTATAGATTACATCGATTTGATTTGAATTATTATTTTCGTTATTTTTGTTCTTTGTTCTCTGGCATTGTGAATTATCATTATTAAGCGACTCTACATCATCAGCATTTTCTTCAGCTTCAACATAAGCTATCTGACAATAAATAGTGACGGTGACTTTTACACTGTTGTTACAATGATCAACGTTTGAAATGACAATTTCCAGATTGCGTCTTGTGCCCAACAATTCAATTTTTCTCCCAGCATTTAACATGATTCGGTAGGCTTCAAACATCTCTGTGCGTTGGTTATTGAGATTATTTTCTAGTCCTTTGATCTGCTCCGCCAATGTCTTAGTGTCTTTGTGTTGTATTACTCGTTGTAATTCTAGAATTTCCTCTTTAATCTCATGGAGATGACCCAACTCATCTTCATTTGGTTCTGCTTTTGCTTGTAATTCTGTAATCTGATCATTATTTTTTTTTAGCAATGTTAGTAATTCTGTCGATTTAGTTTCTATCTGTATTGTTTGGACCTCTGGATTTGTTAATAGCGCAAACACTTCTTTTTTCTCTTGTTCCAATTCAGTAATTCCGCTGAATATATCGTCCAACTTGTCGTTATCTATTAAGTTATTATTTTCGTCTTTGTAGATACCGAGTTGTTCCTGAATTCCTCTTTCGGGATATGGATACGATTCTTTGTTATATATCATCGCGTCACATGTATCAGTAACTTTGTACCCGTTTACGGGTATTCTAATCGACTTAATCGTTCCATGCTGCGCTAACGAGGATATCTGAGAACTGGCTAACCTTTTTGCAAGCGAATTAAGTCGATTGCGCAACTCCCCTTTGTCAATTTTAAAATTAGATGTGGATTCGCTATTAATTGGATTAAGCTTATTAAGGTCTCTTAAGTACTCAGTAAACAAAGGGGACAGGCTTAAAGAATCACCAAAATTTAGAGACAAAAGTTCGAGTCGAAGAAGCTGTTTTGACATGCCATTTAATGAATTAACTTGCCTTTGGTTTTTTAATAAAAATGCTTGCAGTGCTTGATCAAATACATCTTTACGTAAATTACTTTCAGCTTGCTCTCTGCTAATTTGTAATTCAGTAATTAGCCTGGCACTTTGCTGTTTTTGTGCAAGCGATGACAGTGTTATTTCACTCACATACCCAGCAAAGGCAATCAGCAATCCGCCGGCCACGGGCACCATAGCCTTCAGGCCGATTTCTAGCCAGTCTCGTTCATGTTGTGTATTTTTTGTTTTTTTATTGCTCATAGGTTTCAGCAATCAGTTGAAAACAGTTATTGACGAACTACGATTAATTTTTTACCGACTTTTCTTAGTACACCGTTATAGTAGGTCACACTACTTCTGGTACTAAAAGAAATCTTTACTGATCTTGCTGAACCGTGACTTACGGTAAAGCCACAGGACTGGTTTGCAGGTAAATCGTTGACCCGATAACCGCCATTTTTGGCAATGTTGCTCGAGCGAATCACTGAACCGCAAGTTACTTTAACTTTTGCTCCTGATACCCCTTTGAGACTTCCCCTGAGGTCAGATGCCGTTGCACTATACGCACATAACATTAAGGTCGCGATACCCATCCCCAACAACTTGTTTTTATCCATGATAAATAGTTCCTTCTAGGTCAAATTTGATTAATCACCAAACTTGTTAAGTACTTAAGTATAGGTGCAAAAATCCATTCTTGCTGAAATAAGTAAAGCGTGATTATGTGATGCTTTTGCTGTTAGTTGCATAATTTTTTATGTTAGTGCACCTTAAGTGCAAACCTAAATTTTTTATCTAAAGTAATTTGATCCTACGCTGTTATAGGTGATGGGGAATGGAAGTAGATAAATATATTCACGGCCATTAGGTCATATGTCGTTGTTGTCGCTGTAATGAGTTATTTTTACTTGTTGATTTAGTCTGCGCAGTCGCATAAAGATTTAGGCTGCTAAACAGGCTTTTTAATTTCGCTGCATCGTAGTCTGCTTCAATCTTTGAAATAACAAGTTGATGTTTTTCTGGGAATAACGCTTCGACTGATTGCGAAATCAGCTCAAATAATTTTTTCAGGTTAATTTTATGTATTTGCCCGGTTTTATTAAAAATCCATTCAGTAATTGCCATAAAGTCATCAAAAGGTTCATCAGACAAAATATGAGGTAATGAGTATTTAAAGCGCCCTGAATTACCAATCATGTCCCAATATCGTGCAAAGCGGTTAATACGTTGCATGGTGGTAAAACTAACCCTGTCAGTACTTAATATATTAAATGGTGGCAATGGGTTAAAACGCAGATCAAACGCTTCTGTGTGCCTTATTATTGGGCTACCTTTCAATCGTTTGAGGATACCCATTTGAATTTCATGAGGCCGACAATGATAGAGTTGGTTGAAGCTATCTTTAAACGTATCAAAGGTTTCACCCGGTAAACCAAAAATGAGATCAGCATGAATATGTGCGTGGGTATTATCTTTTAACCAGATTAAATTATCTTTTGACTTGGCGTTATTTTGCTTACGGCTGATATTAGCTTGTACCTCAGTGTTAAAGGTTTGTATGCCTATTTCAAATTGTAAACTTCCCTCAGGAAACAGCGTTAACAACTCTTTTAATTTTCTCGGTAGGTGATCGGGTACCACTTCAAAATGAAGATATAGATCATCAGTCATCCGGTCTAAGAAAAACTGCATAATTTGCATGGTGGTGTTAATGTTTAAATTAAAGGTTCTATCGATAAATTTAAAGTTTCTCGCACCACGTTGATAAAGAATTTCCATTTGCTCAAGAAATGACGTTAACTCAAATGGCGTGGATGCTTTGTCTAAAGACGATAAACAAAATTCACATTTAAATGGGCAGCCACGTGACGCTTCAACATATAGCAGGCGGTGTTTTAAATCTTCATCAGTATAATACTGATAAGGCGATGCTATTTCTTCTAACGGAACGAGTTTCGATTGAATAATTTTTCTATCGGGTGGCGTTTTATTGATAATATCTTTACACAGTTGATAAAAACTTAAATCTGCCGCGCCCGTCAATACATAATCTGCACAGCCGACAATTGCTTGCTGCTGCGTTTCATAACTCACTTCAGGCCCGCCTAAAACAACCTTGATTTCTGGTGCGATCACTTTTAAAAGGTTAACAACATCGGTCGTTTCAACGATGTTCCAGATATAGACACCGAAACCAACAATATCTGGTTTTGATGCTAATATTTGTTCAACAATATCAATGGCGCGAGTTTGGATAATAAACTCTTTTATTTCACAACACCCCTGCAATTCTTTTAAATTAGCGTAAAGGTAACGTAAACCAAAACTGGTGTGAAAGTACCTTGCGTTAAGGGTAGCAAGTACAATTTTAGGTGAGACTTTATCTATTTTATGACTGCTTTGATGACTAACCAATGTACAATTTTTTATTAAATCTGGTTTTATTGGATCTGCCTTATTATCTTCAGTTAGATGAATCTGCGTAATGGTTAGTTCGGGATGATTTTTTTGCTCGGCCATACTGGATTTTAAATACCTTTGATAATCTTGCCATAATTATACTGCGATTGCTGACGTTATTCAGCAATCTTATTTTTCACAGCCAAAAAATGTATAGTGCTATAAATTTTTTGGCTGTTTTCTTAATGTGGCGGTGAGATAGAGATTTGATTAAGATATTCGTATCTATGTTGCCTTTATGACGTTTAAAGGTAATGACTGTTTATGTCAACTACTACCATTATCATTGTTTTAATCTTCTTCGGGTTTAATTCCTCGCTGCTTGCGGCGTAATATTGTAGAGTATTCGAATGAATAATCTACACCTCGCCTCTTAAGGCAGGGTTATTCATTGAAAATAATAAGCTGTTAGGCCAAGGAAAAATAAATTGGAAACATTTAAGTTAGAAGTTTTGAAAACTTTATATACACAGCAGCAGTCAACCGCGCACATTCTTCGAGAAAGGATGTCAAAAATAAGTACTGGCGCTATTAGCGTGCTTGTTGTGATTGACGGATGGATCATTTCAAACAAAGCAGATCTAATTGGTCAACTATCTATCCTGAACTGGGCTATTATAATGATCGTTTCTATCTCAACGTACGGAGTTCAATCTAGGTATAAAGAGTTTTGTGCAGTAGCTAAACTTATAGTTAGAATCGAAATGGCAATGAAGCTATATGATAAAGATGAGTACATTGAAGGTGAGTCCTTGTATCCAGCAGAATACAAAGCCTTAGGAACTAAGGGGTATGAGCATGGAAAAAACATATCTGTTTCGCAATCATATACCCTTATTGTCTTTGGCATACTATCTATTCTTTTGGCTTCTATTCTTTTGCACGGCTAGCGCATTTTAACCCCAGTAAGGAAATCAGCCCCTTCACGTATTAGTTTTGATCCTGTTAAATAGCGATAACTCACACCTGATTTTTAAAATTTTACATTATACGAACGACCACTTGTGTAGTCATAAGTAATTTTGATACCATCCAGCTTTAGAATACTTAGCCAAAAAATAATAAAACAATCTAATTAAGCATCTTTTCTTTGTAAACATCGTCCTCTAGGCTCGTCACCTTCATGAAGCACAGTGTCGGAATGCAGGAACTTTGCAGCCTCTGCTGAACCTTTCACTTTGGAAGCACTGCGTGCTAACATTTCTGATTCAAATTTAGTTAACACACTTCCTCTCAGGCCAGTTTCCCGCCATTGTGATCTGGGTCTACATCCTGTTGATATCCCACGAGCCAACGCCAACGCATCCAACAGCGCTTGATTCGCGCCCTGTCCTTTGAATGGGCTCATAGGATGAGCCGCATCGCCGATCAGAGTCACTTGAGTCCCTTTCTCCAACAATTCTGACTCGAGTAGTGCTCGGTCATAGACGGGATAACCAGAAACATGAGCTTCCAGGGTCGCCTTTAAAATCTGAGGGATGGGATCATGCCACTGACATCGTCGACATGCCTCTTCCTTGAGTGCATGAGCGCCTAAGGCACTCAATGCCTTAGCCTCTTCTTCTGGCATTGGAAAACTAAGTTGCCACATTACCGAGTCTAACGCATAAGGCATCATGTAGATGCGCTCATGGCCATTTGCGGTTTGGAATACCGTGGCTGAATCCAACAAAGAACTATCAAGCCCGTCAAAATCTGCCAAAGGACAAATACCCAAGATCACAATACAATCTAGGTAACGTAAAGGGGTAGTCTCCTCACCAATTAGCAACCTACGCACCGAACTACGAATACCATCCGCTCCCACCACAAGATCCGCCCTAACGCTCTTTAACTCTCCCTTCCCCTCAATCTGAAAGCTCAGATCAACACCGTCACTCTCACTTTCCTTATAATCCACTAACTGGTGTCCCCACTTCACCGCATCATGTCCACCGAGTTGCTCAAGCAAAGCTAAGCGTAAAGACTGCCGTGCAATATGCACATTTCTGCGCTTCACTGACGTTTTTATATCTGAGGGAAGCCATTTTCTGATCCCCCACTCACCAATCACTTTACCTTCTGTAGTATGAACCACATGTCTGGTTGAAATCAGACCTTCTTCTAACGAGAAAATGCCCAATCCCTCGATCGCTTTACTCGCTTGTTGCAAAGTGAGTCCATAGCCCTGACATCTAGCACCGAAGCTGCTATCGCGTTCATAAAGTGTAAAAGGGATACCTCGGTGCATAAGAGCTACAGCCAGAGCTACTCCTCCTATACCCCCCCCAACAATGGCAACATGTGGGTAGTTTTCTGGATCGGCAATAGGATGGCTAACAGAGTTAATCAAGCCAGAGCCGCAACAGTTCAGGCAATCATAAAGGTGACCTTTAGGGCGAACAGGCGATGTTCCTTCACTATTCGTTTTTTTAAATTGGTCCAACTCTCTCTGGTAGCGGAGGCGCACTTTCTTGCGGAGCCTCATGCTTCTTTGGCCGCGTCCCAGACATTCCTGACAAGTAGTCCAGTTATCCAGTTCATTTTTCATTTTTTTCACCTTTTATATTTAACCATTTTTTGACTTGCTCTCATCATAGCCATCTTAGCCGATACCGCGGATGCTAGCCTAATTCCAAGGTGAAAACGTAGAATAATATAACCAAGCAATCAACTTCATTAATTGATATTTTCACAAACAATTTGTAGTGGTATAGTGAATTTGGCCACCTAACTGGAGATGTTATTATACATTGAAGTAACACAATAATATTATTCATTAGAATAATATATGGTAATAATTTTTAAGGCTAATGACCGAAAGGTCGGATCAAGCGACAAAGAATGAATGGGTCATATTGAGCACTAAACGGCCGTTAGCAACGGTAAATTTTGAAGGCACTTTTTGGTCACAGTGATACAAAAGCGACCTTAATAAAAATTCTATTTTGATACTGAATCTGTTGTTGCTCTCATGCATCCCCTCAAATATTAAAGACTAAATCTATCTTTCAAGATCGACTAATGACTTGAAATAGTCGATCATAGTTACCTTTTGATTATATAAAGTGAATGGCTGTTGAATATTCAAGGCGAACGAATAGATTATTTTCTATAGCGCTTTGAGACCCAAATCGAGATAAAAGTTAATACTAAACAACCACCGTCTAAAGACGGTGGGTTAAAAAACAGCGGACTGAAAGTCCAGCATTTCGGCTAAAGCCGATTACTCCACTTCAAAGTTGTCATTTGCTTTACTCTCGAAGTGATGTTCCAAATATTCTTTGATCATCTCTTTCGTTAATTCTCCTGCCGTTACACAAAAGTAACCTCTAGCCCAAAAGTGCTGCCCCCAATATCTTTTCTTCAATTGAGGAAACTCTTAAAACAACTTTGTCGATGTTCGCCCTTTTATTCGTGACATGATTTCTGACGGTGATATATTAAGCGGAGCCGAAACTAATAAGTGAACATGATCTTGACTGACTACACTTTGTAGTATTTCAATTTCTAAATGCTCACAAGTTTGCCTCGTTAGATCTCTAATTCTTAACCCTACATCGCCTGTTAAAACTCGATAACGATATTTCATACCCATATAATATACGCAACTACTAGCTTAGAGCTATCCCGCCTAAACACGGGGGTTTAAACCAACTCCTGCGGACGAATTAATAAATTTACTAAGAATAAAAAGAGGTATGGCATAAACATAACGATTGGTGACTAAATTAATTATTTCATTACAACTGTGAACGGATATATTTTGACGGTGAAACTCCAGTCCATTGCTTAAAAGCACGAGTAAATGAGCGGGGTTCACTAAAGCCCAAAGCAGTGGAAATATCTGTGATGCTGCGGTTACTCATAAGTAAATAATCAATCGCTAAGTCGCGTCGAATTTCATCCTTAATCATCGGATAGCTTGTACCCTCTACTTTAAGACGACGGCGTAACGTTTGCGCACTCATATTTAAATTCAATGCGATAGTTCCAAAGCTTGGGCAATAAAGAATATCGCTCTCATGATCAATAAGAATTACTCTAATTTTAGCCTTGAAGCTATGTTCACTCCCTGGAATAGTGATTAAATCAGCCGGTGACTCACGTAAAAAACGTGTAAGCTCTTTTCTTGTTCTAACGCAAGGTAGACCTAAATATTTGGCGTGAAAACATAATTTTACTACCGGACGGTTAAAACTGTGGCGACATGAAAAAAGTAATTTTGCTTCCCGGTAATGGACAGGTTTAGCATGAGTAAAACAAACGTGTCTCAAGGGAATTTTTACATCAATTAGCCAACTGGAAAATCGATGCCAAATAATCAACCAGAATTCAAGAAAGAAATGATTAGGGTCTAATTCAGGATGGGAGAAAATGAATTCTAATTCGGCAAAGTCACCACTCTTTACTAGCTTCATTTTTAAATCATCTGTCACTAAGTTGTAAAAGGAAATCCCTTGCTCAAGCATTTTTTCAAGGCTTTTATAATGCAGCACATGACGAGCCATAAAAGGAAACATCCCCAGCTTACAGGGTTGGTTAGTACAGCCAAGGAACTCATCATTTAGGTTTGCCCATACGTACTGCACTAAGCTAGCCATTTGCTCACCGTCAACCCTTTGCTGGTCTGGCTCAATATTAATACCCAATGTCGATAAAATTGCGTCACAATCAAGGCCTTTACGTACAGCACAATTGAGCGCTTCTCGAAAATAATGCATATCTACTTTTGCCATGGTTACCTTATCTGTCGCCGGTATTTGTTATCAACTATACATGGATGTGTAACATTTAGTGAGTTATATCGTTACATTTTGTCATTTTAATTAACTTTAATACTACTTATAGTATTAGTAGCTATTTTTACACAGCATATGTCGTTATGTCAGGTAGGTTTCTCGTTGAAGTTATTGATCACACACTAAACTTTACCTTAAAAACCTGTCAGCAAATATCTAGGTATTAATGCCTCCTTAGACAAGCGTTAGCTAACATTGATAAATACTTAATTTTACTAAGCAAATTCAAAAGAGAAATATTATGGACCTTTCACTAACTGAAGACCAAGCGATGATAAAAGACATGGCGGCAAAGTTTGCACAAACTGAACTTGCGCCTGTGGCTGAAAAACTCGATCAACACGGTGATCGTGAACTATTCTTATCAAATTTACAAAAACTTGCTGACCTCGGCTTTATGGGACTCAATGTGGGTTCCCAATATGGTGGCAGTGAAGCTGGCACTGTAGTATTTAGTCTAGCAATGACTGAAATTGCACGCGCCTGTGCTTCTACAGCAGTGACTATGTCAGTGACCAATATGGTTGGTGAAGTCATTGAATCTGTGGCCAGTGAAGAGCAAAAACAAAAATACTTACCTAAATTATGCAGTGGCGAATATGCCGCGGGTGGTTTTTGTTTAACTGAGTCTGGTGCGGGTTCAGACCCCTCAGGTATGAAAACTAAAGCTGTTTTAGACGGTGATGAATGGGTGATTAATGGTGCTAAACAATTTATTACTAGCGCTGAATATGCCGGTGTATTTGTCTTATGGGCGGTAACTGATCCTGATGCGAAAAGAGGTAAAGGTATTTCATGTTTCTTAGTTGAAGCAGGTACCCCAGGCCTTATCATATCGCCAGCTGAGAAAAAAATGGGTCAACATGCCTCAGCCACTAACGAAGTCGTTTTTGATAACTGCCGAATTCCTAAAGATGCCTTAATGGGGTCACTAAACCAAGGCTTTAAAGTAGCCGTTTCTGAACTGGCCGGTGGTCGTATCGGTATTGGTTCACTATCATTAGGCGTAGGCTTGGCCGCAATCGATTTTGCCCGTGACTATGTTAATGAACGTCAACAATTTGGTCAGAAAATTGCAAACTTCCAAGGTATTCAATGGATGCTAGCAGATGCTTATACTGACCTAGAAGCGTCGCGCTTATTACTGATGAACGCATCGGATAAAAAAGACAAAGGACAACCCTTTGGTAAAGAAGCATCAATGGCTAAGCTATTTGCTTCTGAAAAAGCCAATCAGGTTTGCTATACCGCACTGCAACTAATGGGCGGCGCTGGTTACATTAAAGACTATCCTTTAGAGCGCTATGCTAGAGATGTTCGCGTAGCAAGTATTTATGAAGGTACTAGCGAGATTCAGCGCGTAATTATCGCTCGTGATTTATTACAAGAAATTAACTAATTTAAGGATTACCCATGGATTTAAATAATAAAGTTGTTGTCGTAACTGGCGGTGCTTCAGGCTTAGGTTTAGTCACATGTCAGGAATTGGCCAAACAAGGCGCAAAAATTGTTGCCTTTGATTTAAACGAAGATGCTGGCAAATCACTCGTTACTAGCTTAGGCGATAACGCTATCTTTGCCAAAGTAAATGTTACTGATGAAGCCTCTGTTGTCGCAGGCATAAAAGAAGCGGTTGATGCCTTTGGCACCATTCACGCCTGTATTAATTGCGCGGGTATTGCCCCAGGTGGTAAAACCATTGGTCGCAATGGCGCTTTAGCCCTAGAGAAATTCTCCCAAGTTATTAATATTAACCTGATTGGTACTTTTAATGTACTGCGTTTAGCCGCTGAGCAAATGGCTAAAAATGAGCCAGATGCTAAAGGTGAACGTGGTGTAATTATCAATACGGCATCGGTTGCCGCATTCGATGGTCAAGTTGGCCAATCAGCGTATAGCGCAAGTAAAGGCGGCATAGTTTCAATGACTCTACCAATTGCCCGAGATTTAGCCCCACTTGGCATTCGTATTATGACCATTGCTCCGGGTATTTTCGATACGGCCATGATGAAAGGATTTAGTGACGATGTTCGCGATCCGCTCATAAAAATGGTGCAAAGCCCTAAACGTTTTGGTGATCCGGTTGAGTATGCTGATTTAGCAGCTCACATTATTACCAATAGTTACCTCAACGGCGAAGTTATTCGTCTTGATGGCGCTATTCGAATGGAGCCTAAATAAAAAACACCTTTGGGGGAGCGGTTTATTACTTCTCCCCTTTTCACGCCTACCTTCTAATTTCTCATTATTTCATTGGAGCACTTCATGTTAAGTGATGTTAAAGTTTTAGATCTCTCTACCCTACTTCCCGGTCCATATGCTTCAATGGTACTCGCCGATCTCGGGGCGCAGGTTTTGCGGGTTGAATCTCCCACTCGTGTTGATTTAGTACGGGAAATGGCACCTCAAATAGGCGATTCCTCCGCCGCACATCAATATTTGAATCGTTCTAAAAAATCAATCGCGCTTGATTTAAAGCAGCCCGAAGCCATTGAAATCATCAAAGCGTTAGTCAAAGAATACGACGTGGTGCTTGAACAATTCAGGCCTGGCGTAATGGACAGACTAGGTATTGGTTATGAAGCTCTAAAAGCGATAAATCCAAAAATAATTTTTTGTGCAATCACAGGTTATGGTCAAACCGGACCATACAAAGATCGTGCGGGACATGATTTAAATTATCTTGCCATCGCGGGTATTAGCAGTTATTCCAAAAGAAAAAAACAAGCGCCAATTCCTCAGGGAATTCAAATAGCCGATGTTGCCGGAGGTTCTCTCCATGGCGTTATTGGTATATTAACTGCACTACATCACCGACAACGCACAGGAGAAGGTCAACTGATTGATATCAGCATGACCGATTGTGCCTTTGCTTTAAATGCAATGAGTGGTGCAGGAACACTTGCTGGCAACGATGTACCAACGGCTGAGTCTCACCTGCTTAATGGTGGTACTTTTTATGACTATTATCAGACTAGTGATGGTCGTTATCTGTCGGTCGGTAGTTTAGAGCCTAAATTTTTTAGTGGTTTGTGCCAGCTCCTCGATTTAGATCATCTTCTCCCATTAGCTAACAAAGCCTCAGCGCAACAACAAATTAAAGAAAGTTTTACACAATCTTTTAAACAAAAAACTTATGCTCAATGGCAGGCAATATTTATCAGTCTAGATTTATGTGTCGAGCCCGTGCTTAACCTAAAAGAAGCTAGCGAACATCCTCAGATAGTCGCTAGAAACATGATTGTTGATGTGCCACACCCGAAAACAGGAATGCAAAAGCAACTAGGTTGTCCCATTAAGTTCTCGATTTACCAAACTGATTATCAACGAGCAGGTGGTAAAATTGGTGTCGATGGCAAGCAAATACTAACCCAACTTGGCTTTAGTAACAGCAGAATAACGGCACTTGAAAAAAATGGCGTTGTAACATTTTAGAATACGAAACCTTATCACTAAAACTGACGCACCTAATCATTAGCGTAGTAAATGTAAAAAGTGCAGATGCTTATGGTATTGATCGATAAGATTATTGATCACCGCCATTTTAGACCAGCCCATAATATCGTAATCCTGCCCACCTTCAACCAAATGAACTTCTGCTCGATAGTAACTCTGCTCATCTTCATCAGCTTCAGTGACAAAATCTGGTTGTGAATACTTTCGTGCAAGTACCCGATAAATAAACTCTTGCTCTTCACCATGATTAACAATGAAGCTCAGCCCATCTTCAGATGAAATGTCAACATTGATTTGATTTTCTCTCAGTTCTTTCGCCACTGAATCAAACGCGGGTGAAACTACCTGGCTAATGAATTTATTAACATTGGTTTTATTGGGAAAATCAACAATATTACTTAATCGCATCTGCCAACTGTCATTATTTTCATTGCTTGAATGAGGTATTGCGGTTATTAGCTGGCTTTCTTGCTTAAAGCCTTCAACCCTTAACGCTTTAATTAAGCCAATAATAGCGAGCAATAAAACGATAGTAAAAGGCAAAGCACTCGCGATAGTCATGGTTTGAAGTGCATTTAAACCACCGGCCAGCAACAGTATTGCAGCAACTACACCAATACCTATAGCCCAATACACACGCTGCCATAACGGAGTGTCATTTCTACCGTGGGAACAAAGCATATCAACCACCATAGCGCCAGAGTCACATGATGTGACAAAAAAGATCACTATCATTAATACACTAAAAAAAGAAAGTACGTTGGTTAACGGGAAACTTTCAAGAAAAACAAATAAAGCCACTGATGAGTCTTGGCTTACCATTTCGCCTAATTTAACAATCCCTTGGTTATGAACTAAATCAATAGCACTATTACCAAAAATAGTCATCCAAAATAGCGTGAATACAGTCGGTATTAGCATTACCCCTATAATGAATTCTCGAATAGTGCGCCCACGAGATATTCTAGCAATAAACAAACCAACAAAAGGCGCCCAAGCAAGCCACCAACCCCAATAAAATATTGTCCAACCGCCTATCCAATCTGTCTTTTTGTATGCAAATAAATTAAACGTGTTATGTACTATGTCTGCTAAATAATCACCAATATTCTGTAAATAAGCCTGTAATAAAAACACCGTTGGACCAAGCACGAAAATCAACAGCAACAAGATAATAGCTAGAATCATGTTAGTTTCAGATAATATTTTAATACCTTTATCCAACCCCGTTGCAACGGATATAACCGCAAGTCCTGTTATTACACACATAATAATTATTTGATTAGTGGTAGAAATATCAAGACCAAACAAATAACCAAAGCCTGAATTTACCTGTGATGCGCCTAAACCAAGGGAGGTAGCAACACCAAATACAGTACTGACTACAGCGAAAATATCGACCAAATGCCCCGGCCATTGGTGAATTCTTTCGCCAATCAAAGGGTATAAAGCAGAGCGTAACGTCAGGGGTAAATTGTGTCGGTAACTAAAGTACGCTAACACTAATGCAACAATTGCATAGATAGCCCAAGCATGAAGCCCCCAGTGGAAAAAAGTCATCTTCATTGCTTCTTTAACCGCTGCAACAGAGCCTGTTTGTGCCGTGGGAGGAGATAAATAATGCATCAAAGGCTCGGCTACACCAAAGAACATTAAACCTATTCCCATGCCCGCGGCAAATAGCATAGAGATCCAAGTTGTTAATGAATAATCAGGTGTCGAATGATCGGGTCCCAAACGAATATCACCATAGCGTGATACGCCTAAAAAAATAACAAAAAAGAAGATGAATGCTACAGTGAGCACATAAAACCAACTGCCATTGTCAACAATACTGGCCTGAATTAGAGTGAATAGACTTTGCGCTTGCTTGGGTAGAGCTACGGTATAGAGTAAAAGCGCAATGATAATAGACGAGGCACCAACAAATACTTTCTTATTCAGTTGACTCTCAACAGGTGTGGACAATTTTTTCCCCTAAATTTAATTTGTGTCGATATTATATCGGCTTAAGTTATGTTGTAAACAATAGTACTCAACATATACTTCATAAATGTTAAGTACTTGCAATATATGTTCACTTTTAACCCCCTCTTTTTTTTGTTAAGCTATGATCTAGATTAAATATAGTTAGAGCTCTAACTATATTTAATCTCAATATAATAAAAACACCAAGGGATAATCAACATGAAATTTACTAAACTGCATTGTGCTGTTTTAACGGCACTCGCGGCATCAGGCTCTCTATACGCTGAGGAAGTAAACAAGCAAGAAAAAACAAAGATCGAAATCATTGAAGTTACCGCCACTAAACGTGCTGAATCCATTCAAGAAGTGCCTGTCACTGTTACCGCATTAACCGGTGATAGCTTAGAAAAACTTGGTGTTTCTAACTTTGATCAGTATGTGGAGTTTTTACCAAACGTAGTTTTCCAAGGTACAGGCCCTGGGCAAAATGAAATATATATTCGCGGCGCGGCAACCACTCAAACTAATATTTCCGTTTCATCAGTTCAAGCATTACAACCTTCTGTTGCCTTTTATTTAGACGAGCAACCTGTTTCCATGCAAGGGCGTAACTTAGATATTTACGCTACTGATGTTGAACGTATTGAAGTGTTACCTGGGCCACAAGGAACACTTTTTGGTGCTAGCTCTCAATCAGGTACCGTGCGCTTAATCACCAACAAACCAAGCCATGATGGTTTTGCTGCAGGTTTTGATACCAGTACTAGTTCTACAAAGGGTGGAGATTTAAGTAATTCGGTTGAAGCTTACTTTAATATGTCTTTAACTGACTCGCTTGCAGTGCGTGTTGTCGCTTACAACGACCACCAAGGCGGTTGGATTGACAACATTCTTAATGTACCTGGTGAAGGTGGTTATATAGGCAGCGCTGTTGTTATTGATAGAATCTCTGCTGGTTGGGGTAAATTAGCAGACCCTGAAAATACGCCTATTACCTCACCACAAAATGATGCCTTAGTAGAAGATAACTTTAATACAGCAAACTACGCGGGTGCTCGTTTCGGCTTATCTTATATTATTAATGATGAGTGGAACCTGTTAGTTCAACATACCCAACAATCTCTCGATACTGAAGGGGTGTTTTCTTATGATCCAAACCTTGATGGAGAAACATCAACGAATCGTTTTGTACCCGAAAATAACAATGATGACTTTGGCTTAACTACCTGGACATTAGCAGGTCGTCTTGAGCATTTAGATATTGTTTACACCGGCGGTTACCTTGATAGAGATATCAATTCAACCATTGATTACACTGGCTATACTAATGGCGGTTTATTTTCTTCTTATTACGTCTGTAACTACTCCGCTGCAGCGGATATACAAGAATGTCTAGACCCTACTAAATTTTATAAAGAAGCAACTGATACCTCCCGCACAACCCATGAGC
This sequence comes from Candidatus Colwellia aromaticivorans, assembly GCF_003333305.1. GTDB lineage: Bacteria > Pseudomonadota > Gammaproteobacteria > Enterobacterales > Alteromonadaceae > Colwellia > Colwellia aromaticivorans. Next base: position 21,601 of record NZ_QOLD01000046.1, on the reverse strand, counting down.
TTCGTATGAATACCTCTGCTGAAAATAGCTGGCGTGTTACTGCCGGTGTTTTTTATGACTCGCAAGAATTATCAACGGTTGGTCAATTTAAAATAGCTAATACAGAGCTTTTTCCTGATTTAGCCGCAATCCTTGCAGGAAGTGAAGGTATTAACAGTGATGGCGGCCCTTTTCCTTCTGAAGTGAGCTTCGTTAATGATGTAACCCACACTATAGATCAAATTGCCGTATTTGGTCAGTTAGAGTTTAATATCACTGACACTGTCACCGCAAGTATTGGTGCCCGTTGGTATCAAATTGAAGATACTTATAAAGGGGCTACTACAACGGTTGATGTCAGTAGTCGATTACGAGCCTTTGGTGATGGTAGTCCTGAAGCTTTCACAGAAGAATTGTTTGAAGATGACGCACAAGCGATACAAGATGCGATTACTAACGGGGATTTAGAAACTAGCTTACTTGACAACAATGGTACGTTAACGGTTGATGATACTATTATTAAGGCATCACTTGATTGGAAAGTGTCCGATGAGGTAATGTTATTTGCTTCCTATTCAGAAGGCTTTAGACCGCCAGTTACCAATCGAGTAGGTGGTAAGAAAGCAACAAATCAAGAAGGCGCTTTTGAAGATTTCCGTATCCCGGTGTATTCAACAACGGATAGTTTAGATAATTTTGAAGTTGGTTTTAAATCGACGTTATTTGATCAAACATTACGTTTCAATGCTACCGCCTATTACTCAAAAATATCTGATCTACAGACATCACGCTATGACCCTACCAATATCAGTTTCTTAGTATTTACTGATAATGTTGGTGAAGCTGAAATTAAAGGTATTGATGGTGACTTTACTTGGGTAGCTACGGATAATTTAATTATCTCTGGTGCATTTAGCTTTATTGATACTGAGCTAACATCTATTAATGACCAACTTGATGGTATTGCGCCAGCAGTCGGTAGTCGTTTACCTTATTCAGCTGAGTTCTCAGGTAACTTACAAGCCCAGTATTTCTTCCCTGTTGCAAAAGATATGACCGGTTATATTAACGGTTCAGTCAGTTATACCGGAGAAAGGCTTGCAGGTATGTCGATGGATGCTTATATAACAGAAGATGCCACTAAGTTAATCTATGGCACAGGCTCCGGTTTAAGCATTCAAAAAGAAGCAGATGTTTATGCTGGCACAAACTTCAAAGACAGTAATGGAGAAACATTTGCTGGCGGTCGTTATGTGCAAGATAGTTACGTTTTAGCCAACTTAAGCTTTGGTGTAACTAACGACGAATGGAAAGCTGAACTTTTCATAGACAACGTAACCGATGAAAGTGCAATATTATATATTGATACTCAACAGTATACGCCAAAAGTTGTTTCTAACAGACCACGTACTGTAGGTTTTAGATTCTCGTATGACTTTTATTAAGATTTAGCTAAACACTAATCCCCTAATAAAGTTCAATAAAGCCGCTTGATGTTTGTATCAAGCGGCTTTTTATTGATAAAGTATCAGTTAATAATAATAAGATAATTCACTAACCTTCTACGGAGCTCAGTCATTGGACACAACATCCCCTTCTTCAATTGAAAACCAATTAAAATCAATTAAACAATTGGTCCAAGCATCAAAATTCAATGACGCCATTAAACAAAGTAAACAACTACAGACACAAACTACTGACAAACAAGACCAAATTGAATTATGGTATTTAAATGCCGTAGCCCATCGCTATGCGAAATCGTTTTCTTCAGCATTAACCAGTATTAATGAATTACTTAAACTTGATGAAACACATAGCCGTGCTAATCAAGAGAAAGGCTTTATAAAACTTGCTTTGGATGAGCCAACACTCGCTAAGGTTTCCTTTGAAAATGCAGTAAAGCTAAACCCAAGTTTAATAGGTAGTTGGCAAGCGTTAATTCAAATATATAGTGAAGGACAACAACAAGAAAATGTTCAAAAAGCTGCTAATCAGCTAGAGAAATTAAAAAAGTTACCCCCTGCCTTACTCGCTGTAACTGAGTTAATGCACGAAGGAAAATTATTAAAAGCAGAACAAATTTGTCGACATTTTTTGCAAAATAACAAACGCCATATCGATGGTATGTGTTTACTCGCTGAAATAGGGTTAGAGCTAAAGATTTATGACGATGCTGAATTTTTACTTGCCAGTGCACTTGAGTTAGCGCCTGATCATATTCATGCACGTTCTCTATATCTAAATTTACTTATTCGATTAGGTAAATACAAAGTTGCAGAACAGCAAGTTGAAAAGTTACTGGCGGTACAACCTGACAATCTTAGCTTTAATATAGCTAAAGCTAGCGTTTTAACAGGTTTAGGTCAAATAGAACAAGCCATTATCCTCTTTGAACAAGCCATCGCACACCCTACATTACAAAGTAAGCCCGCTGCCGGTTTTTATTTGCAACTTGGGCATGCACTAAAAGCCAAAGGCGACATCAAAAAAGCAGTTGCCGCTTATCAAGAAGCCTATCTATTGCAGCCAAGCTATGGTGATGCTTTTTGGAGTTTAGCAAACACTAAAACCTATCAATTTAGTGATGAAGAAATTTCAAAAATGCGGGTGCAGCAAAATAATAAAGAATTAGCACTAACAGATAAAATTCAACTACATTTTGCTACAGGTAAAGCCTTTGAAGATAGGCAAGAATATCAGCAAGCCTTTCAAAGCTACCAACAAGGAAATGAATTACAACATTCGCATAGTGGTTTTGACATTAGTAAAATAGAACAACAAATAGCAGAACAGATAAAATACTGCTCTGCCGAATTATTTAAAAACCGTGGAAATTTAGGACTCAACGTAGCTGATCCCATATTTATTGTTGGTTTGCCACGTGCGGGCTCTACCCTACTTGAGCAAATATTGGCTTCACATAGTCAAGTTGACGGCACGATGGAACTGCACAATATATTAGGTTTAGCTTCACGGCTACGTGGACGTAGCACTAGCCAAAAAAATAAAGAAAACCAATACCCTAAAAATTTAAGTGAGATCAATTCAGATTATTTCAAACGTTTTGGCCAACAGTTTATTGATGAGACACGTGACTACAGAGAGCAAGCTCCCCTATTTATAGATAAAATGCCCAACAACTTTTTACATATAGGCCTGATTCGGTTAATACTGCCCAATGCAAAAATCATTGATGCTAGACGCTCACCAATGGCTTGCTGCTTTAGCGGTTTTAAACAGTTATTTGCTGAAGGACAAGACTTTAGCTACAACCTTGAAGACATTGGCCGTTATTACCAAGCCTACATTAAATTAATGGCACATTGGGATGAAGTACTACCAGGCTTTGTTTTAAGGGTGAATCATGAAGATGTGGTTGATGATTTAGAAAAGCAGGTAGGACGAATTCTTGATTTTTGTGGCTTAGAGTTTGAACAATCCTGTGTAGATTTTCATAAAACAAAGCGCAATATTAAAACACCTAGTTCAGAACAAGTTCGCCAACCCATTTATAAAAGTGCCACCGAGCAATGGCGATACTTTGAGCAGTATTTAGCACCATTGAAAAAGGTACTAAATATTGACTAACCATAGGGGCTACTAGTCTGTTGCATTAACAACTGACCTAGATACCTTTAAAAACGTCAGACATTCTGTTCGTTATTATACTTAGTAAAGTTTTTCAACGACACAGTTAAACTTTTTCCGACTTAATAATTTATTAATGAACTTTTTCTAATTGTGCTTTGCAAAATTTAAAAAATCATCATTAATTTGAACTAGAGGTTAATAGGATCAAAGCATAAAAACCACGAAATAACAGGCAATAATAGCAATCTATCACCTGTTATTTTTTGTAGGAAATTATGGTGAATTTACTCAGGTAAACCAAAAGTATCAACAACATAGTCGAGATCTTTATCTCCTCGACCACTTAAATTAACAAGCACTGACTTTTCAGGATATTTCTGCGCAAGTTTTATCGCATAAGCAACCGCATGAGCACTTTCTAAAGCAGGAATAATCCCTTCTAATCGACTTAACTCATAAAATGCATCAATACACTCTTTATCCGTAATACTGTCGTAAGTCACTTTGTCTAAGTCTTTTAACATACTGTGTTCTGGACCAACACCGGGGTAATCTAAGCCACTGGCAATAGAATGTACTGGTGCTGGTTCACCATTTTCATCTTGTAGGGTATAGCATTTAAAACCATGGATAAGACCCGGCTTACCTAAAGTCATTGTGGCGGCATGCTCTCCCGTTTTAAAAGACTTTCCAGCTGGTTCAATACCAAACAATTGGCTTTCATCATCATCTAAAAAAGCGGAGAATATTCCCATAGCGTTACTACCACCACCAATACAAGCAACAACACTGTCTGGCAATTCTCCAGTCATATCTAAGAATTGCTCTCTCGCTTCAATACCAATAACACGTTGAAAATCACGAACAATCATAGGAAATGGATGTGGACCAACAACAGATCCTATACAATAAATAGTTGAAACAGGATCTTTAAGATACGCTTCAAAAGCACTGTCTACAGCTTCTTTTAAGGTTTTCAAACCATGTGTTGCTGGAATAACGGTTGCGCCTAATACTTTCATGCGTAATACATTAGGGTACTCTTTTTGAATATCCACTTCACCCATATGAATTTCACACTCTAAGCCAAAATAAGCCGCTGCGGTAGCAAGTGCAACGCCATGTTGTCCTGCACCTGTTTCAGCAATTAATTTCTTTTTACCTAAGTGTTTAGCAAGTAAGGCTTCGCCCATACAATGATTGAGCTTATGAGCACCTGTATGATTTAAGTCTTCTCTTTTTAAATAAATTTGTCCGCCATATTTCTCTGATAATCGGTGACAATGATAAACAGGGGTTGGACGACCTTGATAATATTTTCGAATATCACGTAGCTCTGAAATAAATTTATGAGACTTACTAATCGCAAAGTAAGCATCTTTAATCTTCTTCATTTCTTCTTCTAAATTTGGCGGAATAAACGCCCCACCATACTCATTAAAAAATCCATCTTGGTTCGGGTACTTTTTAAAATAATTTTCTTTCATTTTATTCCTATATGATATTGACGAATACTAAAAATAATAAACAGAGATAAAAAATACTGCAAGGATAAACCCATTAATTTTCCTAATTTAAATCAAATAAAGGGAAGAAAAATTATAGAGTATAAAAAGTAAAACTAAGCATAAAGTATTAAGAAGCGATGTTTTGTTAATAACGCCTATTTTAGATCTGTTAGCCTACCCTATTCATCTATGATTTCCACAGAGAAAACAAGCAAGCTAATGCTATAACATAGCTATTTTTTAAAGCTATTTTATGAGTCTTTTAATTCTTCCAACAAGTCATGAATCTCAGCCTTTAATTCTTTATCAACAATTTTATTACAACTGATTTTAGCTTTTTCTAGATGCTCAATAGCACCTGTTTTATCACCTAACTCAACTTTTAATGCTGCGATTGAAAAGCCAATAGATGAACGAAAATCTTTAGAGTTAATTGCTTCAGCCTTAACTAATGCTTGTTCATAGATAGTAACGGCTAATGCTAGATCATCAGTAAAATCAGCAAGTGTCTCCCACTGTACTGGATGGTCTTTATCAGTTTTCTCATGTTCTTCACAAAGCTCTCTTAATTCTAAATAATAACCATCGAATTTCGCTTGATTTTCTTCTTGAGCCGCGGCCATTAAGTTATCAGTCAGAAATAGTACTCGCTTGTATATTTTAGTATTCATGGTTCTAGCCTTATCAATTTGGTGATCGCATATTCAAACCGTGATTATATAGCTTTTATGGCAGCGAAACAGAAACTTAGTCAGTTAGGTGGTAATTATTATGGTTTTATAAATGACATATGCCGTCTTAATACCATTTACATTAATTAAGGTTACAAAATTCAATGAGAATAAATGTTCAAGAACACAGGTTTTTAGTTCCAGACAAAACCTAAGTACCTACATCCATGTAGGCAAGGCGCTTGATTGAGTAATAGCTGGCTATTGGGATTGAAAGCAACGATGTTATTGGATATTTAAGCCATTTGAAAATGATCACTTAGTTAGTGTAATTGGTATTACACCTCCAATTACATTAACTATCGAAATAAAAGTAGACATAACTATTTGAGAGCCAATTTTCACTTTTACTAACAGCGGTAATTAAAGTTAGCTATCACAGCAATTTTGTCCTGCTTGAATTGGCGGACACTTTACCGTTCCATAAGAACAGTAAACGCAGCAATCCCCCTTTAAAGGCTTTAATAAAGCCTTACAGGATTCACATTCATAAAACCACTGACAAGCATTAGTTGGCATTGTTTCATTTTTTGAATGACCACATTTAGGACATGTTATCGTTGAATTTAATTCTAAATTTTGCATGTTCATCCCTCAACCATATTTTCTATAGATACCATTAAGTTAAGCTAATATCTCAATATATGCCAAATTAAACTGTACAGGTAGAAATTAATCTTCGGTATATTTTATAGACGACTTAATGGCAGATGTTTAACCTGTACAATGTTTGGTACTGAGAATTGAGGAAATCAAAAAAATAATCAGTTTCTACAAATATTGAATATATGAAAAATCATATATATAATAATATTGATATTCATTACGTGATTATAATAAATGCATAAACTTGATAAGAAAAACGTCCTTTTTATCTGCTCAGAAAATGCTGCTAGGTCGCAAATGGCTGAGGCGTTACTACGGCATAAGGCGGGTAATCTACTTAACGTTTATAGTGGCGGCACACACCCTCGTGATGTTGATCCTCGTGCAATTAATGCCTTAAGCACGTTTGGGGTTTATACTAGTAATTTAGTCTCTAAAAATATAAATGAGTTTGAAGGTAAGGTCTTTGATTACGTCATTACGCTATGTGATAAAGCTAATGAGGAATGTAGAAGCTTTACTGACGCAGGTAAACAATTGGCATGGGATATACCCGATCCAAAGGAACGCTCTGACAGCAACGCTTTCTCCGTAACCTTAAATGAATTAAACGACCGATTAGCTATGTTTCTTCTGGTAGAAAAAAACGCGATTGATCTAACGAGTACTTCACAAAAAAATACAGATGCAGAAGTGAATAATCAACTCACAGACTTTGAGCCAATATCTTTTTATAAAACTCTAACCGATGATATTCGCTTAAAAACACTAATGTTGACCCATTATCATGGTGAACTTTGTGTTTGTGAATTGATGGAAGCAATGGAAGAAAACAGCCAACCGAAAGTATCACGCAATCTTGCAGTACTAAAAAAAACTAAAATCATTACCGATAGAAAGCATGGACAGTGGGTGTTTTATCGCATTAATCCTAAACTTCCACTATGGGCTAAATCTGTGATTGCCCATACCACAGAAAACAATATTCCACTGATTAATAATGAGCTTAAGCGTCTAGATAAAATGCAAAACAGACCTGATAAAGCGAGTTTCTGTAAATAAATATTTAAAGGATATAACCATGGGCATTTTTGAGCGTTATTTATCGGTTTGGGTAGGCTTGAGTATCATTCTTGGCGTTGTGTTAGGCTTATGGCAACCTGATACTTTTCAATTAATTGCTGACCTTGAAATTGCACACGTTAACATTGTAGTGGCTGTTTTTATTTGGGTGATGATTTACCCTATGATGGTTCAAATTGATTTTTCAGCGATAAAAAATGTCGGTAAGAACCCTAAAGGGCTAATGTTAACTATTGTCATTAATTGGTTGGTTAAACCTTTTACAATGGCTGGATTAGGTTGGTTATTCTTTAACTTCCTTTTTGCTGATTTAGTTGATCCTGCGTCAGCTCAAGAATACATCGCAGGTATGATTTTGCTAGGCGTTGCCCCCTGTACTGCAATGGTATTTGTGTGGTCACAGTTAACCAAAGGCGATCCCAACTACACCTTGGTTCAAGTGTCAGTAAATGACGTTATTATGATATTCGCATTTGCCCCTATTTCAGCATTTTTACTTGGCGTGAGCGATATTCAAGTACCGTGGGAAACGCTACTAATCTCTGTAGTACTTTACGTATTACTGCCTTTAATTGCTGGCGTTGTGACCCGAAAAATTCTGAATGATGGTAATGGTGAAAAATCATTAAACCACCTTTTGTCAGTTTTAAAGCCTTGGTCGGTTATTGGTTTATTAGCGACAGTGGTTTTATTATTTGGCTTTCAAGCAAACACGATAGTGTCTGAACCCGAAACCATCGGCTTAATTGCAATCCCGCTTATGATCCAAACATACGGTATTTTCATTATCGCTTACGTAGCAGCAAAGTGGATGAAACTGCCGCATAACATCGCTGCCCCAGCTTGCTTGATAGGTACATCCAACTTTTTTGAATTGGCTGTTGCCGTTGCTATATCCCTTTTTGGTTTACACTCTGGCGCGGCTTTGGCCACCGTTGTGGGCGTTCTCGTTGAAGTGCCTGTTATGTTGTCCTTAGTTTATTTTATTAATCGTACACAGAGCTGGTTTGGGGAAACGGATGTTTGAGCTATTTACCGATTTTGCCACCTGGTGAGTTGTTAATGTACTCGGGGTATCAAAAACTACTAAGTTAGGCGATGCTCTTCATTTTTTTATTGAAGACACCACGAAGATTTTCTTTTTATTATTAGTCATGATTTACGTTATTGCTTTGATAAGAGCCTCTATGAATGTAGAGCATGTTCGCGACTATTTAGCCGGTAAACATAGTGGTTCTATTCCGTCTCATAAAGATATTGAAATGTGGTTACAAGAATAGCGATAAATCGAGGCACTTCACTGCACCGTTCATTAACAATACAAAGTTAATAGAACTTGATTATTTTACTTTTTATTTATAATTTTTCTCATACTATTTAGGACAAATAAATGACAATAAAAATTGGTATTAACGGTTTTGGCCGTATGGGCCGCTTATCAATGCGCGCTGCATTTGATTGGGATGACATTGAAATTGTTCATATTAATGACCCTGCTGGCAATGCCGAAACACTTGCCCATTTAATGACGTTTGATTCAATACATGGGCGTTGGCGTCATGAGGCAACTCATGATGAAGACTCTATGATAATCAATAGTATTGCTATTCCTTGTACGCAAAACTATGCCACTGAAGATACAGATTGGTCTCATTGTGATGTAGTTATTGAAGCATCAGGGAAAATAAAAACCAAAGCGTTGTTACAAGCTTACTTAGAGCAAGGCGTAAAACGTGTAGTGGTAACCGCGCCAGTAAAAGAAGACGGTGTATTAAATATCGTCTTGGGGGTAAATGAACATTTATACGACAAAGCGATTCATCCTATTGTAACGGCAGCATCATGTACAACTAACTGCTTAGCACCAGTAGTGAAAGTTCTCCATGAAAAAATAGGCATTAAACATGGCTCAATGACAACGATTCATGACATAACCAATACACAAACCATATTAGATGCCCCTCATGCAGATTTACGCAGAGCACGCGCCTGTGGTATGAGTTTAATTCCGACAACGACGGGCTCAGCAACGGCTATCACCCATATTTTCCCTGAGCTAAAGGGAAAGTTAAATGGTCATGCCATTCGTGTTCCTTTAGCCAATGCATCAATTACAGATTGTGTATTTGAAGTAGCTCGCGGTACAACAGTTGAAGAAGTAAATTTATTACTTAAACAAGCCGCTGAAGGTCAGCTAAAAGACATCATGGGATTTGAAGAACGTCCGCTTGTTTCAATTGATTATAGAACCGATCCTCGTTCATGTATTATTGATGCATTATCTACAATGGTAGTGAATGGCACTCAAGTAAAACTCTACGTTTGGTATGACAATGAATGGGGTTATGCCAACAGAACAGCCGAACTGGCGCGCATGGTAGGCTTGGCAGACAAGGATTAGTTACCCATGGGGCTTTCACCGCTAAAGGCGTTATCACCACAGTTATCTAAACAAGTGAAACAATACTTGGTGATCACCGGTAATTATTGGGCGTTTACCTTAACTGATGGCGCGCTACGAATGCTGGTAGTACTGTATTTCCACCAGTTAGGTTACAGCCCTTTAAATATTGCCCTATTATTTCTATTTTATGAAATCTTTGGTGTTATCACCAATCTTGTTGGCGGTTGGTTAGGCGCACGCCTTGGTTTGAATAAAACCATGAATATTGGCCTAGCCCTGCAGATAATAGCCCTTAGCATGCTAGCGGTTCCTGCTGAAATGCTCACAATTTTATATGTGATGGCAGCGCAAGCATTATCAGGAATAGCCAAAGACTTAAATAAAATGAGCGCTAAAAGCGCCATTAAGTTACTTGTTCCTAAAGGTAATGAAGGTAAGCTATATCAGTGGGTGGCTGTTCTTACGGGCTCGAAAAACACCTTAAAGGGCATTGGTTTTTTTCTTGGTGGTTTATTACTGACCTTACTGGGATTTAAAGGCGCGATAATACTAATGGCTTCGTTATTATCATTAGTATGGCTATTTAGTTTAATCGCATTAAAAGAAGAGTTAGGGAAAGCAAAAAACAAACCTAAGTTTACTGACATTTTATCTAAAAGCGCGTCGATTAACATTCTATCTGCAGCCCGACTGTTCTTGTTTGGCGCAAGAGATGTGTGGTTTGTCGTTGCCCTACCCGTATTTTTAGCAGTGAAATTTAACTGGGATCATTGGTGGGTTGGTAGCTTCATGGCAAGCTGGGTAATTGGTTATGGACTAGTACAATCTATAGCCCCTCTAGTTACTGGAAGTAGCAAAGGCACCGATAAAAAACAAGGCAAAGTGCCAACGGGTAGAACTGCATTTTTATGGGCATGTTATCTAACATTAATACCCGCAGCTATAGCATTAACTTTACATTATGATTTTTATATCCAAACCTCCCTCATTATTGGATTACTCATATTTGGTGGTGTTTTTGCTATTAACTCTTCCTTGCATAGCTATCTTATCGTTAGCTACGCAAGCAGTGATGCTGTATCGCTTGATGTGGGCTTTTACTATATGGCTAATGCCATGGGGAGGTTAATAGGTACATTGCTTTCAGGTTGGGTGTATCAAGAATACGGACTAGAAAGTTGTTTATGGATTTCTGCGCTATTTTTGGCTTTAACCGCACTTATTTCTACAAAGTTACCGGTGATCAATTTCACTAAGTAAAGAACAATCAATGCTTCAAAGGCTTTTGACCGAGAGGGATAATACCATTTTCAATGACGGTCAACTTTGGCACAAAGGGAATGTCGATATCTAATTTGGCCTTCAGTTGGTAGCTAATATCCTGTCCTTGAGTATCCATTAGCGCTCTTATCACCTTGATTCCCCCTAGTAAACTAGTTGAAATAGGCACCATAAAGCGTGACTCACCGTAAGCTCCTGCGGTGGGGATATTCGTGGCAACACCGTGAGCTAAGGTTTCTCCTGCCACACTCAGTTGATAGCTAATACCATTGAGCGGCAATGCAAAATTATTGGGGTTGGTTAACTTCAAGCCTATTTCAAAATTTTGTTCGAAGCCATTAGCTGGCAAAGTCTTAAAAGAAACCAACTCGACAATGGGCTCTTCGTAGTCTGGAGTGAGAGTGGCACAGCTAGACAAAATAAACAGTGCTGCCACGTAAAAAAAACATATGGGGAGTGCTCTAGCTATAGTCATTATTTATCCTCAGGGAGTGATCTTTTTCAACTTATATTAACTTGCCTATGTACTTTACTCAGGAGTTCATTAATATCGTCATCTTCGAAGTCTTTTGTCGAAGATCCATTGCCTTTTAGTTTAGATTCAGGACGATGTGCTCCATGCATAGTCTAATAAGTGGCATCCATGCCAGGTCAGCCTAAAACACCACTGGAATGACGTATTCAAACAATTTTGAATTATTGCTGATTGATCTACATAGGCATGTTTATTAAAGGCTCTGTTGTAGAAAGCTGTTGTCGCCTCAATACAATTTAGCTATAGCCTTTATGAGCAGTGGCTTGTAAACGATTTTTATTTGTTTTAATCAGGTTTCCGCGCCAATATTGTCGCAAACTGCAATTTAGCGCCATTGTGCATAGTACCTACATCTTCATTGTACTTAATCATCTCCCACCCCTCATAAGCCTCACGCAACTGCCCTGCTTTTAGGGTAAAAGGAAAACGAACTGGACATGGGTGTTCTTCAGTGTTCATGGCGCAAACAATCAGGTTATAACCTCCCGCTAGAGTACGCTTATGCATATCGTTAATAACAGCATCAACACGCGCTGGGTCGATAAACATTAAGGTTACGGTACAGGAAATAAATCCATAGTCCTCACCAAGACTCGCATTGTTAATGTCATACACCTGAGCCTTAATATTATCAATGTTCTCTTCAATAATAATACTTTTCAGTATATCAATGGCACTGGGATTAGTATCTATGGCAGTAATGTTAAACCCGAGCTGGCCGAGGTGCACAGCATTACGCCCATTAGAACAACCCATATCTAACGTATCGCACGGCTCAATAATTTTGCACGCATCTACTACTTCACTATGTGCAGGATTTAAGCCGTAACGGCTATTAAGATCAACTATCATGGTAACTACTTAGTTTTTGAAATGAGGGCTATTATCTTACTAATAATATTGCCCAATTAAATATGAATAGGCGTATTTTATAGCTTTTATCTGGCTAGTCAACAACACTACCTATTGGAATTAAGCCAATCGATATCCGCTAGTTGTCATCAAGTTCTGGGTTCGTATATTGAAGCAGCTAGTTTAATCGGGAAGCCATAGTGACTTGTTATAGCGTAATAGAACTGGCTAACATTCTAACTGCCATTAAGCTTAATAAAACTTTAATGACTAAAATTAATTTATCATTATTCGAAGCTAACCTTAACTTTGTACCAACAAAAGATCCAAGAACCGAACCGAAAATCATAAACATAAGTAAATTAAAATGCCCAAAAAGCGACACACCTATAGCCATAAACACAGGGATTTTTGCTAAGTGACTAATAGTCATGAACATTGAGCTAGTTGCTATTATCTCATCTTTTGAACTTAGTTCCTTCGTTAAAACGGTAAGTGACAATGGCCCTGTCGCACCAACAATTAACCCCAAACCTGTTTGAAGAAAACCAATAAAATAATAATTCTCATATTTCTTAATGAATTTAGAGAAACGTGCACTCCATAAGTTGAGGATAATATACCCCCCAATGCAAGTTGGTATATATTCAGTTGATATATTCGACAAAAAAAATCCGAATAAAGATACCCCAATAATTGAACCGACAAGAAATTTTGGAAGTAGTGACCATTGAACATCTTTTAAGGAGAATATCATTCGCGAAGAATTGCTAGCTAGTTGAGTGATACCATGAATTGGAATTATCAAACTAGGATTTAAAAATAAAGGTAACACTGCTATTAGTAGCATACCTCCACCAAAACCAACAACTCCGGCAATTACTGAAGTAAAGAAAGAAATTAGCCCAAGAATATATTCGATATACAAACTAGCTCCTTTGCGCTACAACGTCCTAACAATAGGCAAAAATTGTTTACTAAAATATTGAGGGACGAAAACAGCAAATGGTTTTTTATCTTTTATATTAGCTTGTTATATGGACATTAAACACGACTTTGATTTTTTTTAGTTATTCTCATTTTTGAAAAAATAGTTAAAGTTACACCCACAATGAGAGAAAGCATAGCAAGACCAAACATTGCATCGTCTTGAGATTCAAAAAACAGAAGATACATACTTACCATAATTAAAAATAAACCAATTAAACCAAAAACTTTCGGGTGTGACGTAACCAAGCTAGGCGATTTTGCTAATTTTATTTTAGAGTGAGCTGAAGCTTTTCTTTTATGCTTATTTTTAGGCATCGATAGTTCCTAGGGACTTATAACAGCTTATTATAATAAATAACGATTAAATACTTAAATAACAATAATTTAATAATATCCACTGAATGCATGTAGACTCAATGTAGTCAAAAGACTGAGTAAATTATAATTTTAAATATTGATAACTATCTTTACATCAAAACAAATAGAATGGAACAAATTATAATAATACCTATTGTTTTTACCGTCATAATGACAAATTTTTCAAATTATATTACTTAATGGACTTACAACTCCATTAGCACCTTGTTGCAATACATGTGTATAGATTTGAGTAGTTTTGATATCTGAATGACCTAACTGTGATTGCACAGTTCTAATATCGGCACCACTTTGTAACAAATGTGTTGCGAAAGAATGCCTTAATGTATGCGGAGTGATTTGTTTTTCCATTCCAGAAGCTTTTACAGCACCTTTTACTGCTTTTCTAACACATGTATGGTGGAAATGGTGCCTTCTAATTTCACCCGTATCAGTATCTGCACTCAATTTATATGATGGAAATAGATATTGCCAAGCAAGACTTTTATTAGCCGATGGATACTTTTTTGCTAAAGCATTAGGCATCCAAACACCTGAGTATTGATCATTTTCGATATCTAATTTTAAATATTCATCTACTTGCATTATTTGATTTCTAAGTAATGGTATTAGACCTAATGCCAAAGTCACTATACGATGCTTATTTCCTTTACCGTTCCAAATACGAATACACTTATAATCAAAATCAATATCTTGCACACGTAATTGAACAGCTTCCATGACACGAAGTCCACTGCCATACATCAGTCCTGCAATTAAATAGTACCGCTTATTCAAATGTTTCATTAATATTTTTACTTCATCTTTGGTCATCACTACAGGTAATTTAGGCTGTTTCTTAGAACGAGTAAAATTCAAATTTAATGACAATTTACTTTCTACAATGTGCTTATACAAAAAAGATAATGAGTTTAAAGCGGTAGCTTGGGTTCGTGGTGCCACGTTATTTTTTAAAACCAAGTGCTCTAGATATTCTTCTACTTCATTGTCTCCCATAGATGAGGGGTGTCGCTTATCATGAAAGTGAATAAAAGAAGCTATCCACTTAAGATAAGTGCTAATTGTTCTTGGGGAATATTGTCTCATTCTCATATAGTCAGCAATATAATTCAAATAAGGAGATCTTGTTTTCATATTTAACCCTAACAGCAACTGTATAAACATACAGCTTAGTCGAGTTTCCCCTATATTCAAGAAAATGTGCAAATTGCGCACTTTTGTCTGATGATCATTTTAAAATATATTTCTAAGTGCTTTAACTAGCAAAGTTTTATTGAATTTGTTATTAATAGTAAAAGTAGAAAAGTGAGCGATTTGTAAGTATAAATATGCGCAAGTTGCGCACTATTAAATTGTTAGTTGTCCGCACTAAATCGACTAATTTATTTTTCGCGTTAAGTGCTCAACTTAATGTTTTGCGTTTGGTTCAATCTTTGGTTTGGCAATGGAAGTGCCGCTCAATGTATCCTTCCTTTTTGCCTAATCCAGTTTTCGCCTTGCGCAGTTTAATGTTTTAAATAACCTTAGTTTTAAGGCTCAAAATTCATGTTTAGGTGCGTAGTGCGGAAGTGTTTATCGGCTCTTCCTCCCGTCCATTAAACATGGTAAGTTGTTGCTACAGTTGTGCTTTTAACAACCAGCAACTAACAAGTAAATAAACAGGGACACGTAACGCTTGCTCGGTTCCGCTTCGCTGCACATTTTAGCAAGCATTACTTAGCCCGTTATTTGGGCGTTATATGCCTAAGGAGAGTTCAGTGAAAATTTATGGAGATATTCAATCTGGGAATTGCTATAAGGTAAAACTTCTTACTTCACTTTTAGATATTGACCATGAGTGGATCGAAGTTGATATATTAGCAAGTGAAACTCAAACCGAGTCTTATTTAAGAAAGAATCCAAATGGTAAAATACCGCTACTTGAACTAGATGACGGAACGTTTATTTCAGAATCTAATGCGATTTTAAATTAT
Source organism: Candidatus Colwellia aromaticivorans (assembly GCF_003333305.1). Classification (GTDB taxonomy): domain Bacteria; phylum Pseudomonadota; class Gammaproteobacteria; order Enterobacterales; family Alteromonadaceae; genus Colwellia; species Colwellia aromaticivorans. The sequence continues at coordinate 5,690 of NZ_QOLD01000046.1, read as the reverse complement.
CTTGCATCGGGGACATCATTAGTTGGTACTGGTCGCTTTACTACTGCAAAGGTCCTTCAATGGCAATTTTTTGAACAGTACAGTCACGAACCTTTTATAGCCGTTGCTCGCTTTATTGCCAAATACCTTGGATTACCTGAGGACCGTAAATCAGAGTATAAAGCTAAGCAATCTGGTGGTCATAAAGCGCTTAAAGTAATGGAAGATCAATTACAATTAACACCTTATCTTATCGGTTCTCAATTAACTATCGCTGATATATCATTATATGGGTATACACATGTGGCTTATGAGGGAGGGTTTGAACTGTCAGAATACCCATCTATTCAGAAATGGATTGCTCGTATACAAGCTAATCCTAAATATATAGGCATGGAGTAATCGGCATATAACAAGTTACTCAAACGGACGCTAAACAGTTGGCTAGCTTCGTTCCTCGCAATTTTAGCCAACTATTTCGCGCCGCTTAGTAAGGCGTTAGCACTCTATAGCGAGATGAGAGGAAGTAAGATAATGTTTTCACATTTCAACCCCATTGAGCTCCACGGTAACGATGGTCACCGTCAAGCTACTTGGTTAGAGCTTTTCTTTGATTTGGCTTTTGTTATCTCTATAGCAGCCCTTAGTTTAATGCTTGCTGAGAATCACTCACTTGAAGGTTTAGTGCTATATGTCAGTCTATTCCTTGCCGTTTATTGGGCATGGAACCAACTCACCTGGTATTCATCCCTTTTTGATAATAATGATGTGTTCTACAGAGTTATGTATCTGGGGTCGATCTTGGGAGTTCTAGTACTAGCCGCTTCTATAAGAAAAATTACACATGGTGAGACTACATTATTCGTTATTTCTTACATTATTATCCAGGGTTTATTGGTTGTAGGCTGGCTTCGAATATTTATTTCAAAAACTGAACTAAGATCATTTTCACTGAAATATATACTAGGCCAGATTTTTGGAAGTATAGTGTGGCTTGTATCTTTACTATTCCCTCCCCCTGAGCAGTACTATGTATGGATCGTGGCAATGTTAATTCATATTGCTGCACCATACTTCGCATGGAAAACAAAAATACATATACCTATCCACACTAGCCACATTGTGGAACGTTATAGCCTGCTTACGATTATCGTATTGGGAGAAACATTGGTTGCAGTGTCAATTGGGATGGGGTATTCGCCTGATTCAAATGCGTTTTTAATATCGATTTTGGGGTATATTATAATCGCCTGTATCTGGTGGACTTATTTTAATTGGGACTTCAGCAAGCTAAGAAACTTCGAAACCACCACCAACGTGTTTATCTTTGGTTATGGACATTTCATTGTTTTTGTTGCGATTGCGGCGTTTGGAGCTGGAATAGAGATAGCTATCCATTCAGTAGAGCATAGTGATCATCTGACTCTTGCAGGGCAGCTGTTAATTGCTGCACCACCTTCAATCTACCTTCTTTCCCTTTTATTGATTAATAGGTTTACCTGGGACATGGCCTTTGATAAACAAATGGTGGCACGTAGTATTGTTGCTTTCTTATCTATTTTCTATGCACTACTAACTATTCATGCCCATCCTGTTCTTTTTGTTGCAGGGATTGCACTATTGATGGTTTGTTTAGTGTGCTATGAAGAAATATATTGCGGCACAGCATGAAAAATCATGTGCTAACAAGTCAAGCAATGGGACGCATTAACATGCGCCCATTCTTGAGGCGTTATAAGGCTCAACATGTTCAGGCGTATTTTTTTATATCTACTATTATTGACTTCTCCATTTTTGAATGCTGAGATATTAAAAAATATTGATAATTCAGAGCTAACTTTTGTTTTAAATAATTTGGTATCGATAGAGAAAACCAAGATCTTTCCTGAACAAGGATTTGAAGTCCGTATTTACAAAACGTCGTCTTATTCGCATTGTTCCGCAGCACTTAACTGTTTAGGAAACGAAACTTTATACGTTGCCTCAACGGAAGGGAAATTTGATGAAGGCGCTATTGAAAACCTTTATAAACTACCATCAGCAGATGAGTGGGTTTTAATAGGTTGGTCTTCACCAATGGCTGGCTGGCAAATATTAAATTTAACGGCGAAAAAGTCAGGTAAAGTTAATTCATACGAATTAAAAATCAATTATCTGAAGGCTGAGTTAACCGCCTTATAACAAGTCGCTCAAAGTGGACGCAAAACAGTTGGCTTGCGCTCATTCTTCGCTAATTTTAGCCCACAATTTTGCGCCCGTTAGCGAGGCGTTAGGCGAATGGAATGACTATCGAGCATCTTGATATTTTCCCACAAGGAATTGAGTTTTCTATTTTTGATCACTTTGGTAGAGCAAAGTTTTTTTTGGAGCAAGCAATTAACTTGCAAAACAATGGTGATTGGAAAGTATTTAGCTGGTGTATTAATACTTCAATTTACTCGTGTAGAGCCATTAAAGAAGTAATTGAGTGTCACGCCAAAGATTTTCCTAAAAGCCAGTGGCATGATTTTGATAAAGAATATTCTACTGTGCGCCATGCTACTTTAATTGCCACATACCGAGTCCAAGATTTTCACCGTAGCGCCATTAGCTTTTTACCTGGATTTACAGCTCAGCACGGTGTTGTAAAAGTAAAAACGTCAAAACAAACTGGTAGTGAAGCTGAAGCATCAGTAGATTCTTCTGGTCAGGTTCACGAAACTAAGAAAAGGAATGCTTCTATCAAATTTGATAGGCCTATTTTTACTAGTGGCGGCAACATCACTACTGAAGAAAATATTAGCATTCCTATTCAGCAAATGGTTAATGAATATCTGGAGGATTTATATAAACTGGTTAGTGTTAAATCTCCTAACGTACCTTGGGAAACTTTGAGAGTTTAATTCGCCTAACAAGCTGTTAAACAAGGACAAAAAACAGTTGGTTTTTGCTCCTTCGTCGCTTATTTTAACCAACTATTTTATTGCCTGTTAACAGGGCGTTAGGTATACAAGGAAGACTGGTGCCAATTCATATCAAGTTAGAAGGTTCTACAGAAGATATTGTCCAATTAGAAAAAGGTGTTTGGGATCTTCCACCGCAAATCAAAGCGCTAGAGTCATGGCTATTTGAAAACCCGTTAAGTCTCTCACCATCAAATTATATTGTGGATGTAGGTTTTAGCATTAGAGAAAATGCCTGTGGTGGTGGAGCTATTTTGTCGCCTCAAGCAATGGCAATAATGGGGCAGCTTGGTATAAAACTTTACTTATCAGAGTACGGTGATTAACGTATACCTAACAAGGGCTTCAAACGGAAAAAATACAGTTGGCTGTTTTCACTCCGTTCAACATTTTAGCCAACAATATTTTTCCGCTTAAGCAAGCGTTAGGCAGCAACAGGCAAGGGGAGCGATCGATATGCGCGCATGCTCTTCGGAGGGAGGATCAATGATGAAAAACATAACTAGGTTACGGGACTTCGTTCAGTCCTTCACGCGTTTGATCGAGCAAGCTGGCGGAGACGAGGAGAACATCTTCGCGGATGGAGAAAGGCTTCTGTCAGATCTCGTCAGTCATGATGACTGGTTGCCTGATGATTTTGCTCAGCCGAGTTCAGAAAGATATCAGCAGTACTTGCTGTATTGCGATCCGACGGAACGTTTCTCTGTAGTGAGTTTTGTATGGGGGCCGGGTCAAACGACCCCGGTACATGACCACACGGTGTGGGGCATGGTTGGAGTAATGCGTGGCGCTGAAGCCTGTGAGGAATTTGATCTAGAACCTGCAGCAGGTTGCTTGCGTTCAAGAGGTACACATCAGCTGTCCCCCGGCGGCATTGACCTGGTATCACCGCGCATCGGAGATATCCACAAGGTGTCAAACGCCCTCACCGATCGTGTGTCGATCAGCATCCACATTTACGGCGCCAATATCGGCGCCGTAAAGCGCCATATCTATGAATCGGATACCGGGCGGAAAAAGACATTTGTTTCCGGATATTCAAGCAAGGTGACTCCGAATATTTGGGATCGCTCAGCGGAACTGACAACCGGTAATTGATGCTGCTGCCCAACAAGGCGTTTTCAGTTGGACGCTCCGCGCCACTGAAACGCGACGTTAGCTGTTTCTCAATATAGGAGAGTAATTTAACATGGAATTTCCAATCAAAGGTTCTTGTCAGTGTGGACAATTAACTTATAAACTGTTTGAAAAGCCAAAAATGGTTTTAGCTTGCCACTGCACCGAATGCCAAAAATTATCAACTAGCCCATTTAGTGTTACAGCTGTAGTTGCATCAACAGGTATAGAGTTTAAAGGTGCACTGAAAGAGTGGTGTAGAGATGCAGATAGTGGCAATAAAAATCACGCTAAATTTTGTCCTACGTGTGGAAACAGAATCTACCATTACAATCCAGCAGATTCAGAAACGATTAAATTAAAACTAAAGCCTGTTAATCTAGAAGATAGCGAAATTTTCAAACCTTCCGCTCATGTTTGGGTCTGTGAAAAGTTAAATTGGTATCAAATTCCAGAAGGTGTAAAGGTGTTCGAAAAGCAGCCTTAGCGTAAAACTGCTAACAAGAATTTCAAGCGGGACTGCTAACAGTTTGCTCGGTTTCGCTTCGCTACACATTTTAGCAAACAATTATCAGCCCCTTAAATGGGCGTTAGGTTTCACAAGGAGTTTCAATGAAGTTGGTGAATGTAAAAATATCTGAATTAACGTTTGGGCATGTTCTACGGTTAATACGTGAAATAGCAATCATAGGCGTAGCAAGTTATTTAGCTATAAGGGTGTTTAGTGGTGATTTGAGTATAGACTTTACTAAATTGACACCATCAGAATTAGTGTCCATTTTATTAGCCTTCTTTTCAATTTCTCTCTCTGCCGCTTTCTATTTTGCAGCAACAAATGCAAGCAATCAGTTTTATGACAATATAAATAAATTCAATAAGGACACATCAGAGTTACTCGGAAGGCTTGATGAGCAAATTAAACATGTCAATTCTGGACAAAAAGAACTCGGAGAGAGAATTGATAAACGCTATTTGGAAAACAATAACGGAGATGATGAGCCGGGTAACAATAGCAAAGAGAATCAAGAGCAGATAGACGCTGTGCAATTAAAGTGGCAAGAGTCTCTAGATAAAATACTGAATGCAGCAACAATCGAACCAGAAGAAAAACTGAAACTGGAGCAGCAATTAAAAACGAAAGAATCAGAATTAAATTCACTGAGAGAGCAGCAAATAAAAATAGATACTAAACGTATGGTACGTTTAAAAAGCTACTTAAGTCGTAGAATTGAAAGTATGGGGCTAGAAGATGCTGCAACATATAGCCCTGATGAACTTTTGTATTTGCTAAATAAGAAATCGGTTCCACCTGTACGGAGAGATTTATACGAAAATGGTTATATTGAGGCCGAAAGAATTAATACACCTCTAGAAGTTACAGAAAAAGGACAAGACTTTATTTCAAGTATAGTTTCTAGCATGTTGAAATGTGAATCCTAACAAGCCAATTCAGTAGGACAAAAAACAGTTGGTTTTGCTCCTGCGTCGCTTATTTTAACCAACTATTTTTTGCCTCTGATTGGGGCGTTAGCTATACAGGAGGGGTAATGGAGTATCTAGCAATAATAGGGATGTCACTTGTGTTCTGGTTGCCTTTATATGTTGCAGCTTTTGTTTCAAAATTTTCTAAGTCAGAAATCCCTAAAAAGCTTC
>NZ_QOLD01000096.1 GCF_003333305.1 Candidatus Colwellia aromaticivorans | reverse complement strand
TTGTTGCTTTACAAGATTTTTCCACTCACCGGAAGTTTTACGACTCATACATTGCTCCTTTTATTAGTTGGAGCAAGTCTAGGGTTAATGTTTAACTTAGGATATGTGCATTTGGCTAGACGTTCACCCTGCACCTTCAAGTGGAGCGGGTATAAATAAAAAATCCCTGTAGGTATTTAACCTATCAGGGATTTTTAAAACGTTTTAGGTTTTAGGTTTGGCTAATTTTAAAAATGTACTGTTGCGCCAGCAAATATACCTTTAAATTCCATATCAGCATAAACATCATCAATATCTTCGATGTCCATTTTAACGACTTTATAGCCTATCTCTAAATCTAGATCTACCGCTAGATTATCTAATAGCGCATAACTAACACCTGCTTGAAAGTCATAGATACTACTATCGTCATAGCCAGTATAATTTCCTTGAGCGAAAACATTAAAGCCAGTAAAAGGCAAGCCAATAATAGCTGAGCCATAAAGCATAGGCACTACTGCGGTAAACTCTTCATTTGAAAGAGATAACACACCGATATCATCAGTGATACTAATGTTTCCATCGATATCACGGGCGGTTATACCAATATCAAAAGTAATTAAGTCATTATCAAGAATTTCATAATAAAAGGTATAATCGATGTAACTCACATCAAAAACGGTATCAACTGTGGTGTCAACTGGATAAGAGATATCACCAAATGAAAAATCATCTTCTGTGATGGTTGTTTGCCCGTCTGTATCTAATACTGTTGATGAAATTTTTATATTTGGAATTAATGGAATAGGATGCTCAAGTGCAATATAAAAGCTGCCTTGTTGTTGATCATCAAAGTTAAAGTTTTGTGAAATAACCTCTCCTGATGTTGAGCTTTTTTCACCAAAAGTTCCGGTTGTTTGCACATCCCAAACGTGACCACCTATATATAAACCTAACAGTGTGTCTGCTTGAACACTCGCGGTTAACAGTGTTGCTAGACCCGCTGCGATTATTGTTTTCTTCATTATTATTACCCTTTTCTTAGTAGTTCATTTAAATCAATTAATGCGGCATTGGCGCGTGAAATATAATTGGCCATCACTAAAGAGTGATTAGCTAAAACACCAAAACCATCGCCATTTAGCACCATAGGGCTCCATAAGGTGTGTTGGCTAGTTTCTAATTCACGAATTATTTGCTGTAAGCTGATCTTAGCATTTTTCTTTTTTAAGACACTATCAAAATCAATCTCTATTGCTTTTAAAAAATGCAATAAGGCCCATGCTGCGCCACGTGATTCATAAAAAACATCATCAAGCTGCCACCAACTGGTTCTTAACTGTGAATGAGTTGCTTCAGCAGAAGATTGCTTCGCCACATTATCTCCGGCTAAATCAGTATTTATTTTGTCTTTACCAACACTTGCGCTTAAACGTTGCGAATAACTACCTAAACGTTTTTGTACTTCATCAAAGTATGCCGTTAAGTTATCAGCACGGGCGTAAAATTGTGCGGTATCATTTTTAACTTTACTAATGCCAACTAATGCATTTCTGTAATCGTACAAACTATCAATGGCTTTTCTATATTCTGATTCAGCACTTGGCATCGCCCAGCTTTTATTATCAATATTAAACATAGGTTGTGCCTTAGTTATATGTTTATTTTCTAATGATTGTGATTGGGAGCGACTAAAGTCTTTACGTAAAACTAATGCCATATCTCGCACCATTTGTAGCACACCAAACTCCCAAGCTGGCATATTGTCTAACAAGATACCTGGTGGTAAAGCATCATTAGATATATAGCCGCCGGGCTTATCCAAGATGGTTGACGCTACTTTAATTAGCGTGGTAGTCGTTGCATACCCAACAACCGGTGCTACGTTATCAGCTGTTGCCGCAATAGTGACTTCATGCTCAACATCAATTGGCTCAACGCCTAAACTCCAATAAACACCAACAACATAAAAAAGTATAAAAATACCAGTAACGGTAAAGCCAATGGTTTTAGCTGAGAAATTCATTTTCATTTTTTACTCCTAATAATGCGCTAATGATGATGTGAATGCTTTACGGCTGAGTTAGCTGTAGCTTCCTGCGCTCTTTTTTCCTGCAAAGGGCTATAAACAGGCACCTGTATTGTAACCGGTGGACTATTTGAAAAATTTAAGGTAAGTTCAACTTTTTGTTGTGCTTGTAGGGGCTTTTTAACATTAAATAACATTAAATGTAAACCTGATGGCTGCAATACAATGCGTTGCTTAGCTTTGATATCAATTGAGTCTAACTGACGCATACGCATCATGCCATCCGACATACTATGTTGATGAATTTCGATACGCGATGAAATTTTACTGTTAGCTCCCAGTAAAGTCACTGTTTTTTCACCTTTATTTTCTATTATCATATACGAGGAAGTAATAGTGGTTCCCGGTATTGAACTACGAATATAAGCCTGCTCAACTGAAATTAATAATTTTTGCCCTAGTCCTATTTTTTCATTAGATAACTCATTGGCAATCCCGAAAAAAGAACAAGTACAAAGTAGTGATAATAATAAATATAAATGGTTATTCTTCATCTGTGGCTATACTTCCCTTTTAAGACCCCTTAAAGTTAACCTTATCATTCTTCGCAAAGTAACAAAATGACTGACTTTATAATAACGAAAGAAAATCAGGGTGTTTTTACTATCATTTTAAATCGTATTGATAAAAAAAATGCGTTAAATAATATTATGTATAAACAGCTTTGCCAGCATTTTAACTATGCTAAAAATAATGACAATATACACTGTGTATTAATTCACGGTGATGAAAACTGTTTTTGCGCTGGCAATGACTTGCAAGACTTTATTGCATGCTCAGAAGATGATTCCCTTGCCGCGCTAGATTTTGTGAACATATTAAACGTATTCACTAAACCCATTGTCGCGGCAGTTGCCGGACCTGCCGTTGGTATTGGCACCACATTATTACTACATTGCGATATGGTGATTGCCGCCAATAATACAAAATTCAAATTACCTTTCACTCAGCTAGGCTTGTGTCCTGAAGCTGGCTCAACCTTATTATTAACGAGACTTATTGGTCAAAATCGCGCCTTTGAATTAATGATATTAGGCGATACTTTTAACGCTGAACAGGCCAAAGAATATGGTATTGCCAATCAAGTTTGCCAGCCTAATGAGCTATTAAGCATTGCTGAGAAAAAGGCTCTTACTATTGCTTCATTACCTAGCGATGCAGTGATGACCAGTAGAAAGCTTATTCGCCAAGCGACGCAATTATCGTTATCTCAAGTCATAGAAAGCGAAGGTAATGAATTTTCTCGTTTAGTTAACACTGATGCTTGCAAAGAAATTATGTCGATGTTTTTTAAAAATAAATAACGCTTTTAACTATCCGTAGGGCTTTACACTTACTTTGTCAGTTTAAAACCTCGTTTTCTCTTTCACTATGACGACTAACCGTATTGCGTTTCTTTTTTGGTAACTTTATCGCGCGTCACCAACCAAATAACAACCGCAGCTAACAATACTGGCCAAAACACACCAATTGCCACCATCGCTACCGAGCTTAGAATCAGTAGGCTAATAAAAACAAACGAACCAAATACACTTAATACTATTGCCAATGCAATTAACACTAGAATAACGGTTGCCACTGCTGATACGCCTATTGCTTTTAAGGGTTCAATTAATTCACCGTCCATATAAACATTAATATCAAGTAATTCTAAAAAGCTAATACCTAACGCATAGGTTAAAAATAACGTTGCAAAAATGGCCAATAATAATGATTTGAAAAATGTCATCCGTTCCTCTCTTAATAACTAGGGTTTGTTGTTCTTTACTGATTACTGATATGTATTTTCTGGTAATAACACACTAGCGACAACATAAGCCACACCCATTGCAACAGGTAACATAATTAATGCTGCAATAGCGGCAACTCTAATGACAAGTCGTGGATAATCGTAGTACTTAGCAATTCCAGCGCAAACCCCTGATAATTTTTTATGCGAACCATCTTTAGATAACCTTTTGTTAACCGATTGACTCGATGAATACTCTCGTTCATATAACATTATTTTACTTGCCTATGTACATGGCTCAGGACGTCATCCCCGCGGTGTATTAATCGGGGATCCAGTTTCTAAAAAGTGATGGATCTTCGATCAAAGACTTCAAAGATACGCTACATGGATGGTGTTATTAGACAATGCAGGAGCATATTGTCCTGAGGTTTACAGCAAGCTCCTGAGTTAACTACATAGGCATGTTATTTTATTCCTTACTCACTTCACTATTAAGCAGCACAATAAAGCTTGCCTAGCATTTTTTTAATAACCAACAGTGTAATAAACACATTTTTATAACTACGCTGCCGCTAGCTTCTTTTTCATTTCAGCCAATGCTTGCTCTATCGTTTGTGATTTAACTATTACAAGTGCTATGCCAACTATCGAATACCTTCCATTAAACTGATTTTTAAAGATAAAATAAAACCTATCATCTATAAGCTTCAAAAAGACATAATATCTTACGCGAAAAGTTAGTTAAATTAACCATTGTATTTGTCAAATTGACCACTACATAAAGTCAGTATCAATAATAGTCAAAAGCCCTACGGTTTAATGTTCGGTATAACGTAAGGGCACCCATTCAAGTTATTTCAAAAAGCAGAGTTCAGTTAAGATCAGAGGTGGGTGTTCTGGGCTGCAAAGGTTAGGAAGAGGTATAATTAAGGTTTATTTATTCAAAGAACATAACAAGGTATATTGAAAATACAGTAATATTGATTTAACTAACTAATTTTTAGTTGTTTTTTTACAAAATAGTCATTTAAAAATACAGGCTAATAAATAGCAGAAATTAAATTTCTCGATTTAGAGACAAGCATTCCCTAAACCGAGATTATGTTCACTTAAATTTGATCGTTAAGCATTGTCACTTTAGCAAAAGCCTGCTTTAACGTATTACCATTGGCACCGTCTTCTCTGGCAGATTCACTCAGATAACGACGAAATTGACGAGCACCCGCTAAACCATTACACAGACCTAACATATGCCGTAATACGTGCCAAGCTCGAGGGTTACGGTAGGCATTACCCTGTTCAAGGGTTGAACTTACATAAGCATCAACATAATCAGCCATTGAATTAATGACTTGCTGTCGAGAAATAACCTCTTTTTCAACACCGTAAATTTGTTGATCCGCTTGTGCCAATAAATAAGGGCTATTATATATTTCACGACCAATCATCACACCATCAATGTGTTGTAAGTGATTATTAGCCTCCGCGAATGTTTTAATGCCACCATTGATAGATATTTCTAACGCAGAAAAATCTTGTTTTATTTTATATACACGCGCGTAATCAAGTGGTGGAATATCACGGTTTTGCTTAGGACTTAAACCAGTAAGCCAAGCCTTTCGAGCATGAATGATAAAATGCTGACAACCCGCTTGTGCCACTTGATCAATAAAAGTGTGCAAAAACTCATAACTATCTAAATCATCAATACCAATACGAGACTTTACCGTAACTGGCACCTTGCTGGCTGCTTGCATTTCATTAACACAATCAGCAACTAAGCTAGGTTCAGCCATCAAGCAAGCGCCAAAACGACCATTTTGTACTCTATCTGACGGGCAACCAACGTTAATGTTAATTTCATCATAGCCATACTGTTCAGCAATTTTAGCGCATTCAGTCATCGCTTTAACATCACTACCACCCAATTGTAAAACTAACGGATGTTCTACATTGTTATAAGAAAGATAATCCCCTTTACCATGTAATATAGCGCCCGTGGTGACCATTTCTGTATAAAGCACAGTATGTTCTGACATTAAACGATAGAAATATCGACAGTGACGATCGGTCCAATCAAGCATGGGCGCAACGGATAACTTGTGAGAAATCATAAAGTTAATTACAAACCATTTGAATTTAAAGTGAATTTAAAGTGAATTTAGCCATTGAAAATAACGACTAATATATTGGCGGATTATACGATTTATCTTGCTAATAAACAAAAAAATTATCACTTAATACATGAGCATATAAGACACATTTTCTTGTTAGGCAAAACAACTTCCTAAGGAGTGATATTAGTGAGTATAAAGAAATTGACTTATTTTCATGCCATTTAAAAAGCCCCTGCATAAATTATGAGGAGCTTTTTCTAAATAATATTTAGAGCTTTATAAGCTTTAAGCTCTTGGAGGGCATCCCTGAACAAGTAGAGCTACATTAGCAGCTGCTTTTGCATTTTCGTAATATGAACTGGCATTCGCTTTAGAGCCTTGCTCAATCACTAATCCTGACATCGTTGCTATTTGCTCAAGCGCTGCAAAAGAGGTTTTATCTGCTTCATAGGCAGAAAATGCGGCATTTATTTGTCCACAAGAATAACTATTAGCGAAACCTTTTGAAGACGCATTTTGCAGCTCCGTTGCGGTTTGGCATCCTGTTAGTGTGGCGAACATTGAAATTAAAAGTAAATATTTCATACTGAATTACTCTGTAATTGGAAGCAGAGTAATCTCTACTCTTCTATTAAGCTCTTTACCAGCCTCTGTATCATTACTAGCAACCGGATGAGTTTCACCGAAACCAGTCACCTCGATTCTATCAGTAATAACACCAACAGCTTTGAAGTAGGTAGAAACAGACTGCGCGCGGCGTTCTGACAAACGCTGATTAAGCGCATCCGAACCCGTACTATCAGTATGGCCAGCAACCAATATCAAGGTTTTGTCGAATTCTTTTAAGACTAAAACAACTGAATCTAAAATAGATAGAAAACTTTGATCAATATCGGCATTACCTGAAGCAAAGGTAATGCTGCTAGGCATAATCAGATTAATGTTATTACCGTCACGTTCAACACTGACGCCCGAACCACGTAATTGTTTTCTTAGTTTAGCTTCCTGGGTATCCATGTAGTAACCGATACCACCACCAATCGCAGCACCACCCGCTGCAGCCTTTAAAATTCTACGATTTCTTTTGCTTATATCATCTTCATTTTTGTTGGCTAGATAAGCAGCCACTGCTGCAACACCAGCTCCAATACCAGCCCCTTTAGCGGTATTCGTCACCTTTTGCTCACCAGTATATGGGTCAAAAGTAGTACAAGCGCTTAGGGCTAGGCAAATAATCAGAGAGATAATAAATATTTTCATTTTTTTCCTTAAATTATTGATTTATGATTTTTAGTTTTAAGTGTCTGCTTTAGATAACCTGCCACTATTCTTTATTTTGCCTTTTACTTTGTCTTCGCTCTTTTTCAATATACCCTTTTGTACCCAAACAAGAACAGGGTTGATGATGGCATTTTTTACAATTGAAAAACGTACAAAGGCAAACGATGACTTTTTATCGCTGTAAACTCGTTGCTAAATAAAACAGCGCGATTATACACCGATAATATAAAACATTCTTCAAAAAGAGTTAGCAAGAACGTTAGATAAAAAGAATTAAAGAAATTGAAAGTGATGAGCTAGGAATAAAAAACTATTCCACTGCATGAGTTATTAGATCTATATTTTGGAAACGCTCACTTGTGGGATAATTAGGTAGGATTAAGCTCTATGTTATTCAATTAAAAAGCCAAGTTATTGGCCATAAGAATTTAAACATATCGTGGCAAGTTTATACGCAACTGTTTCCACATAAGTTACATGACAAATTCAATCAATAATCAAAAGCAATTAAAAATGATTACTCAGGCTCTGGAATATCAGGAGGAGTGTAAAAATTGTAATCAATTGAACTATTCCAAGATAACAATAATTGTTTAAATTCTAAAAATTCGCTTTGGGTGGCGAAATCCTTAAGTGCTTTTTGGGAAAGCTCATTGAAACGCTCATAATCTTCCATGTTCATAATCATCTTCCATGATAGAGATTCATTTGTGAACACCGATCTAAACCCGCCACTATTTGATCTGGTTTAATGGCATTGGACACTTTGATAAAGGATAATATCCTAGTTAATCGAGGTGTTTATGAATCAAAAACGACAATACAAAACTTACACGAAAGCATTTAAAGAAGAAGCTGTAGCTTTAATTATCGATCAAGGTTACACA
>NZ_QOLD01000045.1 GCF_003333305.1 Candidatus Colwellia aromaticivorans | reverse complement strand
TTATGGCTTCCTTCAGACCCCACCGTTAGCCAGTGACGCCCTTGCCATTCAGATTATCTTCCCCTTAGTCGGGGTGATAAGGCTTCTTTCAGCCTATCGGGTTTGCCAGCTTCGCTGGGCAAACAAACAAAAAAAGGTTGCCATTGGCAACCTTTTTATTTTGATATTTACTAAACTAAATAATATCTATTTAGGTAGTTTAAATGTCCAAACACTACCACCTTGGTTTAAGTGCTTAATACGTTTAGCTACATCACCACCCCATAAAGGAACAGCGCCACCCCAGCCAGATAATACTGAAATGTATTGTTCACCATCCATTTCCCAAGTAACTGGAGAACCGACAACACCTGAACCAGTATTGAATTTATATTCAACATCACCTGTTTTAGCATTCAAACCTAACAAGTAGCCTTCAGGGTTACCAGTAAATACTAAATTACCTGCAGTCGCTAATACGCCAGCCCATAACGGTGAATAGTTTTTGTAACGCCAAACTTCTTTACCCGTTTTTGGATCCATCGCTCTTAAAACACCAATGTAATCATCGTGGTTAGCTTTGATAGTAAAACCAGCACCTAAATAAGCTGAGCCTTTTTTGTAAGCTGTTGGTTCATTCCAAATATCCATAGACCATTCATTTGAAGGTACATAGAATAATTCAGTGTCTTTACTGTAAGCAATTGGCATCCAGTTTTTGCCACCAAGGAAAGATGGAGTTGCTGTAACCATTTTACCTTTTTTGCCATCTTTAGAATCAGCAGGGTTACCTGGTCTGTTGCTATCAATGTAAATAGGACGACCTTTCTTATCTAAGCCAGAAGCCCAAGAAATTTTATCTACAAATGGGAAACCTCTAATGAAATCACCATTTTCGCGGTTAAGTACATACATGAAACCATTACGGTCAGCAGTAGCTGCCGCTTTTACAGTTTTGCCATTTTGCTTGTAGTCAAATGAAACTAATTCATTTACGCCATCAAAATCCCAACCATCATGAGGGGTTGTTTGGAAATGCCAAACAATTTTACCTGTATCAGGGTCAAGCGCTAAACGAGATGATGAGAAGTAGTTATCACCCGGGCGTAAATGTGAGTTCCAAGGTGCAGGGTTACCCGTACCAAAAAATAGTAAATCTACGTCAGCATCATAAGTACCGCCATTCCATGGAGCAGCACCACCTGATTTCCATAAGTCTCCAGGCCACGTTTGTCCAGCTTTACCACCAGAGATACCGTTTTCTGTTTTCTTGCCATTTTTCCAGATGTAACCCATATGGCCTTCAACAGTAGGACGTTCCCATACTATTTTACCATTGTTAGCATCATAAGCTCTTACTTTACCGACAATACCAAATTCACCACCAGCAACACCGGTGATAACTTTACCTTTTACGATAATAGGAGCAGCTGTGATTGAATAACCAGCTTTATAATCTTCTACTTTCTTTTTCCAAACAACTTTACCGGTATCTTTATTAAGCGCAACTAACTTGGCATCTAATGTACCAAAAATAACTAAATCGCCGTGTAAAGCAACACCACGGTTGATTACATCACAACATGGCATTATGCCATCAGGTAATCTTGCATCATATTGCCAAAGTTCATCACCTGTTCTGGCATCGATAGCAAACACACGTGAATAAGAGCCAGAAATATACATAACACCATCTTTAATCAATGGTTGAGATTCTTGCCCACGTTGTTTTTCACCGCCCAGTGAAAAAGCCCAAACAGGTCGCATTTCTTTAACCGTTTCGTTATTGATTTTTTTCAATGGACTGTAACGTTGTCCTTTAAGGCCTAGGCCGTAAGAAACAACATCATCCGTTGTCATTTGGTCATTAAGAATATCTTTGTCGGTTACGCCAGCGTTTGCCATACCTGATATCGCTAATGAGACCATCATCGATAATGACAATGCTTTAGTTTTTGTCGTTTTAATCATTGTTTTTTCCTCATGGAATTGAATCTGCAATTTGTTTCTGATGCTATTTATACTTTTATATAACTTGCTAAATTTATTATAATTATGCAGGTTGCATTAATCATAAAATGTTGTTCTTACATTAACTACTGAACAGCAGTATGAATTTACCTCATCATTTAGGATGAGTACTTATTCAGAGCCTTTATATAAATCAGGTATTTTGTAGATAACATTAAATTTAGCGAAAATAGCCTCCATTTCACCTGCTTTTATCATATTTTCAACGATATCAGCTACCGCATAACCTAATTCTCGATAATCCGCTTTAACGGCCATACCGATATCCCACTGTTGCTGTCCCATCATAGGAAAAGCATTTTGAGCCAGTGGATAATTTGTTTTAGAAAGCGCACCTTGATAGTGACTAATTTGGCTAGTAAGCCCCATGACGGCATCAACCTTACTTTCGGTCATGGCAATAATGGCTTCACTAATTGATGGGTATTGTTTGGCGCGATCTCTCATGCGACCTTGAAAAGCAGAGGTAAGATAAAACTGAGGAATTGAATCTACTTCAACGCCAATATCATGATATTGAAAAACAGCAATCGTTTCTACTGAGTCAATTTTTTTACTATTAAAGATAACCTTCCATGATTCAGTATGAAAAGGTGCAAACATATGAACATGCTGATGGACTAACTCGCCAATATCATCACGTAATAAAGAATAATCTCTATCATATGGCACTCTTAACATCAAATCCGCAACTGTTCTGTTCAGGAAGTGTCCTTTCCAGATATTGTTGCGCAGATCATCATCAACATTCTCATCGGCAGTCATCCAACGTAGACGAAGTTTAACACCGAGTTTTTTTGCGATAACGTTTGCTAAATTGACATCTATGCCCTTCTCTTCGCCATTATCTATATAAGAGAAAGGCTGGAAGTCACTATAGACAGCAATAACAATTTCATTACTTTCTATAATATCATCATAAGATCGGGAAAAAGCTGTTGCACAAATAAACCAGCAACAGCTAAAGGCGAAAAAAAATAAGCGGGAACGACTAGTCATTTTTTTCGACAGATTCTAACCAAGTTCTAACAGACCAAAGTGCTTCTTGAGATAAATGTTCAGTCATTTTTGGCATGTAGACAGCGCCGTTACGTACTGCACCATTTTGTACACGATATCCATACCACTCATCACCATCATAATCAGCTGCTAACATGCGTAGATCCGGAGCTATACCACCAGAAATACCACCTAAACCATGACAACGAGCACAGTTTTGATTATATGCTGACGCACCAATGCTAAGTACTTTATCACGCACATCACCTGTTGCTTCACGATAAGGGTTTTCTTCTAACCACTCTTCACCTAATTGAGGTAATTCAGACGTATCTATTGATTGTGGCGTTACAGAGCCATGACCCGACGCACCATACGAAAACAAAGATATACAGGCAATCAAGCATTTATGCTTAAAATTTAACTTAGTCATTTTTAAAACCTCTTGGATCTACTTTCAAATTGTATGAAGCTAGTCTAGCGAATAGTTTGTCATTTCCGAATTGTACTTTAGATATGTTCACCTCATCCTTTAGTATGACTTTAGTCAATCACACCTTCAAAAACAAAAATAAAGAACTATAAAACATACAGTTACATATGATGACACAATAAACACTTTACCTGTAATTCAGTTCATTACTATTATATGATGATAAGTAATAAGACGTTATGACTTCTCTAGCTGAGATCAAAATACCATGCTAAAACAAAGTTTACATAAAAAACCAATACTCATGAGCGTTATCTTTTTTATGCTTTTATCTAGTTTCTTAACTAGCTTTAGTGCCTTTTCAATTCCTGTATCTATTGATATCACATATCTAAAGCTACATAAACAACACTCGCCGGCATTATCGAATATTATAAAAATAGCAAGTGATAGTGGTTATCAAGGGGCAAGGTTAGCAATAGAAGATTCAAATACTACAGGAAAATTTTTACAACAACACTTTGCCCTAACCTCCTTTGAGTTTGCAAAACAGCAGGACTTACTAGCTCGCTTAAAAGTAGAGTTCAGCAGTGGAAAAACTATTTTCATACTTGATGCACCGCTGCCTGTCTTGAATGAAATTAACTTGTGGGCACAAAATAAAAACATTTTATTGTTCAATATAAGTGAGTTTTCAAATAATTTACGTAATAACCAATGTTTAAATACAATTCTACATACCGCGCCAAGCCATGCCATGAAGTCAGATGCATTGGCTCAATGGCTACTTTATCGACGTTTAAATAAAGTATTACTCATTCGTGGCGAACAACCTGCTGATATTGCTTTAGCTGAATCATTTAAACGCTCAGCTAAGCGCTATGGTCTTAAAATAATTTCTGAGAAAACATGGAACTTTAATACCGATCTTAGACGAAGCGCCCAGCAAGAAATACCACTTTTCACACAAACATCTAAAGAATATAATGTTGTTTATGTTGCCGACCAAACTAAAGATTTTGCCGAATATATTCCTTTCAACACTTATCTTCCTCGGCCTGTTGTTGGCTCTGCAGGGCTTGAAGCATTATCTTGGCACAAAGTAATAGAACAATGGGGAGCAGCGCAATTACAAACTCGCTTTAATAAATTAACAAACCGCCATATGAATGAAATTGACTTTAATGGCTACCTTGCTGTTCGCTCTGTTGCCCAAGCCGTTCATAAAACTAATTCAGCAGTAGTAAAAGAGTTAACGGCTTATATTAAATCAGATGATTTTAAACTAGCGGCATATAAAGGACGTAAACTTAGTTTTCGCTCTTGGAATGGGCAGTTGAGAATGCCAATTGCCTTAATACAACCTCATGGTTTAGTATCTCAATCTCCTCAGGCGGGAATTTTGCATCCCATCACTGAATTAGATACCTTAGGTTTTGATCAACAGGAGTCTCACTGCAATGCCAATTAACTATTCAAATACGCACAGTCAAATACGCACATTAAAAAACTCACTTTTAAAAGGTACATTATGAAAATTAAATTTTTACTTGGCTTGTTTTTACTTACTCCGAGTCTATTGGTAACCGCCGGTGAGTTGGCTTATGTTACCAACGAGAAAGACGACAATATTTCGGTGATAGACCTTGAGCAGCAAAAAGTGATTAAAGAAATTTCAGTCGGTCAAAGGCCAAGGGGCATTATTTTTAATCACGACCAATCACTTGCTTATATATGTGCCAGTGACTCTGATCGTATTCAAATACTCGATTTAAACACCGAAGAAATTGTCGGTGAATTACCGTCAGGCGAAGATCCTGAAACAATTGCGCTTCACCCAAATGGTAAAATCATTTATACCTCAAATGAAGACGATGCTATTTTAACAGTAATAGATATTGCTACTAGTGTCGTTATTGCCCAAATTGATGTGGGTGTTGAACCTGAAGGCTTAGCTGTAAGCCCCGACGGTAATATTGTTGTGGTTACCTCAGAAACTACTAATATGGTGCATTGGATAGACACTAAAACCAATAAAATTATTGCTAATACTTTAGTGGGCGCAAGGCCTAGGTCTGCACAATTTACTAAAGATAGTAAACTTTTATGGGTAAGCTCTGAAATTGGTGGCGCTGTCGTTGTAATTGACGTTACCAGTAAAGAAATAATCAAGGAATTTACCTTTAAAATTCGCGGCATTCATCGAGATAGAGTTCAACCGGTAGGCATAGAATTAAGCCTCGACGGCCGTTATGCTTTTGTTGCCTTAGGGCCAGCAAACCATGTTGCTGTCATTAATAGAAAAACCATGGAGATTGAAAAATATTTATTAGTAGGCCGTCGAGTTTGGCAATTAGCACTCAATCAAGATCAAAGCCAACTGCTGACTACCAATGGTATTAGTGGAGATGTCTCTATTATCGATGTTGATAAAATGAAAGTGACAAAATCAATAAAAGTAGGTCGATACCCTTGGGGTGTAGCTATCAGATACAGTAAAAATAAGTGAAGGAGTAATACTATGGGCATAGTGACCAACAATTTATCTTTCGCTTATGGCAAAAAAACAGCGCTAAACAAAGTAAACCTAACATTACCCGCAGGGTTTAACGTGTTATTAGGTCCAAATGGCGCAGGTAAAAGTACCTTGTTTTCATTATTAACAGGGCTTACGCAAACCGCTAATGGCACAATTCACATTAACGAAGATGATTTAAGTAAGAATAAATCAAAAATAATGTCTCAAATGGGCGTTGTTTTTCAACAAAGTACCTTAGATTTAGATTTATCAGTTAAACAAAACCTGCTTTATTATGCCTCTTTACATGGTATAGCACCGAAAAAAGCACTGAAAAATATTGAACTGATTTTAGCGCAATTAAGTTTAACAGAGCGTTTGCACGATAAAGTAAGAACGTTAAATGGTGGTCATAGACGGCGAGTAGAAATTGCACGCGCACTTATTCATCAACCTAAAGTATTATTACTAGATGAAGCGACCGTCGGCTTAGATGTTGAAAGCCGCTTATTAATTATTTCCTATGTGCGTAATCTGTGTCTACAGCGTGATATTTGTGTATTGTGGACAACACATTTAATGGACGAAGTAGAGCCAAGCGATCAGCTTATTATTATCAACAAAGGTGAAATTCAAGCACAAGACCAAAGCAGTAAATTGTGTGAACAATATAATGTAGATGACACTTATCAACTGTACTTTGCTTTAACCAAAAATGCGGAGGCAGTATGACCTTAAATCATTATTTTTATTGCTGCTTAGGTATTGTTAAACGTGAAGTTTTTCGATTTTTTCAACAACGTTCACGTTTATTTAGCGCCTTGGTTAGACCGCTATTATGGCTAATTGTATTTGCCGCAGGTTTTAGGGCAGCCTTGGGTGTTTCTATCATGGAACCTTACGGTACCTATATTACCTACCAAGAATATATTATTCCCGGTTTATGCTGCATGATAGTACTATTCAATGGCATGCAAAGCTCGCTATCAATGGTTTATGATCGAGAGATGGGCAGCATGAAAGTATTATTAATGAGTCCACTGCCCATGCCTTTCTTATTATGTTGTAAACTCATTGCTATTGCGTTTTTATCCTTAATGCAAGTGTATGTTTTTTTACTTTGTGCGCAACTGGTTGATGTTGATATTTCATTTTTAGGTTACTTAACAGCAGCACCAGCAGTTTTTCTTATTGCATTTTTCTTAGGCGCTTTAGGGTTACTTTTATCAAGCTTAATTAAACAATTGGAAAATTTTGCAGGAGTGATGAACTTTGTTATTTTCCCCATGTTCTTTCTTTCAAGTGCTTTATATCCATTGTGGAAAATGCAAGAAGCCAGTGTTTGGATATATTGGCTTTGTCAGTACAACCCTTTTACTTATTGTGTTGAATTATTGCGATTTGCACTCTTTGGACAACTCAACTTAACCGCCTTTAGCGTGATATTGAGCGTCACTGTAATAACAGCAGTGTTAGCACTCATTAGTTTTAGTCCTAAATTTAGTCAACAAAGATAAGTCATGAATACGAATAGCAGGTATAAATAAATGTTATCACTCTACCCTGCCATTGAGCCTTTTAGTGATTATCATCTAACCGTCACTAATGATGCGCTAACTGATGCACAAACAGGTGAAGAGTCAACGGAAGAACATCACATTTATGTAGAACAATGTGGAAATCCTTTAGGCATTCCTGTGGTGTTTTTGCATGGTGGTCCGGGGTCAGGGTGTCGACCATCACATCGATGTTATTTTGATCCTCAGCTGTATCATATAATTTTATTTGATCAACGAGGCTGTGGAAGATCTCGCCCTTATGGCACTTTACAACAAAACACGACAACCCATATCATTCAAGATATGGAGGCAATACGACAACATATCGGTATTAAGAAGTGGTTAGTTTTTGGTGGCTCTTGGGGAGCAACACTGGCTTTATATTATGCTAACCACTTTACTGAAAAGGTATCTGGCTTAATATTACGGGGAGTATTTCTTGCTCGTCAACAAGATATAGATTGGGTTTACAGTGAAAATGGCGCAGCTAAAATTTTTCCTTATGCCTGGAATAACCTAGTTAAAGACTTACCACTTTCGCAACAAGCTCAACCACTATCAGTAATCTATCAGCAACTCACCAGTGATGACACTAAAATATCAAACGCTATTTTTAATAAATTACAACACTGGGAAGCTAGTCTTATCTATTGGCAAGAATCATTAAGCTTTGAAGAAAGCTCAATTGAAAATCCAATAAAAGAAAGCGATAAAGCCCCCGCTATTATTCAGCTGTATTATTCAATGAATCAATGCTTTATTGCCAAAGAGCCGTTACTTGAAAATATAGAGAATATTCGACATATACCGACAAAAATCATTCATGGTCACTATGATATGGTGTGTCCACTTGAACAAGCATGGCAATTAAAAAAATACTGGCCTGAAGCTGAATTATCAATCATTGAAATGGCAGGACATGTCGCAAGTGAACCCAAAATCATTGATGCTTTAGTAAAGGCAACTAACGATTTTGCCAAATGTAAGTAAATAAAGTTAAACACCGCTTACAAATTAGGTATATACGATGATAAAAGCGAACATTATTGTTTAAGGCTTAATATCAAATTACCCGAAATGGGTTTCTATAGCCATTAAAATGGGTATATTATCCATACAAGTACTTTTACATAGGAAAATTAATATTAAAAAAACAAACTCATGTAGTAATCAACAAATAGATTCAGATAATATTAATCCGAGTCTTTGTCCACTATGCAATCAAAAGAATAACTGCGGAAATGTATCTGCTTGTGATTCAAGCCAAGGTTGCTGGTGTAGTGATCAAGCAATACAGTTTCCCGAATCTTTACTAGATAAAATCCCAAGTACAGCCAAAAATAAAGCATGTATATGTAAAGCTTGTGCTTTAATTCATAATTAACGGCGTATTTAGCTAGTTGTGTATCATCACTCAGATAGTTATATAAACATTCTTCTACCCTGTATAATCGCAGTTGATTAATTCAATAATCCCCAGCTTTAAGCGCCTAAAATTTCTTCATGCCTACGCCCTATCCTTTTCCCCCTAAAGTAGGATGTTTTATTAAAAGAAAATTAAATATAGTTAATGGGTACTAAGTAAAAAAGCAAAACTATAAACCAATATTATTAACCAGCGAGGAATAAATTATGTGGATTAAGCCTAACTTTGAAGAAATGCGTTTAGGATTTGAAGTAACTCTATACATCAGCAACCGTTAATTTTTTTTATTTCAAATAAGAATACATTAATAAGAATAAATTACCTCAGTTATAGCCAACGCTTAAAAACTGAGGTAATTAGTTATCACTAGACAATTTCTGACTCCCCCTTTGTCTTGATCTCGAGGCACATATGAAAATTTTAGTTCTAGGCTCAGCTGCTGGTGGTGGATTTCCTCAATGGAATTGTCACTGTGCAAACTGTAAAGGCTTACGCGACGGTACAATTAAAGCAACCGCTCGCACCCAATCATCAATTGCCGTCAGCCCTAATGGAAAAGACTGGGTATTGATCAATGCATCTCCCGATATTCGTCAACAAATAAATCAATCCCCACAACTTTGGCCTGAAGAAGGTAGTCGTGGTACTAACATTCGTGCAGCAATTTTAACTGATAGCCAAATAGATCATACCACTGGGCTAATAACCCTGCGTGAAGGGCTACCACTTGATGTCTATTGTAGTGATGTTGTCTATGAAGATTTGACCAGCGCTTACCCATTATTCCCTATGTTAAAGCATTGGCACGGAGGTCTTAATTTTACCAAAATTGATACCGAACAACGACAACCATTCGATGTAAATGGCGTTGACGGTTTAGAGTTCGTTCCTGTTATTATTGAATCTAATGCTCCTCCTTATTCTCGTTATCGCGATAAAGTGGTAGATGGTAATAATATCGGTTTAAAAATTATTGATAAAAGTACGGGTAAATATTTGTTTTATTTGCCGGGTATTGTTGAAAGCACGCCAGAAGTAGAACGCATATTATCCGAAGCAAGCTGTGTACTTATTGACGGAACTTTATGGCTAGATGATGAAATGATTGCCCAAGGCGTTGGTTCGAAATTAGGCTCTGAGATGGGCCATATGCCTGTCAATGGTAAATTCGGTACAGTCGCTCTATTGAACAAATTTACAATCGATAGAAAAATACTTATACATATTAATAACACTAACCCCATTTTAAATGAAGAATCTCCTCAGCATCAATTTGTTTTAGACAACGGTGTTGAAATTGCCACTGATGGCATGGAAATAACGATTTAACCTCACTGATAGGATCCATTTTTATGCAAGCTTGGACCAGAGAACAGTTCGAACATAAACTTAGAAGCAAAGGCGAACTGTACCATATTCACCACCCTTTCCACATTGCGATGCACAAAGGAGAGTGCAGCGAAGAGGAAATTAGAGGCTGGGTGGCTAATCGATTTTATTACCAAGTAAATATACCGATTAAAGATGCGGCAATTATGGCAAATTGTCGCGATATGGAAACTAGACGCTTATGGATCCAGCGTATTCTAGATCACGATGGCAATGCCGGTGAAAAAACCTTAGGTGGTATTGAAGCTTGGTTACGTTTAGGCGAAGCTGTTGGTTTAGACAGACAAGACTTATTAGATGAAAAATTTGTTCTTCCTGGTGTTCGTTTTGCGGTAGACGCTTACGTTAACTTTGCTCGCAGAGCTAACTGGCAACAAGCTGCCTGTTCGTCATTAACAGAAATGTTTGCGCCTGAAATACATCAAAGCCGTCTTGATAGCTGGCCACAAAATTACCCATGGATAAAACCTGAAGGTTTAGAATATTTTCAAATGCGCTTATCGCAAGCTCGTCGTGATGTAAATCATGGCTTGCAAATAACCTTAGATCATTTTACTAGCCGCGAAGCACAAGAAGATGCCTTAAATATTTTACAATTTAAACTGGATATTTTGTGGAGCATGTTAGACTCAATGACATTGGCTTATCAACAAGGTAGAGCGCCCTATCAAGCGATACTTGGACAAGAAGCTATTAATAATCCTATTTATCACAAAGGTATATTTAAGTGAGCACACCAACAGCACCCTCAAACATAAGCCCAACAATGACACCAACACTTAATAGGATGTTCCGTTTTCAGTGGGAAAAAGCGCAAGACTGCTTTGTGTTATTATTTCCAGAAGGCATGGTTAAACTCAATGGCGGTGCTGGCGAAATTATGCAACTTATTGATGGGCAAAAGAACGTACAACAAATTACTACTGAACTGAACAGAAAGTTCCCTGATGCCGGTGACTTAACCGCTGATGTTAATGAATTTATCACCACAGCAATTGAAAAGAAGTGGCTTTATCATGACTAATCAACCCGTAACTGACATATCAAAGAAAGATTCACCTGCCCTCGTGGGTCCACCACTTTGGCTACTTGCTGAACTCACTTATGATTGTCCGTTACATTGCCCTTATTGCTCAAATCCAACAGATTTGAGCGAAACAAAAAATGAGTTAACCACACAACAATGGTGTCAGGTATTTACCGAAGCAAGAGAAATGGGGGCTGTACAACTGGGTTTTTCTGGTGGTGAGCCCTTATTACGCAAAGATTTAGAAGAACTAGTAAAGCATGCCAGAGACCTAGGTTTTTATACCAATTTAATTACCTCGGGTATTGGTCTAACCGAAAAACGTATCGCAAAACTAAAAGAAGCAGGTTTAGATCACATTCAAATAAGTTTTCAAGGTGCAGATCCTGAACTAAATGATGCGATTGCCGGTCGTGGTAATGCCTACCAACAAAAATTTGATATGGCTAAATCGGTTAAAGCTCAAGGTTATCCTATGGTGCTTAACTTTGTTTTATCAAAACAAAACCTTGAGCAAATTGAAGAAATCATGCAGCTCAGCTGTGAGTTAGAAGCTGATTATGTAGAGTTAGCAACCGCACAATATTATGGTTGGGCGTATCAAAACCGTGATCATTTATTACCGTCGCGACAACAGCTAATTGAGGCTGAATGTATTGTTAATGAATTTAGAGATGAACAACAAGGTAAAGGGCCACATTTTATTTTTGTAACGCCTGATTACTTTGAAACCCGTCCGAAAGCTTGTATGAATGGTTGGGGATCAACCTTTTTAACGGTAACGCCAGATGGCTCTGCTTTACCTTGCCACAGTGCAAAAATGCTACCACTAACTTTTCCAAACGTTAAAGATAAATCTATTGATGATATTTGGCAGCAAGATTTTTCTTTTGATTACTTTCGTGGTGATGATTGGATGCCCCAACCGTGTAAAGGTTGTGATGAAAAAGAAAAAGACTTCGGCGGTTGTCGTTGTCAGGCCTTTATGATGACTGGCGATATGCATAAAACCGATCCCGTTTGTAGTAAATCTGAAGATCACCACTTAATTCAACAAGCAATTGAAAGTGCTACTAATCCGTCAAAACCAATAGTAAAGCGCGTTAACCAGAAAGCCATGAAGCATGCTAAAGACACTACGTTAAACATTGCACGTATAAAAGTATGATCTTGGCTTCAGAATTAACAAAACTGACTAAATGACAGAAAATATTTATTGCCATAAAAATGGTTTGAAACATATTAATATTATCGATAATGAAGGTTTTAGCGCACTTTTTGTCGTTAATACGCCCATATTTGATAATAGTGGTGTTGCTCATGGTGTTGAACACATGGTGTTTCGTGGTAGCACAGCCTTTCCTCACCCCGAAACACTCTTTCAACTAACCTCATTAACCGATGCTAAAATTAATGCATCAACCTTTACTGAAACCACTTACTTTCATTGTCAAAGCCAGTGTGAACACACCTTTATGTTGGCTATTAATTATTTGCTAAATGGTTTGTTTAATCCCATTTTTAATGCTGATGATTTGCGATTTGAAATTCATGATGGCAATAATAAAGGTGTAATTTATCAAGAATTAATTGGCGTAGAGCAAGCCAATCAAGAAAGTACTAAAAGCACTGAAGAAAGCAATAAAGATACTAATGAAAATGAATTTTGCTATGGTGGCATTAGCACATCAATTGGTGAATTAACGCTTAACGACTTAACAGCTTTCCATCAACGCTTTTACCATGCAAGTAATATCACCTTAGTTACCGCTAATGCGGATATGGAAAAAATAGCAGACTTGATTACATTATTACCCAAGCAGTCTACTCAGATAAAAGTAGAGCTAGGTAAATACAGAACACAGTTACAAGTTAATGCGCAAGAGAATGCACTAGATAGTGAAAATACCGAGAACCATCAAAAAAAATATTCTCAAGAAATCAACAAACTTATAACACTCTATCATTTGTGGCTGCAAGACCCTTACTATCAAGAAATTGATGACTACAAAGAAATTGAAAATTCGAACAAACCATTAATAACAGATACTGACACCTTACCAGTACTTTCCAATAGCAACTTAATTCCCCCTTTGATTACCTTATCTAATAAACTAGTAAAAAAGGCAAATAACAAGCAAGCGATTGGTCTTGCTATAAAAAACATTGAAATAAAAATATCTGCAAATAAAACCTTACTACCCAACTTATTTACCAAGCTATGCCAACAAGCTAAGAACCAATTAACTGACAATAAGTCAATTAGTAATGAGTTAAATCATCAAAGATATTCGGCGTACACAAGTGATCAACGTAATGCTTTATGGTTAACGGCTATTGGTGTTACTGAAAAAAAACTCGCTAATATTACTAGTTACATTATAAGTGCATACCCACTGTTTTTAGTACCTCGGTGTCAAGGTCTTTGCTACGCAACTCAAGCATTAACGATTGAAAACTCAGCTTACCTCGCTATATATAGTGCTTTTGATGTTAATCCCAACACTCGATTAAAAGAAGTGCCGCTTTGTTTATTACAATTAAGCCAAGATAAACGCTTTATTAGTATGAGCTTAGCCCTTGCTAAAATTAAATACTGTCGAGCATACCAAGCGCAAAGTAACCAAGTAATAAACATAACCGCCACAGATATATCTAACTACTTACAAGTACTGGCCAACAACCCCCATCCTAAAGTATGAGTTTTTTTATGCCAAGGGAGCATGGTTTAACTTGCCAATAAAATCCTATTATATCTATAGACAAATACTGTTTAATTAATAACACGATAAAAAATTCAAGGCTCCCAAAAAAGATCAAATTTTGGTGGGTCTAACATATGAGGTGAATTATGATCTATGCAAATCCTGGAAGCGAAAACTCTGTAGTTACATTTAAATCAAGATATGAAAATTTTATCGGTGGTAAATGGGTTGCTCCGGTAAAAGGAAATTACTTTACTAACACTACCCCTGTTACAGGTGAAGCAATTTGTGAAATTCCACGCTCAAGTGCTGAAGATATTGAATTAGCACTTGATGCTGCTCATGCAGCAAAAGCGGCATGGGGAAAAACCTCAGTACAAGCCCGTTCAAACATATTATTAGCAATTGCTGACCGTGTTGAAGCTAACCTTGAAACCATCGCTGTTGCAGAAACATGGGATAATGGTAAGCCCGTACGTGAAACACTTAATGCTGATATTCCGCTAACTGTAGATCATTTCCGCTATTATGCTGGTTGTATCCGAGCTCAAGAAGGTACACATTCAGAAATAGATGACGATACTGTTGCTTATCACTTCCATGAACCTATTGGTGTTGTTGGTCAAATTATCCCTTGGAACTTTCCTATGCTTATGGCTGCATGGAAATTAGCTCCTGCACTTGCTGCTGGTAACTGTATTGTTCTTAAGCCTGCTGAGCAAACTCCTGCAAGTATTCTTGTATTTATGGAATTGATTGCTGACTTATTACCTGATGGTGTTTTAAACATTGTTAATGGTTTCGGTAAAGAAGCTGGTGAAGCACTCGCAACAAGCACACGTATTGGTAAAATTGCTTTTACTGGTTCAACACCTGTTGGTCAACACATTTTGAAATGTGCTGCTGAAAACTTAATTCCTTCTACTGTAGAGCTTGGTGGTAAATCTCCAAACATCTTCTTTAGTGATATCATGAATCAAGAAGATGACTACATAGACAAATGTGCTGAAGGTTTCGCATTAGGTTTCTTTAACCAAGGTGAAGTATGTACATGTCCTTCTCGTGCACTAGTTCAAGAAGATATTTTTGAAGAGTTCATGGAAAAAGTACTTGAAAAAACTAGAAATATTGTTCGCGGTAACCCGCTTGATGTTAACACTATGGTTGGCGCACAAGCTTCTCAACAGCAATACGAAAAAATTCAAGATTACCTACAAATAGGTAAAGATGAAGGTGCAACGGTACTTTCTGGTGGCGCAGCTGAAAAATTAGACGGCCCACTAGGATCAGGTTATTACATCCAACCAACTATTTTAAAAGGCAACAACTCAATGCGAGTTTTCCAAGAAGAAATTTTTGGTCCTGTAATCTCTGTTACTACCTTTAAAGACGCTGCAGAAGCTTTAGAAATCGCTAATGATACTGCCTTTGGTTTAGGTGCTGGTGTTTGGACACGTGACACTAACCAAGCTTACCGTATGGGTCGTGGTATTGAGTCTGGTCGTGTATGGACTAACTGTTACCATTTATACCCTGCTCATGCTGCATTTGGTGGTTATAAGAAGTCAGGTATTGGTCGTGAAACGCATAAAATGATGCTTGATCATTACCAACAAACTAAGTGCTTATTAGTAAGCTATAGCACTAGCCCATTAGGTTTCTTCTAAATAGTGCATTAGCCCTTTTCCTTCCCTTGAAGGGCTAAATTCAGTTACTTTCGGAGTCTAGTATGAACATAGTTGACGTATTACGACTCCATTTTTATTTACTCTTCTTATTCCTTTGTATTTCCCTAAAACCCGCTTTTGCTTTTGATGAGTCAAACTCTTTTAAAAATAGTGAAGTAACGGCTATTCCCGCAGATATTAAAGAAATTTTTCCAAGCGCTACCCGTATTGGCCAAACTGATCCTAACTTAGCAACAACCCCTGTTTACCAGCTTAGTCAATTATTAGGCTACGTTTTTGAATCTGACGATTTTACTAATTTTATTGGATTTTCAGGTGAAACAATCAATGTATTGATTGGTATTGATATCAATGGCGTATTCGCAGGCTTTAAAGTACTCAATCATCACGAACCTATTTTTTTACATGGTCTTGGCGAACAGTCTATGTTTGACTTTATCGACCAGTATAAAGGGCACTCTATAAAAGAGCGTTTTATAATAAATGCTAAGGACACCAGTACCCCTGGTATTACTAACTTTGATGGTGTAACAAGAGCAACTGTATCAGTAATGGTGATTAACGATACAATTATTGCCTCAGCCCTACAAGTCGCAAGAGCTAAGCTAGAAGGTTTTGCCGCTGCAACAACAGTAAAAATTGACACAGATTTTTTCGAAAAACTCAGCTTTATACAACTGATAGAACAAGGCCATATATCACACTGGCAAGTAAGCAAAGAACAAAGCTTAAAACTTGCTTCCGACGTTTCTAATGAATTAGTAAACGCTATTGAAGAATTAGCCAAAGACAATGACACTGTAGATATTAGCGACTTTATTGAGTTGTATTTTGCTTTTGTTAATATTCCTGTTATCGGTAAAAATCTGTTAGGCGAAGAAGAATATCAGCGATTACTTGAAAGTCTAAAACCCGGTGAACATGCATTAATGATATTCAATCGTGGCGCTTATTCTTATGCCAGTGAAGATTTCATTCCCCAAACTGTTCCAGCCAGACTAAGCGTTGTTCAAGGCGAGTTTCCGGTAGATATTCGTGATATTGATTTTTATAGTTACTATGATCCTTCTTTCAATATACAAATCCCAGATTTTGAACAACAAAATATATTCAGAATAAAATCTCAATCTGGCTTTGAAATAAGTCAAGCTTTTGAAGTTTCACTTGCTGTTAATTATAGCCAGTCATTTTTGTCCACACAGCAACACCAATTCACCACCAACTTAGTTTTACCTGAAAAATTATTTTACACACCCAAAGTTGTTATCGTAAAAAAACAACCTTTATGGGTAAGAATATGGCTAAGCCGTACTGTTGAAATAGCGGTACTCTCACTATACCTAATTATTTTATCCTTACTGTTTTTGAAACAAAAGCAACTTGCTAGCCACGTTAATGCTACCCATAGAATACGTTTCACAATGCTAATTTTTACTATTTTTTACATCGGATACTACACTCAAGGCCAACTGTCTGTTGTTAATATTTATACATTATTATTGTCATTAGTTAATGGCTTTAGACTTGAAGTGTTTTTATTAGACCCGGTTATTTTCATTTTGTGGGTATTTGTATTCATTAGTCTATTTCTTTTCGGACGAGGCTTGTTTTGCGGTTGGTTATGCCCTTTCGGTGCCCTTCAAGAAATGATGGGGCTGTTGGCAAAAAAACTCAGTATTAGACAAATAAAAATATCACCTAAGCATCATAAATATGCACAGAAAATTAAGTACATTATTTTATTTCTCTTGGTTGGCACATCATTTTACTCTCTTTCTTTAGCAGAAAAACTTGCCGAAATTGAGCCTTTTAAAACCAGTATCACCTTAAATTTTGTTCGCTATTGGCCTTTTGTACTCTATTCTGTACTTTTATTATTATTAAGTTTAAAAATTCATAAATTTTATTGTCGTTATCTTTGTCCTTTAGGTGCAGGGTTAGCCATTATTGGTCGTTTTCCCCTATTGAAATGGTTAAGAAGAAGAAAAGAGTGTGGTAGCCCTTGTCAATTATGTCGTAACAAAAAATGTGATATTGACGCTATCAATCAAAATGGTTCAATTGATTACGGTGAATGTATTCAGTGTTTGGAGTGTTTAGTTACCATTGAAAGCCCTAAATTATGCGTTGTTCATAAATACAGTACTCGGCCTATTAAAATAAAAAAAGTAGCCTAGTAGCAGTATCTTCGACCTCTTTTGCCAAAAGGCTATTATCTTTAAAAGTGGACTTTAAGCCTAAAAGACCATTAAAATGACTTTCCTTGTCAATAGTAAGTTTTTCCCGATTAATTTACTTAGACATGTAAAAACGTAACCCTATTAGGCAGAGTCATGACAAATATAAAAACAATAGTCGCTGTTAGTAAATCAATTAATGCGTTACAAGCCAGTAAAGAACTGCGGCAACAATTAAATCATCCTGATATAGACTTTGTACTATTTTACTGTTCAGCTGTCTATCAGTTAGATGAATTAGCAGCAGCAATGACGCAATGCTTTAAGAATATCGATATTGTAGGGTGCACCACTGCAGGTGAATTTACCCGTGATGGCTGTGAACAAAACTCAATTGTAGCCATAGGTTTTTCTGGTAAATACTTTACCATTAGTGCTAAAGCAATCGAGTCTATAGGGGATTTTGATATTGTTGATGCACAAACCACGATGAATGAACTCACTGAACAGTGCTGCTTGAAAGAATTTGCGCCCATACAAAAAAATAGCTTTCTACTCACTTTACTCGATGGATTATCAACAAAAGAAGAACAGTTTTTACAGACTTTAAATTCTGCTACTTATGGTATTCCACATTTCGGCGGCTCAGCGGGTGATGATGTTAATTTAGCCAACACGCACGTTTTTTACCAAAATACATTTCATCAACAGGCTGCCATTGTCATTTTGGTTAATACAAAATGTGACTTTGAAGTATTTAATTGCAATCATATTAAATGCCCTACAGAAAAACTCGTGGTAACCGAAGCCGATGTTGAAAATAGAACAGTATACGAACTCAATGCAATGCCTGCAGCAATTGAATACGCTAAATTACTCAACATAGATATAAATGATTTAACACCGGAAGTGTTTTCCCTTCACCCCGTTGCGGTAAAAGTAGGCGGGCAATACTATATTCGTTCTATACAAAAGGTCAATGTAGACGATTTTAGTTTAACTTTTTATTGTGCGATTGATGTTGGTATTGTGCTTACTGCAGTTGAAATGGACGATATTTTTAATTCATTGAACAATAAGCTAGAAAATATTACCCAACGCTTAGGAAAATCTGAGTTAGTGCTTGGCTGCTGTTGCTTTTTACGTCGTATAGAAATCGAACAAAAAGAATTAGGCGAGCAAGCAAAAGCCTTATATACCAAATATAACATCGCAGGTTTTAACAGCTATGGTGAACATATTAATGGCATTCACTTAAACCAAACTTTTGCAGGCGTTTTTATTGCAGAAAATGAGACTAAGGAGGATAACGTTAATGAATGACATCTATAAAGAAGACTCATTAGTTGATCAAATAGCACAACTCAAAGAACAAAATAGACAATTAAAAAAAATCAACCATGCCTTGATGGAACGGGTAGAAAACCATGGTAATCATTTTGCCCCTTACGATGCCTTTGAACACTCAGTAAACTTATCGCAACAGGTCAGACAAAAAACCCATGAACTAAAAAATACCTTAGCAAAATTAGAACGTAGTAACCGCGCGTTAACACAAGCAAATAATACTGCCAACATATTTAAACAACGCTTTATTGATGCCATTGAGAGTATCTCTGAAGCATTTGTTTTGCTAGATAGTGATGGCAGAATCATTTTACAAAATAGTAATTTTTCTTCTTTTTGGCAAAGTTTAGGCCTATCTACTGATGTTGGTGTGAACCTTAAAGACTTAAAAGACAGAGCAAAAAATCGTGGCATTATTCGCCATGTTTATCCCGGTGATGCCCATAATAGTAATCCTATCTATAAATTATCAAATGGTCGATGGTTTCAATTAAATGAGCGCCGCACGATGGAAGGTGGTTGGGTAATGCTTTATAGCGATGTTACAGCATTAAAAACCGCCGAGAATGTTCGATATGAAGAAGGCATGGCCAACACCTCTTTCTTATTACAAAGTTTAGTTAATAACCTTTCTCAAGGTGTCGTGTTACTTAGTAGTCAGCGATACATCGAAGTGTGGAACAATCGCTTTGCACAAATAAGTCAACTATCGCCAATTTTACTCAATGAGAAACCCTATTTATCAAATCTCAGTAATTTAACTGAACTTGATTTAGAGCCCAAAAAAGAACACGCTTACCATGTACAAACGTTATCAAATGGTACGGTTGTAGAAATAAGAGAGCATCACTTAAAGAACGGTAAATCAATCAAAACATACACTGATATTACTGAGCGACATCGTTATGCTGAGTCATTGAAAAAGAGTGAACGTTGGTTGCGCTTAATCACAGATAACGTGCCCGCTATGATTGCTTACGTAGGAGCAGATCTTAAATTTCAATTTACTAACAAAGTTTATCTCAATTGGTATGGTCATTCTGCATCAGAACTTTATGGGTTAGAAGATCACCAAGAACGAACTAATTTTGATTTTAGTCAAGTAAAGCGATACGTTAGTAAGGCACTTTCCGGAAAAAGTGTTAGTTTTGAAACCGAAGAAAAAAACCTAGCAGGCGAGCTTTGTTATTTATTTAAGTCCTATGTACCCAATATTGATATTGAAGGTAAAGTACTTGGTTTCTTTGTGCTTATACGTGATGTTACCGAGCGAAAAAAGAATGCCTTGGCTCTACAAAAAGCACATGATTTATTAGAAGTTGGCGTACAAGAGCGTACCTCCCAATTGCAGACAGAAATAGAAGGCCACCGACAAGCACAAGTTAGTTTAGTCACAGCAATCAAACAAGCAGACGAAGCTAACATGTCTAAAACAAAATTTCTCGCTGCCGTTAGCCATGATTTATTACAACCTTTAAATGCTGCGCAATTATTTAATAGCTCCCTATCAGAGCAAGTACTAAACACCAGTTTAGAACCTATTGTGAACTCTGTTGACGCTTCGCTCAGTGACTTAGAAAATTTAATTTGTACCTTAGTCGATATTTCTAAGCTTGATGCCGGTGTTGTTCGAGCAGATAAATCTTCTTTTAAATTGGCTGACTTACTTGATAACTTAGCCAATGAATATCAACAACAATCACATGAGTATGATGTAAATTTACATTACGTCACTACTGATATAATAGTACATAGTGATAGTGTTTTATTAGCGCGCGTATTACGTAATTTTCTTTCCAATGCCTTTAGATACACAGAAAATGGCAAGGTATTACTTGGCTGTAGAAGACAAGGTGACACAGTTTCAATTGAAGTGTGGGATAATGGTGTTGGTATAGCTAAAGAGAAAATCAACGAGATTTTTCAAGAATTCAAACGACTTAAATCATCCAAAGTAGCCTTTAGAAATGGTTTAGGCTTAGGCTTAGCTATCGTAGATAAAATAGCTAAAGTACTAAATCATCAGATTAAAGTTGATTCCGTTCAGGGCAAAGGATCGATGTTTTCAATTCAAGTACCCATAGGAACAATTGATCAGCTCTGTGCTGATGATTCTCTTCCTTCCCAAATATTACAAAACACTGATTTAGCAGGGCGCACTATTTGGGTTATCGATAATGATGCCAATATATGTGATGGTATGGCTCGTTTACTTGGCGGGTGGAATTGTACTGTAATAACCGCGCTAAGCCTTGATCACCTTAAGCAACAAGTCGACATTGTTCAAGATCATGCTGATATTTTAATTGTCGACTACCATTTAGATAACGATGAAACCGGTTTTTCTGCTGCTAACGTTATTAATAAGGGGCGAGCATTATCAATACCTACATTAATGATCACCGCAAACTATAGTAAATCACTGAAAAACGAAGTAGCAAAGGCAGGTGTTTTACTGCTAAATAAACCAGTAAAACCAATGAAACTAAAAACAACCATGTTACATTTGTTACGGTAACTATCAGGGGGACTGTACCGTATTCTCTTGATAAAATTAGTTGTAAAGTCTTCCTACCTTAGTAGGAGGGTCTTGCAGCACACACCAACCAACCATTTGTTTTATAAGGTATTATATGGATTTGTTTTGTATGGCAAAGTCTTTGAAATATACCATTACTTAGTTATTCACGTTACATTATGAGTGAATTTATAATTTAGGAATAATAATGAACCGCATTTTTGCTCTAACGAGTTTACTTTGTGCCTTACCCGTATTAGCTGATGATATTGAAAAAATCAGCGTTATTGGACAAACACCGCTATCAAGCAATATAGCTACAGATGCAAATATCATCGGTAGCGCGCAGTTTATAAGCACTGAAGACATCACTCGTGCCCAAGCTACATCACTTGCTGATCACATGAGAAATCAATTGGTCAGTGTAACTATCAGTGATGTGCAAAATAACCCTTTCCAACCTGATGTTCAATATCGCGGCTTCACTGCTTCACCTCTATTAGGCTTGCCACAAGGTATTTCTGTTTATTTAAACGGGGTAAGATTTAATGAACCTTTTGGCGATACCGTTAACTGGGATCTAATTCCTTTAGCTGCGCTAGATAGTGTTGCTTTGTACTCTGGTTCTAACCCAGCTTTCGGGCAAAACACCTTAGGTGGTGCCTTATCACTGAAAACTAAAAACGGCTTTAACTATACGACAAATGAAGCTGATGTTCGTTTTGGCAGCTTTGGTCAACAACAATACACAGTACAATCAGGCGGTAACAACGGTAACTGGGGATATTATTTTATTGCTAACAGCTACAAAGAAGATGGTTGGCGTGATTTTTCTCAAAGTGAATTAAAACAAGCATTAGCCTCATTTAGCTTTCAAGACGACGATAATTATTTTGAGTTATTACTTGCTGCGAATGATAATGAGATGACTGGCAATGGCGCAGCACCTGAAGAACTAATAGCTATTGAAGGCCGTGAAACAGTTTATACTCACCCAGACAGAACTAACAACGATTATCAATTAATTAGTATTTCTAGCGACTCTGTCATTAATGACAATTTATCTGTGCAAGCCAATGCATATTATCGCCAAAATAAAATCAATTCCATCAATGGTGATGACAGTGATTATGAAGATTGCGACTTTGGCGCTGGTGAAACGCTTTGTGAAGAAGATGAAGACGACGGCTCGTTAACCATGGTTGATTTTGTCGGTTACGATGAAGGGACTTTATTTAGTGATATTTCAACTATTGACCCAGATGAAGTTGATGGCACACTCAATGATGGAGCTACCGATAATACCAGCTATGGTTTTGCTACTCAATTGATCCATGTAACAAGCTTTGATAATTTTGAACAAGAATTTATTTTTGGCTTAGGAATGGATAAAGCCGATATAAGCTTTAATAGTAATACTCAATTTGGCATTCTTAATAACGATTCTGCTGAAGATGATCGTTCAGTATCAGCAACCGGCTTTTTTGATAGCGAGTCACAAGTACGCTTAGATGTTACCACTAAGCAACAATATGCCTTTGCCTCTTATTCAATGGCTTTTAACTATGGGCTAACGCTAAATATTGCTGGTCGTTACAATAATAGCCACATTATTATGAATGATATTATCGATGACGGTGAAGGCTCTCTTGATGGAAACCATAAATTTAATCGCTTTAACCCTGCTGTCGGTCTTGATTATAAAATAAACAATGAGTTTAGTGCCAAACTTAGTTACAGCGAATCTTCGCGCGTACCTAGCCCTGCTGAGTTAAGTTGTGCTGATGAAGATGACCCGTGTAAATTACCCAACGGCTTTGTTGCTGATCCTCCGCTTGAACAAGTTGTGGCTAAAACAGTTGAAGCATCAATACAATATAATACTGATTCGGTATCAGCCATCGCTACTTTGTTTTCAACGAAAACGATTGATGACATAATTTTCCAACAAGCGGGCTCAACGTCTTCAGAGGGTTATTTTGTCAATATTGATAAAGTACTACGCCAAGGGGTAGAGTTAGCATACTCAGTAGCATTTGATGAAGTTACTGTAGGCACTAGCTATAATTACTTAAAGGCAACTTTTGAGTCACCTTTTGTATCATTTAGCCCAGTAAACCCACTTGGCGCAAATCGTCAAGTTAGCCCTGGAGATGTCATTCCTGGTCAACCACAACATCAGTTTAAGCTGCATGCGGATTGGCAAATTAATCAAGACATCAGTGTAGGTACAGAATTATTATATTCTTCTGATTCTTACTATCGTGGTGATGAAGCCAATGAAAACAAAAAAATATCAGCATATTCTTTAGTTAACGTGTATTTTTCTTACCAAATAACGAGTCAATTAAATTTATCTGCGAAAGTAGATAATGTATTTGATCATCAATATGAAACATTTGGTACTTATGGCGAAGCCGATGAAGTGTTAGAAGATTTTTATCCCGACGTTGAAGAGCCATACTTTGTTGGACCTGCTAGACCGAGATCCTTCTCAGTAGGTGTTAATTACAAGTTCTAGTAATAAAGAGATATTTGCCTGTTTAGTGCAAATATCTCTCCTTCTTTTAATTATCTGGTGTTATTAATGTATACTTCCCCTATTCGTTTATTATTCTTTATTATTTGCTTTAGCTGTCTCACAATTAATGCCAATACTTATGCAGACTTGCCAAAAGTACGTGTAGGGGTATTAAAGTATGGCACCGTTAATTGGGAAATAGCGGTAATAAAACATTATCAATTAGATAAAAAATATAATTTCAATCTACAG
Organism: Candidatus Colwellia aromaticivorans; assembly: GCF_003333305.1. GTDB lineage: Bacteria > Pseudomonadota > Gammaproteobacteria > Enterobacterales > Alteromonadaceae > Colwellia > Colwellia aromaticivorans. Next base: position 47,133 of record NZ_QOLD01000045.1, on the reverse strand, counting down.
GTAATGCCGTTAAGTAATAAAAATGCCTCTGCAGTGGCACTGCAAAGTAAAGCGGTTGATATTATTCTCAGTGATTGGTTATGGGTAAATCGACAACGCTTTAATGATAAAAATTATACCTTAGTTCCCACATCAATTGCCTCTGGCGGCTTGTACGTTGCCGGTGACTCTACTGCAAAATCACTAAATGACCTAACTCAAACTAAAATTGGCGTAGCTGGCGGATCAGTTGATAAAAATTGGTTACTATTACAATCGTATGCACAAAAAAAATATCAGCTGAACATTAAAGATAGTGCTGAAATGGTGTTCGCAACACCGCCATTACTAAACCGCTTAATGGAACGAGATGCTGTAGATGCAGCAATCAACTTTTGGCATTACAATGCTAGATTAAGTGCTAATGGCTTCAAACTATTGGTAAGTGTGCCAGAAATGCTAGCTGAGTTAGGCATAACCAATAAAGTGCCATTACTGGGATGGGTGTTCGAGCAAGCATGGGCGATTGAACACAAGCAAAAATTAACCAGTTTTCTACAAGCCTCTAAAGAAGCCCAACAGTTATTACTATACTGTGATGATGAGTGGCAAAGAATACGCCCTTTAATCAAAGCAGAAAATGACAAAGTTTTTCTAGCCCTAAAAAATGAATACAGAATTCGATTACTAGATAAATTTGGACCTGAAGAAATTAAGGCAAGTAAGCAAATATTCTCTGTTTTAGCAGAGCAAGGTGGCAGAAATTTAGTGGGTAAAGCAACAATATTGGCAGAAGGTACTTTTTGGAAAACAAATAAAGTGAATCCATCTTTTGACAAAAAGATTGCCGACGACTTAATAGGTCATCAAATAACATGTCCGCTTAAATAGGATAATTGACTATTAACACACATTCTAACGAGCAAGCATTAACAAGCCGGTTATTTACATTGTTAATGTCCATATTGACATCACCAGTATATGGCCGATTATTAATGTTAATAATCATCGCTAGCGCGTGGCAAAGTATCGCTTGGTTCGTCAATAGCGCTGATTTCCCTTCATTATTCATTGTATTAGAAAGCTTTATTTATCATTTTTTTCAAGGTGATATGCTAGCCAATCTCGCGGTTACCTTAACTCGTGTATTAATCAGCTTTACCATAGCGATGATTTTAGGTGTTTTTATCGGTATTTTAATGGGTACCAGTGAGCGACTTAATCAGTTAACCGACACCTTGCTCATCATCGCCCTTAATATCCCTGCCCTAGTGACTATTTTACTGTGTTATATCTGGTTTGGCTTGGTTGAATCAGCCGCAATAACTGCGGTAGTTATTAATAAAATACCCACCGTTGTTGTCATGATAAGAGAAGGCGCCCGTGTGGTAGATGAAGATTTACTCAATGTTGCGAAAGTGTATAAATTATCTTTAAGTAAAACTTTTTTTAAAGTATTTTTACCACAACTTTATCCCTACATTATGGCGTCAGCACGCGCAGGTTTATCTTTAATATGGAAAATTGTCTTAGTGGTTGAACTGTTAGGACGAAGTGACGGCGTTGGCTTTGCCTTAAACACCTTATTTCAGTTTTTTGATATTGCTGGGATTCTCGCTTATACCTTTGCTTTTATTTCTATCGTGTTAGTGATTGAGAACTTAATTTTTAGGCCATTAGATAAATTAATCGCTAGAGGTGTTCACCATGATAGAACTTGATATTGCCATTAAAGATAAACACTATGCAAATAGCGATGCTGTAGTACTAAAAGATATTGAGTTTACGGTTAAGCCAGGTGAGTTTACTGCGATTATTGGCCCTTCTGGCTCTGGTAAAACGACATTACTAAACATGCTCTCTGGGCTTGAAGATGCCACAGGGCAAAAACTGTTATGTAATTCAAAAGCACTCAATGACTGTAAAGAGTACCAACTAGGTTACGTTTTTCAACAACCAAGGTTAATGCCTTGGCTAACCGTTAATGAAAACATACAGCTAGTGTTACTTACACCACAAGAGGAAAAAATAGAAACATTGTTAGCGCAAGTTGGCTTAGCTGGCAAAGGTAACTATTACCCTAAGCAATTATCTGGCGGCATGCAACGACGAGTTGCTATTGCAAGAGCTTTTGCTGTTAACCCTGAGCTGATTTTACTTGATGAGCCCTTTAACTCTCTTGATGCGCCAACGGCAGCTAAACTAAGGTTACTACTAGTAAACTTGTGTAAAAACTGTGATAGCACCGTTGTTTTCGTTACTCATGATTTAAGTGAGGCTATTAACTTAGCTGACCGTATTATTTTTATGAGCAATTCGCCCAGTTCAATCATTCATCAAGTTAATGTTGACTTACCTAAGCCGAGAAAAGAGTCAGGCAGCACTGAACTTGCTTGGCAGGCAAAACTAATGAGTCAGTATCCTAAAATCCTTTCTGGCAGTATCAATACCGATTGAAAAATTTCCCTACCTCATCCTTTTTTTATTTTCTCCTACTTAAGTACTACGCATTTGGTGTAGCACTAAGGGATGTTTTTTTTCACTATCATTACCAATACCGCTTAACTGTAGAGTTTTTTATCATTATTGTAATTACAATAAAACCGATAAAACCTATAAAACATAAAGGAAACAAAACATGACTACAAAATTTAAATTAGCCGCAATCGCCCTTGCCTGTACCACAGCATTTAACGCCAGTGCCGCTGTTGAATTGTATAATAACGATGAAGGCATGACGTTCACTGCAGATGGTCTAATAAACATATTTTATTCTAGCAGCGATACTGACATGACTGATGACGCTGGTGTAGAGACAAACAGCAAACAAGCACGTGTAAGAACAGGTTTCTTACCAAGCTACATTGGTTTGAATTCTAGTAATAAAGTAGGTGACTATACAGTAGCTACCCGTTCTTCATTTTGGGTTTCTTTAAGTGATCCAGACGTTGAACGCGGTGGACAAGGTTTTGGAACTCACTCACAAATTGATATTCGTCAGTTTTATGCCACAGTAAGCGGCGACTTTGGTGAAGTATTACTAGGTAAAGATTTTGGTCTGTTTAACCGTTCTAATATTTTTGGTGATGAGTTATTACTTGGTTACGGCCAAACTTCTAACGCGCTCGGTTTAGTGGATGGCGGTAATGTGTCTTTCGGTAATATTGCTACCGGTTATACCTATGCTTTTCCAAAAGCACAAATCACCTATAGAACCCCTGATATGAGCGGCTTTAAATTAGCGGTTGGTATTATGGATCCTAATAAAGTTCATAAAGATTCAGATGAAGATATGCCGCGTTTTGAAGCGGAATTAACCTACGACACAACTTTTGATGGCGGCTCAGTAAAAGGTTGGGTTAACGGTATGTCACAATCAAGTGAATATGCTGGTGCTGATCAAGATCAATCTGGTGTTGGCTATGGTGTTAACGTTAAATTCTCAGGTGTATCACTAACGGCTTCTGGTTTTGACGCTGAAGGTGTAGGTCATTTTGGAGGTTTAGATCACATCGTAACTGATGAAACTACTGAGACTGATGGTTACCTAGTACAAGCATCTTATACTATGGGTGATAATCGTTTTGTAGCTTCTTACGGTGAATCTACGATCGATAACGGTACAATGGAGACAGAAAGTAGCAACACTAACGTTTCTTATTTCAGAACTGTTGTTCCTGGAGTTACCCTTGTAGCTGAATTAAATAAAACTGAAATAGACAATAATAGTACTTCAAATCTAACAGCAGAAGAGAATAACGTATTCTCAATTGGTGCTGTTGTAACCTTCTAAATTTGTAATCTTATAAATTTACAACATACCAAAAGGAGCAGAAATTTATTTCTGCTCCTTTTTGCTTCTTATAAATCAAACAAATACGCATTATTTAACAGAGAAACATTATAATGGTATATTTTATAACTTAAAGATGAGATTCTTACCACTAAGGGATGATTAAATAATTAAATTCACTCTGTTAGAGTGTAGAAGTGCAATAATATCAATAGGTAATACCATGTATAAAATTTTAGTCGCTGATGATCACCCTTTATTTAGGGATGCCGTAATAAATATTATTTCTCAAACTTTTCCTGAGTCTGAAATTTTTGAATCCAAAGACATTGAATCAACGCTTGCCGTTGCAAAAGAAACTAATGATATCGATCTTATTCTGCTAGATTTGAACATGCCTGGTATGTCAGGCCTTGCCGGCTTACTTGATTTACGTAATCAATACCCAACAATTCCAGTGGTTATTATTTCTGCAGAAACTGAAAAACAAGTTATCCTACAAACTATTGCTTACGGCGCTGTTGGTTTTATTGCAAAATCATCCGCAAAAAATATTATCGGTGAAGCACTTAAAAGTATATTTGAAGGTAATGTTTATTTACCGGCAGATATTATTCGTTCACAAACAAGCGTTAACCCAGCAAAAGAATTCGAAGTATCACCAGAAAAAATATTTTTATTAACACGCAGAGAATTAATGGTGTTACAACACTTAACTAAAGGTGAAGCAAATAAACAAATAGCTTTTAACTTAAATATTTCTGAAACGACGGTAAAATCACATGTTTCTTCTATCTTAAAAAAATTAGGCGCGTCCAATCGTGTAAAAGTTGTTGTCGGCTGTAGTGATATAGATTTCAATCAATATTTAAAACGCTAATACATCAACAACACAACTAACATGAAATACTGTTCTTCGGCGGTACTACTTAACCGCCAACTCAAGTAACTGTTCAAACACCTAAACTCTCTCCCTCTGATAAACACTGACAATTAAAAGCCATAGATAGTAATATCAAAGCCATTTAAGTATAATGCGCCCCATTATTTACCCAGTTCTTACTATTGTTACGGAAGCCTTATGCTAGCAGCAAACAACATTACTCAACAATTCGGCGCTAAGCCTTTGTTTGAAAACATTTCACAAAAATTTGGCGGTGGTAACCGTTACGGTTTAATCGGTGCTAATGGTTGTGGTAAATCTACCTTCATGAAAATTTTAGGTAATGATTTAGAGCAAACCTCTGGCAATGTTAGCCTTGATACTGGTGAGCGTTTAGGTAAATTACGTCAAGATCAATTTGCCTTTGAAGAGTATAACGTAATTGATACCGTAATAATGGGACATACCGAGTTATGGGCGGTAAAAGAGGAACGTGACCGTATTTATGCTTTACCTGAGATGAGTGAAGCTGATGGTATGAAAGTGGGCGATTTAGAGTCTGAATACGCTGAAATGGATGGTTATTCTGCTGAGAGTCGTGCTGGTGAGTTATTAATGGGTGTTGGTATACCTGTTGAGCAACACTACGGTTTAATGAGCGAAATAGCCCCCGGTTTTAAATTACGTATTCTACTTGCTCAAGCTTTATTTTCAGACCCCGATATTTTATTACTTGATGAGCCAACCAACAACTTGGATATTCATACTATTCAATGGTTAGAAGATACCTTGAATGAGCGTGACTCAACTATGATTATCATCTCGCATGATAGACATTTTTTAAACAGTGTTTGTACACACATGGCTGATTTAGATTACGGTGAATTACGTGTATTCCCTGGTAACTACGACGAATACATGTTGGCTGCTACACAAGCAAGAGCACGTTTATTATCTGATAATGCCAAGAAAAAAGCACAAATAGGGGAACTACAAGCCTTCGTTGCACGTTTTTCTGCTAATGCATCAAAAGCGAAACAAGCAACATCTCGTGCTAAACGAATCGACAAAATTCAACTTGATGAAGTAAAAGCCTCTAGCCGTAGCAACCCATTTATTCGCTTTGAGCAAGAAAAGAAATTATTTCGTAATGCGCTAGTCATTGAAAACCTCAATAAAAGCTTTGATGATGCCCATATTTTAAAAGACATTTCTGCCTTAATTGAAGTCGGTGAACGTATCGCTATCATTGGTGAAAACGGTATTGGTAAAACGACTATGCTACGTTCATTAATGAATGAAGTCGGTTATGAAGCCAGCTCTGGCGACGTTACTTGGTCTGAAAATGTTAATATTGGCTATTACGCACAGGATCATGAATACGAATTTGAAACTGACATGACGTTATTTGAATGGATGAGTCAGTGGCGTCAACCAACCGATGATGAACAAGCTGTTCGCGGTTATTTAGGTCGTTTACTTTTTTCTGCTGATGATATTAAAAAATCAATTCATGTACTTTCTGGTGGTGAAAAAGGTCGGATGTTATTTGGTAAACTAATGATGCAACAGCCAAATATTTTAGTTCTTGATGAGCCAACCAACCACATGGATATGGAATCAATTGAATCGTTAAATATGGCACTTGAAAGTTACGAAGGCACCTTATTATTCGTTAGTCATGACCGAGAGTTTGTTTCAACAATCGCAACACGTATTATCGAATTAACCAAAGACGGTTATATTGATTTTGCTGGCACTTACGATGAATATTTAGCCAGTAAGGCATAACCCTTCGACCCTTCGACAAGCTCAGGGCTCAGGACAAACGGATACTAATAACCGTTCATATTGAGCACGAGGTACGTCAGTGTTAACGGATTACTCCGTTAACACTGAGTGCTAGGTACGGGCCAACGGGTTATTTATTCCGTTCATACTGAGCGCGAGGTACGAGTAGTCGAAGTGCTACACCCACAATTTCTAAGGATTTATATGTTAAGTTACCGTCACGCTTTTCATGCTGGCAATTTTGCTGATGTATTAAAACATAGTGTCTTATCACTTGTTTTAGATTATATGACCCGTAAAGAAAAAGGATTTTGCTATATAGATAGCCATTCAGGGGCTGGTATGTATCAATTGGCTGATGAATATGCACAAAAAACAGGGGAATATAAAGACGGTATCGCAAAAATCATTAACGATGACGAGGCACCTGAGTCACTTGAGTGTTATTTATCGCTAATCAACAGCCTTAACCTCAACAATGACCTTGAAGTTTACCCTGGCTCTCCTGGGATAGCTAAAGCCTTTGTACGTCGCCAAGACAGTAGCCATTTATTTGAATTACATCCTACTGATATTCAACACTTAGAAGATTTTTGCCAACGCTGGCGTAAAGTGTTTGTTAAACAGTCTGATGGTTATCAAGGTGTACTCGGTTTATTACCGCCGCCAAGTCGTCGTGGTGTGGTACTCATCGATCCGCCTTACGAGCTTAAAGAAGATTATCAAAAAGCAGTTAAAACAATAATAAAGGCCTATACAAAGTTTTCTACAGGCACTTATATCCTTTGGTACCCTGTTGTTAAGCGCGAATTAATTGATCAAATGAGTGATGACTTCACCACGAGTTCAGTCAAAAACCTATTACAGGTAGAATTTTGCCTAGAAAGTGATACGGATGAATACGGTATGACCGGTACAGGATTATTTATCGTTAACCCGCCATGGCAACTATCGCAACAGCTTGAAGAAATATTACCTTATATGAAAACTAAATTGGGTAGTAATGAGAGTAACTATACGCTTAAGCAGTTAATTGCTGAGTAATGTTAAACTAAGAGGCGACTATCTTTGTGCTAATTAATCTCGATTAGAATTAAGGCTGAATTAGTGCCTCAATTTATACTAGATTTAATGTAACTACTCACCTATCGTCACTCCCGAGATGTTTTAATCGGGAGTCTAATCTTTAAAACAGGCAGATTCCGGCTTCAGCTTTGTAGTTCCAGACCAAAGCTAGACCCTACGTCCTGTAGGCAAAGACACAACCGGAATGACGTGCACGCTGGGTATGGTGAATAATTACCAATAATTTATCACTAATTACATATGACAAGTTTTATAGAGTGATTTATCATTCAATGATTAACGTAATGAACTGCTATCACTATAAAAAAGGTAATTTAAGCTTTAATGCCTGACCATTTAAGGCACCTATCAATTAAATTAGATGATAACACTTCAGTAAGAAATTAAAATATTCAGATGTAAAAACTGTAATGAAAAGGCATAACAAATGATGTTAAATAAATATCGGTATTTGATCTGGCTTAGCTAAAAACAATATGTTTTTCTTAATTGATCGGCATTGCTATTCTAAGACCAATGATACATTATGAGAAAAAATTCATATATGTAATTTATAACCAACGCCTTTAATCGTTATGATCCAATGTGGGTTATCTGGATCACATTCAACTTTCTTTCTCAATAAATGCATGTGTTCATACCAAGTAAGGAACAAAACTACGAACGGTTAAGCTGAAGCTTCAAAAAGATACTAAAAAAAATGCCGGTCAGTGTTAACTGACCGGCATTAAACTATAGGTTGCTTTTTTCATTTTTATCGCTATTTTACGCCGGTGTGTTAGTCCTGTTCTTTTTTAGTCGCATCTTCAATTTGCTCTGGCGTTAACGGTTTTTTACGTTTAATAATTTTCATTGCACCCGCATCTTCAATATCAAGAAAAGTTTTTTTAATCACTTTTCTTGGTCTAGTATCAGCAGGTCTTTTACTTTTGACCGTATCAGATTTTGCTTTAACTACTTTAGCTTTTTTCGGTTTTAAGCCTTTAAACTTAACTTTAATTCCTTCCACTTTAGTAAAGCTGATTTTTTGCTGTAAAAAAGCTTCGACATTTTTAAAGCTTAGCCAGTCATTAGGACCCACTAACGAAATAGCATCACCTTGGGTTCCTGCACGGCCCGTTCGTCCTATACGATGAACAAACTCTTCAGTATGCTTTGGCATGTCAAAATTAATCACGTGCGATACGTTGATCAAATCAAGGCCACGTGAGGCTAAATCGGTAGTCACTAATATTTTATGCTTACCTTTAGCAAAGCTCTCCATGATCTGATTACGTTGGCCTTGGTTTAACTCACCACTTAAAGCAACCGCATTAAGATTTGTATCCGTGAGTAGCTTAGCTAAACGATCAGTATCACTTCTTGTTGCAGTAAAAATAATAATTTGTTGAGATTTCTCTGTCGCTAAGAAGTGATGTAATAGTGCTTCTTTTTGTGTAAGGTTATCAGCAAGGTAAAAACGTTTCGAAATATCAATGTGTTCAGTATGCCCTGCTTCAATTGCAATTCGCTTAGGTTTTCGCAGTAATTCAGTCGCAAACTCATTAACTTGTGCGTGATCTAATGTTGCAGAAAACAGTAAAGTTTGACGTTTACGGTGATCAGCCGCCTTATTAATTTGGCCTAACTCTTTGCTAAAACCTAAATCAAGCATGCGGTCTGCTTCATCTAAAATAAGTAGCTCTAAACCATTTAGATAAAAGTGTCCTTGCGTTAAATGATCAGCCAAACGACCTGGCGTGGCAACAATAAAATGTGGATCTTTCTCTAACACTTTAACTTGGTCGTTAAAGTTCTCACCACCTAAAATTAATACCGCTTTAAATTGAGTGTTCGACGTAAACAAACGTAATTGACTAAATACCTGTTTAGCCAATTCACGTGTTGGCGTTAAAATAACAACACGTGGATCTCGCTTTGACAAAGCACGGTTTTTAGATAAACGCTGCAACGCAGGAATGATAAAAGCTAATGTTTTACCTGATCCTGTTTTCGATGAAGCAATTAAGTCATGCCCCGCCATCGCCGCGGGAATAGCTTGTTGCTGAATTTGTGTTGGCTCGCTAAAACCAAGATGAGCTACAGTATTCATTAAGCTATTATCTAAACCAAAATCACTAAATTGCACTAGGCATTCTCCTACGTTTACATAAAGTGGTTAAACTAATCGTTAAACTTATCATTAGGCTTTTCATTAGAAATATCATTAACCAGCTGCAATTCTTGCTTCTACTACTACGATGGCTTGATCAATTCTTGCTAATACTTTATTTTGGTCTAACAGGGCTAGGGTAATATCAAGTGATGGAGAATTACCACCACCCGTTGCCGCAACGCGCAACGGCATACCCACTTTGCCCATACCTACTGATAGCTCTTCTGCTGTATCGTTAATAGCAGCATGAATAAGTTCAGGCTGCCAATCAGTTAACGCGGCTAATTTTGCTTTAACTAACAATAAAGGCTCTTTTACTACTGGACGTAAATGCTTTTTCACTGCTTTTGCATCAAGCTCAGAAAAATCTTCATAGAAATAACGCGATATTTCAGCCATTTCTTTTAATGTTTTAACACGATCAGCTTGTATTTTAACTATTTCAGCTAACGCTGGACCATTGTCAGTATTAATACCTTGGTCATTCATATGCCATGCTAAATGTTCAGCAACATACTCAGGTGCAAGCGTTTTCATATAATGCTGATTAACCCAAATAAGTTTTTCTGTATTAAAACCTGATGGTGCGCGGTTACAATCTTTTAAGTCAAACAATTCAATCATCTCTTCACGAGAGAAAATTTCTTTATCGCCGTGTGACCAACCTAATCTTACTAAATAGTTTAGTAAGGCTTCAGGTAAGTAACCGTCATCACGGTATTGCATAACACCAACGGCGCCATGACGTTTAGACAAACGTTTACCATCATCACCTAATATCATAGGAATGTGAGCATACTCAGGTAGATCAGCACCTAAAGCTTTTAGGATATTGATTTGCTTAGGAGTATTACTAATATGATCATCACCACGAACAACATGCGTAACCTTCATATCCCAATCATCAACCACAACCGTTAAATTATACGTTGGCGTACCGTCACTGCGAGCAATAATTAAATCATCTAACTGCTCATTACTAATAGTAATGTCACCTTTAACCATATCCTTAATAACAACATCGCCCTCAAGCGGATTTTTAAAGCGAATAGCAAACGGTTTATCTGTTGGGTGATCGGTACGTTCACGCCATAAGCCATTATATTTTTCTATCTCGCCTTTTGCTTTCGCCTCTTCACGCATCGCATCAACTTCTTCGCCAGTGCTATAACAGCGATAAGCATTACCTGAAGCAAGTAATTGTTCGATTACTTCTTTATAACGGTCAAAACGTTTGGTTTGAAAATATGGACCATGAGTCCATTCAAGGTTTAACCAGCTCATTCCATCCATAATGGCATCAACTGAAGCTTGGGTAGAGCGTTCTATATCGGTGTCTTCGATTCGTAGAATGAAATCACCGCCATTTTTTTGTGCATAAAGCCAACTATATAAAGCAGTACGAGCACCACCAACATGTAAATAACCGGTAGGGCTAGGAGCAAAACGAGTTGTTAAAGTCATAAAATTCTCAATTTTGTACGCAATAGAGCCAAGTTAAGCTCAATGCGATAATTAGGTCTTAAAAAATTGGCGACATTTTATCACTGTGGCTAAGTTAATTCACCTTTTACAGAACTTTGTTTTTACTATTTTGGATTTAAACGGCTAGTAGACAGGTGTAATTGCAGACAAAACAGTCGTTGTGGATAAAAATAAATCAAACAGCGACTTATTTAAAAAAAATTAGTAAATTTAATGGTTTTTATGTTGACAGCTTTTTGGATCTGCCTATAATACGCCACCACGGAGACGGACGATTAGCTCAGTTGGGAGAGCACCGCCCTTACAAGGCGGGGGTCACTGGTTCAAGCCCAGTATCGTCCACCATTTTTATTTAATTGTATATAGACAAGCTAGTGTGGAAAGATAAAGGTCAAGCACCTTCTACTCTTTACAACCCGCACCAGTCACTGATTTAACACCAGTATTGTCAATATTCTTTTTATTAAAAGAATCTCTTAGTAAACAAAATATCGTGGAGTGGTAGTTCAGTTGGTTAGAATACCGGCCTGTCACGCCGGGGGTCGCGGGTTCGAGTCCCGTCCACTCCGCCAACTTTGTTTATGAACGGTATAGAGTACCGTGCTTTTTAGTGAAACTCTAAGATATATAGATTTTGCGGAGTGGTAGTTCAGTTGGTTAGAATACCGGCCTGTCACGCCGGGGGTCGCGGGTTCGAGTCCCGTCCACTCCGCCACATTTATTTATCGACATATAAGCAAGATTTTGCGGAGTGGTAGTTCAGTTGGTTAGAATACCGGCCTGTCACGCCGGGGGTCGCGGGTTCGAGTCCCGTCCACTCCGCCACTTTTGTTTATATAAAGTTAGACATGATATGTCGGACGATTAGCTCAGTTGGGAGAGCACCGCCCTTACAAGGCGGGGGTCACTGGTTCAAGCCCAGTATCGTCCACCATCATCACATCCCTAGATTCATATCACTATCTGATATATATGGACGATTAGCTCAGTTGGGAGAGCACCGCCCTTACAAGGCGGGGGTCACTGGTTCAAGCCCAGTATCGTCCACCATCTTCAAGCCTTATACATAAAGGGCTACAGTCAAAAATATAAATTAGTGGCCAAAATCACTTAACCCCCCAGCTCTATTGAATTATACCAATTACACTAATTTTGTGATCTAATTGCTGGTATGAAATATATTACTCAAAAACAATTATCTGAGAAATTAGAGCCAATTAATTTAAAGGCACTTATAGCTCAAGAAACCAATGGCAGAATGCGAATTCGTTTATTGGCACTATCACACATCAAGGACGGAGCTGATAGAGCTCAAGCGGCCAAATATTTAAAAGTAAGCCGGAGAATTGTCAATGATTGGACTAAAAGAGTCTTCACAAATGGCCTGGAACGGCGAAGGCTTAAATGAAAAGTTTGGGGTTAAATACAGCAAAACCAATATTTATAGATTATTGCATTCACTTAATTTTTAATGGATAACAAGTCGCTCTCGCCACCCCAAGCAATCTCAAGAAATTCAAGAAGATTTTAAAAAATTCAAAATGACATTGATCGACAAGATCCCAGAGGATCAAGCCTTGGATAGTGTAGATATCTGGTTTCAAGATGAAGCAAGATTTGGTCAACAGAATACAACTACTAGGCTCTGGGCAGTAAAAGGGAGCCGCCCGCGAGCAGTTAAGCCGCAACAATTTATAAACGCTTATTTATTTGGTGCTGTTTGCCCAGCTAATGGAAACACAGAAGCTTTAGTTGTGCCATTTTCAAATAAAGAGGGTATGAGGCTGCACATGGAACAAATATCACAAGCAACTCCAACAGGAAGGCACAGTGTTGTCATAATGGATGGAGGGGTTGGCATACAGAGAATGTTGTTGATGAATTTGATAATGTTAGCATTATCAAATTGCCGGCTTATTCGCCAGAGTTAAATCCAATTGAGCAAGTATGGCAATGGTTACGACAAAGTGAATTAGCGAATAAATGCTTTAAGGATTATGACGATATTGTTGAGTCTTGTAGTGATGCATGGAATAGCTTCAGAAGTGATATAAATCGTGTGAAAAATATATGCTTTAGAGATTGGCTTAATTTGGGAAGTTAATTAATGTAATTGGTATAATAGGTCGTCGCTTTAAAAGAACTATACCCAAATGTAATAGTACAGCTCAATGAGAGACCGAGGAAGAAACTAAATTATCAAACACCAGCCAAGTTAATGGCTGAGCCCATGATGGCCATAGCGGCTTAATCGTTATGTACTTCAAAGTTGAATCTGCCCGTTTATTTAATACATGTTGGTTTTATCTATTCATCAAGTACTAAAAATGAAAGCGTATGTATATTGCGGATTATCAGATGGCAACTTCATTGATACTAATAAATTTAAATACCGAATTATTCATAAACTTATAGAGATTAACGAGCTCTATACAGTTTAATTAATTCATTGGTTGAACCATCCATATCTAATACCTCTGTAGGGTCGGATATTTTTGTTAATACTTTATTGCCTAGCGACTTTCCTAATTCAACACCCCATTGGTCAAAAGAATTCACATTCCAAATGACACCTTGAACAAACACTTTATGCTCGTACATAGCAATTAAACTACCGAGTACCTTAGGAGTCAGTTTTTCAAATAAAAGGGTATTACTTGGTTTATTACCCTCCATCACTTTATGAGTAGACAGCTTTTGAATTTCTGATACATCACAGTTAGCCTTTTTCATCGCCGCTTTAACTTCTTCGAGACTTTGCCCTGCCATTAATGCCTGACTTTGACCAAAACAGTTAGACGCTAGCATATCATGATGATTTCCAACTTCATGAGAGGGGGATAAAGGCATCAAAAAATCGACTGGAATAGGTGTTTTGCTTTGATGGATTAGTTGATGAAACGAGTGCTGACCATTTGTCCCTTCGCTTCCCCAAATTATTGGGCCAGTATCATAAGACAAAGACTTATTATCAACTGAAATTGATTTACCATTACTTTCCATATCCAGTTGTTGAATATAAGCAGGTAAACCTCGTAAATAATGATAATAAGGTAATAATACTTGCGATTGAGCGCCATGAAAATTTCGGTACCAAATACCTAATAAAGCAAGAATAACCGGCAAGTTTTTTTCTAGTGGCGCATGGGTGAAATGTTCATCCATTTCAAACGCGCCATGTAAAAACTCACGGTAATTATCAAATCCTATCGCTAACGCCAACGGTAAACCAATAGCAGACCACACAGAGTAACGACCACCAACCCAATCCCACATAGGGAAAATATTTTCTTTCTCAATACCTAATTTTTGCGCGGCTTCTACATTAGATGAAACACAAGCAAAATGATATTTAACCTCTTTTTCTGGTGCTGTTGCAACAAACCAATCCCGTGCGGTGAGCGTATTACGTAATGTTTCTTGAGTTGTTAATGTTTTGGATGACGTTATAAACAATGTTGTTTCAGGGTTTACTTTAGACAGCACATCGTGAATATGACAACCATCAACATTGGCAATAAAATGGACCTTTAAATGAGGTTGTTGATAAGATTTTAGCGCCTCTGACATTATCTTAGGCCCAAGAAAAGACCCGCCAATACCGATACTTACCACATCAGTAAACGCTTTACCTGTGTACCCTACTTTTTTACCTAATGAAATATCATTGACAAAACTTTCTAACTTAGCGAGTGTTGTTTTTATTTGTGGCATCACATCAACACCATCAACATAGACGGGTTTATCTGAAAAGTTACGCAGCGCGGTATGTAATACCGGACGGTTTTCAGTGGTATTGATCGCTGAGCCATTAAACATTTTGTCACGCTTATTCAATAAATCGGATGCTTGTGCCAAATTCATTAATAAGTGCATTGTTTCGTCAGTAACACGGTTCTTAGAATAATCTAGCATTATTCCAGCGGCAGAAAGAGAAAAATTATTAAAACGCTCAGTATCTTGAATAAATAAATCACGCATTTGTATAGATACATTTTTATTATAATGATTGACGAGTGATTTCCACTCTGGGCTACTTGGTAACATACACGTTATATCCTGTGATAAAAAATGAGACTATCTAAATGATAACCTTGCAGAGCAACATCTATACCAATCAGACTAACTAAGTGATCTTTTTAAATGGTCTAAATATCCAATAACATCGTTGCTTTCAATCCCAATAGCCAGCTATTGCTCAATCAAGCGCCTTGTTCTTGAAAATTTATCTTCATTAAAATTTGAACCCTTAATTAATCTGATTGGTATTAGACATGAGCGGTCTTTTATATTAACTAATCATAACAACTGATTAGTTAACGTTATTAATCAAAGGTTTTATAAAAGAGTCACGCTTGAACTTTATTTAAAAAGTTCCGCAGACCCTAACCTTTTTAGTTGGTTTTTAAATATCCTAAGCATTCATCTACTTCTTGAGTTGAGCCCATAATCACGGCAACACGTTGATGAATATGAGACGGAGCAATAGCTAAGATTCGTTCTTGCTCGGTAAAGGCTTTACCGTTGGCATTTTCAACTAACATTGCTAAGGGGTTTGCTTCATACAACAAACGTAATTTAGCCGGTTGCTCAGGTTTTTTAATATCATTGGGATAACAAAAAATTCCGCCACGAGACAACACACGATGTACATCACCCACCATTGCGCCATTCCAACGCATGTTATATTTTTTAGCACGCGTTCCTTCATTACCTAAAAGAAGATCATTGATATAATGCGTGAATCCTGATGACCATTGATTGAAGTTTGACATGTTCACAGCAAACTCTTGTGTTTCTGTCGGGATATCCATTTGTTCGGTGGTCAGTAAATAGCAACCCTGTGTTTTATCTAAGGTGTATAAACGCGATGGTCCACCCGTTGTCAGCGCCAACATCGTAGATGGGCCATATAAAACATAGCCTGCACACACTTGCTCTGTCCCTTTTTGTGAAAATTGTAATTCACTTTCCGCAGGTACATCATCTTTTGCACGATATATAGTAAAAATGGTGCCTATTTGACCATTAATGTCAATATTTGAAGAGCCATCTAGTGGGTCAAAAGCAACAATATAAGGTGCACCTTCAGTCGCCGCAACAACAGAGTCTTCTTCTTCAGACGCAATAGTTCTTACTTTACCACTTTCTAATAACATGTCTTTAAGTAACTGATTACTGATGATGTCTAATTTTTTTTGTGTTTCACCTTGAATATTCTCATCTAGCGTAGAGCCAAGCACATTAGACAATGCCCCCTGACCCACTCTAAATGATATTTCTTTACAAGCCGTTAGTATGGTTTTGATCAACAAGATCAATTCAATTTCGACATTATCCTGCTCTAAACAGGGGATTAAACGCTTCATAATTCTTCCTTTTCCTTATACCTATCAAGGCAATTGAGTTCTTTAAATGAAAGCGCTAAACGCTCGGTCATTGATTGTTCTATTTTACGTAACCACACACGTGGATCGTAGTATTTTTTATTTGGGCTATCGTCACCCGTTGGGTTACCAATTTGGCTCTGAAGGTATGCTTCATTATCTTTATAGTAATTAGAAACCCCCTGCCAGCTTGCCCATTGTGTGTCGGTATCTATATTCATTTTTATCACCCCATAGCCAATTGCTTCAGTAATTTCAGCTGGATCTGATCCAGAGCCGCCATGGAATACAAAGTTCAAAGTGTTCTGCTCTAAACCATATTTTTGTGAAACAAACGCTTGCGATTTTTTCAATATTTTTGGCGTTAATTGAACATTACCAGGCTTATAAACACCATGTACATTACCAAATGAAGCAGCAATGGTGAATGAATCACTCACTCGGCTTAATTGCTCATAAGCATAAGCAACATCTTCGGGTTGTGTATAAAGTAATGAGGTATCAAGATCTGTATTATCAACCCCGTCTTCTTCACCACCAGTGCAGCCAAGTTCAATTTCTATGCCCATATCAAGTTTTGACATACGCGCTAAATATTGCTGACAAGTCTCAATATTTTCAGTTAAGCTTTCTTCTGATAAATCTAGCATATGTGAACTAAATAGCGGTTTACCATGTAAATGATAATACGCCTCCCCTGCATCTAATAAGCCATCGATCCAAGGTAATAATTTTTTAGCTGCATGATCGGTATGAAGAACAACAGGTATACCATAATATTTTGCAACCTCATGTACATAATTAGCAGCTGCAATAGCACCAGCAATTGATGGTTCATGATCTTTTAATGGTGCGCCCTTACCCAGGAAAAATGCTGCGCCACCGTGTGACAACTGAATAATGATAGGCGATTGACATTGATAAGCAGCTTCAAGCGCTGCGTTAATCGAATTAGTACTAACAACATTTACTGCTGGAAAAGCAAAATTCTGCTCACGAGCAACACGATATAAGGTATTTAAATGTTCTCCACTCACTACACCAGGGGGTACTAAACTTGTTAAATTGGTCATTAATAATCCGTATATTGTAAATTTGTTAGGCTGATAACGATAAAGCGCTATCAAATAATAAAATATCTTGTTGCTTTTATTCTCTTGTGGCTATGAAATAAAACAACACATTATCGATAGTTAGATTAAATTACCGCATGAAATTTACTTTAATAGCTATAACTATTGGTAATATTACTACATAAAGTATAAATATCAAATTAAAACGTTTGTTTTTTGTACTTTAATTACAAAATAACCAACATCACGTTTGCAATAAGTTTATCCTTTATTAAAAATCAAATTGACTAAGGGCTATTTATAAACGAACTTTCAGCATTACTTGGGACTAAACGAAGATGATTAATAGATAAATTAATCGTGCCAGGCGTACGAAGCTCAAAAGGAACAGCAACCTTGTTAAGTTGAACACCTTTTTCAGCAAAGCAACGTAAACTAATGGACACATTGTGCCATTCACCTAACGGTACCTCTGCTAATTGTGCTTGAATATTATAACTCGCCTGACAATCGGCTTGTGTATCCCCAATAGTCTCGCAATTCATCGTGATAAAAATGGGGAATTGACGTCACTATCTCTTTTTACGGTAAACGTTAACGCCGCATTATTTTCAAGTTCCGCAGAGAGATCTTCTCGAAACCCATTACTATTTACAAATTTCACTCCTGTGATTGCTGTTCCTGTAGTTTGAATGCGAAAAGAATCTTCTTGTATTAGTTTATCTACTGTTCGATAAAAAATTCCAGATAATGATTCACTACTCGACTCTATTTCTGCTACTTGTTGTTGAGAAAACAACAACATTTCCCATGGCTCTATCGCTTTGCCTAAGAAAATATCAGTAATTTTATTAATATTAAGCGCAACGTTTGATTGTTCAGCTAAGTCATCACTTTTATGATCAAGACAATAATCAAAACCTAATGTTTCAAACGCATATTGGCATTTGGTATCGCCACCAGCAATACCAACCACTTTACAGCCTTTTAATTTAGCTATTTGACCCACTAAGCTGCCCACAGCACCTGTGGCAGCAGCAACGACTACCGTTTCGCCTGCTTTTGGCTGGCCAATATCAAGTAAGCCCATGTAAGCCGTTAGTCCTGGCATACCTAAAACACCTAAAGCATGTGATGGGTTAGCCATGTTGCTATCAAGTTTAAGTAATTCACTGCCATTTATAACGCTATAATCTTGCCAGCCACCAAAAGCAACAACCCAATCACCTTTTTAAAATCGTTATGGT
Organism: Candidatus Colwellia aromaticivorans; assembly: GCF_003333305.1. GTDB lineage: Bacteria > Pseudomonadota > Gammaproteobacteria > Enterobacterales > Alteromonadaceae > Colwellia > Colwellia aromaticivorans. The sequence continues at coordinate 28,254 of NZ_QOLD01000045.1, read as the reverse complement.
TTGACTCTTCTACTCTACAAACACTTCCACCGACCATTACCGCATTTAACGCAACGGGATCAGCATAAGATTCGGCATCATTCATCCGACCGCGCATATAAGGGTCGAGTTAAGATCTAAGCTGATAGGTGAGTCAGTAATTTTTCAGCCGCTAATGCTGAACTCGCTGGGTTTTGACCGGTAATAATAAGGCCGTCTTGTATTGCAAAGGCATGCCAATCTTCTGCTTTTTGATATTCGCCGCCACGTTTAATAAGTTCGTCTTCAAGTAAAAAAGGCACAACTTCTGTTAATTGCACTGCTTCTTCTTCACTATTAGTAAAGCCTGTAATAGCTTTGCCTTTGATTGCAAATTCGCCAGATACTTGTTTTACATTTAATAAGGCTGCGCTGGCATGACAAACTGTCGCAACGGCCTTACCTGCTTTAAGAAAGTTTTCAATCAAGCTGATTGAGTCGGTATTATCGGTAAGATCCCATAATGGACCATGACCACCAGGATAAAATACGCCATCAAAATCACTTTCGTTAAGGGAAGATAACTGTACCGTGGTAGCAATTTTAGCTTGTGCTGCAGCATCACTATCATAACGTGTCGTAGCTGCGGTTTGGAAGTCTACTAATGTGCTTGTCGGGTCAATAGGTGCTTGCCCACCTTTTGGTGTTGCCAATGTTACTTCAATACCTGCATCAATAAATGCGTAATAAGGAGCTGCAAACTCTTCAACCCAAAAGCCAGTTTTTTGGCCTGTGTTACCAAGCTCATCGTGTGAAGTAAGTACCATCAATATTTTTTTAGTCATTATCATTCATCCATTTATCTGTAGAAGTTAGTATAAGTGCGTTTGAGAGTGTGTTCATTTTCAATAAAGCTAGTATAAGTGTAGAAATCCAAATGAACAATGCAGATAAAACTGACAACATTGTACTAATAATTGATACAATGATTACTTGGACATGTATTTCTAATTACTAGGTAGTGTTATGAATGTTTCATTTGAACGACTCAAGAGTATGGTTGTTTTTGCTCAAGTCATTGAACAAGGAAGCTTAAGCGCGGCAGCGAAACATTTAGGGCTATCTCGAGCGGTAGTCAGTTATCACCTGAAAAAGCTAGAAGCACAACTTGAGGTAAAACTGCTTAATCGTTCAACGCGTTCTATTAATCTTACTGAAGCAGGACAAGCCTATTTTGAACGCTGTCGCGTTATTGCCGAGCAAGCGAGTGTCGCCAACCAGCAAATTGAAAACTTTAAAAATGAGCCCATCGGATTACTTAAAATAACCTGTCCGGTAAATGTTGGTTTGCAGACTGTTGTGCCAGCACTAAATGAGTTTAAGAAAATCTACCCCAAAATTGAGCTTGATGTTATGTTGACTGATGAAGTGGTGAACATTATGAAAGAGGGAATAGACTTAGCGATCCGTGGTGCACCATTACCTGACTCAGGTTTACAAGCAACTAAACTTGCCACCCTAGAAACGTGTCTTTGTGGTGCCCCTGAGTACTTTCTTCAATATGGACGTCCAGCTAAACCTGCGGATTTAGGTGAACATCAATGGGTGATCTACAAATTGACTTCAGGGGTTTTAACCCTAAAGAAAGGCAGTCGATCATTCAGTATTGCCACCAAAGGAAGTATTAGTACTAATAATGCGGCTGCACGTACCGCATTTGTTGAAGCTGGACATGGCTTAGCCCGTATTCCTACTTACGATGCTTGGCCAAAAATAAAGGCTGGCACCTTAGAAACGGTACTTAATGACTATGTCTTTAACGATATAAATGTTTATGGCGTTTTCCCGCCGGGCACAGCCAACTCTAAAAAACTTAGGTTACTGCTTAATTTTTTGAAAGAGTATTTTACTAGCCAAATAAGTAGAAAAATGTCCTAAAATAAACTTAGACTCCGCTCAATATTAACGCAAGTAAAGTCTGGAGATATCTGACGTTCTTAATTTCCATTAAGACAATTTTAGCCTCAAACTAACCTACTTTTATCAACATAGTAAGGTTGACTATGCGAGTAGATAATCCAAATTAAGGATAAAGCTCTATCTCACTAAGTGCCGTGCAGCGACTTAGAAAAACAATCAGAACGTCATGAACCAGTCATAATCAGCTTTATTATTTAACTTTTGCGATAGATACAAACCAAGCTCTCGCAATTGTGTTTTATCTGGATAATTTACGATGAGCAGTTTCAGTTGGCTTAACGCTTGTGTGCTCTGCCCTGTTCCGTCCATTGCTAATATAAAGGTATAGGCATATTGCGCATTGTCAGCGGATAACAACATTGCTTCTTCAAACAAAACAACGGCTTTAGCAAGATTTTTCTGACGAACCAAATGTAAACCATAAGCGTATTTAATGGCTGATGATTTCGGTAAGTTCTTCATCCCATTAACTAAAACTACTTCTGCTTGTTCCGGCTGTTGTTGAATTCGATAGACATCGGCTAAGTTGATAAAGCCTATCTCAAAGTAGGGTTCAACTTTTATTGCTCCTTGAAAAGCTTTTTCAGCAGCTAATAAGTTATTATTTTCTATCGCTAAACTACCTTGGTTAGCTCTGCCCTCACCGCGCCAACTGCTAATGTCATTCCCGTTAAATAACTCAGAAAGTGCATTATTAAAAGCTTGCTGATCGTTAGCAGTTACTTTACTGGTTACTAGGCTTCTTGCTGCAGCTACGCGAACGGCTTTGTATTTATCTGTTAATAACGGACTAAGATGTAAAACTCTTGCCTCTGGCGTTAATAATAGCGCAGCATTTGCAGCGCTAAGCCTAAGTAAATTTTCTTGATGTTCTAAATAAGGTTTTAAGATCTCAATAGTAATTGTTTGTGTGGTAAAGCTAAGCATTTGTAGAGCACTAGCGCGGCTAATAACATCAAGTTTAGTATCCGCAATAATACTTAAGTGATCTTCAAGCTTAATTGCTTGGCCATTATTTAATGCCATTAAGAACTGCTTACTCTGTAATAACGTTTTTGGCTTACCATGCCATTTTTCTAAATTATCACTTGCCCACTGGTTACTTTTATTATCATGACACTGGGTACAAGCATTAGGCGTATTAAATTGTGATGATAAGTCTGGCCTTGGAATTTTAAAGCTATGATCGCGTCTGTCGTCAACGCCCATGTATCTTTTAGTTGGCATATGACAGTTAACACATTGGGCTCCGGTAGAAGCCTCTTGATGTTGGTGGTGAGGTTTTGCGTTGTATACTTCAGAGCCATGACACTGCAAACATAATCCATTACCTTCAATTTTCAATTTCATCGTATGTTTGTCATGACAATCTAAACAATTCACTCCCTTGCCATACATTTTACTTTGTAAAAAAGAGCCATAAACATACACTTCTTCTTTTATTTGTCCATCGACAAAGTATGCTGGCGCTGAAGGTAACTGCGGCATAAATTGATCTAAAAATGGCGTATTAGCGGTAATGCCATCCGTTAAAGGCGAGCGTAAAGCATGACAGGAAAAACAGTTATCCATAAAGCTATTATCACGTTTTTCACCTTGCCAATGGGCAGTTTTATCTTTAGCACCACGCAACCATTGCCCGGTTGGATGTTGGGCTGAGGTTATGTCATTTGCGACATTTCGCGATGTACTTTGCTGTACATGTTCAGACATATCGCCATGACATGACAAACAACCTACGTTGATATTATCAAACTTACTGTTAAAGCTATTATTGTCAGCATTGTAGTTTCTTTTTAGGCCATCAGAATGACAATCAGCGCACATACCATTCCAATTTTGTAACGGTTGACGCCAATGTAACCTGTCTTCAGGTCTTATTTCTTCATGACTGTAGTTATGATACCAGCGCTGACCGCCATCAGCTTTTGCTCTCGCATCCCAAGCAAAGGGTAATACTTGCAGCTTACCGTTTTCAGTTTCAACTAAATATTGTTGTAAGGGGAAATGACCAAAGGTGTACTTGATTGGGTAATTATCAATATTATCGTCATAAGAAATTGTCACCTGATACTGATTATTTTTAATAAAAAAATAGGCTTTTTGGCCATAATGTTCAACATTAACATTATTGAAATTAGCTAATACTGAGTGTTTATTTGGTAATGCCATCGATTTGGCATGATCCGAGCTTTGCCACGCTTGCACAGTATCATTATGACAACTGATACATGCCTGTTCAGTTTGACCGCCAGCAGAGATATTGCTAGCAAAGCTTTCACTAATTAGGCATAACATTAAGCTAATAGACAAGATTAATATCACATAATTATTTTTCATCACAATTAAATTCCTAGGGGTTTTTATTTAGCTGCTAGAGCTGTAGACCTGATAATCAGCCTAACAGTACTTAAATATAACGTCAGCAATAAACAAATTAATCATGATGCTTTGTGTATATTTAGGCTCTAAAGTCACTCAATTAATATAACTACTTAGCCCAAACTAATAAAAGCGTACACAGATGATTTAAGCGAACTGCTGATACCATTCAAATTCACTGATCAAATCTTTCGTCGATTCTAATTGGTCGATAAAAGTTAATCCGTTCAAATGGTCTAATTCATGCTGGAAGATACGGGCAATAAACCCCGTTAATTCTTTTTTCTGCTCGTTACCTTGTTGGTCAAAATAACGTACATCGATCTGACTATGCCTTGGCACTAAGCCGCGCATACTAGGCACACTTAAACAACCTTCCCAGCCTTTAACTTTATCACTAGAATAATGTAATATTTCAGGATTAATGATCGCTGTTGGTGCCATTAATGGTGCGTCTGGATAACGAGTATTAGGTTTAGAACACATAATAAAAATACGCACACTGTGATGAATTTGTGGCGCGGCAATACCTACACCACCAGCTTCTGATACCGCCAACATCATTTGACTAATTATTTTCTGGCATTCATCGGCAAGTATATTTTGAACCTCAGCCGCTTTTTGTCTTAATACTGCATTACCTAATTGAGCAATGGAATACGTACTGCTTTTAGATTGATTCATTTCACTTTTGTCTTAATCGTCACTTCAATATTTTTACTATCACCCGCAAACCATTTTTGCACGTAGATAGATCCTAAAACAGGTGGCATACCGTTTTCAGGTACTTCTTTATATCGAATACTATTTTTATTGTGCTTTTCAAATTCGAATTTAATTGCTTTCTCAGACATAACTAATTCAACCTTCCTACTGCATTTTATAAGTGATCACTTGTGATATCTGTCACATAAGCAACTGTTGCCATATACGATAAAAGTAATTGGTTCGTTCTTTTATCATCATCTAATGTTATACCGTAACTCAATAAATTCAAGGATGATTATATGAATCAGCAACTTCCACCGTGGGCATTAGTCAAAACATGGCTAGATATTCTGCATCAAGACACCCTTTAGCATGTAAAAGATAAGCGCCTTAAGATGTTGGTCTGTTACTTTGGCTCAATTAAGTCAGCTATGAAATATGTTGAAGAAAATGATGATTACCAATAAGCATATTAAAATGGCAGCCCTTGCTATAAACCTGAAATACCTTAAAAAGTGAGGTAACTTCCTAGGTTGCACTGACCATTTGAAATCACAGCTCTAACCAGCAGTTTTGGAAACTAATAGAATACCCACTTTAGGCCAACTGCGATCAGTCGAGGTACTTATGAAGAAATAGAAATAATTATGTGAGCAGAGGGTCTTCATAGATACACAGCTAAGCGATAACGCATCTATAATTCACCGGGATCAAAAGTCGAATATCTACTGTAATAGAAATATATTATTTAACTTAAAAGGTACACTAAATTCTTTCATCATGCTTTTCACCTAATGATGAAGTCATGAGGTAAAACTATGTCTAACGTAGGGGGATTAGCCTATGCTAAAGTTCGAATTAATTCATATAAACATATTGGTTTCTGCCACTAGTTTTAGCTTTATATAATGCCACATCAGCTTTTTTTAGTAGTTCATGAATACTATCTTCATCCTTCAAGGTTACCAGACCAACACTTACCGTTATTTTTATGACTTCATTAGCAGATATTATTTGTAAATTTTCAACATTTTCTATTATACGTTCGGCAAATAATTTAGCACCTTCAATACTTGTATCTTGTAGGATAATAGAAAATTCTTCACCACCTATACGTCCAAATAAATCACTGTTTCTTAACGTTTTTTCTATGGTTTGAGTAAACTCTTTCAGTACTAAATCCCCGGCATGATGACCATATTTATCGTTAATATCTTTGAAGAAATCCAAATCAAGCATGAGTTGATGCAATGGTGTTTTATTTCGAATAGCAATATTAAAATATTTGTTTGCTTGACTAAAAAAATAGCCTCTATTATTGATACCTGTGAGTGGATCAGTTTTGGCCAAAATTTTAAGTCTTTTATTTGCTTTTTCCAAATTAATCGTTCTTTCTTTTACCTCTTTATCTAATATGAAATTATAGCTATCTAAAGTCTTATTGAGTTTATTTATGTATACCACTCTAAAAATTAGCAATATCAATCCAAGCGTAACAGCATAAATTATCAATGTATATTTTTTGAATACATCAACTAGATTGATTTCATTAAATTCATAAGGCGATATATGCAGTTTCTTAAGGAGACCATGTACAGCACTATAATCGAGTGGAACAGTCCATTCATCAGCTTTAATTTCTTTGAACACTTTATGAACAGGCGAAATGTTGAGCAGTGCAGACAAAACCTCATTAGCCAATTTATTTGGAGTGTGCTTGAGTTTTGAAAAGGGCCACTCTGGATAAAGCTGAGTACTAACTAAGTAAGGAAAACCTTTATGAGACTTTAAATTAATAACTTTAATATCCGACAGTTTTATTTTACCTTCATTAACCAATCGTTCAAGTGTGTCTGTCCGTATAGTACCTGATTCAACATCCCCTTTTAAAACAGCTTCGACGACGGCGTCATGCGTTTTTAAAAAGGTTAATTTAATATCATCTTGGGTCATTCCATGGTTGATAAATTCTTCATAAGCCATAATCCATCCACCAAAAGAATGTTTATCAACTGCAGCAAATGATTTTCCTTTAATATCTTCGATGTGATTAATATTTTTATTATCAACTTTTGTAAAAATGACTCCCCCGAACTCGCTAAACTTATCCAGTGTTGAACTATCATTATTTAAGAGTGTGGCAATACGAGAAGCACCGTATAGATGTTCTAACTGCACGTAATATAGGGAATTAGTAATGAAAAAATCTATTTTATTATTGGCAATATCCACACTAAGTTGATCAAAGTCTAAAGGCACTACAGTGAAATAGTAGTTATCTAATTTAGTATTTAGATATTTAGTTAACGGCGTCCAACGCTTTAGCGTGGCTTCAATGCCACGTGTAGCAAGTACGCCTATTTTAACTTGAGTTCTATTCAAATTTAATGGGTCCACAAACATATTCAATGAGCCCACTTTATCTAACATATTACCAAGGCGAAAAACCTCGGCAATGTGATTAAACTTGTTTATGCTGATATGACCAAAATCAATCCCTTTTATGAAGGCCAATTTCTTTAAGACTTTGCCTTCATAAATTAGACTTTCAAGAGATTTGTTCTGCGTATTATACTTCTCATAAATTAATTGAGCCGTTTTTTCAATATTTTCAAAAGCCCACAACCAGCCTTTTTTGGAAGCAGCATAAAATTTTCTGACACGTTCGGGAGAACTTACTATTTCATTTTCTGATGTAAATAAAATATCACCATAGAAGTAATAACCATAGTCTTTGGGATTAAAAATTTTATATGGAATGTTTTTCTTTGCTAAATAAAACACCTCATTAGATAGATAGCAAGCCATTGCATCAGTATTACCTTTAATCAAATCGTTGTAGTTAAATGAATGCTTTTGTCGAACAAAATCATTTCCACTTATACCGTTAGAAAGTAACATCGAAGTAATTGATGCTGATCGTACTGCATCTTCAGTAACCATTATTCTCTTTCCACGAATGTCTTTAAGAGATTTAAATGATGGATTGGTCGTAACAAGAACTGAAGGAGAAGTCTGATATAAAGCGCCTAACGCAACTACTGGCTTTCCATTGTATCTTTCAATTAGCAATGATGATTTACCTATGCCAAAATTTACCTGCCCTGAAACGACTTCGTTAACAATATCAATTGAGTGGTCAAATTCTTTTATACTAACATCCAAGTCAACGTCTTGATAAAATCCATATTCTTTTGCTATATAAAAACCAGCGTATTGAAACTGATGTTTCCATCCTAGTTGTAGGCCAATTTTTTCGATACTAGTACTCTGTGCCATAATTATAAAAGGCAAGAAAAGCATTGTGATAAATAGAAGTGCTTGCTGCAATATAACCCCTCTAAAAAAATTCATCGTACTTTCTCGGTATACAAATAAATAATTACTTCAATAATATTATATAAAAATAATCTAAATCTTAATCTGAATCACATTTAATGTGAAATTTTGGAAGAGGATAACCTGAATTCTTCAGCTAGCAGGTTCATACTCATTTGAGACAAACTAAATATAGTCTATATGTCCGGTGTTAGCGAGCATGAGTCATAGGATAATCATTGATACTAACGACTGTTACGTCGGTTCAGAAGAACTAATGAACAACCAATAGCTGATGCCTTTTAGGTACAATGAATCTAAATTAAAGTTGAAAACATAAGGCGCTAAGTGCCCTATTTAGCCAGAAAAATTAGTTTTGTTTCGATAGCTATTGCTCTATGTTACTTTCTTTTTTTACTATGAAAACAACAATAAAAACCTAGAAGAAAAGATAAATTAGTCGACAAAATAGCAGAAAGAGTACTTTGTTCGCATTTTTGACATGATTTATTGAAAAGCTTATTATCCCCTTAGGAGCAGCAATGGTAGATAATATGTTTCCTTTTTAGTTTTGAATTTCAAGGCTTATTTTTATAAATAATCAAAATAGATAATAAAATATGAAAGTTGAAGAAATAATGAGTGAAAATGTCACTTGTATAGATTTAGATGAAAGATTATCTATTGTTAGAGAGTTGTTTATTAAACATAAATTTCATCACTTAATGGTTACAGATAGCAATAATGGACTTGTAGCCGTTATTTCAGAAAGAGATTATTTAAAAGCAACAAACTCTAATCTAGAATTACCAACAGCTAGTGAGAAAGATTTAGCAATGTTAAATAAGCGAGTCCATCAAATAGTGTCTAAAAAATTAGTCGCAATTAAACAATTCACCTCTTTTAGTGAAGCGATAAAAATTTTTCATGATACGGGAGTATCCTGTCTTCCTGTTATAAATAGTGATAATAAGCCTGTAGGAATATTAACATGGAGAGACATTGTTAGCTGGCTTTATAGTAAGGTTAACTCACCTAAACCCTGACCCTTTAGGTCGCCTGCATTGTAAATGCTATTTAGAGCTCTTATAAAAATCAAGGTTTTTTCGTTTAAATGCTATCTTTCATAACGAGCTAAAAACATTAACACTGCGTCATCAGCAATTGTTTGTTGTTGCTCTGATGATGGAAAGTCTTGCTTCCTTAATAATTGTGGCCAAAAAGCATTGGCCTTAATCAATCCTAAGAATTGTTGAGTAGCATAATTAGCATCCACCGCTTTTAATCTGCCATCTTTTATCGCATCGTTTATCCAATTATGTAAGCCATTTTTTTGTTGACCTAAATGCTCTAAGGTACTCGAGGATAATTCTGGAGAACGAATGAATTCAGCAAGAGTAATACGGTTTAAATCGAGAAAGCATTCAGATCCTAATAGCTTAAGTTCATTCATCGCAGCAATATGTAATTGCTCATCAAGGGGAATACTGCTTTGGTATTCAATATTAACGGCTTGACTAAATGAGTCACAAAGCTGTTTTACAATATTATGAAACAAATCCTCTTTACTAGGAAAGTGGTTGTAGACAGTACGTTTTGATACTTCAGCTCTTTTTGCCAATGAGTCCATGCTAGCACCTAAAAATCCTTTTTCTTTAAACTCTTCTTGTGCTGCAACTAAAATGTCTAAACGTTTTTGTTCCGTTAAAGTTAATGCTTTTTCCATGCGACTAATCATATGACTAATTTTAAAGTTTTAAATTATGTGTAAATACTACACTGTCTAGTTTACTTATCAATAAAAATATGTAAACTACACCGACTAGTTTACATATTGTTTCAATTTGTGCTAAATCTGTAATCCTTGTTGTTATTATGTATTTGGTCATTTACTTATAGGTTTTTTATGTCAACATTTCGTTTTATGTTAAGTGGCCAGCTAAAACCATTTTTTAGTGCTCTTTTATTGTTATCATCCAGCGTATCACTAACAGGCTGTGAACAAGCACAACAGTCTGCACCTGCAGGGATGCAACCTGCAGCAGTGACTGTTATGAGTATGACAACCCAATCAGTCCCTTTTAGTATTGAATTGCCTGCCACTTTATCTGGTGCAAAAGAAGTAGAAATTCGTGCTCAAGTTTCGGGGATTTTACAAACTCGGAATTTTAGTGAAGGTGATAAAGTCACTGCTGGGCAGTCATTGTTTAGTTTAGATGCTAAAACTTATGCCGCTGAAATGGCAAAGAGTAAAGCCGACTTAAATGCTGCTAGGGTTCGTCTCAAACAAGCCCAACGTGAAGTTAACAGAATAAAACCATTACGTGAGAAAAACTCAATTTCACAACGTGAGTTAGACAATGCAATTTCGAGTGTTGATATTAACTTAGCTGATGTTAAGTCGATGCAAGCTAACTTAGATCAAGCGCAATTACGTTTAGATTATACCAAGGTAACATCTCCTGTTACCGGTATTGTTGGCCGTGAATTAGTGTCTGAAGGCACTTATGTTTCAGGCCCAGAAGTACTGTTAACACAATTAACCCAAATTGATCCTATTCGCGTGCGTTTTGGTTTATCAGAACGTGAGCAATTACAAATGCGTAATGATGCCGCGGCAGGTTCACTTACCTTGCCAGAAGAAGGCCGTTGGAAAACCAAAATAAAATTGTTTGATGGTTCACTCCATCCTCAAATCGGGCAAGTGAACTTCAGCGATATACGTATAAATGGTAAAACAGGAACCAGTGAATTACAGGCGATTACGCCAAATCCCAACTTTTCATTAAGACCTGGGCAATTTGTTCGTATCGTATTAGAAGGCGCTGTACGTGAAAATGCATTTGTAGTCCCCCAAAGAGCGGTTTTAGATAATGGTCTTGGCAAGTTTGTCTATGTTATGGCCAAAAATGACAAAGGTATTACTGTTGCATTACCTGCACCTGTTGTTGTTGGTGAATGGGTAACAGAAGCAAAGAGTATAGAAAATGGTTGGATAATTCGTGAAGGCTTAAAAGCGGGCGACCAAGTCATTGTTGATGGCATGGCACGTATTTTCTTCCCGGGTATGCCGATACGTTTAGCTGATGATCAGTTAATGTCTACAACTAAGAAATAAGAGGTAGATTAATGTTTTCTCGTTATTTTATTGATCGACCTATCTTTGCTTTTGTCATTTCTATTTTTATTGTTTTGGCCGGATTGGCGGCTATGCGTAGTTTATCTATTGCGCAATATCCTGAAATGTCTCCCCCTGTTGTACAGGTTACAGCAGTGTATCCTGGTGCGTCCGCTGAAGTATTAGAACAAACAGTTGCTACCCCCTTAGAAAATGCCATTACCGGGGTTGAGGGCATGATGTATATGTCATCAACATCAACCAGTGCTGGTGCAACAACGATCACGGTTACGTTCGAAATAGGCACTGACCCAGATCAAGCATCAGTGAATGTTAACAACCGTGTTAAACAAGTAGAAGCGCGTTTACCTGAAGAAACACGCCGCCAAGGTGTTGTAGTTGCTAAAAGTTCATCAAGCTTTTTACATGTTCATGCCTTTTATTCACCTGATGATAGCCGTGAAGCATTATGGACTTCTAACTATGTTACCTTAAACATTATTGATAAAATCAAGCGAATTCCGGGCACTACCAGTGTACAAATTTTTGGCGCAAAAGATTATGCCATGCGTATTTGGTTACGCCCTGATGTAATGAGCCAATTAGGGGTTACTGTTGAAGAAATTAGCAATGCGGTACGTGAACAAAATTCACAATATGCTGCCGGTAGAATTGGCGCAACACCAACTTCAGTGAGTCCTCAGTCATTAGTTTACAGTGTAAAAGTACAAGGACGATTAACCACAGCAAAAGAATTTGAAGATATCATTATTCGCTCGAATACCGATGGTAGTTCATTACGGTTGAAAGATATTGCTCGAGTAGAATTAGGCTCAAAAGATTATGACTTTGATGGACGTATCAACGGTAAAAAAGCGGTATTATTAGGCATATTTTTACAGCCTGGCGCTAATGCGCTTGATGTTGCCGATGAAGTTAATGAAACCATTGCCGAATTAAAAACTCGATTCCCATCAGGGCTCAAACATTTACTCCCTTACGATACCACCCGTTTTGTAAAGGTATCCATTCGAGAAGTATTAAAAACACTTGGCGAAGCCATGATACTAGTATTTTTAGTGGTGTTTCTCTTCTTGCAAAATTGGCGTGCTACGTTAATTCCTCTGATGGCTGTACCCGTATCATTATTAGGCACTTTTGCTGGCCTTTATATGCTGGGCTATTCCATTAACACTTTAACCTTATTCGGTATGGTTTTGTCTATTGGTATCGTGGTTGATGATGCGATTGTTGTACTTGAAAATGTAGAACGCATTATGCATGAAGAAGATATATCGGTTCGTGATGCGGCAATAAAAGCGATGAAAGAAGTAAGCGGCCCAGTTGTTGCCATTGTATTAGTACTATGTTCGGTATTTGTCCCTATTGCCTTTTTAGGTGGCTTAACTGGTGAGTTATTTCGCCAATTTGCGATCACCATTTCTATCTCAGTGAGCTTATCTGGTTTAGTTGCATTAACCATGACACCGGCTTTATGTGTATTGGTATTAAAGCATGAAGACAAAAAAACAAACTTTTTTTTTAACGGGTTCAATCGATTTTTTAATAAAGTAACGGGGCACTACGTTACTGGCGTAAGCTTCTTTCTTCGCCGTGGATTATTAGCACTGTTGCTTGTTATTGGTATGGTCGTAATCACAGCAAATATGTGGTTGAAAACGCCAAGTTCCTTAGTACCTGACGAAGACCAAGGCTATTACATTTCAGCCGTTTTTTTACCTGACGGTGCATCATTGCAACGAACCAAAAAAGTAGTAGAGGAAGTAATAGCAGCGATAAAATCAAATCCAGCGAATGAAAATGTTATTTCTTTTACTGGCTTCGACTTTCTTGGTGGTGGCTATAAAAACAACGCTGCCACGATTTTTGTTACTCAAAAGCATTGGGATGATAGAGAGGTAAGTACACAGCAATTGGTTGGTGAGTTATTCATGAAAACCGCTAATATTAATGAAGCGTTAGTATTAGCCTTTAATCCACCCGCAATACCGGGTCTAGGAAGTACTGGTGGCTTTGAGTTTTACCTACAAAACCGTGGAGACGGTGGTGTAGAGAAATTAAAACAAAGTATGCAGGCAATGATGGGAGCAGCTCAGCAAAGCCCTATACTTGCCGGAGTGCAAACGTTATGGCGTTCAGATTCACCACAATTGACCGTAAAAATTGATCGTGAACAAGCACGCGCTATGAATATTCCTATCAACAATGCCTTTAACGCATTGGCAGGAACTATGGGAACCTATTATCTCAATGACTTCAATAAGTTTGGCCGAACATGGCAGGTATTAATGTCGGCAGAGCCTGAATTTAGAATGAGTCCTAAAGACATCGGTCGTATCTATGTGAAAAGTAATAGTGGCGAGATGATACCTATCTCTGCCTTTGCAGAAATTAACTACAGTAGTGGCCCAGACAGTCTAGACAGATATAATAACTTATCTGCAGTGAAACTATTAGGTAGCGCAGCCCCAGGGTATAGCTCAGGCCAAGCGATCGCCGAGATCGAACGTATTGCCAAAGAAATATTACCATCAGACATGAGTTATGAATGGACGGGAACAGCTTATCAAGAAAAAAGAAGCTCTGGATCTACCGCGCTTGCATTAGGTATGGCAGTTATCATGGTATTTTTGATTCTAGCTGCCTTATATGAACGTTGGTCTCTGCCGCTATCAGTACTGTTGGCTTTACCTTTTGGTATTTTTGGTGCCTTGGTTTCTGTTTGGATTACCGGCATGACGAGTGATGTTTATTTTCAAATTGGTTTAGTGACTTTACTTGGTTTAGCCAGTAAAAATGCCATTTTGATTGTTGAATATGCCCTAATGAAAAAACAAGAAGGTTGGACAACGGGCGCTGCTGCATTAGAAGCCGCTCGCTTGCGCTTCAGGCCAATTATTATGACATCGCTTGCCTTTATTTTAGGTGTTGTTCCCTTAGCATTAAGCTCAGGAGCAGGTGCAGGTGCTCGCCATAGTGTTGGAACGGGTGTTATGGGTGGAATGATAGCGGCAACATTTTTAGCGATATTCTTTGTACCATTATTCTTTTACTGGTTAACGGAACGTAAAATATCTGAAGAAAAAAAGCAGCAAGCGATTATCGATGAAATAGCGCAGCACCACGAGCAAGAGCTAATTTCTAAGTAATATTAGTTTGCTTCAACATTGGGTAAGAATATAAATACCCGCTAAATTTTATATAAATAACGCCAAATAATGGGCTAAATTGGTGTAGCAAAACGAAACCTAGCCAAGTGTAACGGGTATAGACATGAATATTGACAATGAAAACAATAAATTCAAAAGTAAAATGGCTACAGACCATAACCCTATTCCAAAAACACTAGAGCTATAGAAGCAAGCAGTCACAGTTACAACTATCAGTAATATTTTTAGAAGTGATTCCAATATTAGCCTCATCTAAGCAACTAACGCTTATTATCGAACATTTAATATAAACTTTTTTCTTTGATAATTAAAAGCTAAAGTAAATATTATGGCTTTTTGATTTTGTTTGGTAAATCTCAATTTTTTACAGTGAAAATACAGCTTGGTTCTAAAAATAAAAGGAGAACAATGTTAAACTAGAACTTTTATTGCCCTATTTAATTACAAATAATTATATTTTCACACCATATTTTAATTACTTAAAAACTATCTAAAACAAAGTGATAACTTTGTGAATTATATAGTAGGACAAAAAAAGTTGGCATTTTATAGAAAAACATTCATCGTATATATATCCATGATACTTCATTATGCGCGTTTCAGGACACCTGAACGATTCATGATCAAGGCGCATCTTTTTATTAATGGTTGTTCCCTTAAAAAGAGATGCAACGAAGAACATGATTTGATCAGGGGTCCCTGTAGGGCTGGTTTAGAAACGCTTTATGCTACGTTATTGATTTCGACAATGGAACAACCATTCTCTTCAATCAAAGCCTTGCCTAAAGGCGTTTCTAATTCCAGCTGAATCCGACATATTGTAGTAACATGGATATATACCGCTTTTTCATTTAGTATTGACTACCTCCAATTTACCTTCTTTAAATCTCGTCAGAAAATATTCCGTGTAAAACATTACAGCCTAAACACCGAAAAATCCTACTTAAATTGGATTAAACGGTGTGTTTTCTTTCAGATAAAACCGTCAATATATTCTAAGACGGGTCATTTGAGTGGATACTAAGTGCTGCTTTCTTCATGTAAGACAAGCGAAACAAGTTTATGAACAATGGGCGAAACAATAAATATCGTTGGAAAAGCAACCATAAAAGCAAAGCCCCACGCTTGTAACCAGAGCGTAATAATATTTGTCACCATGCCTACGTTAAAAACACTTATAGCAAAAGACATAATACCTGACATAAGCAATGCCATAAAAAATGAAAATACTATTTTGTGATGTTTACGTGAAATCATTATAAATACTCATAAGTTTGTCAAACACCTAGCACTTTGCTAAGCAACGTAAATAATACTGACCTTGATACTGATAGTTTTGTCATACTCCATACCTTCCCTTGATTTATAGTACCCGTTTTAGCGGGCAAAAATTGATGATTTAAATAACGTAACGAAGCAAAACCGAGAAAACTGTTACTGGACATACTTGGTAACTAAAATAATAATGGTTGAGAATAAAGAAGTTGTTATATTCTTCATAGTAATTCAATAATTAGTTTACGAAGGTTAGGTAAAACTTCATCTTCGAACCATGGATTCTTTTTTAACCAACCATTATTTCTTGGGCTTGGATGAGGTAATGGTACAACACTCGGCCAATATTTATGCCCTGCTTTAACGGTTTCAGTCAGTGACAATCTATTTTGAGCAATATGGTAAGACTGCGCATATAGCCCAATGACAAGCGTAAGTTGTAATTGCGGTAATTGTTTCAAGAGCTTAGATCGCCAAGCTACCGCTCAATCAGCACGGGAAGGTAAATCACCTGTTTTACCTTTACCAGGATAACAAAACCCCATCGGTAATATTGCAATTTTTTTTGCGTTATAAAATGTATCTTTTGAAACGCCCATCCATTGTCGAAGGCGATCGCCACTGGCATCATCGAATGGTATGCCTGACTCATGAACCTTTCTGCCGGGATCCTCACCTGCAATTAGAATTTTGGCCTTTGAGTCAATTTGAAGTACAGGTCGAACTCCGTGATCTAGGTGTGGAGCGCATATTGTACAAGCACGAACGTCTTAAAGTAATGTTATCAGTATTGTCATAATTATTTAAGCATGAAATTAATAAATCAGTATCCGAATGTTTAACATTTCTAAGCTTGACCACTACCGTTAAACCATTCAAAAAAGTATAAATAAAAAAGGCGCTAATACTTAAATATTAACGCCATTTAAATGATAACTTAAGCTATTATGATTGAATTAAATGTACATCGCGTTGTGGGAACGGAATAGCAATAGAATTTTTATCAAGTGCTTTTTTAACGGCTTCATTAACACTAAAGAAAACATCCCAATAATCTTTTGGCAAGCAATGGGGTCTAACAGCAAAATTAACCGAACTATCACCCATTTCTAAAACACCAACGAAAGGCGCAGGATCTTGCATAACTTTGTCGTTAGCAACCAGCACGTCCATCAATACGGCTTTTGTTTTATCAATATCGGCATCATATGAAACACCTACGGTAAGGTCGACCCGTATTTTTCCTTCGACTGTATAGTTAACAATTGAACCGTTAGAGGTGGCTCCATTAGGTATAATGACTTGTTTAGATTGTGGGGCAATTAAAATGGTATTAAAAATTTGTACTTCTTTAACTACGCCTAAATGCCCTTGAGATTCAATTAAATCACCTACTTTGTAAGGTTTAAAAACCATCACTAAAACACCGCCAGCAAAATTCGCTAAACTCCCCTGCAGTGCTAAACCAATAGCTAAGCCAGCAGCACCCAAAACCGCAATAAATGAAGTGGTTGCTATGCCTATCATTGAAGCAACAGAAATAAACAATAACACTTTAAGTACCCAAGAAACCAAGCTACTCATAAATGGAATTAACGTAGGATCAACTTTTGAGCGCTCCATAGATAACTTAATGAGTTTCGTAATCCCACTAATGATCCACAAACCTATGAGTAATGTGAGAATAGCTAACGCTAATCTGGGTGCATATTCTATTACTAGTTCATACGCTTTTAATGACAGATTTTCGAGTTGTTCGGTAGAAATGCCTAGTGTGCTCATTTAATTTCCTTTTTTAACAAAAAATATACTTTTATAAAGTTTATAGGGTTTATTTAATATTTCAATTTATACTGAGTGACACTGTCTTTAAAAAAGTTAAGCCTACAAAAAATTAGAGTTAATCTGAATTATTACGGGGTTAATTTCCATAGTTACTTTATTCTTATTGAAGTGCTATAGATGCCATTTTCATAGTACTTTCAAATGATTCTGCACCCGCAATAAATAATCCATTATGACAAAACATGGCATCATCAATCCCTGTCACTTCTTTAAGCGCTTTATCGGATAAACCAGCCCATGGTTTAGGTAGTGGTTTTCTGTCTTCAAATGAACCTGGTTCTACTGGTACTGTTTGAATTCGCCATTGCCCCGTCTGAGATGGATAAATCATATATAAAGCCTCTGCAGATAAAGCATGAACTGTTCTTTTCCACGGGGTATATTTTTCTAATACAATTATCCTTGGATCTTCTGCATTATCAATCGCTTTAGCTACAATTTCTTTCGCGCTAATACCACCGTCAGCAGAAGCGATAAATCGTGTTAAAACACGTAATGCGAAATCAACAGCTTCATCAAAACATCTATCAAAGTGACTCTCTTCTTGCCACGTTGGGTTAAACATTGAAATAGTTTGGCTCAAACTAATACCTGTAGAAACACCTTCAACATGACCACAATCGATGGCATCAATCGTTGAGACTAGACCTGCATCAACAGCATTTGCTACATCTTGGTTACCCTGGCATATTTGTAAACCATATTTCTGCCAAATTAAGCCAAAAGAGGAATAAGGAATACCATTTTCTCGCTCACCTGCACCACCACGTTGATGATGATCAAAACGGCCAGCTTCTGGATCATATTCACCTCCGACATCTATCACAATGTCTGCCTTGCCGATAACCTCTAAATTACGAGTGCGTATAAGTTTAAAAGAAGGGTAAATGCTCTTAAGTGCAGCGATACTGAAAACATCATCTGCATGAAAATTACCGTTGTGCGTTGCTATAGTTATATCATTCATTTATTTTTTGTCATTTTAGAAAAGGATAATAAGGTGTCGTTAGTTAAACTTTACTCTTTTGGAAATATTTAATAAGTAAAATTATATGGCGGATTCTATACGAAGACAGCTAACAAAAACAGTTGGTTATTAATAAGTGAAATATCAGATATACCCGTGACCATTCAAAATGCATGTTTCAGTGGGAGAAAAAAACGATTTAGACAAGGCATTGATTGCAGGGAATGGTTGTTCAGGAGAATATTCTCCTGAATAACCATAATTTAATTGACGCGCCTCAAACTGGCATTGCTCAAGTACTCTGAATCGAGTATTTTGAATGATTACGGGTATATAACAACCAAATAAAGGACTTATAATTATTGGCTAAAATCTGTTGTGAAACACAGCCTAGCTAAAAGTTAGAAGTCTATTTCATTTACTTTCTATCTATTTATTAAAACGTTTCATCTTCACTATAAACACTAACATTAAGCTCACCATTAACGCGCTCAGAAACCAAAAAAGTGATTGGTTTACAACAGACTTGGCAGTCTTCAATATACTGCTGATTCAAGTCGGATGGATCAATGAGAACTGCAATAGTATCACCACAGTATGGACATAATATAGATCTCTCATTTAACTGATTCAAATTTTTCCGACTCCTATTTAACTAAATACATAACGCCTTAATGATTTTTAACTAAAAATTAATGAGTTAGATAAATTAGCATGATAGACCAAGCTCGCTACTTCTCTTCTGTCTGAGCTAAGGCCAAGGCCGCAGCGCGATGTCCTAAATCAGCAGCTCTTTGTAACCATATATCTGATTCCTGAAGGTCTTTCGCCTGCCCTATACCCGTTTGCAACATTACCGCAAGCGCATATTGGGCGTCAGGATCACCATCCATTGCTGAGTGGCGAAATAGCTCTGCCGCGCGTTTGAGATCCCGTTTGACACCCTGACCTTTTTCATACAACCAAGCTAAACGGGTTCTAGAAATAATATCATTGTCATCGGCAAGGCGCTGCCATATGTTGGCAGCTTGAATATAATCCGCGGAGGCATGGGCAGTTTCGGCGCGTAAAAAGTCCCTATCTCGTTGACTGTTACTCGCACCATTCAACATTGCCAACATTTCTATCGAGTCCCTATCACCCCCTGCGGCGGCCTCTGTCAACCAACGTTTTGCTTTGACCTTATTTAAAGGCACCGTCTTCCCGACAAAATAAAGCAACCCTAGCCGGTATTGAGCCTTAAAACTTCCACCAATAGCCGCTGTCTCATAATAAAGTAACGCTTTAGTCAAATCTTGGGTGACCCCCAAGCCATCTTCATAAAGTATGCCTAAATTGAAACTGGCTTCAGCATTGCCGCGCTGAGCAAGAGCCTCCCAAATTTTACGGGCATTTCCATAATGGCCCATCTTAAACTCAGCGTAACCTTTGTAATTACCCATGGAGCTATTACGTAAAACTTCATTTAAATCAATCTCGTCAGCATACAGTTCCGTGACTGGCAGTACCACAAGCAATAGTATTATCGGAAGGTGATGACTATAAAATTTTATTCGTTTGGACATTGTAATCCCCTAAGAGCATGTTGCGTGAGTAATTATCTAGCAATTAAAGTTGGTTATTAGAACCAAAATTATCCAGCTAACGAACACTCAGCGACGAAAGCTGATCTTTTGTAATCCTATATTAGGTTATGACTGTTATTTTGATTAATAAGCAACACAGTTTTTTCCTAAATCATTTGTAGTATATAGCTGCTTATCCGCTAAATTAATTAACTCAAACAGTCAAACAGTCAAACAGTCAAACAGTCAAACAGGTAATTAACGCTCCACATACCCCATTAATGTAGCGAAGAAGAAATAATGGGCCGATTGAAGTTTCTTAATAATTGCGACCACCCCAAGGCTCATCACTAGCAGTGAGAATATAAACATATTAATAAATGCTAGCTTAATTGAAATAGCATGATTATCGAATAAAATACTTAAGCCAACTGTTGCAATTATCCACAAAACATAAAGCATCACAAAGTTGTACAGTTTCTTAAGTTGCTGTTTAAAAGTAAAAACATCAACAAAAACAATAACCCAGCAATGAGATGCCCTGTATATGATGAGATATTCATCAACATACATGCAAATATATAAAGTGAATATAATAAATTTTCACTACTCTTAAGACTGACAGCCAAGAACAAGTTATAGAGTATCAAAGCCATAATTGCACCATACACAATACCATAGCGAAAACTTTCAACCGTTAACACCTGATAACGTTCTTCTATATTTCGAATATAAAACGGTATAACCATTGGGTCAGGTGATTCAACTCTGATGAGTAAGACACTTGCTTCGACAGGAAAATTAACATCAAGCTCAAAATAACTCATCATTAATACCAAAGCTTAAATAACTGTTTTAGATTTATAACCTCCTCCTTGCTGGAATTTTATTAATATTTCATCCGCTGAATTCACTTTCTCTGACTCTGTAATGATGGTGGCAAAAGAGCCTAATGCTGAATTATTTTCTTGTGCTATGTCTAAAGCTTGGCAATAGCTTGGAAAACTAGATAATGCTGAGGTAATAACAAAAAGAAAGAATAATAATAGCTTTTCAAAAAAACATTTCATCAGAATATCAATAACTCAAAAATTAATAATTAATAATTAATAATTAGAATATAGCGAAGCGAAATTTTACGCTACAACCAAAAAATAAAAGATATTAAGGACTCTTTTGTGAGTATACAGATATAATGAATTGCATGTTTGTTCAAATTTATCTAATTACAAATAAATAGTAAACGGTAGTAACTCATTGTTATGCTTTGTTATCTACTTGAGAGAGAATAAACTGTGAAAATAATTTTTCAATAACCGTTATCGAAGAATTAAGCCGATGATCCCCAGAAATCAAATGCAATAAACAGTCACTATTTTTAGCAAATAAAATGGAGTTTTCTGGTGGAATAATGTCATCTGACCAACCGTGAACAATTTCTATATTAGCATTATGATTATAAGTTTGTTTTTATACCCTTGCATAAATAGAGCTGGCGCTAATAAAAAAACGCCTTTCACATTAACTTGTTCTGAAGCAACTAAAGAAACATCCCCCCCCATGCTTGATCCCACAAGCAAAAAATCTTCTTCTACATTTTCTAATACTTTTAGTAGTCGTTCGACTCTAAGATCTGGCTCAAAGATATCTGAATAATCAATATTATCAACGCTGTAGTTATGCTCTTTAGCAATATTTGCAAGCCTTTTTATTTTGCTGTCCCCAAGAGCCGCTTTCTTTTCCGTGCGAAAAATATACTTTCATATTGCACCGTCTTTTATCTGACTAGTTAATGGTAATGGCTCAAAAAGCACATTACCTTCACCTCTATTTAGGTATTGAATATGTTCCAACCACGTGGGCTACCGCGTTGGTATCATCTTCGGAATATAAAGAAACTTCACCAACCACGAGGGATTTTCCTATTTTTAGCAACGTACATTTACCAATAATATCTTTTGCTGGTGAGGGCTTTCTCATAAAATTAATCGTCAAACTGGTGGTTACTGCATGTGAAACCATTCCTAGCTCACCTAAAATAGCCACATATAAAGCATAATCAGCAACAGCCATTAAAACGGGTCCAGAGACTGTGCCACCGGGTCTTAATTCATCAAACCCTATTGCATGCCTCACCGTTGCTGATTGTTCTCCAACGGATTCGACAATGCACTTAGCTTGAGGAAAGTCAGTTATCATGAAATTTTCAATTTCTTCTTTAGTTGCCAAAATAGTTCTCCAAAAAATTAATGCCCCCTTATTAGTGGCTAAACAACTGTTGGCTGAAATTATTTAGCCACAGTTTCTCTTATACTTATGTTTAAGTCCTTATGATATGTCCCACACTTTAAGCGCTATAATATCAACAGGAGCAACAAGGTATTTTGTTATATTGTCGTCCATATTTCGTACTTTATTGGCGACATATTCCTGCATAGAATATGCACACATAGAAGTGGTGTGCTTCCTTTAGTCTCTGGTTTTGTAGATGACTTTATAAAAAAGTCTAGTGACAAATCACGACGATCATTTTCTTGTCAAATTTCAGTAAATAGCGAGAAACAAGCTGTAACAACTGTATTTTTATGGTTTAAGCGCTTTACAATTTTTACTGCTCAACATTGAAAATTTTTCGAATAGAAAATGAAAAAAATAACGAAATCAATACACCCATAAAAAAATATATTGCCATGAAATACGCGCCTAACTCTGATGATTTTACATCGCCATTCTCTAATAAACACTCGGCTTTACTGTAATCAAAGCTGCCACCATTATCTAGGCATTGATCTACCAACAAATAATCATTTACTAACCAAATTGCTACAAGGCTAAAAATTACGCCAATAAACAGTGGAATGGAATTTTTATTCATAATATCCTAAAAACAAAACGCCCGCTTAACCGCACAAAGTCGCTGGCTAAGAGGTGATACGAAAGTGGAACGCTATTAACGGTTAGAAGTTCTGCTTTAAATTATTGTTAAGTATTATGCTTTGGTGAGAACATATTTTAAAATCTCAATAACTTGCTCTGGTGTTGTAGCCCAAGCCATAGCTGACGAATCGACTTCCTTTAGGGGATGAACTATATCTTCATCATGAAGAGTGATATAAGGTGTTCCCATTGCAGCACAATATCCCGCATCAAAAGCCGCATTCCACTGTTTGTATTTATTTCCGAAGCGAACTACAGCTACGTCACAGTTTTCAATAAGTGTTTTGGTTCGTATTGCGTTCACTTTGGCCGACTTATGATCACGCCAAAAGTTATCATCCTCTTTTCCAAGGATATCGCCCGCGCTATCACTAGCCTCATGGTTTGTAACAGCCGAAGTGAAAACAATGGATAAATTGTGCGCATCGCAACCCTCTTTTAAGCGTTGTCTCCAGTCTGTGTGTATTTCGCCTGAGAGGTATACATTCAAGTCCATATTTGTTCCTATATAAATTGGTAAGTAAAATAATGTTTTCGGTTTTAGAAACCTACACCACATTATAACCAACTACTTTTTCCAATTGAAGCGCTTATCCTGTTTCCTTAGATGAGCAGTATCGCTTTATAGTTATTTTTTGGTGTTAAAGGATTCTAACCTATACCTTTTTAAAATAGCTTGAGGGATTCCTGATGATTTTTGAGCAAATAAATAAACAACCAAATAGTTTAAGTGATATTTGGTCTAATAGTAAGTTTGTTAGAAAGAGTCCATTGTACTAATTACAGACATAAGCTCATGAAAAGATTAAAGGCTCACTAACTAGTTATTTACAGCTAAGAGATATTTCAGCTTTAAGCTCTTCGCCTGCCCACGAAAACTCTGATTTTGGCGCTAACATCACAAAGATAAAAGGCTTATATTTAGCTTTTATTCCATTTGTATTCGGTTTTAGTGGGTTTGGTATTTTATTACAAAACAACTTAAATTCTGTACGAGAAACTTCTCCCTTTTGATGCGCCCCCTTCCCACTAAAAACACCACACACTAGCTCTGTATCATTATGGCTGTTATAGATAACATCTTCATATTCACCAGAAGGAAGCATTAAGATGAGGTTTTCTTCTCTTGTGTCGCTCAATGTAAAGCTACCGGGGTTGCTCGCATTTCTAATAACGACAGAGCTGGATTTTCCTTCGCTATTGAATATATGAGTAGTATTATTCCAATAGACAAGTGCTTCACAGGTTTTACCATTATCTTGATATGTTGTTTTACCTTGGTATAAATGATTAGTACATGCTGTTAGCGCTGTGATTGATATAGCTATGAATAAATATTTCATTTTTCTTCCTTAAACCATCATATTTACAAGTCCATCACCAACAACCGCACTATCCCAGTAAGCGGTATGAGCTAGCAACCAAGTCTTCCCTGTATCCACAGGAAAATCTCTGATAAACCATCCAAAATTGTTACCCTTTTTTTTGTATTTTTCAGCAATTTTTACATTGGATAATGTTTTACCAAAAATATTGCCTGAAACAACTGGGTCGTTGACATCGAAATAATTTAACCATTTAAAGTTATATCGTCCTGCCCCTAAATTTTTTGCTGTTTTTCGACCTGTATTTTTAAACATTGCAAGCCCTAAAGGACTCCCTATAGTTATCATCCCTTGAACTGGCCATTCTAATAAATCATCGCGATTAAAATAATCACTATCACTGATTAATTCATTTATTACATCAAATAGGTATACAGTTCCTAAACTATGGGCAACAATATATAAAGGCGTTCCAGCATTGTAATACTCAATAATTTTATCTTTTAGTCCTTCTCTAATTTTGTGGGCAGTCGAATTATTGGCTAACGAAATAACCACATCACCAACTATATCGATTACAGATGGCGCGATAGCTTTTCCTATAGGGGAGCTGATAAGAAGCTTAGAAAGGTTTTTGAATTTGTCTTGGCTATCATCGGAAATATTTTCGTATTTGTACAAATCTACATCGAAGTCAAAATGAGTCCCGTTAAGCCTTGATAACACTAATTCTCGAATAGATTCATCTTGGTGTAGTTCGCTGTCTTCGCCTAGTTGAACACCATGTACAACTAGAATAGCGGGTCTATTTCCTGGAGATATAGGCATTAAAATTCCTTTGAAATTGCAGCTATACCTAGTAATAGTTGCTTTTTATTCAAAAAGCAACCAAATACAATATTATGATATAAATATAAAAAATGACTTTAATCAAATGAAATAAAAAGACTTATTTAGCACTAAGCGGCCTTCTTTTTATTTTTCCTTCTCACGTGAGAAAAGTTTTCGACAATCCTTTAAACTCAATAAAATTTTAACTTTAGATTTTTTATCATCACCTGGGCTAAATTCCAAATCGCTAGATTACTGTTTTCACTGTCATATGTCATTTATTGATACAGACACTTATGATCGCTTGAGTTAATTCAATTCGCAATAGTAGTGTATTAATTAATATTTTCTGAGACTGACTAGGATTCAATGAATGGAATTAAAAGGAAAACGCGTTTCTCTGGTCCTAGGAAGTGGTGGGGCTAGAGGGTTAGCTCATATTGGAATAATTTATGAATTGGAAAAGAGTGGATGTAGTATTCAATCTATTTCAGGTTGCTCTGCTGGAGCGCTTATTGGAGCAGTTTATGCAGCAGGAAAGCTAGATGCTTTTGAAGAATGGGTTTGTGAACTAACTAAAGTTGATGTAATGAGTTTATTGGATATTTCTTGGAGTTCAGGTGGAATAGTAAAGGGTGATAGGATAATAAATAAACTAATTGATATTGTTGGTGATATTTTAATTGAAGATTTGCCTATATCTTTTACTGCTGTAGCGGCAGATGTTAACAATGAAAAAGAAGTTTGGCTAACTTCTGGACGATTATTTGATGCAGTAAGAGCATCAATATCTTTACCTTTATTTTTTACTCCGGTTAATTATAAAGGAAGTCATTTAATTGATGGTGGTGTATTAAATCCTGTTCCAATTGCTCCTTCTTTTAATGATGATACAGAGCTAACCATTGCTGTTAACTTAGCTGTCAGCATTGAACATGACAATCACTTTTCAAATTCATTTGATAATAAAGTTGAGTTAACAAGCCCAATAGGAAAAATTCAAAATAAAATCAAAAACTTCATTCGTGATTTATCAGAAAACCCCAAGGTTCTGAAAACGCGAGATTGGGGAGCTTATAATATTGCTAACCAAGCCTTTGACGCCATGCAATCAACAATCGCCAGGCAAAAATATGCCCTATACCACTCCTTAAAATAGTTTCTAGCTTGTAATAGATTCTAAAACAACAGCCAATTTCGGTAATACTTTATCTTTTATCGCGGCTAATTCCATTTTGGTATAGGGGGTTAACGGTTGTTGTCCCCAGATAGGTTTAGGCCAACTAACATCGTTTTTAAAACGCACCACATGATGTACATGTAATTGTTCAACTACATTGCCAAGCGCAGCTACATTCATTTTATCACCAACAAAAGCTTGCATAACTAACTCACTGAGTAAGCTTGATTCATTAAGTAATTGCTGTTGTTGTTGCCAGTCTAATTGATAGATATCTGTAATATCATTAACTTTGGGTACCAAAACAAACCAAGGGTAAGCGCTATCATTGCATAATAATAGCTTACACAAGGGAAACTCTGCTAATTCAAAACAGTCTTTAGCTAGTTGTGGATGTAAAGTAAATGTTGCTTCAGTTTGTTCAGTCATTATTATTACCTTTTATTTTTCCTACCACGTCCTCTCGCCAGCTTTTTAGCTTCACGAGTAGCAACTCTTTTGGCTTCTAATTCATTAAAATGGTGATTCTCTTTATCAATAATATCAGGTATTTCAAAGGTAATTGCACCTAGCGTTTTATCTCTTATTTCATTGATCAAAATCACTGCGGCTTTATGCATGTCAATATGACCACCACTGCGTACACAGCCACGCCTTCTGCCAATCGCTTCAATTAAATCTTCTTCATGTTGCGGCGTTTCATCAAGCTGATAACGTTCTACTAAACGTTCAGGGTAATTAGCTAACAAATATTCTGCAGCAAAATAAGCAATGTCATCATGATCAAAAGCGGTATCTTTAACCGCGCCTGACACGGCCAAACGATAGCCACTATTTTCATTCGCAATTTTTGGCCACAACATACCTGGCGTATCAAAAAGGTATAAGCCTTCTTCAAGGCGAATACGTTGTTGACCTTTAGTGACTGCAGGTTCATTACCTACTTTAGCTTTCGCTTTACCTACTAAGGTATTGATCAACGTTGATTTACCTACATTAGGAATTCCCATGATCATGGCATTTATTTGTTTACCTTCCTCATCCTTATTAGGGACAAGTTTGCGAATTAAATCAGGAATAGTTTTCGCGGTAGCGGTATTTTCTGTCGTTAAAGCAATCGCTTTAACGTTATGTTGCGATTCTAAATAGGCTAACCACAGCTTTGTTTTTTCCGCATCAGCTAAATCACTTTTATTGAGAATTTTAATAAGTGGCTTATCGCCTCTTATTTCAGTGATCATTGGATTTTCACTACTAAAGGGTAATCGCGCATCACACACTTCAATAACCACATCTATTTGTGGCAATATTTCTTTAATTTCTTTTTGTGCTTTGTGCATATGACCGGGAAACCAGTTAATTGCCATGAAAAGTCCTAGTGGTTATAAATTTTATGATGTGAATTTTAGCAAGGTTTACCTTGGGTAAAAAGGTTAATCCGAAACTAAAATAATAATCAGGTTCAAAAATTAAACTTTTCTATTTCTATGCCGATAAATTATACAAGAATTAAAAATGTAAGGGATATACTCAAGATTAATCAATTACGGCGTTTTTCAAGGCAGTTGTCGCCTAAATTGTTAAGCAGCTTCTTTGTGCTGCTCTGGATTTAACTCCACAGCGCCTATTGGCTGCCAGTTTCTCTCTTTTTTTGACCATCGCTCAGGATGTTCA
>NZ_QOLD01000057.1 GCF_003333305.1 Candidatus Colwellia aromaticivorans | reverse complement strand
CAGGCGTTCTCGCTTCTTATTACTGATCAAAGTGATGAGAAATAGTAAATTGCATGAGCCGTATACGAGGTCCGTACGTACGGTTCTGTGAGAGGGATGAGGCATGAGCCTCACCCTACTCGATATTTTTAACTAAAGCTTATTAATATTTTGTTATAAATAAATATATAAGTAGAGAATTTTATTTGATGCCAAGGGAATTCGGTAAACCATTTAAAAGTATTTTGTCTAATTGTCTATTGATAGGCGCTATGACATCCTTTTCATCTACTATATATGCTCAAGAAAATGAAATAACACCCGTTAGCAAAGTTAATGCGGTAAATTTACAACTAGCCATCACTGAAGCTGAAATTGTTGCTAGTTATTATCCTGAAAAATATCCAGTAACTCGCTGGGAAAATCTCGATGTAAAAGATGATTTTTATCAGTCACCTTATCAAATATCCTTATTTACATCTGAAAATTCTGAAGACAGCGCTCGGTTATGGTCACAAACTAAATCAATCTTTGCTTATGGCTTTGGTGTTATCGGCGTTATTGCTTTATTACCCGAAGATGTTTCAAATTGGGATAAAGAAGAGGGTATCTATAATAAGTGGTTTGAAAATGTGACTGCTGGGCCTGTTTGGGATCGTGATACTGGTCCATTAAACTTGATTGGGCATCCATATTTTGGTGGGGTGTATTATCAAGTAGCAAGAAAGTCTGGCTATCGACAGTGGGATGCTTTTGTATATTCAACATTAATGTCTACTTTTTATTGGGAGTACGGTATTGAATCATTTGCTGAAGTACCTTCAATTCAAGACTTAGTTATTACCCCTGTTTTAGGTTGGGCTTATGGTGAATGGGCATTTACCACCGAAATGGATATCAGAGCTAATGGTGAGACTGTTTTGGGTTCTACATTTTTAGGCAGTACAGCCCTGATCTTGCTTGATCCTGTGGATAGTTTGAGTGTTGGTATTAATAACTTATTTGGTAAAGAAATTATTAAAGCTGGCACCGGCTATGTCCGTGTTAAAAACGTAGCTATTGGGAAAAATGGGCAAACAGAAAATCAAATACAAGTTAATATTTCTTTACAGCTTGGCGATGGAAGTAATTATACCCCCAAAAGACATGACCGAGTAAGCCGAATTAAAGATCCGATAGATACTAGTATTATTGGCGTGTCATATGGTTTCGGACAAGTACTTTTAGATGATTATTGGCAAGTACAAGATGATACAGTGACTGAATATTCTTTAGGTTTATATTTTTCTAAAAAGTACTCCACACGTCTTTCTTATTCAAAAGCTAAAGTAGAAGATATAGTCTCTGGTAATGAAAAATCTTATGAAAATTATAGTCTAGACGGCCAATATTACTTTAATGATCAACATAGTTTACGCCCATATTTAACCAGTGGTTTTGGTGAAATAATGTGGGAAAAAGATGAAAGTTTTAAAACGTTTCAAGTAAATGTTGGTACCGGTATTCATTGTAAAATATCGAATAAATTTGCCTTGCAAGTTGACTGGCGCCACTATTACAGTACAAGACAAAAAACCTCAGAAAATAATATTGCTGCACGGTTAGTATATTTATTTGGCAACGGTGAACGTTAGTTCAAGGCTAAGTCATATACAATTACTTTGTAAATAAATATTAATATACTCTGCAATTAATCGCATTTTTTATTTATTTGACTTACGCTTTAGTTACCCCTTGTTAAAATAAGTATTTCGGGCGTGATTTATGAAGCCTGCTTTTATATTTACTTTATTACTTTCTTTCCCTTTGCTACTTTCTTGTCAAAATAGCAATGATGGTTCCAATTACTCTCAAATGATGGTTAACACCCTCTATCTTGATCAAAAATTTACTAAGCCTGTTTCATTTCAAATAGAATCAGAAGAAGAAATTTTCATGCTAGACCGTGAAATGATTGCTCTGGTAGATGAAAAGTTAAAAAGTAGTTATAGCCCTAAAAAAAAAGCAACTTTGCTGCTTGAGCATATATTTTCACAAGACAACATTGCTCTTAGTTACCAAAGTAACGCAAACATTACTGCCAGAGAAGCCTTTCATAGCCAAACAGCTAACTGTATGTCACTTACCATTATGGCTTATGCTTTAGCAAAAAAAGCTGGTCTACACGTTGTTTTTCAGCAAGTAGATGTCCCTGAATATTGGGTTAGAAATGGGGAGCATAATTTATTAACAGGCCATATCAATTTACTTGTAAAAATAAAAGATAATCGAAATAAAATACTTTTTTATGGCTCTAATACACTACAGATAGATTTTGATCCTTATGTGGTGAAAGAATCATTTTCTAAGAAAATCATTAATAAAAATACTGTGCTCGCAATATTTTATAATAATAAAGGAGGACAAGCTCTAGTTGATAAAAACTATACTATTGCTTATCAATATTTTAAAGCAGCCACTCAAGCAGATAAGTTATTTAGCTCTGCGTGGGGGAACTTAGCTGTACTATATAAATTAACCAGTAATTATCAAATAGCAGAGCTAACATACCGACATGCTATAGCATTAGATCGAGGCAACTATACGGCACTTGCTAATCTAGCTATTTTATTACGAAAAAATTTAGCTATAGTAGAAGCTGAGTCAATAGAGCAGAAGTTACAGGCTAAAAGAAATAAGAACCCCTATTATCACGCGCTTTTAGCAGATGAGGCTTATTTTAATCATAATTATCAGCAAGCGGTTATGCATTATAAAAAAGCCATTAAACTTAATAATAAGATACATGAATTATATTTTGGTTTAGCAAAAGTCTATTATCAAATGAATAGGATATCTGCGGCTAAAAAAGCGATAAAAATGGCATTACGATTGAATAAAGTCAAATTCACAGAAAGGCAATATATTGCAAAGCTCAACTTTCTAAATACAGAACAACTCAACTAGTTACGCTTACTGGAAATATAACCTGACTAAATAGATAAATAATTTTTTAAGCATTATATTCACGTTATAATGATTTAATAAGTAATATTATAAATAAGAGAATAAGGTTAACGTTAATGGAAAAAAAATTTATTACCGCACAAGAGTTATTAGAAGATTCATTTCGTTTAGCCGCAAAAGTCTATGAAGATGGCTTTAGACCGCAATTCATTGTTGGCATTTGGCGAGGTGGTGCACCTATTGGTATTGCTGTTCAAGAGTACTTTGACTATAAAAAAGTAGAGACAGATCATATTGCTGTACGTACTTCATCTTACTATGGCATTAACCAGCAAAGTAAAGAAATTACAGTACACGGTTTACATTATATTATCGAAAATGCAAACGCTGGAGATGGGTTACTCATCGTAGATGATGTTTTTGATTCAGGCCGCAGCATTAAAGCGCTTATTAGTCAGCTTGAGTTATTAATGCGAAATAATATGCCTAAAGATATTCGTACGGCTTGCCCTTGGTATAAACCAGCAAATAAACAAGTTGATATTACGCCTGATTATTTTGTACATGAATCAAAAGAGTGGTTAGTTTTCCCCCATGAATTATCTGGTTTAACGCCAGATGAAATTATTGCAGGTAAAACCGACTTAGCCAACATTAAAGATTTGTTAGTATAGCCGATCCATTTTTTAACTAACTATTTAGATCTGTCGCATGATTAGACCTTTATCAATACTGTCTTTATTACTAATTTCTCTTTCTGCCTATGGAATAACAGCAAAAACAACGGTGATTTTGCTGTCAGTTGATGGCTTTTCTTTCAATTATTTACAAAAGTATCAACCTAAAAATATTTTAGCTTTTGCAGAGAATGGCGTTAAAGCGCGATTATTACCTGTATACCCAAGTAAAACCTTTCCTAATCATTTATCTATTATTACTGGTTCTTATCCGATAAACCATGGAATAATCCATAATAGATTTTATCATCCTGAATTAGATAAAACGTACTACTTAGGTTCAGGAAAAGAAAATGATACATGGTTAACTGCCGCACCTTTTTGGTCAGTAGCTGAAGATAACTTGATTAAATCAGCTGTTTATTTTTGGCCTGAATCTGAATCAAAAGGACACACTTCGCCAAGTTATAATATTCCTTATAATAAAAACACATCAAATAAGGCAAGAATTGAACAGCTTATTGCGTGGTTAAAATTACCAATCAATCAAAGGCCTTATTTCATTGCTAGTTATTTCTCTACCATTGACTCAGCGGGTCATGACTATGGTCTCGATTCGCCACAATTAATTACCGCTATTAATGAGTTTGATAAGTTGTTTGGATATTTTATAGATAAAATTAATAATGAAGTTTATCAACCCATTAATATTATCTTAGTTTCAGATCATGGAATGGTAGCTATTACCGAAAAAGCGAAAGTACTAACACCTTTAATATTTAAAGGTATTAACGTAAAAATAGATGGTATTAAAGTGACTTACAATGATACACAGCTTTTTATCTATTTAGATAAAAATAAGATATCCAGTAGAACTCGTATAAGCTTTGAAAAAAAACTTCAATCAAATCTTACGGCTAACAAAAAACTTTATAACATATATAGCAAAGGAAATTATCCTCAACACTGGCAATTTAATTCTGATTTAGCGATTGTTCCCGAGATAATAATTGAAGCAACACCACCAGCAATATTTATTTGGAAAAATATAGTCACTAAATTACATGGGGCAACTCATGGATTTGATCCAAAAAAGAATACGAGCTTAGATGGTTTTTTTATAGCTGCGGGTTCAAGTATAGCGCAGAGTAGGGTACTTGAGCCTTTTCAAAATATTCATGTTTTTCCTCTTATGAATACACTGCTAGGTTTAAATGAGAATAGAGAAATTGATGGTCAGCAGTTAGTATTGGAAACAATTATTAAATAGCCAAGAGTAACTTGGATATAAACCCGCTAGAGAGATTAATCTAGCTTTTTCACTTGATAATGGTAATCTTGCTACCAAGTAATTGATCAACAAAAAAATCGAAATGAAAAATACTTATATCGCTAGACAAGCTATTTTTAATGAAAAATTAGAAACCATTGGCTATGAATTATTATTTAGAGATAGTCCGGATAATAAATTTCCTGAGGTTGATCATGATATAGCTAGCTCAAAGTTGATTATTCAAAATCATATTCATGGTGATATTCAAAAAATCAGCATGGGAAAATTAGCCTTTATTAATTTCACTGAGAACTGTTTAATTCATAAATTCCCATTAATGTTTGATAAAGACACTATCGTTATAGAATTGGTAGGACAAGAAAAACCTACCAAAAAACTATTAAAAATCATTAAGTTTTATTACGATCAAGGTTATAAAATAGCGTTAACTGAGTATGATTTAGCACCACATTGGGATTTACTATTTCCTTATATTGATATAGTAAAAGTTGATATTGAGAAAATAAACACCAAACGTTTATTACCTGCCGTAGCACGAATGAAACCCTTTAACGTCGCTATAGCAGCTGAAAAAGTAGAAACAAAACACCAAAAACAAACACTTGCAGAAGTAGGATTTAATTATTTTCAAGGCTATTTTTATCATCAGCCTGAAATCATAGAAGGCCAAGCATTAGCTCCAATAAAAACACAAATGCTACACTTATTAAGTGAAACATTTAATTATCCGCTTAATTATGAAACAGTGGCTGAAATAATAAGCCACGATGTAAACTTAACCGTTGGTTTATTAAAAATGGTTAATAATGTAGCTACGGGTACTAGAGTCGAAATTACTTCATTAAAACAAGCGGCAGCATATTTAGGTGAAGATAAGTTAAGGCAGTTTGTTTCTATTTTAGCTTTATCTAACCTAACTTCAGAAACTACAGATGAAGTATGTAAACAAGCACTTATCACAGGTAAAATGATGTTTGGTTTGAGTGATAAAGGTGCATTTAAATCAGTAAGCGACTTTGCTTTTATTACCGGATTACTCAGCGCTATTGAAGTGATGCTTTCAATGCCAATGGCTGAAATAGTTAAAACAATGCCTTTAGCTCAACCTATTGAAAATGCATTAGTTACACATGAAGGATTACTTGGTCAATTACTTGATTTAACAACCAGCTATATACTTGGTCATGACAACTTACAATCGAATGGTAATTTGAGAGAGAGCTTACAACAATATTCTTTAGATAAAACAGTTGTTCAAGAAGAGTTTTTGAAAGCTAGCGAGTGGTGCCAAGGCTTAAATATTGATAACCTATAAATATCATTAAAATACAGCCAATATCAAAATTAGATTAGTCTATAACTATGTTTTTGTTAATATTGGCGTAAGAGAAAATTTAAACGTTTATAATAAATAATCAATCACACTAAGTCCGATACTAAAGAGTATCGGACTTAGTGTACTGTGTAGATGTTAGGGTGGTTGTCCCTGTTGTTGTGATACTCCAAGCTTACCACTGGATCGATCCAGTTAACGCTTGCAAACGTAAACCTTTATTTTTAACGGCCTACATTATCAGTTAGCATTTTGTAAAATATCACTTTGCAAATATAAAGCTGGATCAAATTTTTATTATCGTTCTGTATTGTTCTATGAAATAACAGTATTTTAAAATCGTGCGCTACGTGCATGAAATATTTTATTGTGAGGCTTACCTCGTTATTTTTCACGTAGCGTCACGTTAGAATATCTAACGAATTACTTAAATTGTCATTTAACTATGTTCTTTACTCTCTATGCTGTTTTGGTTAATAACAAAATCACTTAATGCATTTAAACTTTCAATCTGTTCTTCCAAAGCTTTAATGTATTTAATTTTATTTGATTCAATTTCTTTAAACCATTTAGTTAGTGAAACTTGATCTTCATATGTTGGTAAGCTGAACTCAATATCTTTAATTTTTTCATATGAGATTGATGGTTGTGCTGAACCTTTAGCCAATGAGTTTAAGTTTCTAACTTTTACATTTGCATAAGGCGCTAGAATTCCGATAGGAAGACTTAGAATAGAATGTAAATTAAACTGAGTTAACAGCTGATACCTTAAGTCTTTGAATTCATGTGTAGAATTTGATAAAAGTCCATCTGGAACAATTAATACAGCTTTGCCATCCAAAGCTGTATTAATTGTATGCTTTAGGAACATAGCTTCTAAACTGTTCTTATAACCATGATATTCATGCCCATACTTACTAATATCAGAAGGTTTCCCAAAGGGAATTCCTGAAAAAATCAGATCATATTTTGTATTATCTTTAAATAAAAAAGAGTCTTCAATATTAATTGTTATCTATAGTACACCCTACTCGCCACAATATTTACGGAACTAAATTCAGATATTAATCTACAATTGTAAACGAGAACTAATTGCTATACGCCAAATAACCGATGTGGGGTTGGAATAAACCCAACATTGCCTCTAGTTAGTTCTTTCTTTACTTCAAAAGATCACAATCTGATAGATTTATCATTGCCATGTCGAACACAAGTTCGCACCGTTTCGTCCCAAGACTGATCTAACGGCTCCATTGCAACAATATCAGGATGCAACCAATGATTACCACCTGACCCTTGTGAATTAATTGAACG
The DNA here is from genome assembly GCF_003333305.1 of Candidatus Colwellia aromaticivorans. Lineage (GTDB taxonomy): Bacteria > Pseudomonadota > Gammaproteobacteria > Enterobacterales > Alteromonadaceae > Colwellia > Colwellia aromaticivorans. The sequence continues at coordinate 807 of NZ_QOLD01000057.1, read as the reverse complement.
ACGTTCGTCTATTCTTTGGCAGTTTAACCCCATATCTTTATTTAAAAACTCGACAAGCATTGGATAAAGATCATGCTCACTAAAAGATGTAGAACCCACACAACTTTGAGCATCTTTTCTATCAATATCTACATCTTCAAGCTCTTCTGTTTGAGGTGCATCATCCCAATAATAAAGACGTGTCCTTGGCTTATCACGAGTAACTACATTGGGACATTGTTGCTTTGCACGAACCGTTCTTTCTCCACCTATTTCAGCAGCTAATTGAGCAATGAATTTGTCATCAGTGTCATATCTAGGGTTGGTGCGTTTATCTGCTAGAGCACTTGAATATCGCTCTATAAAAAGTTTAGCTAACTCTCTCGCTGTAAATTTTGTACCCTTATTACTTTTAAGGGTTTCAATTATCATTTGTGGGCGACTAGTCATTGTTTTGTCCTATTTGCTCAAAAGAATCGAAAACTTTCTGAAGCTTTTCACAGAAGTCTAATAAATAGCTAATGTAACTATTCTCCATGTAAGCTATTGTTTCTACGTTTCCACTAGTAGCCCAGTTAAAATACTTATCATGTTGGTCTTTCGTGATAAGGATCTTAAATTTTGTTCGTAAGTTTGGCGGCCACTCTACGCTCGATTTCATTTCTGAATCTGTCATAAGTGTGAATTGATTTATTACGCCCTGACCTGGTTTAATGGATACGACTACCCCAGTTAAGACATAATAGCCTTAACTGGAGAACTGAAATGACCAAACGTAAAAAATATACAAAAGAATTTAAACTTGATGCGATTTCTTTAGTCAGAGAT